>DASWVE010000161.1:0-42789 GCA_036401315.1 Candidatus Acidiferrales bacterium
ATAATCTCCTGCCGCGATTTCGGCACCAGATCGTACGAAGCGCTGATCACCAACTGCAGATACTGCCCTCCGCCCTGGGCCTGGGATTTCTCGCTACGCTCAGACAATTCCGACTTGTTGAATACCCACTGCGTGGTGTGATCGAGCAAAGTCAGAAACGGCTCCGTCATCACTTTCCGGTCGTACCACAAATGCACACCCGTAATCGGCGAAGTCCTGATCTGCCGCACGCCCGCCAGCGGCGCGCCCGGCATTCCATATTCCTCGGGCAGCAATTCCAGCAATTCATTCTGCGGCACCGCGCAGATGCACCCTTCCGCAGCCATCTCGGTCCCATCGGCGAGCGTCGCGCCCGCAAATCGCCCGCCGTCCACGCGAATCGCCCGGACGTTTCCGCGCATCTTCACGTCCCCGCCCTTCCGCACAATCGAGTCGCGGCAGCCGTCGTACAAATCCGCCAGCGGCACCAACGGAATCCCCACCCGGTATCCGCCGCGACTGCCCAGAAACGCCTTCCAGAAAACCTCAATCCCGTAGCGCGCGTCCGTCGCCGCCAGCTCTTCGTCCAGCGCGCTAACCAGCACTACCCGCCAGAAACGCTCGATCGCAGCGGGCGTCTGCTTCATCCGCTGCAGCCACGCCAACATCGAAACGCCTTCGAGGTCCGGCGGATTCCCGCCGGCCGTGGCAATCGTCAGCATCGCATTCGCGATGCCCCGCTTGTCCGTCAGGGTCAACGCCCCAAAAAACAAAAACGACGGCAGCATGTGCAGCGGAGGCGGCAGCGGCACAGCTTCGATCGTCGAACGCCTACCGGCCTTATCGACGAAATAAAGCTTGCTGTAAAAACGGATTTTGTCGCCGGCGCCGACGCGATTGTAGAAATCGGCGAGGTTCGTGCAGCAACCCAGCGTCACATGCTGGCAGTTGTCCACTTCGCTGCCGTCCGGCAGCGTGTAGGAAGTTGCCCGGCCGCCCAGGTGCGGCCGTTTTTCGATCAACCGGACCTGCAGTCCTGCGTCAGCCAGCGCGACGGCGGACGACAGTCCCGCCAGCCCGCCGCCGATCACCAGAACGCTTTGCGAGGGCATCCTTCTTCCACCAACCCGTCATCCCCGCCGTTAGGAGAAATTGGATTTTTTCGGCGCTCGACGTCGAAATCCGCGAGCTGAACACCTCGAACCCGCGCTCTTCGATTCGTGCCAGCAAGGTGCTATACGTGCGGACCAGCGCCCACAACGTGGCCCGGCTATCCGCGTGAATCATTTTCACCAGCGGCGCGCCTTCCGCATACAAACGCCACGCCCGGTCCGTTTCGAATTCCAGCAACTCCTGAATTTTCGGCGTCACCGGCCCGCGCAAATCTTCTTCGCCGATTCCAAAACGCGCCAGGTCCTCCTGCGGCAGATAGACGCGCCCCATCGCGTAATCGCTTCCCACGTCGCGAATGATATTCGTCAGCTGGAACGCCAGACCCAACCGCTCCGCCAGATCCGGCGCCTTCGGATCTTCGAACCCAAAAACGTGAATGCACGTCAGCCCCACCGTCCCGGCTACGCGGTAACAATACTCAGCGAGCCGGTCGAACGTCGCGTACCGCGCCACCGTCAAATCCATTTCCGCGCCCAGAATTAAATCGTGAAAGTAGCGCGTCGGAATTCCAAATCGCGCGATTGTGTCGGCCAGCGCCGGAAGCACCGCGTGGCCCGCGGTTCTTCCGGCCACCGCATCGTCCAACATCCCGCGCCACCGAGCCAACCCCTGCCGCTTCGATTCCAGATCGCCCGGCTCATCCGATACATCGTCGATCAGCCGCATAAAAGCGTACAACGCGCACAATGCGTTCCGCTTTTCTTTGCGCAATCCGTAGAACGCCAGATAAAAACTGCTCTTCGCCGCCCGCGCGATCCGGTTGCACTCCACATACGATTCCCGCACCGCTTCGCTGTACGGGCTCATCGTGATCATTTTCGAAACGGCACTCGAACGACTCCCGCCGTTCTCGGCTGCGGCAAAATTCTGCGGCTGCGTCGCGCTCGCTGGAACCAGTTCGCTCGCGGATTCCGTCTGTGCGCTCCCGCGCGAAAACGCCGTCACCGCCAGCGTTTGCACCAGCAACCGCGCCTGCGTCAACTTGCTCACCGCTGGCCGGTGCTGCAGCGTGTTGTATCCCGCAGCCTCGATCGCATCCAGAATCGCCAGTCCCCCACGCGTGAACATCTCCAGATCTGTCCGTAAGAACGGCTTTACCGTTGCCGCCAGCGGACGTCCTGCAGCAAAGAGGTCCCGCGCTCGCGCAATCATGGACTTCATCAGCGCTACATAGCGCTCGTCGAATTTCTTGCCCACAATTTCCGCTTCGCTCAAGCCATGCTGAGCCAACTCTTCCAGCGGAATGTAAATCCGCCCTTTCTCCAGATCGCGCGAAACGTCCTGCCAGAAATTCGCCAGTTGCAGCGCCGTGCACGTCGCGTCCGACATCTTCTGCCGCGCTGCGTCGCGGTAATCACACAGATAAAGCACCAACCGTCCCACTGGATTCGCCGAGTACACGCAGTAGTCGTACACCTCGGCCCAGTTCGCGTATCTCTTTACGGTTTGATCGTGCCGAAACGCGCGCAGCAAATCGGTGAACGGCCCAATCGGAATCTGCTTCGCCCGAATCGTTTCGCGCAAAGCAATCAACACCGGATGCGACGGACCTGAAGACGGCCCGGATTCGTCCGCGTAAATCAGCCGCAACTCGTCTTCCCACGCATTCAGCAGCTGCAAAGCCCGCGCGGAATCCGCCACTTCGTCGCCCAAATCATCCGACCACCGGCAATACGCGTATACATTGTAAAAATGCTGGTGGAGTTCTCGGGGCAACAACCAGGAAACCACGTTGAAGTTTTCGTAGTGATGCGTCGCCAGCCAGCGCGTGTAAGTCTGAGCTTCGGACGCAGAACAGCCAGCAGCAGGAAGCTTACGCGCGATTTCCAGTTCTGGTGTCGGCAGCATGGCGCCCAAGGACAATGCTGGTTAGGGAATCACTGCGGTTTTCAACTCGCCGTTGCGGTTTTTCATATCCAGAAAAACCTGCGGCAACTCTTCCAGATGCACTTCGCCGGTCACGAAATCGCTCGCGCGAATTTCGCCCCGCGCGATCGTGTCGAGAGCGTCGCGAATAAACAGCGGCGTATGGTGGAACGTCGACTTGATCGTAATTTCCGCGTAGTGCAGCGCCGCCGGATCGATCTTCACTTCCGTTCCCGACGGGCACCCGCCAAATAAATTCACCGTGCCGCCCTTGCGCACAATCTGCAAGGCCCATTCCCAGGTCTGCGCCCGTCCCACGGCCTCGATCACCGCATCCGCGCCCCGCGCGCCCTCAGTCAGCTGGCGTACCGCCGCCACCGGATTTTCCACTGCGGCCACGTCAAACGCCGCCGTCGCGCCCAGCCTCCGCGCGATATCCATCTGGCTCTTGCGTTTTCCGATCGCAATCACCCGCACCTTGCGCTGCGCCAAAATCCGAATAAATTTCAGCCCGATCGCTCCGCACCCAATCACCACCACCGTATCGCCGGCCTTGATTCCCGTCTCGTAAATCCCGCGCAGCACGCAGGCCAAAGGCTCCGCCATCGCTGCGTCTGCAAAAGAAACCCCATCCGGAATTTCCAGCATGTTCTGCCGTACGATTCGGCCGGGAATGCGGATGAACTCCGCGTACGCACCGTTATTGAACAGCAGGTCTTCGCAAAGATTCGGCTGGCCTTTCTTGCAGTAGAAGCAAACGTTACACGGCGCGGAATTTGCCGGAAACACGCGCATTCCTTTGCGCACGCCTCCATTCACCCGCTTCCCGGTTTCTTCGACGATTCCCGCCAGCTCGTGGCCGAAAGGCGCTGGCGGCTGGATCATCCGCGCATGATACCCGCGCTTCCACACCTTCAAATCCGTGCCGCAGGTCAGCGCTACTTTTACCCGCACCAGCACTTCATCGTCTTCGATTTTCGGGACGTCGACAGTTTCAATCTTCAAATCTTCGACGCCGTACAAAATTGCCGCCGACATGTGCCCGTTTCTTGCTTTATCAGTGCTCATGCGTGAGTGATCACCACTTTTAGCGTGTCTTCCGCCGGATGCGCCGCCAGTTCCAACGCTTCCGCAATGCGCTCGAGCGGGAACCTATGAGATATGAGTTCGCGTACGGGTAAGCGACGCTCGAAGACAAGCGCCGCGGATTCCGCTTGATCGTCCACCGAAGCGCTGTAGCTCCCGAGGATTTCCTTCTCTTCCACTCCCACCGTTGCCGCCGGAAAACCCAACTGCATGACCGGATCGTTATGTGCAAAGAGTAGCACGCGCCCGCCGGGCCGCGCTATCGCCAGCGCCTCCGGCACCAGTGCCGGACTCGGCACCGCCACCAGCACCACGTCCGCCCCGCGTCCATCGGTGCGCGCCCGCATTTCCTCTTGCAGATTCTGCTTGATCGGGTCGAAAACTTCCTTCGCGCCAAATTTCAAACTCGCCGCCCGCCGCCCCGCCATCGGATCGCTCGCGTATACGTCCGCGCCTTCGTATTTGGCCAAAATCATCAGCAGCATCCCGATCGGCCCCTGCCCAATCACCAAAACCGTTTCGCCCTTCGCCACCCGCGCCTTGCGCACCGCTTTCAGGCAGGTGTTCACCGGCTCGACAAACGTCGCTTCCTCGAAACTCACGTCGTCCGGCAGCGCGATCATCCCGCGCTCCACAATCCACGGCATAGCTCGCACGTACTCGCCGAATCCGCCGCCGTTGGGATCGCCAAACCCCGCGGTCAGCCCGGTCTTTTTGTATCCCGCGCACTGCGAAAACAATTTCTTTTCGCAGTAGAAACAATCGCCGCACGGAATGTGATGAAAACTCACCACGCGGTCGCCCACCTTGAATTTCTTAACTCCGGGACCCACCTTTACCACCGTGCCAGCCAGCTCGTGTCCCAAAACTTGCGGCGCCGCCACAAACCCATGATGAATCTTCTTGATGTCCGTTCCGCAGATCCCGCAAGCCGCCACTCGAAACAAAAGTTCCCTTTCGCCAATTTCCGGAATCGGCAAAGTCTCTACCACCACCTGCCCCTTGCCTCGATACACTCCCGCACGCATTTTTCCAGGCGTCTTCGCCGCAGCATGCGATCCGAATTGTTCGATCGTCTGGCTCATCGTCGTCTCAAAATTCCCGAATTTCTATAGCGCCGCGATATTCGCAATCGCCGCCGGACGTTCGCCGTAAGCCGTAAACGAAATCTTCTCGATATACGACACCAGAAAATTCGCCAGCCCCTGCGCCGCCGTCTTGCTCTCGCGGCCCATCCGGATCAGCGCTGGAATTCTTATAGGATGCAGCGCAACCTGCTTTAGTACTCCGCCGACGCGCACATTTCCTGCCGCGTCTACCGTTGTGCTGAAATCGAGCGGCATGTCCTGATCGAAGCGGTCCGAAACCACCCGAATCGCCACGCCCTGAACCATGTGTTTCTTCGCCGCGGAAAGCACCGCGAAACTTTCCATGTCTACCGCATCCGCCAACGGCGCCAGCCGCGCTTTTGCTTCCGCGGTCGCCGCGATGTCTTCACTGCTGATCAATTCCGTCGCCTTCGCTCCACCAGCTACCGCCTGCGCCACCAAGCTGGTCGACGACTCGAAAATCGCCTTCGTCCGCCCGTCTCGCACCGTGCGTGCCGCCAGAATATTTCCCACCGCCACCGCCGCTTTCAGTCCGCCGCAAAATCCCGCACAAATGCAAATCGTATACTGCGCCGAAGTCCCGAGCGCCGCTTCCACCGCCCGCGTCGCATTCTCCGGCCCCATACCGGTCACGACCACATGCACCCCCGCCCGCCCAATCAGTGCGCTGTGCACCGCCAGCCCGCCGGCATGCGACACCTCAAAGTCCCGCAGCTTCCGCAGCGCCGCAAATTCCGGCTCCACCGCAAATGTCAGCAGAATTTTCACTTCATCGCCTCAGGCTCAAGCCGCCGCCGTCTGCGCCACGCTTTTCCCGCCCGCGCGATTCGGTAAATACCCATTGTCCGCGTACCACCGCACCGCCCGCTCCAGCGCCGCTTCAATCTTCCCCGGCTTATAACCCAACTCCCGCGCCGCCTTGTCGCTCTCCACAAACATTTTGTGCCGCGACATTTTCACGCCTTCCACCGGAATCTGCGGCTCGCGCCCCGCCATCCGCGAATACATCTCATCCGCGTACCCCGCCGCTAACGCTACCACATGTGGTAGTTTCACGCGCGGCGCCCGCTTCCCGGTAATCGCCGCCAGCGCATCCAGAATTTCCTTGAGCGTCATGTTCCGCCCGCCGAGAATGTACCGTTCGCCAATCCTTCCCTTCTCCGCGGCCAACAAGTGCCCTGCCGCCACATCCTCCACCGCTGCCACATTCAATCCCGTATCCACATACGCCGGCATTTTCCCACGCAGAAAGTCCAAAATAATTCGACCAGTCGGCGTCGGCTTCCAGTCTCCCGGCCCCACCGGAGCCGTCGGATTCACAATCACCACTGGCACGCCGGCCTTAGCCGCGTCCACCGCCACCTGCTCCGCCAAAAATTTCGATTTCTTGTAGTGCCCGATCATTTCATCGAGCCGCGCCTCGGTCGCTTCATTCGGCAGCGCTCCATGTCGCGGCACCGCGATCGTCGCCACCGTGCTGGTATAGACGATCCGCTCCACTCCCGCGCGCCCAGCCGCGGCCAGCAACCGGCGAGTTCCCTCGACATTACTCTCGTAGAGTTCTTCCGGATGCGCGGTCCACAACCGGTAATCCGCCGCCACATGAAAAACGCGCCGTACGCCCGACATTGCGCGCTCGATCGACCCCGCATCGCACAAATCGCCGACCACCCGCTCCACGCGCAGATCTTCCAGCAGTTTCAAATTGCTCGTCGGACGCACCAGGACCCGTACATTTTCGCCAGAGGAGGAAAGTTGCCGCGCGACGTGGCTGCCCACGAATCCCGTTGCGCCGGTGACCAGTGTGGTCATCGAACTGGCATCACCGAGTTTTTCGCTCGCCGCCACATATCTTTACAAATCCTTAAAAATCCACCCCCGCTCGAATTCCCGCACGAAACCTTCTCAAGATTCTTTGCCAAGGAAGTTCGGCCGGATAGAAAGCGAACCGTTACCGGTGGTCGGGGTCGGCCGCGAGCTTTAAATCGCTGGCCGGAATCTGTACGCCCAAAAATCTTCCGCGGCCTTTACGCAGATTTTCGTAACGTGCCAGCGCATACAGTGGAAATGCGTTCCGGTAAATGTGATATTTCAAATAGAACACGCACGGGAATCCGGTCCCGGTAAATTCCGCTTCGTCCCACGATCCATCGGCTTTCTGGTTTTCCACCAGCCAGCCCACCGCGCGCTCCACACTCGGATCGTTCGCGCCCACCACCGCCAGCAATCCAATCAATCCCCACGCCGTCTGCGAAGCCGTGCTCTTGCCCTTCCCCTTCAGCTTCTCGTCGTAATACGAAAGAATCGATTCGCCGAATCCGCCGTCCGAATTCTGCACCGACTTCAGCCACGTGGCCGCCTTCTGTCCTTCCATGCCCTTCGACTGCCCAATCGTTTCCAGCGCCCGCAGCACTCCGCTGGTCCCGTAAACGTAATTCACGCCCCAGCGCCCGAACCACGCGCCCTCTTCGGTTTGCTCGTGGCGAATAAACGAAGTCGCCCGCTGCAAAATCGGATGCTCCGCCGGCCAGCCCATCTGCCCCAGGCATTCCACCGCGCGCGCGGTGACGTCCGCCGTCGAAGGATCCAGCATCGCGTTGTGATCCGCGAACGGAATGTGATTCAAAAACTGCAAATTGTTTTCGTGGTCGAACGCTCCCCATCCGCCATCCGCGTTCTGCATGGACAAAAACCATTCCAGCCCGCGCCGCATCGACCGCCGCAACGGCTCCACTTCCGGATCCGCCACCCGCCCCAGCGCCATCAACACAAACGCCGTATCGTCCGTATCCGGATAAAAATCATTCTTGAATTCAAACGCCCAGCCACCCGGCGCCGCATCCTTGTTTTTCACCTGCCAGTCGCCAGGTCCCAAAATCTGGTTCTTCACCACCCAACGTTCCGCCGCGATCAAAGACGGATGCGCCGGATCGATTCCCGATTCTTCCAAGGACACCATCGCAATCGCCGTATCCCACACCGGAGAAATGCACGGCTGCACCCGCAGCGTGTCGCCTTCTTCAATCTCATACCGCGCCAGGAAATTAATTTCCCGCGCCACCAACGGGTCGGCCACGTCCGCGCCTTCCGCCAGCAAAGCGAAAATCGAATTCATCATCGCCGGATAAATCGTGCCCAAACCTTCGCTGCGCTCCAGCCGCTCCACCATCCACTTCCGCGCCATCGAATGCGCCAATTCCCGGAACGGTTTAAACGGCAGCCGCTCGTACAGCCGCAGCGCCCGGTCCAAAGTCAAAAACAAATTCTTCCAGGAAATTACGCTGGCATCCCACTTGAACGATTCAGGCTTGCTGCCGGGTTTCTTAAATAACTCGGTAGCCGTCACGCCTTCCGGCAAACTCCAATCCGGCTTGTTCGCGTAAATTAGCGTCAGCGGAATCACAATCCCGCGCGTCCACGAAGACATCTCGTAAATGTTGATGGGAACCCAATCCGGCAGCAGCATCAATTCCGGCGGAATCGACGGCACAATGCTCCAATCGACCGCGCCCACCATCGCCAGGTAAAAACGCACGTACGAATTCGTTCCTTCAATCCCGCCCAGCTCAATCACTTTATCTTTCGCGCGCACCAGATCGGGATGCGAAGCCGCCTGCCCCGCCAAGCGCAGCGCCATGTACGCCTTGATCGTCGCGTTCAGCTCCGAAGGGCCGCCTTCGAAAATATTCCAGCCGCCATCGGGAAGCTGCTTCTTACGAATGTAGTTGGCGAGCTTCGCCGTCTTCGGCGAATCCAATTGATCCAGAATGTGCAGGTAGAGAATGTAATCCGACTCAAGCGTGGTATCAGCTTCGAGTTCCGACCACCAGTAGCCCTCTTGCGTCTGCGTCGACAGCAGATAATTCCGGCTGTGCGCGACCGCTTGTTCTACTTGGGAGTCGATGTTCCGGCTGCGTGCTGTGGCCGTACCCATCGAACTGGATTCCAGGGCCACGTTAGCTCGCCGCTTTGGTTCGGGTGTCATCTATAGCGTTCCTCAGGAAGTGCCCGCTATGCCGGCCCCGTCGCGCGGGGCGAAACTCTTGCGAAAATCTCAATGAAGCGGTTCCCCAATAAAAATCGCTCGCATCCCCATCGGCTTGCCTGGCACTTCCCAGCCAACCCCGCGAAGCGAGCTTTTTTGCTTAACTTTTGTCTTTCGGAACCGTGGCCCGGGACTTAACGCTTCTATTATCTTCGGCTTTCGCCTCACGGTCAATCGGAAATACCGTTAGGTTCCATCAGCCTGGCGGGGCCAATCCACCCTTCGCCCATGTATGGGATGTCCGAGACGTGCGCAAGGTTTGCCTTTTTGTGTCGAACTTTGTCTCACTGTTTACCGTTTTTCTTCCAGTTTTTGTATTCGCGCCGCCAGGTTCGGCAGCCGCGAGATCCACCCGTACTGCTCCTTGAACCGCTCGATCGGACGCGCCGGGGTACCCCAAACCATCTGCCCGCTTCGAATCGTCTTCCCCGTAGGTATTCCAGCCTGCGCCCCGATGATCGCCCCGCTCTCCAATGTGCAATGGTCCGCTACCCCCACCTGCCCGCCGATCACCACGTTTTCGCCAATCACCGTGCTTCCCGAGACGCCCACCTGCGCCGCCACCACCGAATTGGCACCAATCGTGACGTTGTGCGCAATCTGCACCAGATTATCGATTTTCACGCCCGCACCAACCTGCGTCGCGTCCAGCGACCCGCGGTCCACCGTCGAATTGCACCCAATCTCTACGTCGTCCCCAATCTCCACCGTTCCGACCTGCGGAAATTTCACATGCTTGCCTTCCCCGAACACATAACCGAAACCGTCGCCGCCGATCACCACCCCCGTATGCAGCTCGACGCGATCCTTTATTTTCGCGCCCGCATACAAAGTCACCCGCGGATGCAGCCGGCACTCGCGCCCCACGCTAGCCCCGCGCCCCAGAAAGCAAAACGCCTCGATCTCGCTGCCGTGCCCCACCTCCACATCATCTTCGATCACCACATACGGCCCCACCCGAATCCCCGCCGCCAGCCGCGCCGAATCCGCCACAATCGCCGTAGGATGAATCTCCACCCGCACCTCGCGCGCCGGCAGCAGCCATGCCGCCGCCTTCGCAAATGCAAGCTTCGGATTCCGCACCGCCAAGGTCGTCTTTCCCGCGATCTCCATGCCTTCTGGGACCAGCACACAAACCGCCCGCGACTTCGCCGCGCGCTCCAAATGTTTCTCCGCGTCGACATAAATCAGATCCGTGGCCGACGCCGCATCTGGATTCGCCACTCCGTTCAGCTTCGCGTCGTGGTCGCCGCTGATTTTTGCGCCTAGAAATTCTGCCAGTTCACGCGCGGTCCGCATTTCCTTACCTCGCTTCCCTCAAATTAAATCCCGAACGTCAGTTCCAATCCTTCCCAGCACTTCGACGAGACCGAACCAATCCTCAAAACCGCAAAACGCTCCGTCGAGAACTTTTGGAGTGCGGTGGCTCTGCCACCGCTTTTCCCCAGCCGCCAGCGCCACCCAAAGGTTCGGTGTAGCCACTCCCATGAACGGCGAGCGTATCGCGACAACATCAGAACGAATACATCGGAGGATCACCCACCGGCCGCGTCTTCCACCGCTTATGCACCCACAACCACTGGTCCGGATGCCGCCGCACCTGCTCCTCAATCACCGTCGTAAATCGCTGCGTGTTTTCCTTCACGTCAGCCTCTTCATCGCCCGTCCGCGAAAGCTCCACCGCCGGCTCGAACCGCAACCGGTACTTCCGTCTCGACGCATCCCAAATCAAAAAACCCGGCACCACCGCCGCATCCGTTCGCAGCGCGATCCGCGCCAATCCCGAACTCGTCGACGCCGGTATCCCGAAAAAATTAACAAACACGCCCTCTTCAATCGCGGTGTTGTGGTCGATAAGAATCCCCACCGTCCCAGCGTCGCCCAAAGTTTTCAGAATCGCCCGCGCCGATTTATTCTTCTCGATCGGCCGGTTCCCCGAAAGGCACCGGTAACCATTGATCAGCGCATCGATTCGACGGTTCGAAACCGGCCGCACCAAAAAATGTAAGGGATACCCGTACAGCGCATGAGCAAACGACGAAAGCTCCCAAGCGCTCATGTGCCCAGTCAAAAACAAAACGCCCTTCCCCCGCCGCTTCGCCGCATCAAAATTCTCGAACCCATCGATGACCACGACGCTCTCGATGTTCGCCCGCGTCAATTTCGGCAGCTGCGAGAATTCCCCCGCCATCCAACCAACTTGCTGGATCATCCGCCGAATCACTTCCTCCCGCTTCGCCTCCGACCACTCCGGAAACGCCATCTCCAAATTCTGCCGCGCCGCGCGCCGCAAAGGCCCCCGCAAACGGTAAGCGATGGCCGCAAATGTAGCCCCCACCCACCGCGCCACCGCCCGCGGCAAAATCCCCAGCAGCTTCAATCCAGCCCACGCCGCCGCATATTCCACCCACTCACGCATCGCGCGTCATTATGCAAGACCCACCGCAACCGACGCCAGCGCCACCCCACTCACCGTTTCCGCGTCACGGTCGACTCGCCCTAGCGCTAGACACAGCCGCGAAGCCGCCTACCTTGGAGTGCGGCGGCTTGCCGACGCCTTCACCAAGCGAAGTTAGTCCAAGCAGCGAATACGGTTCGACATCGACCCCAAAAAACCGAAAGAGCCTTCTCTTTTGTCCCAGAGCTTTTCACCTGCAAGCACCGAGGCAGAAGCAAAACACCACCCTCAGCCGCCGTCGCCGTTGATCTTGCACTTCGCCTTTGATTCCTGCCGTCGCCTCTAGTTTTTCGCTGTCATCCCGAAGCGAAGCGAGGGACCTGCTTCAAACGCCGTTGCCGTTGCCTCGGTTCGGTTCACGTTGTCATCCCGACAGAGGCGCGCCGCTTCTGCGCGACGACGAGGGATATCTCTTCGATTGTCGCGCCACCATGCACGAGCCGTCGTGCCTCGCTTCGGAAGTTGCTTCGCGTATCGCGGCCTCAGCCGCGACACAAAAAACCGCCGCTCGTCAGGGCACGGCTTCAGCCGTGCTAAAAAAATACCTTTCGTCCGATTTCCTTTCGCGCAGCCTTTTCGCGCGAGCCTTCTCGACCCGCACCACCCCGCGTCCGGCGTCGCGCCTCGCTCCGGAATTTGCTTTGTGGGTCGCGACGTTTAGCCGCGACAACGTGACGATGCCGTTCGTCCCATTCCTTTCGCGCGGCCTCATCGCGCGAGCCTTCCTACAGTCCAACCTCGAACCTCGCGCCCAGCACAAATCCAGCCCCGGAGGGGCGACATAAGTTAGCCCGGCCCGTAAGGGCCGGGAAAAGTCCGCGCGGAGCGCGTTCCCCTAAGTCGCGCGAATCGCGTCGCCTCTGAGACGCCGTTCGCGCACCGCTGCCCGCGCCCAGCCTCTCGCCACGCGCAACGAATTTGAATGCTAAACTCATCGCGCTTTATGCCGACGCACGACCCCAAAAAAAAGAATCCGCTCCCCGGCCTCTCCGCGATTTTCACCGCGGCCGGCGTCATCGTCGTCTGCCTGTTCACCCACCTCGGCGCCTTCGGCCTGGTCGGTCCCGACGAGCCCCGCTACGCATGGATCGCCCGCGCCATGGCCCAGACCGGTGACTGGGTCACCCCGCGCCTCTACGGCAGCCCGTGGTTCGAAAAACCCATCCTCTATTACTGGACCGCCGCCATCGGCTTCGCTCTGCACCTTCCCGCCGAATGGGCCGCGCGGCTCCCTTCCGCGATATCCGCGCTCGCCGCCGCCAAAGCCATCGCCTGGCTCGGCTGGAAATTCTACCCACCACGCTCGAACGAAGGCGTCGCACGCCGGCCAGGACTCACCGATCCCATCCTGTTAGCGCCGATCATCTTCGCGACCAGCGTCGCCGCCATCGGCTTCGCCCGCGCCGCAACTCCCGACATGCTTTTCAGCGCATCCATCGCGCTAGCCATGGCGGCCGCAGCCTTCATCCTGCAAAAATCCGGCGCGTTGCGCTCGCCGTCAATTTCACCATCACCAACACAAAAACCATCCACATTACTCCTCATCTTGTTCGGCGCCTTCCTCGGCCTCGGAGTCCTCGCCAAAGGCCCCGCCGCCGTAATCCTCGCCGGCGGCGCGCTCGCGCTGTGGGCCATCACCACCTCCAATCTTCGCGCCATGTTCCGCCTCGCGCATCCCATCGCCATTGTCGCCTTCGGCGTAGTCGCCCTGCCCTGGTACATTCTCTGCGCCCGCCGCAATCCAGACTTCCTCCACGTCTTCATCTTCCAGCACAATTTCGAGCGTTACCTCACTCCCGTCTTCCAGCACATCCAGCCCTTCTGGTTTTTCCTGCCCATCACACTGCTCGCGATTCTTCCCTGGGCCGCATTCCTGTTCTTCGCCTGGAACGAAACCCGCGAAGCCCTCACCACGAAAACCTGGAAGAATTCCCCGACGTTCTTCTTCTCGTGCTGGGCGCTCTTCCCGGTCCTATTCTTCAGCGCTTCACGCTCGAAGCTTCCGAGCTACATCTTGCCCGCGATTCCCTCTCTCGCTCTCGTGCTCGCCGCCGTCGCCGCCAAACAAGGTTTCGCTCGCGCGCGTGGCACCAGCATCCTGGTCGGCACGTTGCTCGGTTTGACGTGGCTCGGACTCGGCATCGCCGCCGCCAAATACTTCCTGCCGAATCCGGAGACCGCGCTCGCGGCGAAGATCGTCTTGATGGTCGCGTGCATCACCTCGGTGGTATTGGTCGTCGCCGGTTTCAGGCGTAGCCTGAAACTCTTAGTCCTCGCCTCCGCCACCGCCGCCGCGATCACCGTCGAAATCGCCGGACTCGCGTTACTCCCCGGAATCGATGCCAACATCTCCGCCCGCGAGCGCTCCGCGGCGTTCGACGCCGCAACGCAGACGCACCTATACACCTTCCGCCTCACCCGCTCCTGGAATTACGGCCTCGCCTTCTACGCGCGGCACGCCATCCCCGAATGGACGCCCGAAAATTCCGGCGCAGCGTCCATCCTCACCACGTCGCAAGGTCTGATCGAATTGAAAAAACTAGGCAGGTTCAGCGGAGCGGTAAATTTGCAGGAACGCGGAATTCGTTACGTGAAAATCGAGGCACAGTCACAGCCACAACCAGAGCCGCAGCCCGCTCGTTAATTCTTCGCCGCAGCCGCGGCCGAAACTGTCGGCGGCAAATTCTGCAGGAAAAATCCCACCACTTGCGTCTCGTAATTTTTGCGCGAATCGTCGGACATCACCGAATACGCCGTATTCGTCCGCGTCACCGTCTTCGGGTCCGGCGCGCGGTTAAACATATCCATCGTCTCCGTGGCCAGCACCTGACGATCCTCCGAAACAATAAAAAGTTTCGGCACGCCCTTGGTCCGCGCCAACTGCCCGGTCACCGGCGGTTGCGACTTAAACTGATAATTCAGCATGCGAAATCCAAAATCCGAAAACTTGTCGACGAACGGCAGCACCGTCAATCCCGAACGTTTCACCTCGCTTTGCACCAATACCCGCGGATCCGAATACGCGTCATCCACGATAAACGCCTTCACCCGCGGATCCGTCGTCGCCACTTCCAGCACCACGTACCCGCCCATGTCGACGCCCCACAACCCAAACCGGTTCGGGTCTACATCATCGCGCGTCGCGATCGTCTGCATCGCCGAACGTAACTCCGCCACTTCGCGATATCCCAGCGTCGTCCCCGCCGGACTGTTGCCGTGTCCCGCAAAATCGAACAGGAACACATTGAACTGCTGATCCTGCAGCGCCGTCACCAAAGTCAAAACGTCCGACCGCTGCGACGCATATCCATGGCACACAATAATCGTCGGCGCGCCGCGCAAACCGGGAAAGAAAAACCCCTCGCGCTCGCCGCCTCCGGGTCCGCCGCCCGCCACCGGGAACGAGAGCGTCACCGGGTGCCCCATCATCACACTCAGGTCATAAGACGCCGGAGCCCGCGTCGGCCGCACAATCTGGTACACCAGAAATCCCGCCACCGCCGACACCGCCACGAAAAAGAACAGGGCAATCGCCAGCAAGCTGGAGAGAAACTTGGCCAGGGTCGAGGTTGGGTAGCGTAAGTCTTGCAGTGCAGCCATGCTGGGTGTGCGGGCGCCAGCGCTTCGGTCCCGCGTCGAAGCCGATGGTAGCACGAACATTCCCGCCTTTTCCCCGCGCATCTGCTGACCCCGTTATGTTTAGGGCAAGTTGCGAAGGTTGGTAATGCCCCACCGCACGTCTATAATGATGCAGGTTGCTCGCAGGTGAATCACAGGTAACCCGAAACTCTTGACCCAAATCCTCGATCTTCGCCAAATCCAGTCGCGCTCGCTCGAGCCGCTGTTCCAGGAAGAAACCCGCCACTGGCGCGACGAACTCCACTGGGATTACCGCCCCTCGGTCGAGCTCATCAAGAAGTTCATCGACTCGCGGTCGCTCGGCGGCTACGCGGCCATGGAGAACGGCCGGCCCGCCGGCTACGGTTTCTACGTCCTCGAGGATCACAAAGGCCTGATCGGCGGCCTCTACGTCTCTACGCAGTTCGATCAGGAATCGATCACCCGCAAGCTGGTCACCGAAATGGTCGCGGCGCTGCACGCCACGCCGCGGCTCGAACGCGTCGAAGCGCAGCTGATGCCGTTCGGCACCCGCCTCGATCCCATCTTCCTCTCCCAGTATTTCAAGCTGCACGATCGCCAGTTCATGCTGCTGCCGCTCGCCGAAGCGAAACTCACCGCGCAGCAGATTTCCGGCGGCTTGCGTCTCGAACCCTGGAGCGATCGCGCGTTCGAACCGGCCGCGCGTTTGATTCAGTTGGCCTACGCGAATCACGTCGATGGCGAGATCAACGATCAGTACCGCAGCGAAGCCGGAGGAATGAAATTCCTCCGCAACATTGTGCTGCTCCCCGGATGCGGACAATTTTTACCGGAGGCTTCTTTTTTGGTGCGGCCGGCGACGGGCGACCGCCCGGTGGGCATGGTGCTCACTTCGACGGTGGCCGAAGGCGTCGGCCACACGACCCAGATCTGCGTGATGCCCGGCCACCAAGGCAACGGCATCGGCCGCGCCATGATGGAAAGTTCCATCCAGGCCCTGCGCCGCCGCGATTACAAATCCGTTTCGCTCACCGTGACCAGCATCAATACTTCCGCGGTCCGCCTCTACGAACATCTCGGCTTCCGCACCATCAAGAAATTCGCCGCCGGCGTCTGGAACGCGTAAGGCGTTCAGGCCCGCTCTTCTCGCAGCGGGGTTTCGATTGCTCTAGTGCACGGTCGATTCATGGCTGTAAACGATTTTCCAGCCGTTCTGCATAAGTTTCTGCCACACCATCGAAATCGCAAATCGATTCTCGCTGGGCTTGCCGTCTGCTCCCGTTCGCGTCGAACTTTCAAACATCGTCACCACCGCCGCATCCGGCCCCAGCACCATAAATTCCCGATAGCCCTGCATCGTGTATACCGCGTCGATCTTCCCGTGGTTCCACCATTTCAATTGCTGCGCGTACAAATTGTCCCAGCCGCGAATCGCTTCGCCGTTGAATATCGCGGTCAACCCGTCGCCCTTGATATAGAACGCCATGAACCGGTCGGTATCATGAGCGTTCGCCGCCGCCTGCAATTCGTTCAGCAGAGGCGCCAGTTGCTTCGTCACCGCATCCGCAATCGGTTCGCGGCTCAGTGTCCCGGTCTCTTCCCCGAATGTCGCTTGCCGCGCTGGAGAGTTTTGCCCAGCCGCCTTCACCTCGGCTCGCCCCACTACCGCCAGCAAAACGCAACACGCCACCATTCCCGCGGCCAGACTTTTCATAACCATCCTCCCGACTGGGTGAAAATGTTACCAAAAAAACTCCGGTTAGAATGCATGCCGGGCCTTTGGTGTGAGGGAGTTGCGACGATTTCTAATCGCGGGCTTGCCGATTAGAAATGCGGAAAATGGAAATTGGAAAGTGCGAAATTGGGTAGGGCCGGCGGGCAAAGGCTGGCCCACCCCGCTCAGCGGGGTGGAGGCTACGGGAAATTGGATCATGCGGCCGGGCGCGTTGGGGCGAGGAGTGGTTGGATGCGCGTCGAGCCATAAAAATTGTCGATTAGAAAAAGTGAAGTGTTTTGTTGTGCGGGAGTTGCGGCGAAATCTAATCGCACATATGTCGATTAAAAAAATCATAGGTGGTGATGAAAAATGGGATTTGGGGCCGATTCCCAATACGGGAAAACGCGGGGACGGGGCGGGGGGCGTGATTTTGGCGCGGGGTGAGTTGGTGATCGATCTGGCGCCAGGTGCATCGCCGAGCCTCCCGCCAGTGCGGCCGTTGGTGCGCCTACACAGAGTGGCGATGCATGATAACACGGGAGGTATAGAGCACATAAGTACACGTATACTTCGCCGCGTAATTCCAGGATCAGAACAAACTCATTAGCCGGCGTGCCGATTTTCGATTTGCTGACGGAAAAATCGTATCGCCTCTGCCTCGCGATTAGGCTGCTGGTCTTCCTGAACGCCGTCGAGAAGCTGAATGAGCTCGTCAACGGGAAACAGCTTCTCAATGACGAGGATCGGGTCATTCTCGAAAAGACCGTTTCGCGGCACAATCCAATTCAAAAATTTGCCGATCTCCGAGGGATCGCGTTGGAATCGGTCTCTGAAATATTGGATTTCCGCATCGCGGTCCGCACCACTCATCCCAGCCCACGCGAAAAATGGCCACGAATGCTCGGGACTGCCCCATTTCGGAATGTGCTCGGAACCAACGGCGTATCGCCTACGCATCCTGCTCGAAAAAGCTGCGCGTACGGCGGCCTCATCTACGTTGGTCCAATCCGTGATGATTTTATTTTGATCCTTCCTGTCGACGCTGAACCGCATTATGTCAGCAGCAAATCCATCTGAGAGAGATCGGTCGATAGCGGTTATGAGTAATGCTTGCAATGTGGGTGTGCCGGAGAATCGTTGGGCTGCCTGAAATATAATGACGCGGGCTCTTCCCCACTCTCCTATACCCAGAGTGTCGACGCCCATGGAGTCCGAGGACAAAGTGATTGCACTGACCAATGCCTTGGCTTGAGGATCGCCGAGGCCGTCGACCGCGAAAACCAAGTTGCGAAGGAAATCCCACCGTTTCCACGAATCAGGCGAGAGGTTGCCAAAGGTATTTTGAAATTCTCTTATGATTAGTTCTGCGTCGTCGGTTTTGTTGAGCCTTCCCACGAACCTAAACATTTCTTCCTGACCAAACAAGTCTGACGGAACCTGATGTATAAAATGACTCGGGAAATAATCGGGATGATAGATTCGCTTCAGCCTGTCAGCTTCGTCTTCTGTTGAGTCGTATACTCCGCGTAGGGATGTTCCGTCACCCATTGCTTTCCGCAAGCTCGGAAATATCGTACCGAGAAGATCGGCCAGGATTGCTCTGTCTAGCTGGGGGACCGACTGGAGGTGCGCGTCTAGACTCTGCTTGCGAAGTGTTGCGTCGCGCTTTTCGTCGACATGTAACTGTTCTTCCCAGAACTTAATCCTCAAGTTCGCGTCATAAAAGACCGGCCCGTTATCGTAGATGAACTCGAAGGTTCTAGGCGATACGGATTTTACAAGCTGTAGAACGAGCATGTCGAATAGACAGACTTCTCGTGCAACTGGTTCGAGCGCCACTTGAACCGAGTTGAAGAATAAACTCATCTTCCGGAAGTTGGTGAGTTCCTTTCTTAGTGAGCGCTTCCATAGAGTGCTTATGGCTTCTTTAAACTTTTCCGACTCGCTTTCACCCTTCAGCGGCCCAAATCTATCGCATATAGCCTTAAGGCTCTGATCGAAGATTTGACCGAGGAGCTCACTCTCGATGCGGGGCAACGCAAACTTCTGTGGGAAAAACTTTTCTAAGTAAAATCTGCCGTAAGGCCGGTCTTCGGGACTAATCAAGCGCTCGACAGCATCCGCGTTGAATCCGCAGACGTAAGTGAGGTTCGGTAGTTCGGGGACACCACGAATGGCCTTCAATAAGATTAACAGCTCGTCCCGATCCATCCTGTCGATTTCGTCGATTAGAACAACAACGCGGACGGGCAAACGTCCCAAGAGCCTTTCGATTTTGCTTATTTGGTCTACTTGCGATGGCGGGTCGAAAAACTGGCTTAGACTCTCGCCTAGTTTGGGGATCGCACCCGCCAACAGCCTTGCGAACCTTCTGAGTTCACTGCTCAGACCGAAAACAAGGTACCGCTTTCTAATTTCCGACCCGATTGTTTCGAAAAACGAAATTGCGAGGGCACGTGGATCGCCTGGGAGCCACGAGCTGAAGCGAATCACAAGGGAATCTGACCTTGGTCGAAGAGTTTGAGCGAGAAGATTTAGCGTAGATGTTTTACCTTCACCAAAAGGTCCGACGATGCCCACTACTGGAGCTTGATCCTTGAGAATGAGTTCGGCGATTGATTTTACAAATTTACCGCGCCGTAGTCGGTCTTGCTTCCACGCCTGAATGGGCAGATCGAACTCCAGAGCGCGATCTAAGGGGATGTCTAGGCGGTCTAAGGGCTGTTCGGGGATCAAAATCGGCCCATCTAATCGAGGCTCACGCTGTCTTCGGAAAACGAGCCAGGAAAGCACAATCGAAAGAACTGCGGCGACGCTGACTACTAGGATTCGAGCCATGCTGAGGGGCCAATCTAAGAGGAAAGCGTAAGAGACGATAGAAAACCAGACGGGCGCCAGTGCGGAGACAAGACCGACGGACCACGATCTGTACAACCTCTGCGCGAATGATTTGGCGCTCTGAAATGTCAAAATCCCTACGCCAACTAGCAGAACTGACAGCAACGGCAGAATATGACTCAGGTTCTTGACTTGAACGAAGGCTTGGAGGAATCGGTGTCGGAAGGTTTCGATAACGGGCTGTTCAAACGCCACGGCGGCATGAAGTATTAGTACAAAAAGTGCCCCGCAAACGGTCCCGATGGCCGCGTTCCGAATCGTCCTGAAGATGAATTGCTTCATTTTTAATTTGAGGTATCTTAGCACTTTGGATAACAGCAATCAGGCGCAAAAAGGTTTTGATAGAAGCCGAATAGAGGGATAAATGAACGACTCCGATCAGGAAAAGGCAGCCCCGCCACCGATTGAAGACAAAGCGAAGGTGACGGAGTTTGAGCAAAACAAACTCGAGCACAAGGCGTTTGCAGAAGCGATCATGTCGCACAGCGTCGGGATCTTGACGGACCAAGGACGTGGAGTTGGAACCGGGACTCTCGTGCGTTTTGGAGACACGCGCGCAATCCTAACCGCGTGGCACGTCATAGAGGGTTCGCAACCCGAAGATATTCGTTTCGCATTCCGTACGGTTGGCAGCTTGCATGAAGCCCCACTCCGCGAATTCGCGCCCGAACCTACGCCGTTACTTGCAGGGCAGGCGCTGGAAATAAGCAGGATCGTGCGAGACATTCCTACCGACATTGCCGCCGTCGTGCTGGACCAAGAGCAGCAAATTAGTCCGCCTGCGGCGTTATACGACGCGAGCAAGATCAGGGTTTTCGAAATTCCAGACCGCTCCACGCTTCAATTTGGTGGATTTCCAGGGGACAACGCGATCCAAGTTGGACCGCGAGCTAAGACGATTGGCTCGGTCATGGAGCGGGTCGAGTTCGACGCGGCACTAAGTGCTAGCAAGTCGTCAAAGGGGCAATTGACATTGAGATACGGATGGGCTGGCCAACTCAAACCACACGGATTTAGCGGCTCGGCGGTCTGGGGCGGACTCACTTCCAAATCCCCGATTTGGACCGCGAATCTAACTTTGGTCGGCGTGGTCACGGAATATTCACGAAAAGATGAACTAATATTCGCGACCAATTTGGAAGGCATAGTTGGTCTCTTGACTGGTCTAAGCACTTAGCACAAACAAGGGCGAAAAGGTCACACCTGCTCAGGGATTTGTCACGGGAACGACGGTAAATTCATCTTTCCGAAACTGAACGCCGCTGGATTTTTCCGTAGCTAGCTGCTACGGTTCCTAGCGAATGCCTCGTACTGCTCGCCGGTTGTTGATTCTGGGTCTGGCTCTGGCCGCGCTTGGGTATTTCTTCTACAAGTTTCGCAATTCCATCACGCTGGAAGGATTTCACTGGTCGACCGTGGGCGCGTCGCTGCGGCAAGCCAACATTGGCCTGCTGCTGCTGGCGCTGGTGACGATCTACGGCTGCTTCGCCATCCGGGCGATCCGCTGGAACCTGCTGTCGCGTTCGTTCGGGCCGACGCATTTCTGGCCGACCTACAGCGCTACGCTTTCCGGATTCGCCTGTACTTTTCTTTTAGGGCGCGCGGGCGAGCCGATTCGTCCGGTGCTGATCGGCAAGAAAAATTTCCTGCCGATTCCGAACATGTTCGGGGTCTACGTGCTGGAGCGAGTTTTCGACATTGCCGCCGCGGCGGTGATTGCCGGCTCCGCGCTAATTCTGTTCCAACGCAAGGAACTGCCCGGCGTGGAGCACATCGCGCTGATGGATAAGGCGCGCATCGCGGGCGGCGTCCTTATTTTCGGCTTGCTGTGCATGATCGCGTTCCTGATTTATTTCAGGTATCACGGCGCGGAATGGCTGGCGGCGCGTTTTGCGCAATCGTCCTGGCGGGAAGGCTGGCGCGGGAAAATCGTGGCGCTGCTGGAAGGCTTCAGCGCCGGGCTGCAAGGAATTCGCAACGCGGCGGATCTGGTGACGCTTTCGGTTTTGACGGCGGTGCACTGGGCGCTGATCGTGGCCTGCTATTTGTGGATCGCGCACGCGCTGGGCGGAAAACTGCTGACGCTCGATTATTCGGACGCGATGCTGGTGCTGGCGTTTTCGGTGGTGGGTTCGACCATGCAGCTGCCCGGAGTGGGCGGCGGCGCGCAGGTGGCCACGTTTCTTGTGTTCACGCTGGTCTTTGGAGTAGAAAAGGTTCCGGCGGCGACCACTTCCATTTTGATCTGGCTGATTACGTTTGCGTCCTGCTCGCTGCTGGGCCTGCCGCTGCTGTTTATTGAGGGCTGGTCCATGGGCGAGTTGCGCCAGATGGCTTCGGGCGCGCGGCAGGATGCGGAAATGAAACTCGAACGCGCGGCCGAAGCCGAAGCGGCGAATTACCTGATGCGCGGCGGCGGGGCCCGGAATAAGAGCAAGACCGAAGAGAGGCCGGAGTGAAGTGTCCGTTCTGCAGCAACCTGGATGACAAAGTGGTGGATTCGCGGGAAGCGAAGCCCGGCGATCTGATTCGCCGCCGGCGCGAATGTTTGAAATGCTCGCGGCGTTTTACGACCTACGAGCGCATCGACGAAATTCCGTATATGGTCATCAAGAAGGATGGCCGGCGGGAGAAATTCGAACGGCATAAATTGCTGCAAGGATTGTTGAAGGCTTGCGAGAAGCGTCCGGTGCCGGTGGCGAAGCTGGAGATGATCGTCGACGAAGCGGAACAGTTCGTCAGCGATTCGACGGACCGCGAACGGACGACCAAAGATATCGGCGAGCACATCATGCAGAAGCTGAAGAAGCTGGACAAGGTGGCGTACGTGCGATTCGCTTCGGTGTATTTGGATTTTAAAGACGTGAAAGAATTCATGGACGAACTGAAAGGCCTGCTGAAAGACCGCGCCACCAAAAAATAAAATCGAGCATTAGACCAACGTAAAAAATCAGAGCAATAAAAAAGCCGCCGGATTTTTCCGGCGGCTTTTTTCTTTTGCGCGCGAATTTTTTCTGGCGCGCGGGCTGCGAGTTACATGCGCGTGCGGGTGGTAGCGTTGGCTACGTCATCTCCGTAGCTGCTGGTGTGGTCGTAACCGTAGTAGCGCGAGATGTCCTGGCCGAAGTTGGCGTCGCTGAGATTGGGCCAGTTGTCCTTGTCGAAGCCGGGAGCGTTCTTCAGCAGCGACTTGTCGATGTTGAGGACCGCGCGGTTGTTGGGCGCGTCAAAGGCGAAGGCATTGAAGGGGATGGCGAAATCCTTGTCGCCGAGGCCGAGAAAGCCGCCGAAGGAAAGTACGGCGTAGGAAATGCGGCCGGTGGAATCGACGATGAGGTCTTCGATCTTGCCGAGGTCTTCGTTTTGGGGATTGACGACTTTGGTGCCGATGATGTCTTTATTGGCGCGGACGAAATTGGTGGTGCGACGTGCGGCTGGCTGTGCCATGGTGAGCCTCCTAAGTATTGCGTGCTGCGGATTTGGTTGCTGCTGCTTGCTTGCGCCGAGGAGGAGGAACGGGAAGAGCTTGAAGCGTTTCGGCAGAATCAGTAGAACAGTTTCGGCGCGTGCGGAACATCGGCTGAATGCTGTAAGTTGGCGGGGATGGCGCGTTAGAAAGGAAGCGGAGGCGGGGGCTGGGCGAATCTCAGAATCGAAGAGAGGTCCTTCGTCGCAAGAGACGCTCCTCTGGATGACGGCCAAAGGCGGTTGGGTAGCAAATCGGGAGCCGGCGGCAAAGCCGGATCGGCTCGGCGAAACGGCGGGGCTTGTGTTGGCTGGCTTAAGGTAAGTAAGATGCGTCGCGATGCGCGTGAATGGCGGGTGCGCGGAAATGGGATTTGGGGAACATTTTGGCCTTGGGATGCGTTACATGGGGCGAGGCCGAAAGGGGATGCAAGTTCAGAGGCTGAAAGCGATTGGAGCCCGACGCCCAACTGGTGCAGGAATGTCTCAGGGGGGATGGGCCCTCGTGGGAGGAGCTTGTGCGGCGGCACGCGCGCAGGGTCTTCAATTTGTGCTACCGGTTTACGGGGAACGCGACGGACGCGGACGATTTGAGCCAGGAAGTTTTTCTGCGGATTTACAAGACTTTGCCGAGCTACAAGGCCACGCAGGGGGCTTTTCCGACGTGGCTGACCAGCGTGACGCGGAATTTGTTGGTGGACCATTACCGGCGGACGCGGCGGGACCGGTTGACGGATTCGATCGACGACGAGAATGCGCCGCAGCTCGAAGAAAAGCATTCGTCGGCGCATACTCCGGATAAGATTGCGGAGTTGGGCGAATTGAGCGCTCAGATTCAAGTAGGGCTAGGGCAGCTTTCTCCGGAATTGAGGGAGGCGGTGATTTTGCGGGATTTGCAGGGGCTCGAGTACGGCGAGATTCAGACGGTGCTGCAGGTGCCGGAAGGGACCGTGAAGTCGCGGATTAATCGGGGACGGATCGAGCTGGCGAAGATTTTGGGCGACATGGGGCTGCGGCCGAATTAGCGGCTGAAATGATTTTGAGAATTTAGCTGGGCGGCGGGGAAAATTTATGGACTGGAACTGCACACTAACGGAAGACCGGCTGAGCGATTACCTGGACGGGACGCTGACGCGCGAAGAAGCGGCGGCGTTCGAGAGCCATGCGGCGGGTTGCGCGAAGTGCGCGAAGCTGGTGAACGAGGTGCGTTCGCTGGTGACGCGGATGCAGGGTTTCGAGCAGCTGGCCGTGCCGCCGATGCTGGTGACGCGGATCGTTAATTCCACCAGCGGGCCGCGGAAAGAATCGCGAGGATTTAAGAATGTGCTGGCCTGGCGGCCGGCGGTGTTGCAGCCGCGTTTTGTGATGGGGTTGGTGACGGTGGCGGCGACGATTTTGATTTTGCTGTACACGACGGGAATGACCCCGGCGCATTTGAAGCACGCGGATTTGAGCCCGGCGACGGTGATGCGCACGGCGAACCGGCAGGCGCATTTGAGTTTCGCGAAAAGCGTGAAATTCGTGAACGATTTGCGGGTGGTATACGAGATTCAGACGCGGTTGCAGCCAGAGGCGGAGCCTTCGCCGGCGCGGCCGACGTCGGAAGAAAATACGCCCAACGGAAAACCGCAGGAGAAGTCGCAGACTTCTCCACATCCGGGACATAGCCAGGCGCGGAGCACGGCGTTGTTCGCGGTGATGGTGGGGATCGGCACGCCGCAGGGATTATTGAATTAAGGGTACCGATCGAGCGCGGCGGGATTTGATTTCGGATTTGGTTTTGCGCGACTACAGAGGCGAGGGATTGTGTTGACGAGGAGCAAGCGATGAACTGCGCGGTGCATACCAATGTGGAGGCGACCGGTTTTTGCCGCAATTGCGGGAAGCCGATGTGTCCGGAGTGCGCGCGCAACGTGAGCGGGCAATTGTATTGCGAGCCGTGCCTGGCGGCGAAATTGGGGACAGGGCCGATGCTGCCCGCAGATGCCCCTAAGGGACCTTCGAATCCGGGGCTGGCGCTACTGCTGGGATTCGTGCCGGGACTAGGCGCGGTGTACAACGGGCAATATGCGAAAGGCGCTATTCACGTTTTGATTTTCGCGGCGCTAATCGCGGGCCTGAGTAGCGACCTGCCGAGCGGGATCGATACATTTCTGGGGATCGCACTGGGGGCGTTCGTCTGCTACATGCCGATTGAGGCCTATCGCACGGCGAAGGCGCGGAACCTGGGCGAGCCGGAACCGCCGAATCTGCTGGACGGACCGGGACGCAAACCAGTGGGCGCGTTCGTGCTGATCGGAATCGGCGTGTTGCTGCTGATGGGAAATTTTGGCTGGCTGCAGCGCGACTGGTTCGAGAAATCGTGGCCGGTGGCGTTGATCGTGATCGGCGGCTGGCTGGTGTGGGATCGCATGAAGGCCAAGACGTCCTAGGAGATTTGCCATGGCTGATCAGACTCCTCCAATTCAATCTTTGCAGGCACCGCAACCGTTGCCGCCACAACCACCCATACAGGCTGGGCGCACGAACTGCCACTGCGCGTACTGCCGCATTCGCGCGCTGTTTGGTCCGGTGATGATCATCACGGTAGGCGTGTTGTTTCTGATCGCGCAGTACAGCAACTCGTACGGGTTCGGGCAACTCTGGCCGTTCTTGCTGATCGTCGCGGGAATCATGAAAGTCGCGGAAGCGATGGCTTCGCGGGAAGGCCACCCGGCCTCGTGAGGATCGCGTGAGCAACGGCGGGCCGACGCGCGGATCAATCTTCAGTGGTGTGCTGCTTATTCTGTTGGGCATTCTGTTTCTGGCGGCGCGCTGGCATCCCGACCTGCGGGTGTGGCACGTCTTCTGGCATTACTGGCCGGTCCTGATCATCCTGTGGGGCTTCGCAAAACTCATCGATCATCTGAGCGCGCAGCAGTCCGGGCACGAACGGCCTCCGCTGGTGACTGGTCCGGAAGCGGCGCTGATGGTGTTAGTGGTTCTGCTGCTAGCCGGGATGGGAATCTATTCGAAGGTCCGCGAGCGGAATCCTGACCTGGAAATTGATCTGAATATGTTTCACGACAAGGCCACGCAGAATGTGGACGTGCCGGCGAAAAATATTCCGGCCGGCTCGCACATTACGCTGGCGACTTCGCGTGGAGACATTACCTGCCACGCGGGCGACGGCAACGAATTGCGGGTGAACGGAAACGAAACGGCGGCGGAAGGCAGCGAATCGGCGGCACAGAACCGGTTAAAAGACGTGCGGGTGGTGATCGAGCAGACGCGCGACGGATATATTGTGCATCCGGTGAACCAGGAAGAGGGCGGGACGGTAACCGTGGACCTGGACATCACGGTGCCGAAAAATGTTTCGGTGACGGCGACGACCAATCACGGGGATATCAGCATTTCAGGAATTTCGGGAAAGGCCTTGGCGACTACGCTGCATGGCGACGTGGAAATTCATAATACGGATGGCGACGCCAGCGCGGAATTGACCAAGGGCGCGGTGCGGATCAACGACATTGGCGGAAGCGTGCATCTGGCCGGGCGCGGGGACGAGGTAGACATCAGCGATGTGACTGGGGACGTGAGCATCGAGGGCGAATTTTTTGGTCCGGTGACGGTGCGGAATGTGACCAAGACGACGCGGTACGTTTCGCAGAAGGGCGAGATTAGTTTGGAGCATATGACCGGGCGGCTGGAGCTGGAGTCCGGGCAGATTGAAATTTCGGACGTGATGGGCGCGGCGCGCATTCACACCAGCAACAAAGACCTCGACGTGGAGAATGTGGGCGGGCGATTGGAAATTGCCGACGTGCATGGAGATATTCAGGTGGGATATGCGCAGGCTCCGCGCGAGGATATTTCGATCGCGAATGAATCGGGAGGAGTGGAATTGACGATGCCCGCCAAATCCAATTTTCAGATTTCGGCGGCATCGAAGGGCGGAGACGTGGATAGCGATTTCGACGGCTCTTCGGATTCGGACGGCGACACGCCGCGATTTAACGCCAAGATCGGAACCGGTGTGCCGCGGATTTCGATTGTTACTACGTACGGGACGATTCATATTCGCAAGTCTTCCTAGTTCTGCTGGCGTTTCGCGAGGTTCTCTCCTGTGGATCGGAATTCCCCTTCAGTCAATTTGAATTTGTGGAAGAAGCGGCTGGGGCGCGTGCCGGAGTCCGTGTGGGAGCGGACGGAGATCGAGACTTTGGTGCTGGCGGATAACGATTTGACGGAAGTTTCGGGGAAGATCGGTGGATTGAAGAAATTGCGGATGCTGGATTTGGGGCATAACTTGCTCGCCGCGGTTCCAGAGAGTATTGGTGAGTTGAGCGGGTTGACGGATTTTCTTTATTTGCATGATAACCGGCTGGCTGCGCTGCCGGCGGGGCTGGGGCGGCTGACGCGGTTGCGGTATTTGAATATTGGGGGAAATTTGTTTGAGGAGTTGCCGGAGTGCGTTGGTGAGATGACGGGATTGATTGAGCTGCGGGCTGAGGATAATCGGTTGAGTTCTTTGCCGGAGTCCGTCGGACGGTTGACGCGGTTGCGGGAATTGCATCTGCGGAATAATAAGTTGAGTTCCCTGCCCGGCGCGATTGGGTGTTTGCGGGAATTACGGGTTTTGGATTTGCGGGGGAACCCAATTGCGTCGTTGCCCGACGAAATTGCGGGATTGCCTCGTTTGGAGAAATTGGATTTGAGGTGGGTGGCGACGCTCGTCGCGCCGGCTTGGTTGGAGGATTTGGAGGCGCGGGGGTGCGCGGTTTAGTGGTGAGTTGTGGCGCGGGGGTTAGTCGAGAGGTGTCGCACCTACGGCGCTCCGGGTTCTTTTTTGGCGCGTACCCGGCCCTTACGGGCCGGGCTAACTTATGCCGCGCCTACGGCGCTGGTTTTTTGGTGGCGGTTACGGGCTGGCAAGAAGTTGGGGTCGAAGAGAGGTCCTTCGTCGCGAAGGGCGCTCCTCTGGATGACGGCCAAAGGCGGGTGAGGGCGGCACGATGGTTCGGCGGCAGAGCCAGATGCTTTTTCGCGGCGTAAATGAGAATCAAGTTCGAACGCGGAGGCAGTATCCCCCAATACAAAATGCGACACCAACTTGCGTATTCGACGTTTTGATCGCGATGCGGTGTAGTGGATGAGATTCTTCGCTCCGCTCAGAATGACGACCGGTTTTGGTTGGGCGGAATTTTGAGGCGGCGCTTTGCGCCGCTTCGTATGGACGGCTGAGCTGGCTTGGTCGAGAGTGGCGACAGACGAATTATTCGGGCTGTCAATTAGGCCGGAACGTAGGTCAGGCGAATCAGGTCCTCGGCGATGAGATCGCTGCTCACCAGGTGGAGCGGCGGGCGGGGGCCGGCGAAGAATGGGGTGCCGCTGCCGAGCACGACGGGACGGAGGTAGAGGCGATACTCATCGATTAGACCGGCGTCGGTCAGGCTTCGCGCCAGGATTGGCCCGCCAACATCAAACTCGCCATCGAGTTCGGCTCTCAGCTTGCGTATCGCCGGCTCGAAGTTCTCCGCGATCAGCGTGGCGTTGGGGCCGACCGACTTAAGCGAACGCGACACGACCCACTTGGGCTGGCTGCGCCACGCCGCCGCGAATTCGTGATCGTCCGCGTCCCAGTCGGGAAGGTCTTGGTCCCAATACTGCATGATCTGGTACAGGCCGCGACCATAGATGCAGCCGGTGAGGCTGCGCACGTGCTCGGTGAAGTGGCGAAAGGCCGCGGGCACCGGCGGCCCCAACTTCATGTGGTCGACGTAGCCATCGAGAGACTGGTTCATTCCGAAGACAAGTTTCGCCATGCTGCAAATCCTCCATCGAAGTTCTTCAAAATAGCATACGGAGTGGTTGGCGCGGAAGTGAGGTCAGGTGTGGCTGCGGGTGGGGCTTGGCGATGTTGGCGCGGAACTTACTAGGGGAACGGAAAAGCCCCACCCTTCCAGAGGCGGGAAGGATGGGCCACCCTCAAATGCTGGTTCAAGGGCCAAGGCAAAGGCGGCCCGGCTAAAGCCGGCCGCTACAGGTGGGCGTCGCGTGAATCGCGCGAATATTTTCCGAGGTTGTTCCGGCGGCCTACGCGGGGTCGTCTTGGGATTTGGCGTCGCGGAGTTTTTCCAGGGTGGTGAAAAATTCGGGGAAGGAGACTCCGACACATTCGGAGTCGCGGATGATGGTGTCGCCTTGGGCGCCCAGGGCGGCGACGGTTAGGGCCATGGCGATGCGGTGATCGCCTTCGGGATCGATTTTTGCGCCGCGGAGTTTTCCGGCGGATTTTCCTGCTACTTTCATACCGTCGGGAAATTCTTCGACCTGGGCGCCCATGGATTTTAGTCCGGCGCTGATGGTGGCGATACGGTCGCTTTCTTTGACGCGCAGTTCTTTGGCGTCGTGAATTTCGATTCCATTTTCGGTGTAGGGGCCCAGGGCGGCTAGCATCGGCAGCTCGTCGATCATTTCGGCGACTTGGGGGCCGGCGATCGTGCCGCCGGTGAGCTTGGCGTGGCGAATGGAAACGTCGCCGATGAGTTCGCCGCCGCGGAGTTGGACGGAGGCGAGATTTATTGAGGCGCCGATGCTGATCAGAAAATCGAGAATTTTAGTGCGGGTGGGATTCAGGCCGACGTTGTGGAGCATGACCGACGATTCGGGAAGCACGAGGGCGGCAGCGATCAGGAATACGGAGCCGGATAAATCTCCGGGGACGATAAATTGTCGCGGCTGCAATTTTGGCCGGGGATGGATTTGGATCTGGCCTTTGGTGGTTTCGATGCGCGCACCCATTTCGCGCAGAGTGATTTCGGTATGGTCGCGGGTGCGGACGGATTCGCGGACGGTGGTGACGCCATCGGCGTAGAGGCCGGCGAGAAGTACGGCGGATTTTACCTGGGCGCTGGGGATGGGCGGGGTGTAGTCGATGGCTTTTAATTTTGCGCCGCGAATCTCTAGCGGGGCGCGGTCGTCTTTGGCGCGGATTTCGGCGCCCATCTGGCGGAGGGGTTCGACGACGCGACGCATGGGGCGGCGCTGCAGGGATTTATCTCCGGTGATAGTGCTGGTGAAATTCTGGCCGGCTAAGACGCCAGAGAGCATGCGGATGGTGGAGCCGGAATTTCCGGCGTCGAGGGCGCGTTTGGAGGCTTTCAGTCCGTCGAGGCCATGGCCGACGACCTTGACGAATTCTTTGGTGATGTCGATTTCTACGCCGAGTTTGCGGAGACATTCGATGGTGCTGAGGCAATCGGCGGAGGAAGAATAATTGCGAATTTCGCTGGTGCCTTCGGCGAGCGCGGCCAGGATGGCGTAACGGTGGGAAATGGATTTATCGCCGGGAAGTTCGACGACTCCGGTGACGTTTCCGCCGGGCGAAATTGTTTTTTTGGCCACGGAAGATTCTAGCATGAGGCGATTTGCTTCCCCGGAAAGCGGCGGGTATCATCGAAGTTCGATGCCACGCGGCCGCCTGAGACGTTTCCTTCCTGTCGTTCCCTTCTTGATTTTGCTGGTGCTGATTTCCAGCGTGCCCCTGCGCGGTGACGACGCTGCGATCGCCACGTTTCCGTTGAAAGATGTGAAGGCGGGGATGAAGGGCGAGGTCTATACGATTTTCGAGGGCGACACGATCGAAAAGGTCGATCTGGTGGTGCTGGGCGTGATGGAAAACGCGCTGGGGCCGAAGCAGGACATTATTTTGGTGCAACTGCTGGGCGCGAAAGTGGAGCACACCGGCGTGGTGGCCGGGATGAGCGGGAGTCCGGTTTATTTTGACGGGAAACTGGCTGGGGCGCTTTCGCTGAAGCTGGGGGCGTTCAGCAAGGAAGCGATTGGCGGGGTGACGCCGATCGAAAATATGTTGAGTGTGGTGGATGGGCCGCAGACGGCCGCGCAGACAACTGCCACCACTGCGAGCGCAAACGCGGGTGGCGTGGAATACAGCGCGCGGGTTCCTTTGCCGGCGCGATTTGCTACGGAGACGGGCGCGGGTTCGGGTCTTGCGGCTGGGGAATTTCTGGTGCCAATTGAAACGCCGTTGATCGCTAGCGGAATTTATCCGGACACGATGGCCCAATTCAGCAAGGAGCTGGCGGGCTGGGGCATGTCGATGATGGCGGGTGGGACGGCGCCGGCTGCGGCGGACGATGCGCGGCTGAAACCGGGCGACATGGTGGGCGTGGAACTGATTCGCGGCGATTTGACTATTACGCCGGGATGCACGGTGACGACGGTGGAAGCGAACGGCAAAGTGCTGGCGTGCGGGCATCCGATTTTTTCGTTTGGAAACGTAGCGATGCCGATGGCGCGGGCGCACGTGATCATGACGCTGGCGTCGTCGCTGGCGTCGACGAAAATTATTTCGACGGGCGGGACGATTGGGACGTTGACGCAGGACCGGGTGACGGCGATTGGCGGGCAACTGGGGCCGGAGCCGCCGATGATTCCGGTTTCGGTGGAATTGAAGACGCCGACGGAGGAGCGGACATTTCATTTTGAGGTGATCGAGAGCCCGCAACTGACGCCGACTTTGGTGGCGCTGGCGACTTACAACGGAATTGTGGGCAGCACGGCTTATGGCGAGGGTTACACGCTGCAACTGGATGGCGCGATTCAGATCAAGGGTCACAGCGCGGTGGAATTGAACGATTTATTTGCGGCGAGCGATTCGGCGATTCCTACGGGATTTTTTGCGGCGGGGACGGTGCAGGCGGCGTTCTCAAAGATCTATTCGAATCCGTACGAGGTGCCGCACATTTCGGATATTCAGATTCGGGTGACGGCGCTGGCGGAGCGGCGGTCGGCGACGATCGAGAATGCGTGGATCGAGAAGAACGAACTGACGCCAGGCGAAACGGTGAAAGTGAAGGTGCAACTGCGGCCGTATCGCGGAGCATCGTTCATTCAGGAAATTCCGGTGACGATACCGGCGCAGGCGGCGCGGGGGAATTTGCAGCTGGTGATCAGCGACGCCGAGACGGTGAATCGAACGGTGGAATCGGCGGCGGCGAGTTCGCAGGGGCAACTGTCGGGGCTGGAAGAAATGATTGTTCTGATGAACCGCGACCGGGGAAATAACCGGCTGTACGCGACGCTGTTGCAGCCGACGGCGACTTTGCTGGTGGAAGATAAAATTATGCCGAACGCGCCGACGTCGGAGATCAGCGTGATGAATCACCGACAGAGTAATGGGGCGGTGCGGGTTTCGAATCAGTCGACGGCGGGTGAGTGGTCGGTGGACATGCATCAGGTGATTTCGGGCGAGCGGACTTTGGCGATTACCGTCAAGTAAAGCGTGAAATAAGTTTTGAAACGAATTTAGAAACGACGGGAGAGCGGGATTGAGGAATCGCAGGCTTGGACGATGGGGCGGTGGCGGCAGGATTTTGGCCGGAGTTCTGGCGCTCGCTGGCGTGGTGCCGGCACTGGTTTACGCGGAACACACGCGGATGTGGCGGGAATCGTCGTTTGCGGATTTCGAGAAAGGCACGGCGAACGGGGTGGCGATTCGCAGCGACGGGAAACTGGCGCCGGCGCCGAAATTTGCGGCGTTCTCCGATCCGAATCTGGCTTATTTGTGGAATTTGCGGCTGGATTCGCGCGGTCGGGTTTACGGGGCAGGAGGCTCGGACGCGAAAGTGGTGCGGTTTGACGATCCGGCGAAACCGACGACGGTTTTTGAGTCGCCTGAACTTTCGGCGCAGACGATTGCTTTTGATGCGCATGACAATTTGTTTGTGGGGACTTCGCCGGACGGGAAAATTTATAAGGTGACGACGGACGGGCAGAAGAGCGTTTTCTTCGAGCCCAAGACGAAATACATCTGGGCGCTGGCGATGGATGCGCAGGGGACACTTTTTGCTGGGACCGGCGACGACGGGAAGATTTTTGCGATTGGGGCGGACGGCAAAGGCGCGGTTTTTTATCAGAGCGACGAGCGACATGCGCGGTCGTTGGCTTTTGATGCGAAGGGCAATTTGCTGGTGGGGACGGATCCGGATGGATTGATTTTGCGGATCGAAGTGACGCGCAAAGGCGGTGCAGCGTCCTTGCCGACGGCGGGCGCTTCGTTCGTGGTGTACGAGACGGAGAAAAAGGAAGTGACGTCGCTGGTGGCGGATGCGGCGGGAAATATTTTTGCGGCGTCGATTGGAGAGAAGCAGCGGGCGGCGGCTCCGGCGACGGTGCTGAGCGGAGCGATCACGTCGAACCAGGGGGCGCCGGTGGTGGCGCAGCCAAATTCGACGACGCTGACTTTGCAGGCGCAGCCGGCGCAGGCTTTGGGCGGGTCGGCGCCGTTTTCGTTTTTCCCTTCGACGACCGGCGGCTCGGAAGTAGTGAAGATTTCGGCGGAAGGCGCGCCGGAGACTTTGTGGAGTTCGCGCGAAGATCTGGTTTTTGCGATGACGCTGGAGGAAAACGGGAACGTACTGCTGGGAACTGGAAATAAGGGCACGATTGTGGAGCTGGAGAAAAATCGCGATTACGCGAAGGTGGCCAGCACGGCGGCGGCGCAGGTGACGAGTTTGGTTGCGACGCGCGACGGGAAGATTTTGGCGGGGACGGCGAATCCGGGGAAAGTTTTTACTTTGGGACCGGGATACGCGTCGGAAGGCAGCTTCGAATCGGACACGTTCGACGCCAGGATTTTTTCACATTGGGGCCGGATTACGTGGATGGGCGACGGGAACCGCGCGGCGGGGCCGAATGTGGCGTTTTACGTGCGGTCGGGAAATACGTCGAGCCCGGAGAAGAATTGGAGCGCGTGGTCGGGGCCGTACAAAAATGTCGCGGGGGAATCGGTGACGTGCCCACCGGCGCGGTTTGTGCAGTGGAAGGTGGTTTTTAGTGGCGACGCTGCAGGGGCCGCGGAAAACTCGTCACGAATTTCGTGGGTGGACGTGGCCTATCAGGCGGAGAACGTGGCGCCGGTGCTGGATGAGATTGCGGTGCAAGATCCGGGTGTGCGCGTGCAGGGATTTGCGGCGGTTCCGGGAGGCGCGGTGACGCCGGCTCCGGTGCAACTGCGGATTCCGCAGCGGCCGGGAGTGGCGGCGCAGCCGAATTTCGGGGTGGTGCTGCCGGGCAAGATCGACGCGACGCCGCAGGGATTTTCGGACAAGGGATACGCGAGCGTCCTGTGGGCGGCGCACGACGACAACGACGACGATTTGGTTTATGCGGTTTACTACCGGGGCGAGGCGGAAACTTCCTGGCACCTGCTGAAAGACAAATTGACGCAGCGATTTTATTCGTGGGATTCGACCACCATGCCGGATGGGGCTTACTACCTGCAGGTGACGGTTTCGGATTCGCCGTCGAATCCTCCGGCGCAGGCGTTGGGCGATGAACGGGTGAGCGACCGGTTCGAAATTGCGAATACTCCGCCGCGGATCGAGAATTTGCGGGCGGATGGGACGGGCGGCGACGCGGTGAAGGTAACTTTCGACGGGATCAGCCCGGCGGTGACGATTGCGCGGGCGCAATACAGCGTGGATGCGGGGGATTGGCTGACCGTGTTTCCCGTGGGGATTTTGTCGGACGCGCCGAAGGAAAGTTATGCGCTTGCGCTGAGCGGCTTGGCGCCGGGGCAACATATTATTTCGGTGCAGGTTTTCGACCGCTACGACAATTCTACGGCGGCGAAGGTTTTGTTTTCGGTGCCGGGGCGCGCCGGGAAATAACGCAAGCGGACTTGCGCGACGAAGTTGACCGCCCCCGCCTCGGCGTCCTCAGAGGTGAATTCCGCCGTGAGCCTCTGCGTCGGAGCTAGAACCCCGACCTACCCAACGAACCGGCTGGCTTCTCGGGTAGTTCAGAGTTGTGCCCGGATGGACGGCAAAATCGCGAGTCGCGCCGGGCGGACGGGTGGTGCTTGGACTTTACGAAGGCTCGCGCGAAGAGGCCGCGCGAAAGGAAAATTTCACGAAAGGCGTTTTTCTTTCCCGGCCCTTACGGGCCGGGCTAACTTATGCCGCCCCTCCGGGGCTGGTGATGTGCGAAGTGGAAGCTACGCACCCCCTCTAGGGCCGCTACGAAAGGCGGGACTTCTTTCTGCTTTTTATGTTCTGGCTCTTTGACCCTATTCCGTCCGCGGCCTGACGTGACTTGGCAAAGGCGGCGGCAAGCTGCCGCACTCCAAGGTAGGCTGGTGGCGGGTCGACTCGCGGCGGCGCGTGATCCGGTTTAGACGGCGTGGCCGGCTGAAGACCTGCGCTACCAAGGCGTGGAGTACCTGATTCCCTGCTCCTTTTTCAGTTTCCCCAGACTCTGCCGGAAGTGATCCGTTCGAAAAGTTCGATGTTGGCGCCGAAGCTGGTGAAGCCGTGCTCGTCGTGATGATCGACGTGGACGATTTTGGCGGTGCAGCGGACGTCTTCGGGCATGCGGCCGGTGAGTTCGGTCGGCAGCGTGAAATACATCTCGATGGACTGGCCGAGGCTGACGGTTTGTTTCGATTTGAAGCCAACGCCACGCTCGGAAACATCGACGGTTTCTCCTTCGTGGGGCGCCATCGGTTGCGCGTTTCCCGAAGGCGGGTTTCTTTCCGCGACGGCGGCGTGAGGAAGCGACCGCCCGGAGTAGGCGAATTCTTCGGTGAGCACGACGAAACGGATGGGCATGGTGTAGGGCTTGCGCGGGACGATGCGACGGTCTTCGTTGGACTTGGCGGACGGATTGGCAGACGGCATGGGCTTCCTCCTCAGGAGCGTGACAATTTGGATGTTGCTTCTGATTTCGGAAGGGGTAAGTTGAGAATCGCACCGGGAACGGGCGCGCGTCAAATTTATAAATGGTGATGTGCCTGAACGGGCAGCAGGATGAGGCGAGCGAGATGAGTGTCGAGAGCGTGGTCGAAAGCAAAGTCGAAACGTCGCGAGTGACGCTACGGGACATTCGCGCGGCGCACGCGCGGATTGCGGCGCGGATTCACCGGACGCCGGTGCTGACTTCGCAATCGCTCGATGAAGTGGCGGGCTGCCAGTTATTTTTTAAGTGCGAAAACCTGCAGAAGACGGGAGCGTTCAAGATTCGCGGGGCGACGAATGCGGTGTTTTCGCTCACCGATGAGGAAGCGAAGAATGGGATCGTGGCGCCGTCATCGGGAAACCATGCAGCGGCGGTGGCGCAGGCGGCTCGATGGCGCGGAATTCCGGCGTATATCGTGATGCCAAGTAATTCCTCGGAGGCGAAGAAGGCGGCGGTGCGGTTTTACGGCGGGCAAATTACGGAGTGCGAGCCAAACATTGCGGCGCGGGAAGCGGCGGCAGCTGCGGTCCTCGAGCGGACTGGGGCGCATTTGGTGCATCCGTATAATGATGCGCGGGTGATTGCGGGACAAGGTACAGCGGCGATCGAATTGATCGAGGAAATTCCGGATTTGGATGTGGTGATAACCCCGGCGAGCGGCGGCGGATTGTTGAGTGGGACGTCGATCGCGGCGCACGGGTTGAACCCGAAGATTCGGGTGGTGGGCGGTGAGCCATTGAATGCGGACGACGCTTATCGGTCGTTGCAGTCGGGGAAGATTGAGGATGCGGCGGACGGCGAGACCATGGCGGATGGTTTGCGGGCGACGCTGTGTCCGTTGACATTTTCGATTTTGCGCGAGCACGTGGAGGAGATTTGCCGGGTTTCGGAAGACGAGATCGTGCAGTCGATGCAGATGATTTGGGAGCGGATGAAGATTGTGGTGGAGGCTTCGGGGGCGGTGGCGGCGGGGCCGGCTTTGTTTCGGAAGTTGGCGCGGCCGGGGAAGAAGATTGGGATTATTCTTTCGGGCGGGAATATTGATTTGAGGAAGTTGCCGTTCGGGCGGTAGTCGCTCCGTGGCGCGGTTGAGCGTCGGAGCGAGGCGACGGCGGATCGATTTTGCTTGGACGTGACGAAAGCTTGCGCGAAAAGGCCGCGCAAAAGGCAAAGGGCGGAAGGCGTTTATATTTCCCGGCCCTTACGGGCCGGGCTAACTTATGCCGCCCCTACGGGGCTGGTTGGGCGCGAGGCGGACGCTTGGTGGTTGGACGTTACTCTTCCCTTTCCTGGGACCCACGGGCAAGAAGTTGGAATCGAAGAGAGATCCTTCGTCGCGAAAGGCGCTCCTCTGGATGACGGCCAAAGGCGGGTGGGCGACGACACGAGGAGTTGGCGGCAGAGCCGGATACTTTTTCGCGGCGACGAGTACGCTCACGCGAGGCGTGGATGATCGAAGCGTGACGCGGAGGGCGAAAAACTTTTCGTCGCGGGGGCTTTCTTCGCGATTGGTTTCGACCTTCTCGGCGTAAGAAGCAGATCCCTCGCTGCGCTTCGGGATGACATTGTTTTTATTTTTGGTCGAAGATTGAGGGTGCGTGGCGCGACGGGACAGCGCAAAAGCGCGTACCGAGGATCGCAAGCCGCGAAATCGAAGACAGCTGCGACGAAGTGAATGGCGGGTTAGAGGTCGTCGGGGGCGCGCCAATCTGCGGGCGGAAACGCTATGTGCCAGAAATTTGGGGAGGGGGCTTCGAATTCGATGGGGGTGTGAAAACCTTCGGGCATGGATTGGGCGCTGCGGATGACTTTGCAGGGGACGCGTTCTTTGGTGCCGGCATGTTCGAGCACCAGGCGCGTTTCGGCGGGCAGGCTGTGTTTCAGAATGACCATGGCGCCATTGTGATTGACGCTGACGGTGGTGGCGTCGAAAGTGGTGGGCTTGCCCTGGACCGCGACGTGAATGCTGGCGCGGACGCGCAGGAAAACGCGCTGGCCGCGGCGGCGCTCTTCGGTGGAGACGCCTGAAGAGGAACTGGGAGCGGCGGCGGGCTTCATCGGGGGAAGCGGCTTGAGCGCGATCGGTTTGGATGCAACGGCCGCGGGAATGGCGGTTTTCATGGGCGTTGGTGTGGCGGGTGACGCGGACTTCGCTGCAGGGACCCTAAAAGATTCGAGTTTCAAAGTTCGACACCCCAGAAATCGTAGTCAGTTGCTTGTAATTCCACTCCCACATCCCAGCCATCGGCGCGTTCGGCGCCTTTCCAGACCACCAGCGCATCGGCGGAGCGGCGCGTGCCGACGTTGGTGACGCGCAGGCGCTGCTGGAGCTGCGGCTCCGTCCTGCTGACCAACAAACATCCATGCGGGTTGATGACTCGGGTGAAACCCGGCTCGCTGTGCAGCGCGTCGGCATTCCCCTCCCACTGAATCAGAACTGGAATTCGCGAGTTCATCCGGGGACCGCGGCGTTGCCGCCGGGAGCGCATGTCTTTCGGCAGGTTCGCGCCAAACGGCATTTCGATTGACTCCCGCAAAGCCGGGGTAAGGCGGGAAACCAATCCCAGGATGCGAAGCACGCCGACTACAGAGGCGTTTCTCGCTCGCAAAATCATATTAAGGAGTGGGAATTTTAGGGTCAATGGTACGAAGTGACAGGTACTGGGCGAAAAAAAGTACAGGGCGAAAGAGTGGGGCGAAGATGTGCGGGGCGAACAGTATAGAAATGATTAACGGTAGTGCGTTGCGGCGGACTTAGGTGACGAGGGGAGATCTTCGTGTTGGAAATTCTCTTCGCGATTGTTTTTTGGCTTCGGGGGCGGGAAAAACAGATCCCTCGCTGCGCTTCGGGATAACAGTTATTTTTATTTTTTCGAATATTGGTAGAACGCGCCGTACGAGTGACATCGCCCCACCCTTCCAGTGGCGGGAAGGATGGGCCACCCTCAAAGGCAACCGCGGAAGACGATCGATTAGCGGGAGGCGGGTTCGTCGAGGAACCAGAGGAGGAGGCCGTCGGTGGGTTGAATGCGGGCTGCGGGATATTGGCTGTGGGCTGGGTCGGTTTCGGCGCGGAGGGCGTCGAGGATTTCTTTTTTCCCTTCGCCGGCGGCGAGGAAATACGTGTTGCGGCTGCGATTGAGGACGGGGAGGGTGAAGGTTAGGCGGTTGGGGGGATTGGCGGCGACGGTTACGGCTTCGACCCATTTGGTTTTTTCGTTCAGGGCTGGCGAGTCGGGGAAGAGCGAGGCGGTGTGGCCTTCGGGGCCAATGCCGAGGAGCGTGACGTCGAAGGCGGGGACGCCGGCAGGTATAGCGTCGGCAAAAAATTTGTGAAGGTCAGCGTCGTAGGCTGCCGCGGCGGCTTGTGGAGTGGAGAGAGTGGTGGGAGCGGCATGGACGTTCGCGGGCGGAATGGGCACGTGGGAGATCAGCGCTTCGCGGGTCATGCGGTAATTGCTGAGCGGATCGTCGGGGCCGACGAAGCGTTCGTCGCCCCAGAAAAGATGGACCTGATCCCAGGGAGTTTCGGTGCGGTATTTTTCGTTCTGAGCCCAGAGTTCGTACATTTTTTGGGGCGTGTGGCCGCCGGAGAGGGCGATGGCGAAACGGCCGCGGCTTTTCACGGCGTCGCGCAGGTCGGAGAGAACCTGCTCGAGGGCGGCGCGGCTTAGAGAATCGATGTCGGGCGCTACGCGGGTATTAAGTTTCATGGGCGGCCTGTTTTGATTTTTTTGCTGCAACACTTCCCTGCTGAAAACTTTCGATACTTAGTCGGCGGTGACGTTCAATTTTTCCAAATCGCTTTTCAGCTGGGCGACGGTTTTGAATTGAATAGTGTGCATGCCGATTTCCTTGGCGGTTTCGAGGTTCAAGCCGCGGTCGTCGATCATGACGCATTCGCTGGGCTCGCACTGAGTGATTTTCAGGGCCAGCTTGTAGATATCGACATTGGGCTTGCGCAGGCCGAGGTAGCAGGAACTGAAAAAGGCTTCGAAGTAGCTGCGCAGGTGAAAAGTATGGATGCGGTATTCGTTGAGCTCGAGCGATTCGTTATTCAGCGAGCACATCGCGTAGTGGCGAGTCTGGGCCAGCTTCTTCAGGAAATCGAGAGACTCGGGGAACGGCTGGGACTGGTCGAACATAAATTTCTTGAAATCGTCGAGGGTGAAAGTGTGCTCGCGATAGAAAACGACGCGGCGGAGATATTCGTCGAGAGTGATACGTCCGGTTTCGAAGTCGTTGAGCATCAGTTCGTGACGATCTTCGAAGTCGGCCCAGTCGAGTTTGAATTTGTCGACGGCGGCGCGGCGGGAGGTGCGGTCCCAGCCATTGGTGAGAATTACGCCGCCATTGTCCCAGAAAAGAGTCGTTACATCGGCCATGGATTCCCCGTCCCGTGAAATCTGGAAGCTGCGCCGGCGGAAGAGCGGCGAAGCATCATTATGCTTAAGTCAGATGCCGGAGCTAAGAAAAAACGTGCAAGGTTTTTTAATTTAACGTGGGGACAACATGGGCGGCGCGGCGAAACAGGCGAAACCGGGTCGCGCCGATTTTTTAGTGCATGGGCGGAGCTTCGGCGGCGTGTTTGGGCGGGCGCTTCATTAAGAAGGTGAGGGGCGCGAGGCACGCGACGGCGAGGGCCATGACCGAGACGACATCACCGTAGGCGAGGGTGGTGGCTTGCTGCGTTAGGAGCGCGGAGACGCGGCCGTAGGCCTGGTGCGAGGCGTCGGCCATGCTGTAACCCTGGCTGTGCAGGGTGGCGGTGAGGCCTTCGACCATCTGGCGGAAGCGCGGATTCGATTGATTCATATTGCCGGAGAGATAGGTCTGACGCTGCTGGGCGGCGCGGGTGATGAAGGTAGCAATCAGAGCGATGCCGATGCTGCCGCCGATATTGCGGATGAAACTGATCATGCTGGAAATTTGATTATTTTTTTCGCGCGGGATGTCGACGTAGGAGAGCACGTTGGATGGAACGAAAATGAAGGCGAGGCCCAGGACTTGATAGACGCGAAGCATGGAGGCGGTGCGGAAATCGATGCCGAGGGTTAAGTGCGTGCACATGTAATACAGGGAAGCGGCAGTGACGCCGAAGCCGAAGCACATCATGGCGCGCTGATCGAGTTTGGAGACGAGAAAGCCGGAGACGGGCATCATGAGCATCATGGTGAAGCCGCCGGCGGCGAGGGCTTCTCCGGCGCTGACGGCGGAGTAGCCGAGGAGCAACTGGAGGAATTGGGGAATGAGCACGGTGGTGCCGTAGAGCACGATGCCCAGGACGAACATAAAAAACATGGCGATGCGAAAATTGCGTTTTTTTAGGAGCGTGAGTTCGACGATGGGGTTGGGATGATGCCACTCCCAGATGACCCAGGAGATGAGCAGGATGACCGCTGCGACCATCGTAAAGGTGAGCAAGTGGGAGGCGAACCAATCGACTTCCTGGCCTTTATCGAGAACGATCTGCAGCGCGCCAATTCCGAGGGCGACGAGGCTGAGGCCGATGTAATCGACGCTGATGCCCTTCTGGCGGATTTTTTCCTGCTTTAGGTAGGGAGGATCGTCGACGAGCTTGTGGGTGAGGTAGAGCGAAATAATACTGATGGGAATATTGATGTAGAAAATCCAGCGCCAACTGAAGCTGTCGGTAATCCAGCCGCCGACGGTGGGGCCGATGGCGGGGGCGACCACGACGGCCATGCCGTAGACGGCGAAGGCCATGCCGCGTTTGGAAGGCGCGAAGGTATCGGCGAGGATGGCTTGCTCGCTGGGCTGCAGGCCGCCGCCGGCGGCTCCTTGCAAGACGCGGAAGAAAATCAACATGCCGAGAGTGGGCGCGAGGCCGCAGAGGAAACTGGCGCCGGCAAAAAGCGCGACGCAGGACATATAGAAGTTTTTTCGACCGAGGCGGGTGGCGAGCCAGGCGCTGATGGGTAGAACGATGGCGTTGGAAACGAGATAACTGGTGAGGACCCAAGTGGATTCGTCGGAACTGGCACCGAGACTACCGGCGATATGCGGCAGGGCGACGTTGGCGATGGCGGTGTCGAGCACCTCCATGAAGGTGGCGAGGGTGACGGTGATGGCGATCAGCCAGGGGTTATGGGCCGGGCGCCACAGGGCATGGTCGGAAGGTAACGCGATCGAAGCCAGAGCCGCTCTCCCCTTGCTTAGTGAATGGTGGTATTATATACATGCATGTATGTATCTGTAAAGAGTAGGATGGAAGGCGCGTACCGAGATGAAACAGCGGGCTAATGCTAAAAAGATGGCGATACGGGCTGGCGGCCCGGTGGTGGTGCGTTCGCGGCAGCAGGCGCGGACGGATGCTACGCGGCGGAAGCTGTTGGCCGCAGCGGAGCAGATTTTTGCGCGCACTGGGTTTGAGGCGGCGCGGCTGGAAGATATTGCGGCGAAGGCCGGGTACACGCGCGGGGCGTTCTACGCGAATTTCGACAGCAAAGAAGATATTTTCTTCGCGCTGCTGGAACAGTGGGTGACGGGTACGATCCAGTCACTGGTGGCGAGCCTGGAGCAGCATGAAAGCCGCGCGGCGCGGGCGCGGGCTTTGCGGCAGCATTATGTAGAGAATGCCAAGGACAGGAGATTGGTGCTGCTTTCGATGGAATATAAATTATTTGCG
>DASWVE010000162.1:0-54662 GCA_036401315.1 Candidatus Acidiferrales bacterium
GCCTTCGGGAACCCCGCCAGGAAACTCATCACCAACCGGGCGCATGCTGGCGATTCTCACGATCGGATTCGCGGGAGTTTTTGGGCTGGCGCTGATCCGGCCGCGAAATGCGAAGTGGAGAATGGCGCTGGCGATTCTGGCCTTGGCCATTCCGGTGATGGCGTTCGTGGCTTGTTCGAGTGCACCCGGCGGATCAAGTGGTGGCGGCGGGACCCCGGCGGGAACGTATCCGGTGACGATCACGGCCAGTTCCGGTGGTGATACGCATAGTGCTTCGGTCTCACTGACGGTTCAATAATCCACACGAAACAGCGAGCGCGCCGGCGACTCCAGAAATAGTCGCCGGCGCGTTTTTTTTGGTCGTTTCCTTCCGGAACCGCGGGTCAGGCGCGGGTCGAGAATAATTGCCACTGCTATTGTTCCGCGCGGGTGTGTGCTGCAAAATCGTTTTGCCAAACCAAGCAACTTTTGCAGCTTATTATCCCGGGAGGAAATCGAGATGGTGACGTTGAGCGACGCACGCCGCGTGATTGCGGCGGCAGAGAAGAAAGCAGCGGAGATCAAGCAGCCGATGAATATTGCGGTAGCGGATGCGGGTGGGAATTTGGTGGCGCATGTGCGCATGGATGGAGCGTGGCTGGGGAGCATCGATATTTCGATCAAGAAGGCTTATACGTCGAGGGCGTTCGACATTGCGACGAAGGATCTGGCGACGCATTCGCAGTCGGGCGGGCAATTTTTCGGGATTCATGCTTCGAACGACGGGAAGATTATGATTTTTGCGGGAGGAATCCCCTTGAAGAAGGATGGAAAAGTGGTGGGCGCGATCGGGGTGAGCGGCGGAGGGGGCGAGCAGGATCATGCCGTGGCCGAAGCGGGCGCGGCCGCGTTTTAACGGGCCGCTGCAAAGGCGCATCATCGGCAAATCGGGACTGCGGGCGGGGAGAAATCTCCGCCCGTCGTGTTCTCGTAATACCTGAATAAGAAAATTTCCGTCGGGAAGCCCTGCGGCGTAAGATAGGGGGAGTGGAAGCAATCGTCCAACCCGCTGAGAAACAGGCCTCGAAACGGCAGGTCGCGCAATTGGGCGTGACGAAAGTGCTCGTTTTGTTGCTGCTGTGCGCAGTTCCGATACTTTCCACGCTGGCCAAAGACAGCATTTACCTGCCGAAGTCGAACACGGTTCACTTTATCAACATCGCCGCGAAAATGAAGGTGGCGGATGCCCCGGTGGCGATCAGCCAGCCGCAGATGGCCGAGCCGATCATGGCGCTGGAGCGGCCCGAGCCGGAGATTCGCACCATCCGTCAGGATGAGCTGGAAGTGCCCGCAGTTGCCAAAGTTTCACTCACCGTATGCCTGCAGCATCGATCGCCCCCTCGCGTTAACGCATAGTTCAAACCGTTCGTATATAACCCATTAGGTAAAAGAATCGGGCCCAGATGCGCGCCGCGTAGCGGAGGTTTATTTATTCCGCACGCTAAAACAGCGCGACGACTTTTGCGACATTTTTCGCGTGAGCGACAGGACGGTTCCAGGAGAAGCAAATGAGCAACGGACAATTATCAGCGGAACAACTGCAGCCGTACCGGGAATTGAGCAGCTGCATCGTGGCCAGCGCGATCGAGACCTTTGGCGTGCGGATGCGCAACACGGGATTCACGCGCGCGGAGGTGCGCTGCATTTTTGCGGATTTGCCGAGGATGGTGGGCTATGCCGCGACGGCGCGAATCCGCAGCGCGGATCCTCCGATGGAGGGGAAAAGTTATTACGAGCGGACGGACTGGTGGAAGCACCTGCAGACGATTCCGGAGCCGCGGGTGGTGGTGATTGAAGATATGGACGGAAACCGGGGCTTGGGCGCGTTCGTGGGCGAGGTGCACGCGAATATCTTGCAGGCGCTGGGATGCGTGGGCCTGGTGACGAACGGAGGAGTGCGCGATTTGCGCAAAGTGCAGGAACTGGGATTCCAGATGTTCGCGGGGAATGCGTCCGTGTCGCACGCCTACGCGCATCTTTTCGATTTCGGCGGCACGGTGAAGATCGATGGGATGACGGTGCAGCCGGGCGATCTGCTGCAAGGCGACATTCACGGAGTGCAGACGATTCCGGCGGAAATTGCGGCGAAGGTGCCGGAAGTCGCGGCCGGGTTGCTGCGGAAGCGGGCCGAGATGGTGGAGTGCTGCGTGGCGCCGGGATTTTCGGTGGAGAAGCTGCGGAAGACGGTGCAGGCGCTGGAGTCTTAGGATGCTGCGGCCATACCTAGAAGGGATACGAATGAATCGGCGAGGGAAAGCGATGAGAAAAACGAGATTTTATTTTTTGCCAGGGGTGATGGTGACGGCGGCGCTGCTGGCGGGTTGCGGCGAGAAAAAACTGAACGCCGAAGATCCGGCGAATGCGCCGACGGCTCCGGTGGTGAAGGTGGAGCGGCGGGACCTGACCAGCACGCTGGAGGTGGCGTCGGAATTTTTGCCATTCCAGGAAATTGAGGTCTACGCGAAAGTGTCGGGCTATATCAAGAAGCTGTACGTCGATTGGGGCACGCACGTGAAGCAAGGGCAATTGTTGGCGGTGCTGGAGATTCCCGAGTTGCAGCAGCAACTGCAGCAAGACGACGCGAGCGTGAAACACAGCGAGCAGGAAATGGGGCGCGCGCATGAGGAGCTCACGCGGGCGGAATCTTCCTACAACGTGACCCACCTGACGTACACGCGGCTGGCGGACGTGCAGAAATCGCGTCCGGAGCTGATGGCGCAGCAGGAGATCGACGTGGCGCAGGGGAAAGATCTGGAGGCGAACGCGGGAGTCTCGTCGGCGAAAGATGCGCTGGCCGCTGCGGAGCAGGGACTGCTGGCGTCAAAGGCGGCCCTGGGAAAGGACCAGGCGATGTTCGATTACGCGCGGATCACGGCGCCATTCAACGGAGTGGTAACGGAGATCGGCGCGTACACCGGAGCTTTGCTGCCGGCCGGAACGTCCTCGAATAAAGGCGACCAGGCGCTGTGCCGGCTTTCGCAGAACGATGTGCTGCGGCTGGTGATTCCGGTGCCGGAACGCGCGGTGCAGGACATTCACATCGGGCAAACAATCGCGATCGAAGTATCGGGAGCGAAGGAAAAATTCGACGGGAAGATCGTGCGCTTTTCGGATCAGATCGATACGCAAACGCGGACGATGCACACCGAAGTGCAGGTGCCGAATCCGAAATACGAACTGGTCCCGGGCATGTATGCGTCAGTGAAAATTCCGCTGAGTTCCGCGCCGAATGTACTGGCGGTGCCGATTCAGGCGGTGCGCGAAGGAGCGGAAGGGCAAGGCACGGTGCTGGTACTGGACGCCAGCCATCACGTCGAGAGGCGCGGGGTGAAAATCGGGCTGCAGAGCGTGTCGCATGTGGAGATTGTTTCCGGCCTCGCGGAAGGCGACCTGGTGATTTTTGGCGAGCAGGGACAATACAAGTCGGGCGAGCTGGTAAATCCGAAGATCATTGAACCTGGTAAGGCGGAGTAGAAGGCGATGCCAACATTTTCACTCAAACATCCTTATTTCATTATTGTTTTGTGCCTTTTTATCTGCGTGCTGGGATTTACCAGCGTGGTGCAGATGCCGGTGGACATGTTTCCTCCGATCAATATCCCGGTGGTCCTGGTGGCGACGTTTTATAACGGTATGCCGCCGGAACAGATCGAAGCGGACATCACGGATACGTTCGAAAGGTTTTTCACTTTGGGTAGCGGCATCGATCACATGGAGTCGCGGTCGATGTCCGGAGTGAGCCTGATCAAAATCTATTTTCAACCGGGTACGGATGCAAACGCGGACGTGACGCAGATTTCGAATCTGGCGATGGCGGACTTGCGGCGTCTGCCGCAAGGGACGCTGCCGCCGGTAGTGATGAAGGTGGACGCGTCGAGCCTGCCGGTGTGCCTGCTGACGGTGGAAGGGCAGGGCATGAGCGAAACGGAACTGCACGACGCGCTGCAATACCAGATTCGCAATCAGATCGCGGGAGTGCCGGGCGCGACGGTGCCGCCTCCGTATGGTGGGCGCTACCGGCAAATCATGGTGAACGTCGATCCGCTGAAATTGCAGGCGCACGAAATCAGCCCGATGGACGTGGTGCGCGCGGTGGACGATTCAAATTTGATTTTGCCGGCCGGCGACGTGCGGCTGGGCCCGATGGACTACAACATTTATACGAACGCGCAGGTCCCGAATGCGGCGGCGTTGAACGAAGTCCCGCTGAAGACCGAAGGGCAAAAATCCGTTTTTGTGGGCGACGTGGGCAAGGCCGTGGACAGTTCGTTTCTGCAGTACAACATCGTGCGGGTGAACGGGCAGAAGTCGGTGTACGTGCCAATTCTGAAACAGGGTGGAAACACCAACACGATTGCGGTGGTGAACGGGATTCGTGCGGCGATCAAGAATTTGCGCGATATTCCGGAACAACTGCACACGCATGTGGTGTTCGATCAATCTTTATTCGTGAAACAGGCGATCTCGACGGTGCTGCGCGAAGGCGGAATCGGGATCGTGCTGACCGCGATTATGATCTGGCTCTTTCTGGGCAGCATGCGGGCCACGGCGGCGGTGTTTCTGTCGATTCCGCTTTCGGTGATGATCACGTTTTTCGTGCTGCATACGGGCGATCTGACGATCAACAGCATGGTGCTCAGCGGGCTCGCGCTCGCGTTTTCGCGTTTAATCGACGATTCGGTGGTGGTGCTGGAAAACATCTACCGGCACTTGGAGATGGGCGAAGAGCCGCGGGTCGCGGCGGTAAACGGAGCGAACGAGGTGGCGCTGCCGGTGCTGGCCATCATGCTGGTGGCGGTGGTGGTTTTCTTTCCGGTGACGCTGCTTTTCGGGGTGAGCAAGTTTTTGTTCTCGGCCTTGGCGCTAGCGGTAGTGATCGCGCTGTGCGCCTCGTATTTTGATGCGGTCACGGTGGTTCCGCTATTTTGCGCTTATTTTCTGAAAGCGGTACACGGGCACGGGTCCGCTGCGGATGGCGAGAAGCGACCGTGGAGCGAACGATTTCACGCGGGGTTCAACGCGAAATTCGAAAAAATGCTGGATTCGTACGAGCGTTGGGTGCGTAAGGCGCTGGCGCGGCCACGCGAAGTGCTGATTGGATTTGGAATTCTGTTTGGTTTGAGCTTTCTGCTGATTCCGCTGGTGGGCGTTTCGTTCTTTCCGCGGTCCGACGCCGGGCAATTCGTGATCAACCTGAAAGCGCCAACCGGAACGCGCATTGAGGTCACCGAGGGTTATGTGAAGCAGGTGGAGGCGATCGTTCACCAAGAGGTGCCGGCGGAGGATCTGAACACGGTGGTCGCGAATATCGGAGTGATGCCGGATCTCTCAGCATTGTTTACGCCGAATTCGGCGATGCACACGGCGTTCGTGCAGGTGGGATTGAAAGAAGACCACCACGAAAGCAGTTTTGTGTATATGCGGAAAGTCCGGGAACGCATCTCGCGGGAAATTCCGGAGCTGCGAACATATTTTCAATCGGGAGGCCTGGTGGATGCGGTGTTGAACCAGGGCATGCCGGCCCCGATCGACGTGCAGGTCAGCGGGATGGATTTGCACGCGGACGACCGCATCGCGCAAGACCTGGCGCGGCAGTTCAAGCAGCTGAAAGGCGTTTCCGACGTTTATATCCCGCAGGACATGGATTATCCGGCGCTGGACGTGAAAGTGAACCGCGCGCGGGCAAGCGAACTGGGGCTGAGCCCGAAGGAAGTAGTGGACAACCTGATTACGGCGCTGACGTCGGACGTGATGATCGCGCCTAGCTACTGGGTGGATCCGAAGAGCGGCAACAATTATTTCGTGTCCGTGCAATACCCGGAGAATCAGGTGAAGTCGCTCGAAGATTTGAAAGCGATGCCGCTGCGGTCGGCGAGCTTGAAGATGCCGACGTATTTGAACCAAGTGGCGGATATCACGAAGATCGAGACGCCGACGGAAGTGGATCACTACCAGTTGCAGCGAACGATCGACGTATATGTGGCGCCATCCGGCGAAGACATCGGCGGCCCGTCGCGGGCCATCTCGAAAATTATCGCGGACACCCAGATTCCGGGAAATATCCGGATCGATGTGCGCGGGTTGATCGTGACCATGGATTCGTCGTTCAAAAGTTTCGGGATTGGTCTGCTGCTGGCGGTGCTGCTGGTCTATTTAATTTTGGTTGCGCAATTCGCGTCGTTCACCGATCCATTTCTGATCGTGCTGGCGGTGCCGACGGGCTTGGTTGGAGTGGTTCTCACTCTGGCGCTGACCGGGACCACGCTGAACATTCAATCCCTGATGGGGGTCGTGATGCTGCAAGGCATGGTGGTATCGAACAGCATTTTAATTGTGGATTTTGCCAACGTGCTGCGCGGCGAAGGACGGAGCCTGGTCGAGGCGGTGGCGCATGCCTGCCGGATTCGATTGCGGCCGATCCTGATGACTTCGCTCGCGACGGTAGTCGGGCTGCTGCCCATGGCGTTCAAGCTGGAAACCGGCAGCGAAGCGTACGCTCCGCTGGCGCGGGTGATTATCGGCGGACTGCTGTCGTCGATCGTGCTGACGATTTTCGTGGTGCCCGCGGCGTATTTGCTGATTTACCAGCGCCGAGAAGCGCCCGGGACGATAGCGATACCGGAGGAGGTGCATTCATGATCCGGCAGACGGCAATTCTATTTGGATTGATGATGGGGACGGTCCTTTCTTGTGCGGCGCAAAACGCGCCGGTTTCTCCCGCGGGATCGATAACGGTGCAGACTCCGATTCCGGGACAGCCGCAGGCACTGGCGCCAACGCAGGCGCTGACCCTGGCGGAGGCGGAGAAAATCGCGATACAAAATCACCCGGACGTACAGGCGGCGGCCGATCTGGCAGAGGCGGCGACGCAGCGCACGCGGCAAGTGCGCTCGGCCTACTATCCCACGGCGTTCGGCAGCCTGACCGGCGCCGAAGCGGAAAATAACAGCCGGATCGCCGCGGGTGCGCTGAACAATCCGATTATTTACGACCGCTATTCCAACGGGGTGCAAGTCAACCAGTTGGTCACGGATTTTGGGCGGACGCACGAGCTGGTAAAAAGCTCAGGCCTGCACGCCAAGGCCGAGGAAGAAAATATTGTTACGTCGCGCGCGAACGTGCTGCTGCGCGTGGACCGGTCTTATTATGGGGAGTTGAAGGCGCGCGCGGTATTGAAGGTAGCGCAGGCGACGGTCAACGACCGCAAGCTGATTTCCGATCAGATCACGGCGCTGGCGCAAAATCAGCTGCGATCCGGTTTGGACGTGAGCTTCGCCAATGTGGATCTGGCGCAGGCGCAGTTGTTGCTGGTGCAGGCGCAGAATGAAGTGGAGGCTTCCGACGCGGAGCTGGCGGACGCGTTGGGTTACTCCGACCGCCGGATTTTCGCGCTGAGTGAAACCGGCTCGCCGGCGGCTGCCGAGTCGGGCCCTCCGATTCCTCCCGCTCCTCCGTTGGACGAGAACGCCGCGATTCAGCAGGCGCTGCGGGATCGGCCGGAGTTAATTGGCCAGCGGCTGGAAGTGAGTTCGGCGCAAAGCTACGTGACCGCGGAGCGCGATTTGTGGCTGCCGACAATTTCGGCGGTGGGCGTGGCCGGATTGACTCCAGTGCATCAGACCGAGCTGGCCCCGCGGTACGCAGCCGGCGGATTCAATGTGAATATTCCGCTGTTCAACGGGCATCTGTATGGAGCGTTGCGCGGGGAAGCGGACGCGAAGGCGCGGGCCGAGGAGCAATATTTGCGCGCGGCGCAAAACGGAATTGTGCGCGACGTGCAGCGCGCCTGGCTCGATGCGAATTCCGGATACCAGCGCCTGGGTCTGACCAATCAGTTGCTAGAGCAAGCTTCGAAGGCGCTGGAACTGGCGCAGGCAAGATACAAATTGGGACTGAGTTCAATTATCGAATTGAGCCAGGCGCAGCTAAATCAGACGCAGGCGGAAATCGCGCAGGCCAGCGCGCGCTACGATTACCAGGCGGAACTGGCGGCTTTGGCGTTTCAGAGCGGGCAGATTCGCTGACGGGCGATTGCGGCGAAACGCGAAATGGATTTCGTCACGGAAATTGTTTAGATGGTTTCGAAATTTTGGTGGGCCCGCTAGGACTTGAACCTAGAACCCGCAGATTATGAGTCTGCTGCTCTAACCAATTGAGCTACAGGCCCTACACGTCTCAAGATACTACAAAACCGCAACCGCACGCCTCGGGTTGGCGACCCAAACACCGCTGACACATTCCAGTTGAGATGTCTCCGGTTTATTGATTTGAAGTTTGGCCGAATCGGGCGGCGTGGCGTTCCTTGCCTATCGCGGTCATTAAAATGGCCAGGGAGAACACGATGGCTTGGGTAGAAGCCATGGCTACGCTGTAGCTGGTGCGGCTGGCGAAGGCGGCTTGGAGCAGGCCGATGGAACTGGCGAGCAGGACTCCGCACTGGTAGCCGAAGCCGGGAAGGAATCCGCGGATGGCGTCGGGGGAGAGTTCGGCGAGGTGCGCGGGAATGACGCCCCAAGCGCCCTGTACCATGAACTGCATAATGAATGCGCCGGCAACGAGCGCGGCGATGTTGTGCGGGAAGGCCCAGAACGGAATGACGATGATGGCTCCGATCCAGGCGACGATGATGGAGCGGCGGCGACCGAGGCGGTCGGAGACGGAGCCGAAGAGAACGCCCCCGAGAATTGCACCGACCATCGAAATGGCGGTGACGGCCGCTACTTTGTGAGTTGAAAAGAGCCACTGGCGTTTGAGGAGAGTGGGGTACATGTCCTGAGTGCCGTGGGAAGACATGTTCATGGTCATCATGAAAATTGAGATATAGATGAAGAGCTTCCAATTGGCGGCTAGGGTGCTTCCGAGCGATTGCCAAGACTGCGCTTTCGATTCGCGCCAGACGGCGGATTCTTTTACTTTGAGCTGGACGACGACGGCGGCCAGCAGTGCCGGAAGGCTGCCTAGGAAAAAGAGCGGACGCCAGCCCCAGCGACTGAAAAGCGCGAAATACGCGATGGCGGCCAACAGGTAGCCTGCGGCGTAGCCTTCTTGCAGAATTCCGGAGTAAAGGCCGCGCTTTTCGGCGGGAACTTTTTCCATCGCGAGGGAAGCGCCGACTCCCCACTGACCGCCCATAACCATGCCGAAGAGGGCGCGAAGAATAAGGAAGGAAATGAAGGTGGGCGCGAGGCCAGTGAAAAGCTGGACGGTGGCGGAGAGCGCGAGGTTCACCATCAAAGGGATGCGTCGGCCGTAGCGATCTGCCAGCAGGCCGAAGACGAGAGCGCCGACGGGACGAAGGATTAAAGTTACGGTGATGGCCAGGGCGACGGCGACGTCGGATTTGTGAAATTCGCGACCGATGTCGGTGAGACAAAAAACGACGAGGAAAAAATCGAAGGCGTCGAGGGTCCAGCCGGCGAAGCCAACGAGAAAGGCGGAGTTGCGGTCACTGACGGGAGATTCGGGGGAACGAGGTTCGGTCGACAAGCTTGGCACGCAAGGACTTTACCGCAGGCGCGACGCGAATAGCAGATGCCGATATGATTGTTTTCGGCACAGGCCCGCGCGGCGTGAAGATTTTCAGGCGATGACAAGTTAAGGTGAATAGGGCTGACGGGAATTTTCAGAGGCTCACGGGAGATCGATGAAAGAGCGGGTATTGGTGACTGGCGGAGCGGGGTATATCGGCGGAGCGATCGCGGCGCGATTGATCGAGCGCGGGTACGAAGTGGTGGTACTGGATGATTTGTCGCACGGGTGCCGGGCGGCGGTGCCGCGCGGGGCGAAACTGGTGGTGGCCAGCATCGGCGATGCGGGCGCGCTGGACCGGTTGTTCAGCGAGCAGCCCTTCGATGCGGTGATGCATTTCGCGGCTTCGATCGAAGCTGGCGAATCGATGAAAATTCCGGAAAAATATTTCCGAAACAATACGGCGAACGCGCTGACTCTGATCGAATCGGTGATTGCGCACAAGATTCCACGATTCGTTTTTTCGTCGACGGCGGCTTTGTATGGAACGCCGGAGCGGACCCCGATTGAAGAGGGTGACGCGCTGCAGCCAACGAACGCGTATGGCGAATCAAAGCTGCTGGTCGAGCGGATGCTGGACTGGATTCATCGCATCCACGGGCTGCGTTATGCGTGTTTGCGGTATTTCAACGCGGCGGGAGCGGCAGGCGAGCAGGGAGAAGATCATCATCCGGAATCGCATTTGATTCCGCTGGCCTTACAGGTAGCGCTGGGACAGCGCGCGAACTTATCGATTTTTGGGACGGATTATCCGACTCCGGACGGAACCTGCGTGCGGGATTACGTGCACGTTTCGGATCTGGCCAGCGCGCATGTGCTGGTGCTGGAAGGGCTGAAGAAAAAAGAAAAGCTGATTTACAACCTGGGAAACGGGCAGGGATTCAGCGTGCGGGAAGTGATCGAAACGGCGCGGCGCGTGACCGGTCACACGATTCCGGCGGAAGAAGCGCCGAGACGGCCAGGGGATCCGGCGGTGCTGGTGGCCAGCGCGGAGAAAATCAAAAAAGAACTGGGATGGCGGCCGGAGTATTCGAGTCTGGAAGCGATCGTGAAAAGCGCGTGGGATTGGCGGCAAGCGCACCCCAAAGGTTACGCGCAGGATTCGCCACACTAGAAATGTATGGCTAGGATTTCGCGCCGCTCGGGGGCGCGGCGGCCGAGTTGAAACTTGCACCTAGCTGGGCGGCGTAGGCCAGGAGCTTCGCGTCGGCGCCGCGAGCGGCGACGATTTGAACGCCAGCGCCATTTCCCGATGGCAAGGTAACGACCGGAACGCCCCCGAGGCTCATCGGCACGGTGTAGCGCAACATGCTCCGGCGGGTTTGGCTATGGTCGGCTCCCGCGATCAATTGGTGCACCGGCGCGCAGGGAACAATCAAAAAATCGTATTCGAGTAGCAGTGTGTCCATTTGCGCTCGGAATTTTTCTTGGCGTTCGCGAAGAAGCGCGATTTCGGCGGACTGGAGCGAGGCGCCCCAGGTGAGGCGCTCGGCGATAGATTTTTCGAAATGCGAAAAATCGCCTCTGGTGCGCGGAGCGTGAATCGCCGCCGCCTCATGAGCCTGAATGGGTGCGAAGATATCCATCGCGCCTTCCCAGAAGCTGGAATCGATCGTTTGAAGTTCGGCGCCCTGGGCGCCCATCGCGCGCTGCGCCGCTGCGAAAAAATCTAGAACGAGCGGATCGCAATCGTGCAGGAAATCGGGGTGCACGGCACCGACGCGGACTTTCATCGACGTGACGGTCGGAACATGCAAATCAAACAGCGCGGAAGCGAGAAGCGGCGCGTCGCGTAGATCGCGGAAAAGCCAGCCGAGGGTGTCAAACGAAGGCGCGAGATGGACGCCGCCGCGCCACAGGCCGCGCTGGTGCGCAAGTTCGATGGACGCGCGATATCCGGCGAGGCTGCAGAGCGCGGCCGGGACGCGGATCGAGCCGCCGGTATCGGTGCCGATGGCGGCGATGGCGGAACCTTCCTGAACGCCGGCGGCGCCGCCGCTCGACGAACCTCCGGTGAGGCGGCGTGAATCCGCAGGCTGGGTGCAATCGCCATAGTCGGAATTTTCGCCGGTGATTCCGTAGGCCAGTTGATGCAGATGCGCTTTGCCAGCGATCAGCGCGCCCTGCGAGCGCAGCCGAGCGGCCACGGCGGAATCGGCGAGAGCGGGTGCATTCTTCTCGGCATAGAATCGCGAACCGCAACTAGTCGTGAAACCTTGCAGATCAAAACAATCCTTCAGCGAAATGGGAAAACCGTAGAGCGGAGGTCTGGGCGAAGACGAAAAACGCTCGGGCAATTGCGCGGCGTCGCGTCGGGCTCGTGCGGCGTCGAACGCTAGGTACACGTTGTGCCCGGAGTTCGAATTGACGCGGCTGAGACACTCTTCGAGGACGGCTCCGGGCGACGTGACGTTCGCGGCGTAGTCTTGCTGAAGTTGGCGGCAGGAATTCATGGCCGTGCGTCGCGATCAGGGTTTGGTGCGGGCTTCGTCGGCGGGCGGCACCGCTTTTTGCGGTTTGCCTTCGGTCTGGCGCAGGATCACGCGAACGCGCTGCCAGCCATCATTGATGGCCGAGGTGAAATCGAGGAAGCCGATGCAGCGAGTAGTCGCTTTCGGATCGTGGCATTCCTCGTAGACCGGGGCCTCGGTCGCGCGCGTGGAAAGTGGTCCCAGGATTTGGTGATGCCAGCGCCCGTGGGCGTCGCGATAGGCGTTGACGTCAAAATCCATGCGCGGTCGATCCACCTTTGGCGGCGAGCAGTTGCGAATTCGGAAAGCAAAACATCCCGTTCGCTCTACTTTTGCTGCCGGGGCGACAACACTAGACACTCCTAGGCCTGGTGTCAACACTGTTGACGGTGGAGCGCAGGATTTTAGGGCGTGGCGAGTTTTACGGAATCCAGCAGGCCGAAGAAACCTTCGGCGTAGGTGGGATGAATGTAGACCGCGCCCTTCAGCAAGGTATACGGCGCGCCGGCGAGAATCATGGCGCCGAGGATCTGGACGATTTCGCCGCCTTCGCTGGAGAGCATAGCCGCGCCGAGAATTTTATCGGTTTCAGCATCGACGATAATTTTCATGAGGCCGCCGGTTTCGCCGGTTTCGATGGCGCGCGAGACCGAAGTAAGCGGGAACGTTCCGATCTTGAATTTTTTTCCAGAGGCGCGGGCTTCGCGTTCGGTGATGCCAACGCGGCCGAGTTGGGGATCGGTGAAAAGCGCGTAGGGAAGGTAGCGATTCTCGATGGTCTGATTTTGGCATTCGATCAGGTTGGCGTACACGATTTGGTAATCGTTGTAGGAGATGTGGGTGAAGGCGGGGCCGCCTTTCACGTCACCGAGAGCCCACACGCCGGGAACGTCCGTTTCCATTCGGCCGTTGGTTTTGATGTAACCGCGATTGTCCGTGGCGATTCCAGCTTTCTCTAATCCGAGGTCGTCGGTACTCGGGACGCGCCCGGTGGCGATAAGAAGATGCGAGCCGGTGACAGTTTGCGGACCATCGGGAGTTTGGGCGGTGACGGACACGGCGCCGTTTTGATTCTCGATGCGCGTGGTGCGCCAATTCAACCGAAGCACAATTCCTTCCGCTTCCAACGTCTTTTGCAATTCGTCGACGATGTCTTCGTCTTCGGTCTGTACCACGCGCGGACCGGTGTGCACGACGGTGACGCGGCTGCCAAACCTGCGAAACATCTGGCCGAATTCGAGGCCGATGTACCCGCCGCCGAGAATGAGGAGGTGTTCGGGAACTTCCTGCAGCTCCATGATGGTGACGTTGGTGAGGTACGGAACCGAATCGATTCCGGTAAGGGCGGGGATGAACGGGCGGGTGCCGGCGTCGATGAAAATTCGGTCGCTTTCGAAGGTTTCGTCGCCGACCTGGACCTGATGGGGCGCGATAAAACGAGCATGCCCGCGGACGAAACGGATGTTGGGTCGCCGGCCAATGCCTTTTTCGATGGCGTCGCGAAAATTCTGGACGATTTTATTTTTACGGGTGACCACGGCGGGAAGATCGACGCTGACGTCGGCGGCGCGAACGCCCCACTTCGAGGCATTGCGCGCGTAGTAGGCGACCTGGGCCGAGGCGACCATACTTTTCGTGGGCGTGCAGCCGGTGTTGATGCACGAGCCGCCGACTTCGGCGCGTTCGATGAAGGCAACCTTCCAGCCCAGGTCGGCAAGAGCATAGCAGAGGGGCTTGGCGGCCTGGCCCGCGCCAATGGCGATGGCGTCAAATTTCATGCTGCACCTCGAAAATGATGAGCGACAAGTGTACCCGGAATTGCGGTGGCCGGCAGGGGGCGTGGGAGAGGAAACTTTCGGTAAGAATTGGGTTAGGTTTTGGGGTTCGGCAAATTAGAATCTAGGCATGGCCAGGGGATGGGAAAGCAAGGCGGTGGAAGGACAAGTTCAGGATCGCGAGACGAAAGAAGACCGCAAAAATAAGAAGCAGGTCTCGCTAGATCAAGTGGAAGTACGGCGGCAACGCGGGATCCTGATGTTGTCGCGCGCGCGGGTTGAAATTCAGTTGCAGGGCGCGCAAGCGGAGCGTTATCGCGAGCAGTTGATGCGAGCGTTGGCGGATATCGATTTGCAGTTGGCGAAATTGCCCGAAGACCAGAAGTAAATCCCGTTGATCAATTTGATTTTTTAACCATGCCGGGGTGAGTGTGTGCCGCACCCGCGCGACCATGCGTGAGAGTGTGTTCGGATCAATCTCGAGGTCGACCGGGGTCGGGGTCTTCGATGAAGACTACGCCTACGCCGTTCTGGACTTGCTCGCGGCCCGGTTCGAAGTGAACTACCGTCGCGCGGAGCGAAAGGACGCTGGAACGAGTGGCTTCGTCGGCGGCTTCGATTACGACGCGCAATTCGGATTGCAGGCGAGGCCGTGATTTCAGCGCGAGATAGGCGCCCTGCAAACTTATATCGCGAACCGTCGCCTTTTCCTCGAAAGGTTTTCCATCTTCGGTTTGGCCGGTCACCGTCGCGTTGAATCTCAACCGGCGGCGCAGCGCGAGACGAGTCTCGCGCATAGTGACGTTGACTCCGCGCTCGCTGAGCGTGACCGCCATGCCTTCGGAGGCGGCCCAAGTGGCGGGAAATTCCTGGCGCGCGGCGGATAGAAATCCGTCGACATGTTTGTCGGTAGAATCCGGATCGTGGTGGAACAGGATCAGGTTGCGCACTTTTGCGGCCCGCGCGATTTTTACGCCCTCGAGCCAACTGGAATGGCCCCACCCTTTGCGTTCGGAGGCGAGCTGTTCGGGCGAGTATTGCGCGTCGTATACCAGCACGTCGGCTTCGTGCGCGAGCTGCAGAAGATTTTTGTCGCATTCGGCGGCGCCAGGCTCATTATCCGTGGCGTAGACGACCGAGCCGCCGGAGGTTTCAAGGCGAAAGCCGAGGCAGCCCTGCGGATGATTCAAATGATTCGCCGTAATTTTGGTGCCGTTCACGTCCCAAGTCTGGCCGCCGGCGACTTCATGAAATTCGCGAGCGGCGGTCATCATGCTGACATCGACCGGAAAATAGGGGCTGGAGAGCTGAGCCTCGAAAACCTGCTGCAGGCTGTGCGGACCGAGATACTTGGATTGAAAACTATAGAAGTGAAAACGATTTTGCGGTTCAAAGAAGGGATGAAAAAACGGAATGCCCTGGATGTGGTCCCAGTGGTAGTGCGTGACCAGAATGTGTGACTCGATGCCCTGATCGCCTTGCGCGGCGGTGAGCTGATTGCCGAGGCTGCGAATTCCGGTGCCGCAATCCAGGATGAAGGAAGTTCCGTCCGGCGCGGTGAACTCGAGGCAGGGAGTGTTGCCCCCATAGCGCCAAGTATCGCGCTCGACGGTGGGCGTCGAGCCGCGCACGCCCCAAAAAACCAGTTTGGCGACTTGCTGCGTCATGGCTGGGCGCAACGGCTGCGGCCCGAATACGCTCCGCGTGAAGGTAAAAGCACGAAACTGATGCCATGGTAGGCGGGGCAGAGTGGGGAGTCAATTGAGTTTCGTCCGATGCGTTCATGAGCGCCATCAGGAGCGTTACTCACCTAGCGAAGAGGGCTTGGCGATTCTTATTTCGCGAGGCGTCGCGAAACGATTCTGTTGCTGACTAGGAAGTCCAGTTAGAATTGGGCCATGCACGAACACGCACCTGGCCCCGGAGGCCACAGCCACGACCATTCCCATGGCCACGGGCATAGCCATGGCTTGGGCGGACATTCGCACGTTTCGCTGCCAGCGGAAGGTATGACGCTGATTCTGGGCGGGGCGGTAGTGGCGACCTTTGCGCTGGTCGGCGTAGAACTTGTTGCGGGTTATGCGGGACATTCGATCGCACTGGTCAGCGACGCGGTCCACAACCTGACCGACGTGCCGACGCTGGTGCTGTCCTGGTTTGCGACACGCTGGGCGAAGAAGCCGCCGACACCGCAGAAGACTTACGGCTATCACCGCGCTGGGATTCTGGCGGCTTTCGTCAACGCCATGATGCTGTCGCTGGTCTCGCTCGGGCTGATTTACGAATCAGTGACAAGGCTGCGCGCTCCGGTGGAAGTGAAAACGGACCTGATGCTGTGGGTTGCGGTGTTCGCTCTGTTGATTAACGCGGGAATTACGTTTGCGGTGACGGGCGGGCGGCGCGACCTGAACGTGCGCAGCATCTGGATCCACAATCTAGGCGATGCGCTGTCGAACGTGGCGATTATTCTGGGCGCGATTCTAATTCACTATACCGGGTTAAGCTGGGTGGACCCGGTGATCGGCATTGTGATTGGCGCGATGGTGTTGTGGTCCGGCGTGGGAATTTTGCGGGAGAGCACGCACATCCTGCTGGAAGGTTTGCCGCGCAGCATCGACCTGGAAAGCGTGGCGCGCGCCATGTTACGCATTCCGGGAGTGCAGGAAGTTCACGATGTGCACATCTGGACGCTGGGCACGGACCTGAACGCGCTCTCCTGCCACATCTGTATTCCAGACATGCACATGGAAGAGAGCGAAAAAGTATTAGCGCGGGTGCATGAAGTGCTGGAAAAGGAATTCAAGATTACGCACACCACGATTCAATTCGAACGCGCCGGGCTGGCGGCGGATATGAATCTGTACATGCCCGAACCGGTGCAACGCTCCACTTCTTCGTAAGCGGAAATTCCCCGAATACGAATGCGACCGCATAAGAATTAATTCGTGATTTCCGAGGAAGGTTTGGATTTCGGAGGCGCCGCCTGCGATTCGTCGGCCAGAGGTATTTCTACCGGCGTTCCATTTTCCTGATTGACGCGCTGGGTGGCGGCGACGTCGAGATCGCGGAAAGCGATGGACCGGCGACCACCATCCGGCGTGATATAGACCAGACGATCGGCGGATCGCGTAAAGGCTACGGCATCGAGACGATAGCCAGCTTGAGTGACCAGGGTGAAGGAGCCCACATCGCGCAACGGCACCGCCGGCTCTTGCGCTGCGGCCGGCTGTGGTTGATCGGAAGCGGAATCTCGCTGCGCCTGGCCGCGGGGGTCCGGAACCTGCTGAACAAAAATATACTGCGGCTGCTGGCCGCCGGACTGCTGATCGTCGGGCGATTGATCCGAAGCTTGCAATTGAGCGTCGTCGGCAGAGGGGTCGTAACCGTAGCCATAACCGTAGCCCCCGCCGAACAAAATGATTCCGGTTGAGCCGTTCGAGTGGCCGTGACCCTTATTGGTGCCAGCCAGCGGATTGGTAAATCCTCCAGGCGAAACGGGACCGGTGAAGTGCGAACCGGCCGGCCAGGGATTTACGCTGTAGGGACCGAGCGGGTACGCCGAAGCATTTCGGTGAGCTGCGCTGGATGTAGTCGACGTAGACGAGTGCCGCGTGGCCGAGGAATGAGACCCGGCCGATTTTGCTGCCGGAACGGTGATCGCATGCGGAGCGGGGGTGGCGTGCGCGGTAGCCATGGGCGCGGCGTGCTGGCTTTGCGCCGGGGTGGTGATCGCGATCGCCGCCAAAGCCAAAATTCCGGTGGTGAGAGCCGGCTTCATAGGTTCCTCTAATCCGCCCTACTGTATCAGACGCGCGGGCCTAGGGAAGAGTTGCTGAAATCGGAGGTTCCGGCAAGCGAAACAGCGCGAGGAATTTACGGGCACAAAAGGCGAAAGCCCGGTGTCTATACGTTGCGGCTGGGTGTGGCCCAGGGCCGCCCGGCGGGCCGGCGTCAATTTTTAGCATTGCTTTTACCCATGGGTGGGATGTGCTATAAACGTCAGTCCGAAGGGCGACTGGACATGGCCGAGCCGGAAGGCGTTGTTTCAGCACTGGAAGCAACGAGCGCAGCGCTTACCGGCCGCCCGCGATTCGCGGAACCCGAGGAGCCATCGCGTTACTGTCCGAGCTGTTCGTCGCGGCTGGAATCGCGGAAATGCAAGATGATCTGTAAATCTTGCGGATACTATATGTCCTGTTCCGATTTTTACTGAAGCGCTAGCTTGCCGCCGCAGGGCCAGGTGGCCGTTCAGATGAAGTGAAGTGAGACAGATTCGAACTTTCCAGGAGGCGCGAACGTGGCATTAAAAATGGTGGATAAGGAAGTCGGAGACGTGACGGTGGTGGAAATCGAAGGACGCATCGTCCTCGGCGAAGAGAGCAACGCGTTTCGCGAACAGGTCAAGAATTTGCTGGCCGCCGGAAAAAAGAAGATCGTGCTGAATTTGGCGCAGGTCGGCTACATCGACAGCGCCGGGCTGGGCACGCTGGTGGCGACCTTCCACAGCGCGCGATCGCAGGGCGCCGTGCTGAAGCTGGCGAACCTGGGTTCGAAGTTTAAGGAAGTGCTGCAGGTCACGAAGTTGATGACGGTATTCGATACCTATGACAGCGAAGCGCTGGCCGTAGAAAGCTTTAACAAGAAGTAAGACGACGCCGGTTCAGGGGCACGGATGCCGTGCCCCTTTTTGTTTTGACGACTTTCGCTAACGGCCGCTCAAAGCCTCGGCTTGTCCTTCGATTTTTCCTTCCACTTTGAAAATGGCCACACCGCTAAGCAGCTTGGGGTAGAAGTCCGTGGATTTTTGCGGAAGCACGTCGCCGCCGAGGGCGATGTCCGCGACCTGTTGTACGCGGGCGGGATTCAGCAGGCAGGCCATTTGCGCTTCGCCTTTATCCACGGCTGCGATAGATCCTTCCATTTCGCGTTTGTATCCGACGTGCTGTTCGCCGGCGACGGCGTCCTGGCTGATTCCCATACATTTCTCGATGATCAAGCGATGCAGGAGGACGACATCGAGTCCGCGCTGCGCTTCCGATACATCGGGGAGAATGGTTTCGAGGTCGGCGTCACGCCGGAGCAGGAACAGATAGAAGGCGCCGCCTCCTTTGGCGTCGGCGCCGGGATAAATTCCGAGTCCGCGGCGGCCGTGATTCACGCCCTGAAAATCTTTCAGAAAATCCGCATAAGCAGATTTTCGTTCCTCGGCGTTCAGAAACGGGTACGAATACCAATCGAAGAATTGACCGGCCGTCTTGCGAAATTTCTCGAAATCGAAATCCGGAAGGCCGCGGATCAGGCGATGCGTGGGAAGGACGGTCAGACCCTTGGAGTGCGTGTTGACAAAGGTCATCATCGCAAATTCGTGCGCGGCGTAGGGATCAGGTGTTTGAAGTTTCGCGCGGCCTTCGTTCCGAAGGTTGATGGCCGTTTCATAACGATGATGGCCGTCCGCGATGATCAGTTTTTTGTCAGCCATCGCAGACTGAATGCGGCGGACCGTAGCTTGATCGGAAACAGGCCAGAGGCGATGAGTGACTCCAAATTCGTCGTGAAGTTCCTGCGGGGTTCCTTTGTGCGTGATTTCTTCGAGCAGGTTGTCGATTCGTTTTGGGGCGTCGTTGTAGAGCATGAAAAGCTGGCCGGTCTGGACGTTGGTGTGACGCAGCAGTTCGATGCGATCGGCTTTCGGCGCAGAGAGAGTGCGTTCATGGCGGAAGACGACATTCGCGTCATAGTCTTCGACGCGGCCGAGGGCGATGAATCCCATCCTGGTTTTGCGCGTGTTGCTGCCCGGAACAAGATACTCCTGAGAGTAGACGAAAATGTTCGGCGCGGAATCCTGGACGAGAACCTTTTCGGCGATCCATTCCTGAATTTTCTGGCCGGCGCGGGTGTAGACATTGTCCTGTGGCGAATCGCTGGGGAGCACGCGGCCCTTCTCGATGGCGATCAGGTTGTAAGGGCTTTTCGCGTAGTAGCCCTCTTGCATCGCCGGGCTAATTTTGTCGTAGGGCTGGGTCAGGACATCGTCGAGCTTGACGCGGTTGGTGTCGTAACGGTAGGCGCGGAACGGTTGGATTTCTGCCATAGGGCCTCTTGTGGTGGCAACGGGACGAATTGAATTAAAGATTGTAGCAGCGAGGGGGGCGCAATTAAAGGCGGGGGCCCGCCCCGGGTCGAGAAGGCGGCGCACGGCGAGGGATTACCTCTCGAATTACGGTAAGCTATCGGATCGATGAGAACCAACCAATTTTCCAAAGTGCGCGCGCTGATTTTCGATCTGGACGGCACTTTGATCGATTCGAAGCTCGATTTGGCGCTGGCGGTGAACGCGACGCTCGATCACATGGGCCGCGAGCAGCATGTGCACGAAACGATTTTCAGTTTTGTGGGCAACGGAGCGGAGACGCTGGTACGGAAATCATTGGGCGACGGAGCTACGGACGAAGAAGTGAAACGCGGGCTGGCTTATTTTTTGAGTTATTACCGGACGCACATGCTGGATAACACGGTTTTGTATCCAGGAGTCGTGGACGCGCTCGCGCAATTTAAGAAGCGTGAAAAATACGCGATGGCGGTGTACACCAACAAACCCGTGAATTTCAGTCGCGCGATCCTTGATGGGTTGAATTTGAGTAAATACTTCGTCGCCGTATATGGCGGAAACAGCTTTGAGCGCAAAAAGCCGAATCCGATGGGGATCGAAGTGCTGCTGCGGGAAACGCAGGCAGCGCCGGACGAAGCGATGATGGTTGGTGATTCCGAAGTGGACATTAAGACGGCGCGCAATTCAGGAATTTTCGCCTGTGGAGTGACCTACGGCTTCGGACTTGAGGGCCTGCGCGAGCATCCGCCGGACGTGATGGTCGACGACCTGACCGAACTACCCGGTCACCTGAACATTATCTAGGGCTTGCGGTAGGTGGCGGCGTACCAATCCCAGGTGAGCTTCAGTCCTTCTTCGAAATTGACGAACGGCTGATAGCCCAGAACCGTGTGAGCCTGAGAGATGTCGGCCTGCGAGTCGCGAATGTCGCCGGTGCGCGGCGGTTCGAACTTCGGCTGGATTTTCTGGCCGGTAATTTTCGCCAACATTTGGATGACCTGATTCAGGGTGATGCGCGCGCCGGTGCCGCCATTCAGAACCAGCCCAGAGGAAGCTTTCGATTCGCAGGCGCGCAAAGTCACATCCACTACGTTGGCGATATAGGTAAAATCGCGGGACTGTTCGCCATCGCCGAATATGACCGGTGATTCGCCGCGAATCACGGCGAGCATGAAGCGGGAGAGCACTCCGGAATATTGCGAAGTGGGATCCTGGCGCGGCCCGAAGACGTTGAAGTAGCGCAGGCTGGTATTTTCGAGACCGTAAGCGCGACCGAAGACCTGCATGTAAAGTTCGCCGGCCAGTTTGGTGACGCCGTAGGGAGAAATCGGCGCGGCCGCCATGTTTTCCGTCTTGGGCAGTTCGGTGGTTTCCCCATAAGCGGACGAGGACGCGGCGAAGACGATGCGGCGAACTTTCGCGTCGCGTGCAGCCACTAGCACATTAAGAGTTCCGTCGATATTCACATGGTTGGTTTCGATCGGGCTGGCGACGGAACGCGGAACTGACGTGCGGGCGGCGAGATGAATCACATAGTCCACGCCCACGCAGGCCGACTGGAGGGCGGCGAGATCGGTGATGCTGGCGATGCGCAGATCGACCTTGGCAGCCACGCCGGACAAATTTTCCTCTTTGCCGGAAGAGAGATCGTCGATGGCGACGACATCCTGGCCGCGACGGACGAGTTCGTCGACGATGTTCGAGCCGATGAATCCGGCCCCGCCGGTGACGAGGTAACGCATGCTGGTTTGCCCTCCGCAACAATGTGCTTTGGAAATTTGCCGGAAACGATTTGTTTTCGCAAGCTTGATGAGCAGAGGTTAGCCGCCGGACCGGGGAAAATGAAATGCAAGCGGGCCGGAAATTCGCCAAGCGAAGATCGATGACGACGCGGGCTGCGATTGCCGGAGCGATTCTCGCTCTGTTTCTTGGCGTTCCTGAATCCCATCTGCTGCGCGCAATCCCCGTCGACCCCTCGAAGTCTTTCATTTCAGAAGTCCCCGCGGTGGTGCCGTCGTTTCCTTTTCAGGTGGGTGAGACTCTCGACTACCGGCTGACGTGGTCGATGTTTTCTAACGCGGCGACGGTGCGGATGCAGGTGGTAGAGCAGCGCGATTTTTTCGGGACGCCTACCTGGCACTTCCGAGCCTCGGTACATTCGCAAATCCCGCTGCGTTCGTTCGCGATCGTCGACGATCAGTTCGATTCTTACGCGGAAATGGCAACGCTCGACAGCAAGCAGTACGAAACCTATCTCGACGAGCTGGGCGAAAAGCAGACTGCGATAACTCGATTGGTGGCGCCGGGCGAACCCAGGCCCACGCGCAGCACGATGCACAGCACAATACTTTTAGTGAAGGCGCACACGCGGGATCCTCTAGCCGCGCTGTATGCGTTGCGCGCTTTCGACTGGCGGCACGCGTCCGAGCTGCGCGGCCCGGTCTGGGACGGAGAAGATTTGTACGAGATGCGGGCAAACCTCGAGGCGGCGGACGAAGCGATTCAAGTCGCAGGTCGGGAGGAACGCGCAACCCGAATATTGGTTCGCCTATTTCGAGGCGGCGCGGACTCGCGGACGCGCTGTTCGATCTGGTTTTCGCAGGATGCGGCGCGGGTGCCGCTGGTCATGGACGCGCAGGTGCCGTACGGAAGAGTTCGCGCGGAACTGCTATCCAAGCACGAGTGACTGAGGTCGAGAACACGGAAAGCGTCCCGGTCTATCGGCGCAGGATGCTGGGAAAGCCGGCCCAGTCGTCAGGCGGGAAATCGATTTGCCAGAACGACGAGGACGGCTCCAGGAATTCGACGCCCAGTTGACGCCGGCCGGCTTGCGCGCTGCCCATATAGACGATGCGGCAGTCGCGGCAATCGTGCGTAGCCGAATTCACAATCTTGATCGTCTGGCCGGTGCTCACGCTCGCTGCGAGCGAAATCAAAGCGCCGTGCGCGTTAACCACCAGAGTCCGCGTATCTTCGCAGAACCCCTGATCGGACACTTTTCCGTCGACTGTAACCGGCACGCTCAGCAGAATTCTCATACTGCGGCGAGGCCGGGCTTCCATGGCGGCGAGATGCTTTTCCTGCTGGGCGAGGGAAGGGTTCATATCGAAACAAAAGTAGCGCGGCGAAGTTCCAGCGACAATGGAACTATCTTCCTAGACCAGGATTTGCGCGGACCTGCACCCGAGGCCGGGGTTCAAGACTGAACCAGAGGACAGGCGAACGCTTTCGCCTCGCGTTATAACGCCTAGCCAGCCCTCACTAGCAGTGAACCACGTTACCGGCGTGTTTGACTTTTCTGGTGGCGTTACGCGTATCCACGACGAGTTTGGAATTCTTGACGATGGCTTCGTAATCGTATTGGGTGTGATCGGTGGCAATCAGCACGCAGTCGTATTCAGCCAAATTCTTCGGCGACAACTCGACGGATTTCATGTGCGAGAAATCGTAGTGGCGCATTTTGTGCAGCGCAGGGAAGTAGGGGTCGTTGTAATCGAGCCGGGCTCCGCGGGCGGAGAGAAGCTCGAGCAGTTTGAGGGAAGGCGACTCGCGCAGATCGTCGACATCTTTCTTGTAGGCCACGCCGAGAACGAGAATCTTGGAGCCCTTCACGCTTTTTTCGTGGGCATTCAGCGCCGCGACCAGCGCATCGACCACGTGATACGGCATAGCGGTATTGATTTCACCAGCCAGCTCGATGAAGCGCGTGGCGAAATCATATTCGCGAGCTTTCCAGGAAAGGTAGAAAGGATCTACCGGAATGCAGTGGCCGCCGAGACCCGGCCCGGGATAGAAAGGCATAAATCCGAAGGGCTTGGTCGCCGCGCTGTCGATGACTTCCCAGATGTCGATGTCCATGCGCAAGGAAAGTTGCTTCAGTTCGTTGACCAGCGCAATATTCACGCAGCGGAAAATATTTTCGAGCAGCTTGACCATTTCCGCCGCCCGGGTAGAGCTGACCGGAACAACTTTGGAAACGATTTGCGCGTAGAGGTTCACCGCTGCCTGACAACTCGCGGGATTGAGGCCGCCGACAACTTTGGGAATCTGGGCTAAGCCAAACTGCTTGTTGCCCGGATCTTCGCGCTCGGGAGAAAAGGCCAAGTAAAAATCGGTCGCGGTGTTTTCGGAGCTGGGACCTTTGGCCAGCGGGCAGTGCAGGCCGTTTTTTTCGAGGATGGGCAGAACCAATTCCTCGGTGGTGCCAGGATAAGTGGTGCTTTCCAGCACGATCAACTGATTGCGCTGGAGGTTCGGCGCGATCGACTGCGCGGTCATTTCAACGTAGCTGAGATCCGGCTCGCGGCGTTCATCGAGCGGAGTCGGAACGCAGATTAGGACGGCGTCCATATCGCGCAGCCGGGAAAAATCGGTGGTGGCGCTGAAGCGTTTGCCTCTCACATGCTCCGCGATTTTTTCGGCGGAAATGTGCTGGATGTAGGATTGGCCGGCGTTCAGTTTCTTGATTTTCTCGTCGTCGGTGTCAAAACCCGTGACGATCTGGCCGACATCCGCAAAACGCAGGGCCAGAGGCAGGCCCACGTAACCACATCCAATAATTCCGACCTTCAGATCTTTTCCGGCGAAAAATTCCGGCTTGCGATCCGCACCCATTCCGATTTCCTCTCTCTCTTGATGGCAAAACTTTCAGGGCGATTTATGGCAGAGATATTCAAGCTGAAGAACTTGAATCGCGAGCCAGAATTGTAGCAACTTTAGCGAAAGTCAGGAAGTTGGGGCCGGAAACGTCTAAGCCAAGTGGCCGCCGCAGACCGCGACGAAAAATAGACTGAATGTGGCCGGAAGATGAAATCTTGAAGAGCGCTTAGCAGTCCAGGCCGTGGCGGCCGGCGGCGTCGATGACGTAAGGAGTGGGCAGCGGAACGATCAATTTTCCGCCACGCTGGAGGAAGTCGCGTTCACGGGTTTGGATCTCGTTCAGGAAATGCCAGGGCAGCACGAGGAAATCGTTGGCGTGGGCGCGGGCTTCCGCTTCGGAAACGATGGGTATCCAGGTGCCGACGGTGTATTTGCCCCATTTTTCCGGGTTGCGCTCGGCCGCAGAGCGCACCAGTCGGCGATCGAGGCCGAAAACCTGAAGCAAGGTGTTGCCTTTGGTGGAAGCGCCGTAAACCGAGACTTCATTGTTGCGTTCGCGCTCGCTTTCCACATAACGGCAAAGCCTTTCGCCGATGCGCGAGACGCGGTCGTGAAATTCGGAGTAGGTGCGAGGCTGCAGCAAATTTGCGGAACGCTCGCGCGCGCGCAGCGCTTCAACCCGGAAGCGGCGCGCCGGAACCGAAGCGGCGGGACAATCGCGATGAACGATGTAGATGCGCAAGCTGCCGCCGTTCACGTCGTTGGTTTCAACGTCGGCGGCGACGAGGCCGTGGCGTTCGAGCAGCGGTTCGAGGCTGCTCAGCGAATAGTATTCGAGATGCTCGTGGCAAATGGCGTCGAACGCATTGCGCGCCAGAACTTGCGGCAGGTAATGCATTTCGATGATCCAGACGCCTTCTTCGGCGAGTACGGAAGCGACATCAGCGACGAAAGTGTTGGGATCTTCCAGGTCGTAGAACATGGCGATCGAAGTGATGACTTGGAACTGCTCGCCCAGAATCGGGCGCGCGGAAAAGAACGCATTCACGATCCGATCGGTTCCCACCGCGGCTTCGGGCGCCAGATTTTCCGCAGGCTCGAATCCAGTGCGGCGAAGGTCGAGAACGGGGTAGGAGCGGAGCAAGGTTCCATCGTTGCAGCCGATGTCGAGCACGGCATCTCCGGATTTCAAGCCTGCGAATCGGGAAGCTTTCGCGGTAATGTCGGCAAGGGCGGCGCGCATCGTGGCGCTGACGCCGGATTTATACCAGTAGCGCCGGTACAGCCACTCAGGCGGTGTGGTGTGCCGCAATTGCACCAGCCCACATTGCCGGCACAGCAGCAGTTCCAGTGGGACTTGGGGCCAAAGCGCGCTTTCCGGAATGTCCGGGAAATTTGAGACGTACAAGTTGCCGAAGTCCATGGCGGAGACCAGGTGCGAGCCGCCGCAGGAGCGGCAGGAAGTGCGCACGGTGACGCGCGCGGCAGCTTTCGATATGGGCTGTTCGATTACTGCTTGAGCGATGGCTTCCATGCTGTTACTTCCTTTACGCGGCGATATTGTGCGGCGTTCGGCGCCGAATTTTTACGCGCTCTGTTCGAGCGCGGAAGAATGCGCCGTGATCGGGGGATGGGCCTTGGCCGCTCGATACCATTCGATGGTTTCGAACAAGCCCTCCGGCAGGCTGCGCCGCGCACGAAAGCCAAATTCTTTTGAGCGCGCGAAATATCGAGAACGCGGCGCATCGTTCCTTCCGGGTAGCTGGGATCCCATTGAATTTTTCCGGTGTAGCCGGTGAGCAGCGCGATGCGGCGGGCGAGGTCGTGGATGGGAACTTCGATGCCGCTGCCGATGTTGACGGCGTCAGCGCCGTGATAATGCTCGAGCGCCAGTAGGACGGCCTCGGCGCAATCCTCGACGTGAATAAAATCGCGAGTAGCGCAGCCACTGCCGCCAATGACGATTTCTTCGGCTCCGGTTTCGACGGCTTCCAGAAACCTCCGGATCAACGAAGGAATGACAAAGCTCGTGCGCGGATCAAAATTATCCGCCGGGCCGTAGAAATTTGTGGGGATCAGACAGACGCAATGAAAGCCATATTGTTGGCGATAGGCCAGAGCCTGAACCAGGGGCAATCGTTTGGCGATGCCGTGTTCGGCGCGCCCGGGATCCGGAATGCCCTTGAACAGGTCCTGTTCGCGAAGCGGGACCGCCGCGTTGGCGGGGTATGACGTGGCGCTGCCGACGTAGAGCATTTTTTCGACGCCGTGGCGGCTCGAGGCTTCGATCAGCTGCGTGGCCATCATGACGTTGTTGTAAAAGGTTTCGGCCACGTCGCGATGGGATTTGGGGCCAGGAACCGAAGCGGCCAGATGAACCAGCAGCTGCGGCCTCGCTTCGTCAAACATTTTTTCGATGTGATCGAGGCGGGTAAGGTCGCAGCTGGCCCGGCGCGGGATAAAAATATCGCGGCCGCCACGCTCGCGAAGTTTTCGGACGACGACGCCCCCCAGGAACCCGGCGCCGCCGGTCACCACGATTCGGCGTCCGTGAAAAACACCCATGGAATGGTTTTGCACTCCGACCGGCCTCATTCGCCGCCTCGCATGGACATCCGCCGTTCGAGTTGTCCGGTTAATTTGTCTTCGAGCAGCTGGACGTCGGCATCCACCATGATTTTCACCAAGTCACGGAATTTAATTCGAGGCACCCAGCCCAGGCGTTCGCGTGCTTTGGACGCGTCGCCTTCGAGGCGGTCGATTTCGGTAGGACGGTAATACTGCGGGTCGACCTCGACATAGCGGCGCCAGTCCAGCCCGACGTGGGCGAAAGCTCGTTCGACGAATTCCTTCACCGAATGGGTTTCGCCGGTGGCCAGAACGAAATCTTCGGCCTCGGGCTGCTGCAGCATGCGCCAGATGCCTTCGACGTATTCGGGAGCGAATCCCCAGTCGCGCTCGCCATCGAGATTCCCGAGATACAATTTCGATTGCAGCCCATGGAGAATACGCGCCACCGCGCGAGTGACTTTACGGCTAACGAAAATTTCGCCGCGGCGCGGCGATTCGTGGTTGAACAAAATTCCATTCACGGCGAACAATCCGTAACCTTCGCGGGCGTTCACCGTCATCCAATAGCTGTAAAGCTTGGCGCAGCCGTAGGGGCTGCGGGGATGAAACGGAGTGGATTCGTTTTGGGGACCTTCGAAAGACTGGCCGAACATCTCGCTGCTGGCGGCGTTGTAGAAGCGCGCGGGGATTCCAGTTTCGCGAATAGCATCGAGCAGACGCGCGGTGCCCAGCGCAGTGATGTCTCCGGTGTATTCCGGGATATCGAAGCTGACGCGGACATGGCTTTGCGCGCCCAGGTGGTAGATCTCGTCGGGTGCGAGGCGGTACAGCAGTTTGGAAAGGCTGCTGGCGTCGGCCAAGTCCGCAAAATGCATGAAGAATTTTGCGTCGCTTTCATGCCAGTCGGGAAGCAGGTGATCGACGCGCTCGGTATTGAAGCTGCTGGAGCGCCGCTTAATCCCGTGCACTTCGTAGCCTTTGCCGAGCAGCAGCTCAGCCAGGTACGAGCCGTCCTGACCGGTGACACCAGTGATGAAGGCCTTGCGCGGGCGTTTCGAGACTGCTGTGGGCTTCACTGCGTCACATCCTCACGATTCATTTCCAGAGAACCTGCTTTCCGCAAATGAAACAGTTCCAACCGTTCAGACCTGATTCATGCAAGAGGCTGGCCACTTCGTTTTGATTCTTCCACCAACCTTACACCGGCCCATAGCGGCCCCGATTCGTTGTCATCCCCTTCGCCCTGCGTTATTCTCGATTGCGATGATCGATATTCATTGCCATATACTTCCGGACCTCGACGACGGTTCCGAATCGATCGAAATGTCGGTCGAGATGGGGGAAATGGCAATCGCCGATGGAATCACACACGTTATCGGCACTCCGCACGCCCACCCTAAATACCCGTTCATTCCCGAATTGGTATCGAAACGTCGCGATGAGGTACAGGCTCACTTCGAAGGACGGCTCACCATCGCTACGGGATGCGATTTCCATCTGAGCTACGAGAACCTGCAGGAGATTCGGCACTTCCCGACGCGCTATACCCTGAACCAAAAAAAGTACCTGCTGGTAGAGTTTGCCGACTATTCCATTCCGCCTTCGATGGATCAGACCCTGCATGAATTGCATCTGGCGGGGATTCTGCCGATCATCACGCACCCGGAACGTAATCCGCTGATCCGCTCGAAGCCGGAGCGGCTATACCGGTGGCTGCGCCAGGGCTGTTACGCGCAAGTGACGGCCGGTTCGCTCGCGGGAAGGTTTGGAAAGCCGGCGCAGGAAGCGGCGGAAGAGTGGATCGGGCTGAACGCCGTACATTTTCTGGCGAGCGACGCGCACAACGTCACTTCCAGACCGCTGCGGCTGAAGGATACTTTCGAGCACGTGGCAAAGACCCGGGGCCAGGAAGTGGCGCAGGCGCTGCTGGTGGACAATCCGCTGGCCGCGTTCGAAGGGAGATCGCTACCGTGGGTGCCGGAGTTGGATGAGGATATCGGCCTCGCGCCGGGAGCCACCTCGACGCGCAAGCGCAAACGATTTTGGTTTTTCTAATTTCTATATCGACCGACGAAGTCCTTCGTCGCTTGCCTTAGCGGAATAATTCTAGGATTTCCTCATAGCGTTTGAATGGCGCAATCAAATAGGCGCCCGCGATGCTTTCGCTGCGGGCGCTGTGCGCCCATTCCAACATGCGCCGGGCCAGAACGAATCCACGTTCGCGCGCGGCTTCGCCGGCGTTTTCCATCTCACGCAGAGTCGCTTCGGGAATGACAATTCCGGGAACTTCGTTGTTCAGCCGCAACGCTTGTTTGTAGCTGGTCAGCGGCCAGAGGCCGACGATGATCGGTATCGGCGATTTTCCGCCGAGACGTTTCAGGAACAGGCCCCAGTGCTCGGGATCGAAAATGGGCTGGGTCATCGCGAAGTGCGCGCCGGCTGCGACTTTTTCTTCGAAGCGGCGAAGTTCTTCATCCATATTTTCGGCGACCGGATTTACCGCTACGCCGATGGTGAAATTCGTGGCGCCGCCCAGACTTTTGCCCGCCCAGTCTGTGCCTTGATTCAACCGCGACAAAACCTTCACCAGTCCGATGGAATCCACTTCGTAGACGCCGCTGGTTTCGGGATGATCGCCGAGGGATGGCGGGTCTCCAGTGATAGCCAGAATGTTGCGGACGCCGCCGACGGCCCACGCGCCGAGCAGCATGGCTTGCAGGCCGATGATGTTCGCATCGCGAGTGGTCACGTGTGGGACGGTCTCAAAACCGTGCGCTTCGAGAGCACCGGCAAGAACCATCGCGTCCATCCCGACGCGCGCCAGGGTGCCGCTGTTGATGTCGATCGAATCTACGGCGGAGTGGGCCATCACGCGCGTGACCTGCTCGAGAATCCGGTCGATCGAGACGCCCTTGGGCGGATCGATCTCAACTGACGTGACGAATTGCTGTGCTTGGATTTTCTTCCAGAGTTTGCTTTCCGGCTCGCGGGTGGCGATGCGGCGAACGCGCTCCGCGGGTTCGAGGACCTCAGTGGTCGCCGGCGCGGAACGCGCCACGTTTTTCGAACTCGCCGACGGCGTCGCGTGAATTTGTTTCACCGCTTCGGCGATGGCATGAATGTGTTCGGGAGTGGTGCCGCAGCAGCCACCCAGGACGCGAACGCCCAGTTCGGCCGCCTCTCGCGCGAAGAGCGCAAAGTATTCCGGCGACGATTTCGGATAAACGGTGCGGTCGCCGATACGCTTGGGGAAACCGGCGTTCGGCATCGCGGATAAAGGAATATTGGAAATCGCGGCCAGATCGCGCAGCACGGGGAGCAGCAGCTGAGGCCCAATAGTACAGTTGGCTCCGATGGCTTGAATGTTTCCGGCGTGAAGTTTTTCCCATGCGTCTTGCGGACGCGTGCCACCGAATGTGGTGCCTTCGTCGGAGTAGGTCAGCTGCGCAACGATCGGCAGACGCGAGAAAGAGCGGATGGCGCCTACGGCGGAAACAAGTTCGTCGACGTCGCTGAAGGTTTCCAGAATGAAAAGATCGACGCCGCGTTCTTCGAGCGCGCCAGCCTGTTCCTTGAAAATCGCGGCGATGTCATCGGGAGGGAGATCACGCACGTGCTGCTGAATGCCGAGCGGGCCAATCGAGCCGGCGATCAGCACTTCGTGTTTCGCGGCTTCACGCGCTTCGCGGGCGATTTTCACCGCGCGGTGATTGAGTTCAGCGACGCGATCGCCCATGCCAAACTGGGCGAGTTTGTGGCGATTGGCACCGAAGGTATTCGTTTCGATAATTTGCGCGCCGGCTTCGATGTAGGTCTGATGCACATGGAAAACGGCTTCGGAGTGGGTCGAATTCAGTTCGTCGACGCAGCGCTGCGGGCCGACGGATTCATACAGGAGCGAGCCCATCGCGCCATCAGTGACCAGGATCTTGTGAGCCAGCCGTTCGTTGAAATCTTCAATGCGCATAATGCGATTCTTTGCCTCGATCCACTTGATACCGCGTGTGGCCGCTGTCTAACCACCGCGCCAGCACCCAAAAAGTCCCCAATTATACCATCCAACGCTCAACCACCAATCCGGCGCACGGCGAGAGCTGCCCACGGTGGAATTCCATTTTGTTCGATTCGTGCGGCGGCAATTGTGATATCTACACGTGCGAACCCTGCCACCCAGCGCAGGGAAATTCAAATTGGTGGATCGATGAGCCCAGACAGCAAGAACACCCAGCCCCTGGTCCAGATTTCGAGCGAGCCGGAACGCGACGAAGAATATCGCGGGCCATTTTACGAGCTGCACCAACGCGAGATCCGCTTCCCGGATGCGGTCAAGAAGGAACATACCCGTCTGCGCAGTTCTTTGCTCCGCTACATGCAGGAATCACGTTTCTTCGTGGGGCTCACGGCGCCGCTGATCTACGGCTGCATCATTCCCTTTGTGCTGATCGACATCTTCATCTCCATCTATCAGTGGTTTTCATTTCCGCTGTATGGAATTCCAAAGGTGAAGCGCTCCGACTTCATCGTTTTCGATCGCGGAAAACTCTGTTATCTGAATTTGCTGGAAAGAATCAACTGCGCGTACTGCTCGTACGGAAATGGAGTGATGGCCTACGTGGTGGAGGTAGCCGCGCGCACCGAACAGCACTGGTGCCCTATCCGCCATGCGCACCGCATCATGCATCCGCACGATCGTTATGCGCATTTTCTGCCGTACGGCGACGCGGTGGCTTACCGCGCGAAACTCGAAGAGGTCCGGACCGACTTCAAAGACGTCAATGCGGTGGATATCGCTTCGGAACGATAACGCCTTTGCTGCTTAGCGTTTTTGCGTGGCCAGCCCGGCGATGGTATCCATCAAGTCAAACTTGGTCAGAATCTCGAGTTTTCCGTCGGCCATTTCCACGAAGACGGCGGGGCTGTCGTGGCTCAGCGTGTACGTGACGCGCTCGATCGGCGAATTCGCCGAAACCTGCGGAAGCGGCTCTCCCATGACTTCGCGGATCACCAGTTTGCGAAGATCTTTGCCCTGCAGCGCAAGATTGAGAATCTGATCTTCGAAGACCGAACCGATCGACTTACCTTCTTCAAATACCGGAAGCTGCGAAATATCTTGCTGCTGCATGGTTTGCAGCGCATGAAAGACGGTCTGATACGGCCCGACCACGATCATCTCGCGCGTTTTGCCGTTCTGGCGTTTGACGCGAATCACATCGGCGGCGGACAGCGCGACTTCCGCATCGGTATAGTTGTGCTCGCGCATCCAGCCATCGTTGTAGACCTTGGACATGTAGCGCGACCCGGAATCGGGCAGGAAGGCGACGATCATGTCGTCAGACTTGCACGTTTTGGCCAGCTTTAACGCCGCGGAAATACAGCCGCCACCGGAACCGCCGGTGAAGATCGCTTCCTGCTTGGCCAGACGGCGGGCCCAGACAAAACATTCTTCGTCGTTGACCTGATACACATCGTCGAGAATCTTCATGTTCATCGTGCCGGGAAAAAAATCTTCGCCGATGCCTTCGACCACGTAGGTGAGCGCCTTACCGGTCTTGCCGGTTTTGAAAGCTTCGTAATACAGCGAACCCACGGGATCGACGCCGACGATTTTGACGTTGGGATTCTGCTCTTTGAGATATTTGCCCACGCCGGAAATGGTCCCACCGGTACCCATGCCGCAAACAAAATGCGTGATTTTGCCTTCGGTGTCCTTCCAGATTTCCGGGCCGGTGGTCTGGTAATGCGCCTCGGGGTTCATCGGGTTTTCGTACTGGTTGGGGTAGAACGAATTCGGGATCTCGCGCGCCAGCTTTGAAGCCACCGAGTAATAGCTGCGCGGGTCTTCCGGTTCGACCGCGGTGGGGCAGACGATCACCTCGGCACCGAACGCCTTCAGCAAATCAATTTTTTCGCGGGATTGCTTGTCCGTGATGGTAAATACGACTTTGTAGCCGCGCACGCAGGCGACCAGCGCCAGTCCCATGCCGGTATTTCCCGAAGTGCCTTCCACGATCGTGCCGCCGGGCTTCAGTTTGCCGGTGCGTTCCGCTTCATTGATCATCCACAGGCCGATGCGGTCTTTCACCGAGCCGCCGGGATTCATGTAGTCGGCTTTCACCCAGACTTCGGCGGGAAAATCCTTGGCCACTTTATTGAGGCGAATGATGGGCGTGTTGCCCATCGCTTCGAGGATGTTGTTGCATTTCATGTGGGCGAATTTGCTCCTGCGTGCGCTTCGATTTTGGGGACCAACTAAGAGTAGAGAAATTGGGAAATGGAGGCAAGCGGGAAGCCCGAAGAGTTTCGGGGCAGCGAGATCGATCGAGTGCCGAGCTTTCCGAACCCAGCGTTGGCTGCGTGATATGCTTTTTTCAGGCGCGTGCGTCGCTGCCAAGCCGAGCCGGAGGTTGTGTTGTCTGCGGAAGAGGGACAGGCTCCCGATATGCTTTTTTACGATGGGCACTGCGGGCTGTGTCACCGCACGGTTCAATTTGTGCTGGCTGAGGATCGCCAAGGAAAAGCGTTTCGGTTCGCGCCGCTGCAAGGTGAGACGTTTGCGAAGATGGTGCCGCCGGCCGCGCGAGAAAAACTGCCGGACAGCGTGGTGGTGCTGACGTCGGACGGCGGGTTATTAACCCAGTCGGCGGCGTTCCTGCACATTTTGCGGCGGCTGGGCGGAGGGTGGAGGATTTTGGCGAATTTCCTGAGCGTGGTGCCGTGCGGGCTGCGGGATTTCGTTTACGATTTTGTGGCGCGCGTGCGTTTTCGGATTTTCGGGCGGCGCGAGGATTTATGTCCGGTGATGCCCGCGGAGTTGCGGGCGCGATTCGATCCATAGGAGGCGGAAATGCAAGAGCGGAAGAATATTTCTTCGGGGTCGCCATTCGAACCGCAGGTTGGATATTCGCGCGCGGTGCGCGTCGGAGCGCACGTGCAGGTTTCGGGGACCACGGCGTTTAATGCCGCCGGGGAAATTGTCGCGCTAGGAGACGCCTACGGCCAGGCGGTACAGATACTGAAGAACATCGAATCGGCGCTGGCGCAGGCTGGGGCGAAGATGAGCGATGTGGTGCGGACGCGCATTTTCGTCACGCGCATCGCCGATTGGAAGGACGTCGCGCGGGCGCACGGCGAAGTCTTCGGGACCATCCGGCCCGCCACCAGCATGGTGGAAGTGAGCAAACTGATTCAGCCAGAGATGCTGGTGGAAATCGAAGCGGACGCGATTGTCGGTTAAAAGAATGAAGGGCTTGCGTCCCGCGGTTTGATGTAACCAAATATTAACAATTGGCGAGCGGCTACTTCGCTAAAATCGGCGGCCATGGCAAACGATATCCTGAATATTGTCACGACGGACGGCGCGCATAACGGCCAGAAAATTCTGACGCTGAACGGTTCACTGAACATTCACACCGTCTTTACCTTCCAGACGGTGACTCGCGCGGAGAGCGCGCCACAAGTCATTTTGGATTTTACCAATGTTCCGTTTGTCGATTCCGCCGGTCTTGGCGCTCTCGTGGGAGTCTACGTGGCGGCGCAACGTAATCAGCGAAAGTTGGCGGTATGCGGCGCGAACAAGCAAGTGACCGCGCTGATCGATATGACCCAGGTGGGGACACTCATCAAGTGCTATAAGGACGTGGCGGCGGCGCAGGCAGCTTTAGCGTAAACGAATCGAATAAGAATTTTTCTCTTCAACAAATTTTCCTCGACATTCATTCGCTTCAACCGATCAAACCGATTCTAAGATTGATGCGAGGCAGCAGGCGCTGCGACCGTGGCCGCGGTCAGCCCTTGCTCCGCGTCAAGTTTCGGTTGAATCCAACGGAAGACTCCGCGAACAATCAGCACATTCAAGAAAATGGAAATGAGGGAAGCGGCCAAAGTTGCGGCGAAGACTTCGTCGCCGACTAGACCGGACTTTTTGGCGACTTCGACCAAAATGAAGGAGAGCTCGCCGATTTGGGTCAGGCCAGCAGCCACGGCGATGGAAGTCCAAACCGAATAGCGGAAAAGTTTCATCACCGCAAACCAAATAATGAATTTGCCAAAAATGATCAGAGCGAGCATCACGCCGAGCAGCGGCAAATTATTGAGGATGACCTGCGGCACGACGAGCGTTCCTAGCGAAACGAAAAACATGGCGACGAACGCATCGCGTAGCGGGATCAGCGTCGTATGGGCATGGTGCAAATCTTCCGCGCCGCTGATGGCGAGTCCGGCGAGGAACGCGCCGAGCGCGACCGAAAATCCGCAGGCTTGCGCGACGCTGGCCGAAACCAGACAGATGGCGATCGCGACCAGCAGGAACAGTTCGGGATCTTTGGTGCGCGAAACGCGGCGCAGCACACGCGGCACGACGGTCATGGCCAAAAACGCGAGCGGGATGAGCAGCAGCATGGCTTTGCCCAGCGTCCACGCGGCTTTGGTGAAGCGGCCCTCGGCCGGCCCGCTGAAAATTGGGATGATGATGGTCATGAAGACGACCGCGATGTCTTCGACCAGCGTGATTCCGATCATGACGCGGCCATAAGTGGTGCCCATCGCATCGCGGTCAGCAAGCAAGCGCGCCAGGACCATGGTGCTGGCTACGGAAATAGTGGCGCCGATGACAAAGCCTTGAACCATGCTCCACCCGGCGAGCCAAGCCGCGCCCAGCGCGAACGCGAGCGACATCAGAATGCCAAGCGTCCCGCCGCCGAGGGCGATCCACTTCACCCGCATCAGGTCGGGAATCGAAAATTCCACGCCAATCGAGAACATCAGCAGCACGACGCCAACCTCGGCGAAGACTTCGAAGGCGTGCAGGTCAGAAATTTGCAGGCCGGGAGTAAATGGACTGATGATGATGCCGCCAAAAACGAAACCGAGAATCAGCGGAAGCTTGAGCTTCCAGGCCAGCAGGCCGCCGACAATGGCGGCCAGAAAAATGTAAGTAAGGTCGCGAAATAAAACTGGATTAGCTTCCATGATTCCGGTGGTTCGCTTGGCGTTGGCTTTCGGCGAGATAGTAACGCAAGAACGGCGACGATTGCGGAAAACGTGAGGGCGCGCCGCATCGCGCTACGGAACATTGGTCAACAACGCGGAGCATCCGTCCCGTTTGTATGCGATAGAATGGCCGAGAGATGGACCGATTTTATCGCGCCACGATGAAGATCACCGGCGACACTTTGTTCGGCCGGCTGGCATTCACTTTCTTGCTGATTTGCGCGATCGCCTTGGGCGCGGCGGTCGGCCTGCTGTTTGTCTACAGCAGCGACCTGCCGGAAATTCGCGCGCTGCAGGATTACCGGCCCAACGTCGTTACCGAGCTGTACGCCGACGATGGGCAATCCATCGGCACGTTCGCGCTGCAGCGGCGGATTCTAGTCACCTACCAGCAGATTCCCAAAGTCTTGAAGGACGCTGTCCTCACCACCGAAGACCAGCACTTCGAAGAACATTGGGGCGTCGACATTCCGCGCGTTTTGGAGGCGGCCTGGCACGACATTGCCAAGCACCGGCTGGCCGAAGGCGCGAGTACGTTGACCATGCAGCTGGCCGGCGGGCTTTTCCTGAATCGTTCCGATCGCAGCGCGCAACGAAAAATCCAAGAAACGCTGCTGGCGATTCAGATCGAGCGGCACTACACCAAAGAACAGATTTTCACCATGTACTCGAACCAGATTTATCTGGGTTCCGGAAATTACGGATTCGAGGCCGCGTCCGAATATTATTTCAGCACTCCAATCGAAAAACTCACGCTGAGCCAGGCCGCGACTTTGGCCGCGATCATCCGCGGGCCGATCTACGCCCCAGTGAATCATCCGGAACGCGCGAAGGCCCGGCGCAACCTGGTTTTGTCCTTGATGGAGCGTGAAAGGAAAATCACGCACGACGAGGCGACGGCAGCGGCAGCGGAGCCGTTGGGATTGCATGTCGGTTCGTTGCGCAACGATCTGGCGCCGTATTTTATCGAAGAAGTGCGCGAGTATTTGGAGCACACGTACGGAACCGCGGCCGTTCACGAGCAAGGGCTGCGCGTTTACACGACCTTGAACATCGCTATGCAGAAGGCCGCCGACGCCGCGGTGCGAGACGGCTTGCACTCTTACGACCGCCGCCACGGCTGGCGCGGAAATCTTTCGAACATCCTGCAGCAGAATTTGGGCCCACTGGAAAAATATCAGAACGACGACTGGCGCGGCACGGTCCAAAAAGGCGACTACGTTACCGGCTTGGTTATGAGCGTGGCTCCAACATTTGCGTCGGTGAAAGTCGGGTTGTACCACGCGATGCTGACGCCGGCCGATTTTGCCTGGACCGGACACAAATCTCCGGAACAATTTTTGAAGGCCGGCGACTTGGTTTGCCTGGCGGTGAAGGAACTGTCCGGCAACACGCTACGCGCCGAGTTGGATCAGTTTCCGGAGGCTCAAGCGGCGTTGCTCGCGATCGACAATCCTACCGGCGATATAAAAGCGATGGTCGGCGGCTACGATTTTGAGACGTCGAAGTTCAATCGCGCGACGCAGGCGCTGCGCCAGACCGGCAGCTCGTTCAAGGTCTACGTCTACGCTGACGCCCTGGAAACGGGCATGACTCCCTTCGACGTGGTCGTGGATGAGCCAGTCTCATTTCGCAGCGGCGGTCAGAATTATTCGCCGCGCAACTATGACAACAAGTTCGAAGGACGGATCACGCTGCGGCGGGCGCTGGCGGATTCGCGCAACGTGCCGGCGGTGCGGCTGCTCGAACATGTGGGCGTGCAAAACGTGATCGACCTCGCGCGGAAATTTGGGATCGAAAGTCCGCTGCCCCCCTATTTGCCGCTGGCCCTGGGCGCGGCGGATCTAACGCTGATGGAGCACGTCTCCGCCTTCACGGTTTTTCCGGATGATGGAATTCACATCGAGCCACATTACATCAAGCGGGTGACGTCGTACGACGGCACAGTGCTGGAAGAGCCGCGGCCTAAAGTGACCGACGTGATTCCTCCGGAAACCGCGCGCACCATGGTGGCGATGCTGGAAGAGGTAGTGCAGTTCGGAACCGGCGTGCGCGCAAAAGAACTGGGACGCCCCTCGGCAGGGAAGACCGGAACGACCAACGATTTTACCGATGCGTGGTACATCGGGTTCACGCCGCAACTAACCGCGGGCGTATGGGTCGGGAACGACGACAAGCGCGTCACGCTGGGCAAAAAAGAAACGGGAGCGAAAGCGGCGTTGCCGATCTGGCTGCAATTTATGCAGGCCGCCAGTGCGCAAATGCCGAACGAAAGTTTCCCAAATGTGGTGCCGCTGGAAAAATTAGCCGGCGCGAAACAGGTGTTAGTCGATGTTCCAGACACCGCACCGCCGGCGGACGCGGCCGAACAAGGCTTGCAAGAAAAAGCGCCGGTGCCGGCGCCGCCGGTCACTCCGCAGAGTTTGCCGAAACTAACGGAACCCAACGGAGTACACCCGGGCGCCACGCCTACGCCTTCGACCCCACCTCGCCGCTAAGCGCGCGGGACACCTTCGATATTTTTTAGAAGGGATCCCACCCACGCGGCTTTAGTTTTTCCACGCGGCCGGCGTTCGAGATCAGAAGAATAGTTTTTGCTGCGGTAATTTCACCTACCAATGTCAGCGACGAGAACTCGGGACACTTCTTCAAACCTCCGGATTTTTTCTTCGGCACCGTAAACAAAAGCTCGTAATCCTCGCCCCCGTGCAGCGCCATCTGCAATGGATCGAGTTTGCGCCGCCGCAATTTGGGCGGCAGGGACGTAGGAATCCGAACACGGCGAATCCGGTCCGCATAAACTCGCGCCCCGACGCCGCTGGCTTGGCACAGGCGAGTCAGGTCCGTGGACAAGCCGTCCGAGATATCCATCATCGCGCTGGGAATGCGCCGGCGAGCCAGCCAGGAGCCAAGGGCGATTCGAATCGTGGGGTAAAGATGCGGCTGAAGTTCGGCGCGAAGCCGTGGATCGCGCCCGCCACCGGCAAGCGCGAATTCCAGACCCAGCTGAGCCTCGCCGAGCGTGCCGGAAACGTAAATCAGATCACCCGGCCGCGCGCCAGACCGGCGCAGCGCCAAGCCGTGACCGATTTCTCCCAGGACCGTAATGCTAACGATGACTTGAGAGCTGGTCGTTGTGTCTCCGCCAATGATCGTCATGCCCAGCTCGCGGGCGGCGCGGCGCATCCCACCCAAAAACTCGTCGAGCCACGCGGCCTTGAGCGTATTCGGCACGCCGACCGTCAATAAGTAGTAGCGAGGCGCGGCTCCCATGGCGGCCAGATCACTGGCAGCTCGGGCCAAGGACTTATACCCAATCGACGACGGCGGGTGGGTGGCGCGGCGGAAATGGACACCTTCGAGCGAGGCATCGCAGCTGAGGACCAGCTCGCTTCTACTGGAAGGCGAAAGGACGGCGGCATCGTCGCCCGGGCCCAGGCTCAAGCGCCAAGGCGAAAATGACGAACTAGATTTAGAACCGAGGCGCCGCAGGATTTTTTCGACCAGTTGGCTTTCTTGTTTCATCCTGAACCTTCGGCCAGTTGCGCCGCGAAGAGACATTACGGTATCTTTTGCTCAGTAAGGAAGATATTTCACAGCCGCGATGCGAGTAAGTCTTTTGCCTTCATGGCCAGGCTGTGGAAAACGCAAGTTAACGGTTGACCATGTGCTAGGTGGTCGCTAGAATTCAGGGGCTTTGCTGCTCGGCGGCGAAGCGGCCACACTGAGGATTCGGCGAGTTGCGGTCGGGGGACTGCAGCGTTCAGCCCCAGCAGTAAAGATCACCGGAAAAATTGAGAATGAAAGGTAAGTACTACACGTTTTTTATTGCCTCGAGCGCCTCCGGCGGAATGCGGAGGCTGCGTGTGCCGTTTTATGTCCTGCACGCGCTGGCGATTCTCGCGGCCGTAGGCGGCGTGACGGTACTGGCGGCGACCGGCTCGTATTCGCGGATGCTCTGGAAAGCGTCCAGCTATAACTCGCTGCGGCGTGAGCAGGACGCGTTGAAACAGCAGTACAAGGTTTTGCAGGTCGAAGTGAAGGACACCAACCAGCGTCTCGATTCGCTGCAATCGCTGGCCAGCGAAGTCGCCATGGCATACGGGATCACGCGCTTCCGCCAAACGCCATTCGCCTTCAGCGATGACGCGGTGCAGAACGACGTGGAATATCAGGATTCGATCGACGAATTCAGCTACTTGCAGAAGAATGTGACGGCCGTAGCGATGTCCAACGGTGGCGCGCGTTTGCTGCCTCAGGCGCAATTGAGCAGCCTGGGCATCGTGCCGACTCTTTGGCCGGTCGTGGGCGAAATCACCGGACATTTTGGTGAGCGCCTGGATCCGTTCAGCGGAGAAGGCGCGTTTCACGCAGGCATGGATATCGCTTCGCACTATGGCGACGGAGTTCGGGCCACGGCCGACGGCGTAGTGCTGGTGATGGAACAGCGCGCCGGCTACGGGCGTTTGGTGGTCATCGACCACGGATTTGGCGTGACCACCTGGTACGGACACCTCTCCGGATTTCAGACTCATCAGGGCACGCGCGTAAAGCGCGGCGACATTATTGGATTTGAAGGCGACAGCGGACGCTCGACTGGTCCGCATCTGCATTACGAAGTGCGAATTTACAACACCCCGGTTAATCCCTGGCGTTACCTCAGCACTGCGGCCACCGCCACCGCTGCTGCCGACTAGTTCCAGCTTTCTCCTTTCGCTCTATCTCCAAACATAAAGATTGCTGGCGCTGCCTTTTGAACCACGCGAGATTGTTTCGTGGTGTCGAACTACTTTCCGGAGGCGTGTGCGGGCTGGGAAGGTTTTGCAGTCGGCGAAGAACTGTGCGTGGCTGGAGTGGCCAGCATATCGCGGGTGATCGTGAAATTGAGCCGGATCAATTTGTCGCGATGCGTGATTTTCGCGTCGCTGAGCAGGGAATTCAGAAACGCAATTTGTTCGCGGGACATTTGGCGTTTGGCGTCCGGACTGGAAAGCGCCATGGAGCCGGCCATGCGGCCGGTTTCCAGCAGAAACGAAATCTGCATGGCGTCCTTCATCGAATCGCTTTCGGCGTCGATGGCCACGCGAAGATTTTCCCCGTCGGGCTGCCCGGCCAGGGTTAGCGCCTGAACGCTGCGGATCAATTGATCGAGCTGCGGCGCGTTGCGAAAATTGGCGTAAAAGCTCGACGGCAGATTCGAAGTGCGGGCCACCCCGAAAATAGGGGCGCCGGCCACGCGTTCGATCCGCGCCTGCAGGGCTGGGTCGCGAGTTCCGGAACCGTCCGTGTGCAGCGCCGCCAACAGCCCGGTGGGATTTTTTCCGCTCGCTATCACGATGCGCGTGGGAGAAAGAAATTCGAGCGCAACCGGAGGATTCCCCGGGACTTCCAAAACTTCCCGTGCTCCATTGGCCGCTACCTTGCCGGTGCGCAACGCGTAAGCCTTAATTTTCTGCTGGTCGAAGCGGCCGTCGGCAATCGAGATCACCCGATCGTCTCCCAGGACGTTCGATGGAGTTCCGAGTCCAGCGGGCCACATGGCTACACCCGCGTGATCGAGATCGCGCTCATAGTCAAAACCGGTATCGCGCACGAAGGCGGCGTAATCGCGGTCGGCCTGCGGTCCGGGTGAGGTAAGGCCTAGCACGGCCGCCAAGGGCGAATTTTGCAACTTGCGCAGGGCGGCTACGTCGACATAAGCAATCACCGGAGCGTCCGAAGGCAGCTCGCTGAGAATGTCCGGCTCAGGACCGGCGATGGGTACGCCCGGAACCGTGCTGACCATCGGCGGCAGAGGGCGATGCTGCCAATAGTAGAAGCCCCCGATAGCCAGGAAAATCAGCGCGGCGAGAACAGCCAGAACAATGGCGACCCGGTTTGAAGTGCTCATCGACATGTTATTTCGTGGTGTCCCGCCAAAATGGCTTTATCATTTGAACTTGAATCGCACGCGGCCAACGCATTGAACAGCTAGTGTAATGTTTCGACGGCCGAAGGCGTAGAAAAATCAGAAGCATGGCAGGGGCCGTGCACGCAATCCGCTCGAAACCTGGCGAGGAGAATCCGCGAACATGATGAACTTTATTGCGAGGCTGACGGCGGTGGCGGCAATCGGTTGTGGGTTGGTGATCTCCGCCCAAGCCCAGGCGCCAAGCGCCGCGCTACCGACCGCGGACCAAGTCATCAAGCATTACGTAGAGGCGATCGGTGGGCGCGAAGCCTGGAGCAAGCTGCATTCGCGGGTATCGAAAGGCACCATCGAAATTCCGGCCATGAACAATCTAAGCGGCACGATCGAAGTGCATATGAAAGCCCCGAATTCGATCCTGGTGGTGATCAACCTGGGTGGCGCGGTAATTGAGCAAGGATTCGACGGCACTACAGCCTGGTCGGACGATCCGCGCAACGGCTTGCGCGAGCTTTCGGGCGGTGAATTCGAGGACGAAAAGCGCGAGTCGAATTTTTATCACGCACTGGACCTGCAAAAAATCTACTCGAAGATGACCGTCACCGGAACCGAAAAAATCCGCGACCACGATACTTACATAGTAGAAGCGACGCCCGCCGCCGGAGGCGATCCCGATAAGCTCTATTTCGATACCCAGAGCGGCCTGGAAGTGCGCAGCGTCAACCACCGCCACACGCCCGACGGCTCCCTCGAATTTACAGCCAATATTGAGGATTACCGGGAAGTCGATGGGATCAAGCTGCCTTTTACGGTCGAACAAGTCAGCGCGCAGTCGGCATTTACCATCAAGTTTAGCGAGATCACCCATAACGTCGACCTTGCCGACAGCCAGTTCGCCAAACCGGCTCCCGAGCCGGCCGCCACCCCCGCTCCCGCCGAAAAACAGTAGGGCCAGTAAATCGAATTGACGAAAATCGCGTCTATTGATGTATAATGGGACACGCCCAGACATCAGTAAGAGCCGATAAGTGCTCGACTGGCAATGGTTTTGCGGTAGGCTTGGAAACCTGCTTGCAATTTGATTGCCTGTATGATATTTTCGCTCGGTTTGCCAGTGCTGGCGTAGCTCAGTTGGTAGAGCATCTGATTTGTAATCAGAGGGTCGGGGGTTCAACTCCCTCCGCCAGCTGAGATTGAAAGTACCGGGAATCGATTCAGCAGGGTTGCGGACGGAATTCCTCGCGACATGAGCGCTAGGGCTGGTGTCTCTGGACACGAGCCCTTTCTGCATTGCGAAGTGCCCCGTACAGCAGTCCGATCATTTTAGTCGCACGAGCGGGATGCGGTTGTGTCCCGGAAGATTTCACGGGACGGGTGGGTGAGTGGCTAAAACCAGCAGACTGTAAATCTGCCGCTCCTTGCGGGCTACGGAGGTTCGAATCCTCCCCCGTCCACCACTGAATCGCGACGCACGGCGCAAATGGTTGGACACGACACGCAGCAAGATTTCGCAGCGAATTGAGAACGAGACCAGTTCCAGACACACAAGAAGCGCGGCGGCCCGGCGACGTTTCTGATTTGCAGCAAAAGCATCGCGGGATAACCGGAACGCGCCTGGGTAGCTCAGTTGGTAGAGCGCGTCCTTGGTAAGGACGAGGTCACCGGTTCAATCCCGGTCCCAGGCTCCAGATCGAAACGGAGCGGAGCGAAATTGGGCAGACAGCATCCAACTTCGCAGATCGCTGCTGACGGCAGTGCACGGAATGAGCGGGGGTAACTCAGTGGTAGAGTCTCTGCCTTCCAAGCAGATGGTCGCGGGTTCGAGTCCCGTCCCCCGCTCCATGAAGCGGCCAGCCGGAAGGCGGGCGTAGGGTTTCAGCAATGGTTTGGCGCATAGCGATTTTTAATTGATCGTCGCGGCCGCAGCCGCGAAGTCCTTCTACGAGGGTGAGACCAGATGGCGAAAGAGAAATTCGAGCGTAATAAGCCGCATGTGAATATCGGGACGATCGGTCACATCGACCACGGCAAAACGACGTCGACGGCGGCGATCACCAAAGTATTGTCGAAGAACAATCCGAAGGTCGCGTTCCGCGCGTTCGATTCGATCGATAACGCGCCCGAAGAGCGCGAGCGCGGCATTACGATTGCGGTGTCGCACGTGGAATATGAGACGCCCAACCGGCACTACGCCCATATCGATTGCCCGGGCCACGCGGATTACGTCAAGAACATGATCACCGGCGCGGCGCAGATGGACGGCGCGATTCTGGTGGTCGCGGCGACGGATGGTCCGATGCCGCAAACGCGCGAGCACATACTGTTGGCGCGCCAGGTCGGTGTTCCTTATATCTGCGTGTTTCTGAACAAGTGCGACATGGTTGACGATCCGGAACTTTTGGAACTGGTCGAGCTCGAAGTTCGTGAACTCTTGAAGAGCTACCAGTATCCGGGCGACACGCTGCCGGTGGTCCGCGGTTCGGCGCTCAAGGCTTTGGAAGGCGATCCGAAGTGGGAGCAGTCGATTATTGAATTGATGGAAGCGGTGGACAAGAACATCCCGCAGCCGGTACGAGACATCGATAAGCCGTTCGCGATGCCGATCGAAGATATTTTCTCGATCTCGGGCCGCGGCACGGTAGTTACGGGCAGAATCGAACGCGGCAAAGTGAAAGTGGGCGAGGAAGTTGAGATCGTAGGTTTCCGTCCGACAATGAAGAAGACGGTGACCGGGATCGAAATGTTCCGCAAGTTGCTGGATGAGGGCATGGCGGGCGACAACGTCGGCTTGCTGTTGCGCGGCACGGAAAAAGATGAAGTGGAGCGCGGCCAGGTCTTGGCGAAGCCGGGTTCGATCACGCCGCACACCAAGTTCAAGGCCGAAGCATACGTCTTGACCAAGGAAGAAGGCGGCCGTCATACGCCATTCTTCACCGGCTACCGTCCGCAGTTTTATTTCCGGACCACGGATGTAACGGGGGACGTGAAGTTGCCGGATGGAGTGGAGATGGTGATGCCGGGCGACAACATATCGTGCGAGATCACGTTGATCACGCCGGTAGCGTTGGAGAAGGGATTGCGCTTCGCGATTCGCGAAGGCGGACACACCGTAGGAGCCGGCGCGGTCGCCGAGATCATCGAATAACTGAGGAGACGGTTCCGCGGAATTCGCTCAAAAGGCAATTTGAGCGATGACCGCCGAGGGCGCCGGTACACACGATGCGAGAAATCATCACACTACAGTGCAACGATTGTAAGAACCGGAATTACACGACGACCAAGAACCGCCGCAAGCATACCGAGCGGCTGGAAACGTCGAAGTTTTGCAACACGTGCCGAAAGCACACCGGACACAAGGAAGTTAAGTAGACCGGAAACGAAAGATGCCGGCGAGAGTCTCCGCCGCCATCGCTTGCGGGCTCCAGACTAAATTCGAGCCTGCGGCTCGGACTTAGGGGAGTAGGTTTAACGGTAGACCATCGGTCTCCAAAACCGAGAGTGGGGGTTCGAATCCCTCCTCCCCTGCCAGATTAGTTAGATGATTTGGAAATAGGCGACACCAAGGCGGTTTCTGAAATGGCGCAGGCGGCAAAGTTCAATAAGGAACAAGAAGCGCACGACGACAACGTTAGCGGTTTTGCGCTGTTCGAACCGGTCGGTAAAGTTGGCGCGCAGTGGCAGCGCTTGCGTTCGTTCTTTCATGATGTGCGCGTCGAAATGCGCAAGGTCAACTGGCCGTCGCGCGCCGATGTGATTTCGACGACGATCGTGGTCACCCTGACCGTCGCATTTTTTGGTTTGTATTTTGCCCTGACCGATACGCTTTTCGGTCACGGCATTGGCTGGCTCATAAAATATGCAAAGCAACTCTGAGGGTGCGGAAGCGTTGGAACCGGTGGAACCAGGAGCCGAAGGCGCAGCAGCCGTAAGCTCGACGCCGAAGCAGTGGTACATCGTTCATACGTATTCCGGTTTTGAGAAAAAAGTGAAGGAAAGCTTGGAAGGCCGCGTGGCGGCGTTCGGGCTGACCGACAAGATCGGGCAGATCATCATCCCGACCGAATCCGTGGTCGAAGTGCGCAACGGCAAGAAAGTGATTTCGCCGCGCATGTGCTATCCGGGCTACGTGCTGGTCGAGATGGATATGGACGACTACACCTGGCACGTCGTGCGTTCGACGCCGCGCGTAACCGGGTTCGTCGGCTCCGGGCAGACGCCTTCGCCGCTCAGCGAAGAAGAAGTGCAGAACATTTTGAACCGGGCGACCACTACGGCGGAAAAACCCAAGCCGAAGCTGTCGTTCGATCGCGGCGAAAAAGTGCGAATCGGAGAAGGTCCCTTCGCGAATTTCACCGGCGTAGTGGAAGAAGTGAATTCCGACCGTTCGACCCTGAAAGTTTCGGTGACGATCTTCGGGCGCTCCACTCCGGTCGAACTTGATTTCGCGCAAGTAGAGAAAGTCGCGTAGCGATACGCGAACGACGCGCCTCCAAGGATAAAGGAACAAGCGAATGGCCAAGAAAATTAATGCGACCGTGAAATTGCAGTTGCCGGCGATGAAGGCGACTCCGGCGCCGCCCGTGGGCACCGCGCTCGGCCCCCACGGCGTGAACATCATGGATTTTTGCAAGCAGTTCAACGCCAAGACCGCGAAAGAACCGGACGGCATGATCATTCCGGTTTTGGTCACGATCTACAGCGACCGCAGCTTTACCTTCATCATGAAGACGCCTCCGGCGTCGGAGTTGCTGAAGCGCGCGGCGGGAATCGTCAAGGGTTCGCCCGAACCGAATCGCAATAAAGTCGGCAAGCTGACCCTGAAGCAGGTCGAAGAAATCGCGAAGTTGAAGTTGCCTGACCTGAACACCATGAATCTGGAAGCGGCGATTCGTTCGATCAAGGGCACCGCCCGCAACATGGGCATCGAAGTCAGCGAATAGTTTTAGAAGTGACTCGCATACTACGCCACCGCGTAGGAGAGGGAAAACGATGGGTCGTTCGGCAAAAGTAGGCGGAAAAAATATCGATCGAGCGCGCAAGCAGGTCGAAGCGCGTCCTTACAAGCTGGAAGAAGCCGCGGAGCTCCTCCGCAAGGTGCACTTCGTTAAATTCGACGAGACCGTAGAGTTGGTTCTGAATCTCGGCGTCGATTCCAAGCAGTCCGACCAGATGGTACGCGGCACCGTGGTGCTGCCGCATGGCTTGGGCAAATCGAAGCGCGTGGTAGTCATCGCCGGCGGCGACAAGATTCGCGAAGCGCTGGATGCTGGCGCCGATTTTGCGGGTGGGGACGATCTGGTCGAGAAGATTCAAGGCGGCTGGACGGATTATGAGGCGGTCATCGCGACGCCGGACATGATGCGCTCCGCCGGTAAGCTCGGAAAAGTTTTGGGACCACGCGGTTTGATGCCGAATCCGAAGACCGGAACGGTAACGACCGACGTGGCGAAAGCCATTGCGGAAATCAAAGCCGGCAAAGTCGAGTTTCGACTGGACAAGACCGGGCTGATTCACTCGCCGGTCGGCAAGATCAGTTTCACCGCGCAAAAGCTGGCCGAAAACGCGGCGGCATTGCTTGCGGCGGTGATCAAAGCTAAGCCCGCGGCAGCCAAGGGCAAGTTCATCAAGAAAATCACGCTGACTTCGACCATGGGTCCGGGAATTCTGATCGAAGAAGCAGAAGCGGATTCGGCAGTCGCCGTAGCAGCGTAATTCAGATTTCTTCGTAAAGACTTCGGCAGGACAAGGGAGTTTGCGGCAATGAAGAAGAAGGCCGAAAAAATAGAGCAGGGCAAAGGGCTCAAGCTGGAGCTCGCGTCGGTTTCGACCGTGATCCTTTCGACGTTCCAAGGCATCACGGTGGAGCAGGACAGCAAAATGCGCCGCGAAGTCGAAGCGGCCGGCGGCAACTATCAGGTGCTGAAGAACCGCGTGGCGCAACACGCCATGGAAGGCACGCCCGCGGGCGATTTGCTGAAGAACCTGAAAGGCACTAACTCGATCGCCTACACCAAGACCGATCCGGTTGCGCTCGCGAAGATCCTGACGAAAGTCGCGAAGGACGTTCCGGCGTTTCAGTTCCGCGCCGGCTGGGTCGAAGGTCGGGTCATCTCGATTCAGGAAATCAAGCAGCTGGCCGAGTTGCCGAGCAAGGAAGAGCTGATCAGCAAGGTCATGTTCATGCTGAATGCTCCGGCGCAGCGCCTGGCCACCGTGATGAACGCGGTGCCGCGTAACCTGGCGGTGGTTACCAGCGAAGCGGTGAAGGCCAACAAGTTTGGCGGATCGGCTGCGGCAGCACCGGCAGCGGCTCCGGAACCAGAACCGGCGCAAGCCTAACGATTTCGCGCCAGAGAATTTCTGAGCAGTTTGCCGTAACGGATTTTTTTAAAAGTTTTGTTCAACCCAGTTTTTCAATTTGAGGAGGAAGTTACAGCGATGGCTAGCAAAGTGGAATCGATTCTGGAAGAAATCAAGGGCTTGACGCTGCTCGAAGCGTCCGACCTGGTGAAGAAGATGGAAGAAGCGTTCGGCGTTTCGGCCGCAGCGGCAGCCCCGGTGATGATGGCCGGTGGCGGTGGCGCAGCAGCGGGCGGCGCGGCGGAAGAGAAGACGGAATTCACCGTCGTGCTCACCGAAGTCGGCGCGAACAAAATCAACGTGATTAAGGCCGTACGCGAAGTCACCAGCCTGGGCTTGAAAGAAGCCAAGGACCTGGTTGATGGCGCCCCCAAGACCGTAAAAGAGGGCATCAACAAAGACGAAGCGGCCACGATCAAGAAGAAGTTCGAAGAAGCCGGGGCGAAAGTCGAAGTTAAGTAGTTGCCCGTCGCTGCGGCCCTCGCGCTACCTGGTAGAGCCGCGAAGGAAGTCGCGTACCCGCGTGCTTCTTAGATTTCTGAACAATGAAACCTCACTATACGTCCTACCCGGACTGACGGGGCGGGTGTCTATCCGCGTCGTCCGTTCCGGCGTTACATCATTTATGAGGATGGTCCATGAGCAATCGTAACGGTAATCGAGCCAATCGGGAACGGGCACGCCTGGACTTCGCCAAAATCAAGACCACGGTGGAAATTCCGAACCTGATTGACGTGCAGAAGAAGTCGTATCAGCGCTTCTTGCAGATGGAATTGCTGCCCAGCGAGCGCGAAGATTCGGGATTGCAGTCGGTTTTCGCTTCGGTATTTCCGATTCAGGATTTCCGCGGCCTCTCGCAGCTGGATTTTGTCGACTATCAAATTGGCAGCTGGGAGTGCAAGTGCGGCCATTTGCGCGGCCTGCATCACTTGCGCGCCACTTGCCGCAGTTGCGGAGCTTCGGTCGTAACCAACCCCTACAAGACCGGCGATGTGCTGTGCGCCAAGTGCGGCACGTTCAACAAGAACACTCCGACGTTCTGCAACAAGTGCGGCGATCCGGTCACGCTTCAACTGAAGTACGACGTGAACGAATGCCAGGAACGCGGCATGACCTACTCGGCTCCGCTGAAGGTGACCATCCGCCTCACGATTTACGACAAGGATCCGGACACCGGCGCGAAGTCGATTCGCGACATCAAGGAGCAGGAAGTTTTCTTCGGCGATATTCCGCTGATGACCGAGAACGCGACTTTCGTGATCAACGGAACCGAGCGCGTGATCGTCAGCCAGTTGCACCGTTCGCCGGGCGTGTTTTTCGAAAGCTCGAATAACCGTAGCTACTTCCTCGGCAAGATCATTCCTTACCGCGGATCGTGGGTCGAATTCGAGTACGACTCGAAGAACATTCTGTATGTCCGCATCGACCGCAAGCGTAAATTCCTGGGCTCGATCTTCCTGCGCGCCCTGGGCTTGAAGTCGAACGAAGACATTCTGCGTACCTTCTATCAGGTTGAGCGTATTACGGCCCGCGAAGGCGAGCTGTATTGGAACGCTTCGGAAGGCCTGATCGACCGCAAGCTGACCAAGGAAATCAAGCATCCGAAATCCGGCGAAGTGCTGGTCGGAGCCCACAAGCGCATCACCGATCCTTTGTACAAGGAACTCGCGAAGGCGCGCGTGACGCAGGTGGAAATCGGTCCGGCGGATCTCGAAGGCGCAGTTACGGTCAGCGAGCTGGTCAACCGCCAGACCGGCGAAGTGCTGCTCGAAGCCAACAAGCCGCTAACCGCGGAAATGTGGGCCTCGATCGGCGAAGCCGGCATCACGGAAGTGGACGTCTGCTTCCCGGAGCGCGACGACACCGGCATCATCATCACCCGCACCCTGGAAAAGGACACGATTCGCTCGCCGAAGGAAGCGCTGATTGAAATTTACCGCAAGCTCCGACCGGGAGATCCTCCGACGCTCGAAACCGCGACGGCGCTCTTCAACGGCATGTTCTTCGACGTGCGCAAGTACGACTTCAGCAAAGTCGGCCGGCTGAAGTTCAACATCAAGCTGGGTCTCGAGACTCCGCTGGAGAAGCGCACCCTCGATCCTTCGGACTTCGTCGCAGCGATCAAGTACCTGCTGAAGCTGCGCAAGAACATCGGCTCGGTGGACGACATCGACCATTTGGGCAACCGCCGCGTTCGCGCCGTCGGCGAATTGCTCGAAAACCAATTCCGCATCGGCCTGGTTCGCATGGAGCGCGCGATCAAGGAAAAGATGTCGGTGTATCAGGAAATGTCGACGGCCATGCCGCACGACTTGGTCAACGCCAAGCCGGTTATGGCCGCAATTCGCGAATTCTTCGGCAGCTCGCAGCTCTCGCAGTTCATGGACCAGACCAATCCTTTGAGCGAAATTACGCACAAGCGGCGTCTTTCGGCTCTTGGACCTGGCGGTCTGTCTCGCGAACGCGCGGGTTTCGAAGTCCGCGACGTGCACCCGACCCACTACGGCCGTATTTGCCCGATTGAAACGCCGGAAGGACCGAACATCGGTTTGATCAGCTCGCTTTCTTCCTTCGCGCGGATTAACGAATTCGGTTTCATCGAGTCGCCCTACCGCAAGGTGAAGAATGGGCGCGTCATTGACTTCGTGCAGATCGTGAACGCAGGCGACAGCGAATTCAAAGTCGGCGAGATCGTCGAAAAAGAAAAAGTAGAAGACGCCAACGAAGAATTGAAGCGGCGCCGCGTCGTATGGGACGCGCACTGTTTCTATCTCTCCGCTTGGGAAGAAGACCGCTACGTCGTCGCGCAGGCCAACGCTTCGCTCGACGAAAAAGAACGCATCACCACCGAACTGGTCAACTGCCGCCAGGCGGGCAACTTCGTTTTGAAGAGCCGCGAAGAAGTCGATTACATCGACGTCTCGCCGAAGCAGCTCGTCTCCGTCGCGGCCAGCTTGATCCCGTTCCTCGAGAACGACGACGCCAACCGCGCGTTGATGGGCTCGAACATGCAGCGCCAGGCCGTGCCGCTCATCAAGGGCGACGCTCCGCTGGTCGGAACCGGCATGGAACGCGTTACCGCGCGCGATTCAGGCGCGGTTATCGTGTGCCGTCGCGACGGCATCGTGGATCAGGTCGACTCCGAACGCGTCATCGTGCGTGTGGAATCCGATCAGTCCGGCGTGCTCAGCCGCGAAGTCGGGTCGGACATCTACCTGCTCACGAAGTTCAAGCGGTCGAACCAGAATACTTGTATCAGCCAGAAGCCGTTGGTTCGCGCGGGCGACCGCGTGAAGCAAGGTCAAGTACTGGCGGACGGTCCTTGCACCGATCGCGGCGAACTCGCACTCGGCCGCAACGTGCTGGTGGCTTTCGTGCCCTGGCGCGGATACAACTTCGAAGACGCGATTCTCGTCAGCGAAAAGCTGGTCGAAGAGGATTACTACACTTCGATTCACATCGAGGAATACGAAATCGAAGCGCGGGATACCAAGCTCGGTCCGGAAGAAATCACCCGGGACATCCCCAACATCAACGAGAGCTTCCTGCGGAACCTGGACGAAAGCGGCGTCATTCGCATCGGCGCCACGGTGAAGTCGGGCGACATTCTGGTCGGCAAGGTTACGCCCAAGGGCGAAACCACGCTGACGCCGGAAGAGAAATTGTTGCGCGCTATCTTCGGTGAAAAGGCCGGAGACGTTCGCGACGCTTCGCTCTACTGCCCGCCGGGCATCGAAGGCACCATCGTCGACGTGAAGATCTTCTGCCGCAAGGGCGCGGAGAAGGACGAACGTCACAAGTCGATCGAAGCCACCCAGGTTGCCAAGCTCGAAAAGAACCTGGGCGATGAAATCCGCATTTTGACCGACGAACGCTTGAAGCGCTTGAACGACTTGCTCGGCGGCCAGACCTTGACGGCCGACCTACACGACGAGCGCACCAACAAGAAGCTGTTGGTCAAGGGCACTGAGCTTACGCGCGATATCTTGGAAAAGGTGTCCACGCGTAATCTGAAGCGCCTGCGGCTCAACGACAAAGATCCGCTGCTCATCGAAAAGATCGACGAGATCGAAGAAATGACCTCGCGTCAGATCGATGTGCTGCGCAAGATCACCGATGAACGCATCGGCAAGCTGAAGAAAGGCGACGAACTGCCTCCCGGCGTCATCAAGCTGGTGAAGTGCTACATCGCCATGAAGCGCAAGCTTTCCGTCGGCGACAAGATGGCCGGACGCCACGGTAACAAGGGCGTCATCGCGCGCATCGTTCCCAAGGAAGATATGCCGTACATGCCGGATGGCACGCCGGTAGAAATCGTGCTGAACCCGCTCGGCGTTCCTTCCCGTATGAACGTCGGACAGATTCTCGAAACGCATCTCGGCTGGGCCTCGAAAGAGCTGGGCGAGAAGATCGGGAAGCTGCTCGACAAGGAAACGCGCGCGGAAGGCGTACGCAAATGGTTCAAGGATGCGTTTGGTCCGACGGCGGTTTGGAAGACCATCGCCGGATTGGACGACGACGAAATCCTCGACCTGGCGCACAGCTTCCGCGAGGGGGTGCCGTTCGCCACGCCGGTATTTGACGGCTCGCGTGAAGCGGACATTCGCCACTTGCTGCAGTTTTCCGAACTGCCGGAGTCGGGCAAGATTTCGCTCTACGACGGCATGACCGGAGACTTGTTCGCGCAGCAGGTGACCATCGGCTACATCTACATGCTGAAGCTATCGCACTTGGTGGACGACAAGATTCACGCACGCTCCATCGGTCCCTACTCGCTCATCACTCAGCAGCCGCTGGGCGGCAAGGCGCAGTTCGGCGGACAGCGATTCGGAGAAATGGAAGTGTGGGCGCTCGAAGCATACGGCGCGGCGCACATCCTGCAGGAATTGCTCACCGCCAAGTCGGACGACGTATATGGCCGCGCGAAAATTTACGAGGCCATCGTGAAGGGCGAGCCGGGCATCGAGCCGGGCGTGCCTGAATCGTTCAACGTGCTCGTCCGCGAATTGCAGTCCTTGTGCCTGGATATCGAATTGATGAAGCGGCAGAAACCGCAGCTGGAAAAAGTCGAAGCTGCCGACTAACTGACGCCCGCGCTGCGCGGAGGAATTCCGCGCAGCGTCCGATTTCCTTGTAACTGGTTTTTAGTTCTGGCGCTGCCAGGACAGGAGGATCAGCCCTTGTATCGTTCGAGCCCATATGATCGTGCCAGCCAGATCGCGGATTTTGATTCCATTCGCATCAGCTTGGCGAGTCCCGAAAAAATCCGGTCGTGGTCGCATGGTGAAGTGACCAAGCCGGAAACCATCAACTACCGCACCTTCAAGCCGGAACGTGACGGATTGTTCTGCGCCAAGATTTTTGGCCCGGTCACCGACTGGGAATGTTTGTGCGGAAAATACAAGCGCATGAAGCACCGCGGTGTGATCTGCGACAAGTGCGGCGTCGAAGTCACTCTGAGCAAGGTCCGCCGTGAACGCCTGGGCCACATCGAGCTGGCTTCGCCCTGCTCGCACGTGTGGTTCTTCAAGGGCTTGCCCAGCCGCATCGGCTACTTGCTGGACATCACCATGCGCGACCTGGAACACATTCTGTATTTTGAAACCTTTGTCTGTATCGATCCGGGCGAAGTGATGGAATTGAAAGAGAAGGACATCATCCCCGAAGAGAAGCTGCGCGAATTGCAGAAAGAACATCTCGGCAAGTTCACCGCCGGCATGGGAGCGGAAGCAATTAAAGAACTGTTGCGCCGCGTCGAAGTCGACAAGCTTTCTGAAGAACTTCGCGAAAAGATGAAGATCGACCCCAGCCTGCAGAAGCGAATCAAATTCGCCAAGCGCCTGAAGGTCCTCGAAGCCTTCCGCAAGAGCGGCAATAAGCCGGAGTGGATGATTCTCGACGTGATCCCGGTGCTTCCGCCGGAACTGCGCCCGCTGGTGCCTCTGGACGGCGGACGTTTTGCCACTTCCGATTTGAACGACCTCTACCGTCGCGTCATCAACCGCAACAACCGGTTGAAGAAGCTGATGGAATTGCACGCGCCGGACGTAATCGTCCGCAACGAAAAGCGCATGCTGCAGGAAGCGGTCGACGCTTTGTTCGACAATGGCCGTCGCGGACGCGTTCTACGCGGCACCAACAACCGCCCGCTGAAGTCGCTCTCCGATACGCTGAAGGGCAAGCAAGGCCGTTTCCGTCAGAACCTGCTCGGCAAGCGCGTCGACTACTCCGGACGTTCGGTTATCGTCGTCGGCCCCGAACTGAAGCTGCACCAGTGCGGTCTGCCGAAGAAGATGGCGCTCGAACTTTTCAAG
>DASWVE010000163.1:0-2891 GCA_036401315.1 Candidatus Acidiferrales bacterium
GTCCTACTACCGGATCAACATCGGGAGAAATTTGACCGGCATCGCTTTGGGAATGGGTATTTACGTCGCGGTGAGTCTCACCGTCCTGGCTCTATTCAAATTTATTGGCCCGCACTTCGAGGCCGCCTGGAAGTTGCTGCAAAGCGGGTCCTATTTCGTGGCTCTCGCGGTATGGACCGGCGCGCTTTGGTCCTACGCTCCCATACCGGCTCCGCCCGGCGTTCCCGGTTCCGGGGATTATGGCGATCTCGCCGTTCGCACCCGCGCCGAATTGGAATCGTTGCGTGGCTATTTCGGAGGTACCACGCAGCCATGATTCCTCTGCTGCTTTCGCTCGGTCTGGGCCTCGCCCTCGTCTTCTTGCTGTACACGCTCGTGCGCCGCAGCCATGTTCCCGTCGAGGGCAGCGCCTACCAGTTGGTCGAAGCTCGCGGCTCGCTGCACGCCCTGCAGCGCGAATTGTTGCCCCGGGATTTCATCGATCGCCTCTTTGATCGCCACGACCTTGAGTACGTGCATAACGAGCTGCCGGCCGACATTCAGCGGCTTTTCCTCGAGGAACGCAAACGGATCTCGCTGCTGTGGGTTCAACGCATCCGCTCCGAGATTCTTAATCTCATGCACTTCCATCGCGGGCACTCCCGGTTTCACAGCAAGATCAGCGTCTTGACCGAAATTCGCCTGGCCGCCGATTTCACCGTCCTGCTGGTCATCTGCCGGATGCTTGAAGCGATTTTTTATTTCCGCGGCCCCTACGCGGCCCCGCGCTTGGTCTATTCCGTTGCGGCTACCGCCGCCCGGTTGTGTACGGTTTCGGAGCAGTCTCTTGCGTTTCTGAATACGCCGGGTCTACGGACTGTTAACGGAGGGTCGCGGCGTGGCAGCGCCACAATTTGATATGAATTGGTTGTTTGGGGAGAAGTGCGGATTTGACTTCAATTCCTAAGAGAAGCGATGTCGTGGCCGCGGCCGAAGATCTTCGCCGCCGCACGCTCATTCATCTGCCGCTCGCTCTTGAGCGCATGATTTATCTCGCTTCCACCCGGGATTACAACAGCGGCCTCTATCATCACGAAGGTTTGGCTTCGCGCTATTCCGCCGAGGCCGCCTGCGAAGGCCTCGCCGATTGTCACCATGAGTCTTTCCGCGAATTGCTGGCCGCATCCCTCGAGGATCTCGTCCGCCAATTGCAAGCCTACGCCGATAGCACTGACACTTTGGCTTCGAATTTCGTTACCACCTGGCAGGAGCTGGAGCCCTATCGCGCTGCGGTGCCGGTAGGCACCGACCCCCTTGCCGCACAGTTCGTGTTCTCCAACCTCAAAGTCGCCTTGGCAGTTTTTGCGAGCCGTCTGGCTCCGCCGCCGGGCGCGCCTCCGGCGTAGCCACCAGCCGCATCGCCACCGCCGTCACCTGTCCCAGCACCTCAGCTTCGTCCGGGAAAACGAATTGCCGGATCGACGATCCAGACAAAGGATGAGGCACCAGCGTCAATTGTGATCCTTTCAGCTCCGCCCAGGAGCATGCGTAGCTGTCCCGCAATTCCACAAAGTAAATTGGCCGGTCGAACTCCGCCCTCCATTCCGTCGCATTCACCCGGTTCACCTGCCGGTCGATTTGCACGAACGATCCCGGTCGCAGCAACGGATACATCGAATAGTCGTCCATGCCGATAAACCCGTACTGGCAATGCCGCACGTCCAGGCGCTGAATCACCGAAATGGGCACTTCGCCCCACAACTCGACCATCCTTGAAATCAGGCTCGTCTTGTCGATGCTGAATCCGCGGTCGAATCGAATGGGAAAGGTAACCGGCTTTCCATAATCCGCCGTCTCAATCGAAGCCAAATGCGTATTGCCCAGCGGCAAGGCTTCCCGCAACCGCGCCGCGTCGCTCAAAATCACCCCGAAAATCGCCAGCAGCTCGGCGAAATTCATCCGGTAAATGACGCTGATGGTGAAGAGTTTGTAGATGCTCGGCACCGAATCCTTGTTCTCCAGTTGCGTCAGCCACGCGTTCGAAATGTAAAATTCGTCGTTGGCCGCTTCAATCGCCACTTTCCGGCTCAGTTCTTCCACTTCTCGCGTGGTGATTCCCAGCCGGTTCCGCAATTGTTTCAAATACTCGCCAGGTCGGTATCCAGGCTCCATATTCAACACTCCATGTTTTTCGCGTTTGGGGCCCAGTTGAGGCGGGAGCCTACGGCTTTACCTCTGCTTTATCAACTCATTTATCGCTTTTTGTTCGATTCACTAAGCGGATCGAACGGTGTTTTCCTCCGAAAACCCCAGTCTCTGCTTCCTATTGAAAGCAGCGGCCACTTTCTCCTTCCGTCCGGTATCTTCCTCTTTTTGAACTTGTAGCTATGCGGACTGGCGTATCGCGAGTTCATCCCCATGACGCCCTCGCAATTGCGCCCATTCTGGACCTTTCGCGCTGCCGATTTCTTCCGCAAAACTACGGTAGAATCACGATTGTCGGCACCGTATTCCTACGCACCGCCGTCCCGCGATTTTCCGGCCCAGTCCCACGCCCGTACACTTTTCGTGTCACCCTTATCTCGCTGGCGCCCATCTCTTCGCGCAATGTGCCAATCTGGACCAGAGTTACGCCTCGTCAGGGGGTTTTTATGGGTTCCTTTTCCAATTCACCTGCAAATCCCGGTGGCCCTTATCCGGAGCATCGCGAAGTCCCGCGTTTCACTTATATCGCCCACATCGAACTTCGTGAACCGCGCACCGACATGCGCATCACCGGCCGCATCTCGGAAATCAGCCGCAAAGGTTGTTTCGTCGACGTCTTAGTCACGCTGCCGCAAGGCACCAACCTCAATATGCGCATCACCTGCGACCAGGGCGCCTTCGAAACCAAGAGTCGCGTCATCTACGTT
>DASWVE010000164.1:0-8831 GCA_036401315.1 Candidatus Acidiferrales bacterium
TTGTCCCTCGAGGACCATCCTCAGATGGGGCGGCGGAATATCCGGACAATCCTTATGTGCCTCGAGCACGAATAGAAGCTTGTCGCATCGCAAAAGCAAAGGCCCTGGACAAGTGCGCCTGTTTTCATAGAAGAATGACGAGCGCGTGGTGGGGTGGCGATTTGAGGCGCGCTGCGCGCTGGGCGCGGGATGGGTTGGGCGCTAGCGAGTCTAAACCCGCAGCCTTCGCAGGGGCGGCGAAGAGTGCGGCACCCGGAAAGGCGAGTTGGCGCCGACTCTTGAGCCCTAATGAGGTGGTCTCTAGCGGCTGGAGCTTGGGGTGCGGCCGGCGAAGATTGTTAGATTTTCCAGGGCTGAGGAATTCGGGGCGGCTGGCGGTGGCGCGCCGGTGGGTATGCCCCAGGTTATGGCTTCGCGGGTTTTGGCCAGGGGGGCGGAGTTGTTGAAACGGACTTGGTCGCCGTCGCGTTCGATACCTAGTTGGACCCAGAGGGCATCGAGGTCGACCGGGTGCGGTTGATCTTTCATTTTTTCGTATAGCGGCACTAAGACCGCGACGCCGGTCGCGTGGTCTCCCACCTGTAGAGCTTTCTGCAAATCCCAATTCTGCTGAATGTTACCGCCAGCGTCGAGGATGCCGCGCAGGGCGTCTTGCAGGCCTTTTTTGTTTTCGGTTTTCTGGTGAATTTCGATGTCGGCTAGCAGGCAGAAAAGCGCGCCACCCCAGTAGGTGCGTCCCCAGGTGTGGGTGTGGTCGAGGCCTTCGTCGCCTTTACCGGGGAGACCCTTGGGCATGTCGCGCACGACTTCGAACCACATTTGATTTACGTCCATGTGGCGCATGCGGACGCGGGCGAAAGGCTCGACGTAGACGGAGATGCCTTCTTCGATCCAGTGATGCTGATCGTCGACGTCGGGAAAGGCGAGATGGATCATTTCGTGGGTGAGCATCCAGTCGTCGGCGAAATCGGACCAAGTGGTGTCGGCGCCGACGTGGATGGAAATGTGGCTGCCGTGATCGCCCCAGGTGCGCCCGCCGCGGACTCCGGAGCCGCCGGTGGGGATGATGCGCAAGTTGGTGTGCGGGACAGGGAAGCGGCCGTAGTAATTGGCGACGGCTTCGGCGGACCATTGGACCCATTTCATGACGTCTTCTTTGGAGGCGTGGAGGGCGCCTTCTTCGGTGGCGACGTCGATGCGGGAAGAGCCGATGAGGATGGTGGAGGTCACGGTATCGGCAGGATACGCGCAGGCGGCGACGAATAATACCAGCGCGCAGAGCCAGGCGGGGGAGCGTAGGAGATTTGTTGCTTGGAAACTTTTGTGGTGTTCATGCATTGATACTCCGTTAGACGTTCCGGCGCGCAAAGGCGGACTGGGAAATTTTGGCGCGATGGGGAAAATGGCTTCAGGGGCTAAAGCCCCTGGTTATTGCTGGGTCTTACGGCGGGGCTGGAGCCCCGCCCATCCGAAGCCAAAGTCGACCCTTCTCGGCGCGATTTTCTTCGCGGATGTTTTTCGCCTGACGAGGTGAAAAGCAGATCCCTCGCTGCGCTTCGGGATGACAACCTCTTCGTAGCGTGATACGAGCCGAGCTATCTCACCGCACGCCGTAAAGAATTGCGTGCTTAGCTTGGATGCGGAAACGTCAGGCTACGCTCGGATTTTTGTCGCGGGAGCGGGCGACCAGGGTGTCGACGGCAAATTTTCCCGGGCCGAAGATCAGGATGATCAGGGCGAAGAACCAGAAGACGTACGGGTCGGCGGCGACGAATTTGTTGGGGTCGGAGAAGAAAGATTTGACGGCGTCGCGATCGGCGGTGAGGTAGGCGGTGGTCATGTCGATGAAGAGGCCGAGGGCGGCGATGCGCGAGAGCAGGCCGATGGCGAGCAGGATGCCGCCGACGAATTCGAAACTGGAAACGAAGACGGCGGTGGCTCCGGGGGCGGGGAGGCCGAGGCTCTGGAAAAATTCGGTGACATGGCCGAGATTGTGAAGTTTGCCCCAGCCGTTCATGGAAATTTGAAAACCCCAGTAGAGGCGGATGGCCAGCAGGAACGGCGATTGCAGGGAGTTCGTGACTCGCAAAAAGACGGCGTAGAGGCGTTGGATCGGGTTGGTGGCGTCACTCATTTCGATTTTTCTCTCTTTGATATAAAAGATTCTTGGCTATAAGGATTCTTGAGTCAGGTCGAAGTTACGGCTTGGCAGAAATTTTGGCCGGCTTGGCCCAAGGACAAAACCAGCCGAGCGTGGACCAGGTTTGAAACCATTTCTGAATCAGCAGGGGACGCTCAGTGACCGGGACTGGACTTTGGCGCAGGCCGGTTTCGATGGCGGCGTTCAGGGATTTGCCATCGCGGAGCAAAGAAAGAATTGCGAATTCGTCGCGTTCAAGGCGCCGGAAATATACTTCTTCGCCCAGGCGATGAACCGCTAGAAAAATTGGACTCGGTTTGAGACCGGCGAACGCTTTGATTCGTTTGGTTTTGTGGCGCTCGTTCATGGCGTTGCTAGCGACGCTGACGTCTTCGGCATCTTTGCGGACGGCGAGAAGCAGATCGTCGACGGGATAACGCAGATCGAGCAAGTGTACGTAGGGCTGCAGGCGGAGGCGCAATTTCGCGGGATTGGCTTCGGCGAGGTCGGCGGCGGTGAGCGGTTCTTCGCGCTTGCCATCGAAGGCATTAATTTCAGCCCATTCGAGACGAACCATATCGAGCGCGAGCTGCTGGCGGGGGCCGGCATATTTCGGATGCTTACGGAGCCAGGCTTCGAGTTGCGAGCCAATGTTGCGCATGGTGAAAGATTTCGAGGGGCAATCGTTCAGATAGGCTTCGGCGACCTGGTCGAAGGCGCGGGTGCCGAGGACGGCGCGGAGGCCGGGAAAATCTTCGGCGAAGCCGGAGAGGACGCGGAACCAGTATTGGCGATTGTAGATTTCGAGGCGCTCGAAAGAAGTGAGGCGGTCATTGGGTTTGATGATGGCGTTGGCGACCTTGCGAAGCGAGCGGCCATTGGGCGCGATGTTGCGCATGCGCTCGGAAGGCGTGAGCGGAGTCATGACGGCGGCAGCCATTTCGCGCTGGATCGCTAAGAGGTTCATACGGCGGTGGCCAGGGAAGCGCTGGCGAGAAATTTATTGGCTTTGAGAGCTTCGTCGTGAACTTCGTCGAAGGCGGGGATGCTGTCGTCCCATTCGAGCAGAGTGGCGGTGTGGCCGACGCGTTCGATGGCGCGGGCGTAGAGTTTCCAGACCGGATCGACGACGGCGTGGTCGTGGGTATCGAGAATATATTTGCGGTATTTGGAATGGCCGGCGATGTGAATTTGGGCCACGCGCTCGGCGGGAACGCTGTTCACGTAGTCGAAAGGATTGAAGCTGTGATTCTGCGACGAGACGTAGATATTGTTGACGTCGAGCAAGATTCCGCAGTCGGCGCGCTCCACTACTTCATTTAGAAATTCCCATTCGGTCATTTCGGAGACGTGAAATTCGGCGTAGCTGCTGACGTTTTCGACCGCGATGGGAATTTCGAGGTAGTCGCGGACTTCGCGGACTTTCTGGGCGGTGAGCCGCGCGGCTTCGAATGTGTAGGGCATGGGCAGCAGGTCGTGAGTGTAGCGGCCGTCGACGCTGCCCCAGCAAAGATGGTCGGAGAGCCAAGGAGTCTTGGTGCGCTTGACGAGATCTTTGAGGCGGCGAAGATGTTCGCGGTCGGGGCGCTGGGCGGAACCGAAATACATGGAGACGCCGTGCTGCACGACTTTATATTGCTCGAGAATCTGATCGAGGATGCGCAGCGGGCGGCCGCCATCGATCATGAAATTTTCGGAGATAATTTCGAACCAGTCGACGACCGGTTTACGAGTGAGGATATGGCGGTAGTGGGGAACGCGAAGGCCGATGCCAATTCCGTAGTCAGTGTGTCCGTTGAAACGATTTGCCGGCATTGCTGAAACTCCGCAGATACTTCCGAGGTAAAAAACGCAGCCAGGAATTTTGGGCTAAGAGTTCAGAGGCTGGGGGTCGAGGTCGGCATCGATCTCAACCCCCAACATCCGAAGATTGCGGGTTGAGAGTTAGGCCTTGGGCATCTTGGAGCCGTCGGTTGCACAGCCGCCCTTGCCCTTGCAGGAATTCTTGCCCTTGCAGCCGTTGTCGGACGATTTACATCCGCCGTTTCCCTTGCAGGAGTTCTGACCCTTGCAAGCATGCTTTTCCTTCACCTTGCTGTCATCGGCCTTCTGGTCGGACTGCACGCCAGCGTGCATGCCCGAGAGAAGATTCGATGCGTGAATCGTCGGGGTGGTGCCCGCGAGCAAGCCCGCGAGAGCCGCGCCAGCGATGAGAGCCTTCTTTGACTTGGTCATTTTGTTAGTACCTCCGGTTGAGTTTGTTGCTGACATCCGTACTGATACTACGTGGTATCAGGGAGGAACGGATTTCCCTGGGTTGTAAGTTCATCTGGACTGGGTTTGGGCTTCAGAGACCGGGACATACCCGGGATTTTCGACCGAAGCATACACCCACGGAAATGGCCCGGACAATAAATTTCGGCGCCGGGTCGAGCAGGTTCGTAACTAGACCGAATCCGCACGTTCCTCGCCCCACTTATGATTACCGGGCCGGGAGATGGTTACAGACTATTTTCTAAGCTGGGCAGGATCAAAACCATAGACGGACGGTGGCTCGAAATGGCTTCTGGCTTGGATTATCGGTCATTCGTGCGAATGGTCGAATACGGACATTCGTTTAGTACTAGAGAATCTTAATCTCCCGTGTTGTTTGAGCCGGCGGAGGCGGCTAGGAGACGGTCGATTTTAGTGGGTAGGTCAGCGGGCTTAAAAATGGGCGGGGAGCAGGTGCGGCTGGTGCAGATGAAGGCGGCGGAGACTTTGAGGCTGGGATATTGGACGTCGGGATTGGGGAGGCGGCCGGCGGGGCCTTGGGTGGGGTCCCACCATTCGAGGCGTTTGTAGCTCGAGGGATAGGCGAGGGCCTGGAGGAAGAGGGCGCGGGCTGCGGGATCGGTTTTGCTGCCGACGATGGTGAGGTGCAGAGGTTCGTTTGAGATTTCGAAATCGGCGAGGAGCGGGCCGGCGGCGGGGAGGCGGAAGACGATGGGGTCGGCGGCGACGTAGCGCATGGCGCGGTCGGCGATTTGTTTGTAGGTGGCGTTGGCGGTGATGTGGAAAAGGAAATTGGCGGAGCGGACTACGTCGATATTCTCGTCGCGTTGAGGGTGGGGAGTGGAGGCGCGGTCGGTGGGGGTTTTGGAGCTGTCGAAACCAGCGCCATCGTGATCTTGAAAATTCGTGTCGATGAATTTCATGGTGGCTTCGGCGCGGGCGAGCCACTGGCGATCGGCGGTGGCGCCGTAGAGCGCGAGGAAGGCGCGTTCCATGGCGATGTTATCGCCGAGGTAGGGGCCGTTGGCGTCGGTGGCGCCGTGACGAAAGCCGCCGCCGGGGAGCGTGCGGTTGGCGTCGATCCATTTTGTGGCGCGGAGGGCGTCATCGAGAACGGTTGCGTCGCCGGTGGCGGCATAGAGCGCCGTCAGCGCATTGATGGCCCAGCCGTTTTCGCGGGCGTAAATATGTTTATCGACGCGCGGGATGCCCTGGGCGCGGCGGTGGGCGTCGTCGAGAGCGAAATAATCGGCGCTGTGATGGCCTTCGACGATATCGGCATCCTGGCTGGTGTAGAAGGCGCCTTGCGGCGACATGAGAAAAGTTTTGAGGAAACGGCGAATTTCCTGGGCGGCGTGGAGATATTTCGGATGCTGAAACTGGGCGTAGGCGAGCGAATAGATGCGCAGATTTTCGGCCTGCATCTGCATGATTTTTTCGAAGTGCGGGGAATTCCAGTCGCCGTCGGTGGAGTATTGGTAGACGCCGCCCCAGGCGGGGTCGAGAAGGTGGAGTTGTTCGTCGAGAGTCTGATGGGCCATGTGTTCGGCCTGCTTGTTCTGATCGCGGCGAGCGAGGAGCATGGCGTATTCGACGGAATCCCAATCGAGAAATTTCTGATTGGTGCCCCAGCTGCCGAATTTGGAATCGTAGCCGGCGAAATAATTTGTGTTCAGCTTGGCGCGAACGGGCGCGGCTAGAATCGCGTTCGCAGGAATGGTTAGTGTGGGCGCGGCTTCGACGGAAGGGCCGGGGGAGGGATCGTCGATGATGGCTTGGAGCATGGAGGACATTTCGTCGGGAGCGAGGTAGCCCTGGCGTTTGACGATTTCCTGGCCGTCGCTGTTGAAGACGATGGTGGCGGGCCAGCCGAAATCTTCGTAGCGAGTGGAGAGGTCGGGGCGGGAATCCTGGTCGGCTTTGACGACGATGTAGCGGCTTTGCAAAAGTTTGATGACGGCGGGATCGGAGTAGGTGTTGGCGTCCATGACGTGGCACCAGTGGCACCAGACGGCTTCGAGGTCGAGGAGGACGAAGCGGTTTTCGCGTTTGGCGTCGGAGAAAACTTGGTTGGACCAAGGTTGCCAGTTCAGGTGCGGCTTAGCTGGTGCAGTGGCTTTAGATTGGGCGAAGACGGGAGTGGACGCGAGCAGGATTAGGAGTAATGTGCGAGCGAGACGAGTCATAGCGTCACCTGTCTGATAGTACGCCTGCTGGATGGCATCGGATTTATTCGCGGGCGTTGCGGGACGTATCGGCCACGGATGGGGCGGCGTTGCGGCGGAGCGGGCGGCGAATGCAAAGTCAAAAGCCCCACCCTTCCAGAGGCAGGAAGGATGGGCCACCCGGAAATTCGACGGCAGCGCAGGGCGAGAAGTGGAAATCGAAGAGAGGTCCTTCGTCGCGAAAAGCGCTCCTCTGGATGACGGCCAAGGGCGGATGGTGGAAGGACGCTGATTTGGAGGCAGAGCCGGATAGGGAGTGGCGTGGCTCGGGTGTGTGATGTTTTGTGGACGCTCTGCGGTGCGTAGCGGCGTGGGCGTCGCGCTTCGCGTCTTGAGGAGCGGGCGGCGTTTGGTGAAACGCGTTAAAATGTGGGTGTCGTGAAATCAATCTGCGCCTCTCCCAGCACCGGGCACATCTAAGGACTTATGCGAACCGATCTGAATCCATCGAACGCCGTACCGTTGACTGTTTTTGGCGCGCCGGGGTGCGCGCCGTCGTATTCGATCCGAGACTTCTTGCATCGCAGCGAAATTCCGTTTGACTGGACCGAGCTGAAGAACGATCAGGAAGCCAAGGAAAAAGTGGGAGCGGCCGGTTTGCACGACGACAAGCTGCCGGTGGTGTTTTTTCCGGACGGCACGCGATTCGACCGGCCGACCATCCGGCAGATCACGGAAAAACTGGGATGGTTTCACGATCCGCGGCGCAGCGAATACGACGTAGCGATTTACGGCGCGGGGCCGGCGGGATTGAGCGCGGCGGTGTATGGCGCTTCGGAAGGGCTGAAGACGGTGCTGATCGAACGCAATGCGATTGGCGGGCAGGCTGGGACCAGTTCGCGGATTGAGAATTATCTGGGATTTCCGGACGGGATCAGCGGCGCGCAACTGGCGGAGCGCGCGCGGAACCAGGCCATCAAATTCGGCGCGGAGATTTTGATTGCGCGCGAAGGAGTGAGCGCCGAATTCGTGACCGGGAAAGGCGTGGGCACTTTGGCGGACGGGACGAAAATCGTGGCGCGGGCGACGATCTGCACGACTGGGATCGAATATCGAAAACTGGACCTGCCGCGGGAAGGGGAATTTTTCGGACAGGGTTTGTACTACGGCGCGGGTTCGAGCGAGGCGGTGCTATGCACCGGGGAACACGTGATCGTGGTGGGCGGCGGGAACTCGGCGGGACAAGCGGCGTTGAATTTCCTGAAATACGCAAAACACGTAACCATCGTGGTGCGCGGCGACGCGCTGAAGGATACGCTCTCGCAATATTTGGTGGACCGGGTGACTTCGTCGCCGAACATCACGGTGATGACCAACACCAGCATCACTGGTCTTTCCGGCGGCAGAACGCTGGAGTGCGTTGAAATTACCAACGACCGGACCGGGAAGGCGCAGCAGATTCCGACCAAGTGGCTTTTCGTGTGCATCGGCGGCGAGCCGCACACGCAATGGGCGGAGGAAGTGGGAATCGTCCGCGATTCGGATGGATACCTGGTTACCGGGCCGGACTTGTCGAGAGATCTGCGAAAGGAAGGGCGGTGGCCGCTCGACCGTTCGCCCTATTATCTGGAAACGAATATGCCGGGAGTATTTGCGGCGGGCGATGTGCGGCATGGGTCGGTGAAGCGTTGCGCGTCGGCGGTGGGCGAGGGCGCGATGGCGATCGCGTTCGTGCACCGATTTTTGGCTAACGGATAGCGCGGCGCGGGGACGCGCGCGGCGCAGCCTGGCGTTCGCAAATTTAGAATGGTTACTGCGCGGCGATGACGTCGGAGACCAGTTGCAGCAGGCCGTGGATATCGAGGCCGGGGTAGCCCATGGTGGCTCCGAAGCGGACGATGACCAGGTGCTGCGACGGGATGATGACGATGCGCTGGCCGAAATTTCCTGAGGCGTAAAAAGAATCGGCGGGCATTCCGGCTTTGATTCGCTCGTGAGCATCTTCGGCGTTTCCTGAATTGACCCAAAAACCTGCGCCGTAATCGGAGTCGAGCGTCGGCTTCGTTGAGTAAGCGACCCACCCTTCCGGCAGGATTCGTTTTCCGTTGGCGACTCCATCGTTCAGATACAACTGGCCGAAGCGCGCCCAATCGCGGGCGGAGGCGTAGAAGCGCGTGGAGCCTACGGGGGTGCCGGCGTGATCGAATTCCATGGTGACGTGCTGCATACCGACCGGCTCAAAAAGTTGAGTG
>DASWVE010000165.1:0-21594 GCA_036401315.1 Candidatus Acidiferrales bacterium
CGAGGTGATCTCGCGAATGCCGAACGTTAGAGTTTGCTGGTCCGACTGGTCGTTGCCCACGCCAAAGCGCAAAGAGAGCGTTTCGAGGTTCTGGTCACCCATACGATAAGGCCACCAGATTTTTGGATTTTTTACCTGAAGCTGCGGAAATTCTTCGGGAGTGAAACGCACGGTGCGGACCTCGTGCGGCTTCAAAATGTAGGTCTGACGAAATTTGATTTCGCCGATGCGGCCGTCGAGAACCCCGGTGATTTGCGCGTCGGCCGCGTTATGCAGTTCGGCTTCGACGGTGAGATTGGCCTGGTCGAGCGCGGACGAAGGAAAATGAGTGATGACTTGAGGGTAGCGAATCGCGACGGCGCCGCTATCCTGCAGATAGACTTCGCGCCACAACCCCATTTCCTTGTCTGGCGGCGCGGGATTCCAATCGACCCAGTTGATGCCGAGGTCCTTATCGGTTTGCGCGATGGCTTCGACGGCCAACGCGTTTTGCTGGCCGCGAATTACGTAAGGCGAGATGTCGAATTCGTAGGTCTGGTAGGCGCCGGCGACATCTTTGGCAGTCGCGATCTGTTTGCCGTTTAGCCAAATATTTGCATGATTGTTAATTCCGCCGAAATAAAGCCAGACGTGACGCCCGTCGAAATTGGGGGCGAGGGTAAATTCCTTGCGGTACCACCACGAACACCGGAACGGGCTGTCCTTGGCCATCGGCAGCAGCGAAAAATTCTTGCCAATCGGGTAGGTCGTACCGGGAATGTCGCGAAGATTCTTGGCGTAATAGGGATCGGGATAGGTTTTGTCGGCGACCAATGCTGCCACCACTGTGGAGGGCACGTTCGTCTGATGCCAGCGTTCAGTTTTGAAACCGGGCTTGGAAATTTCTTCTCCGGCGGCCGAAACTTTACAGCCGGATTCCAGCGACCAACCATCGTGCAAGGCTACTTTTTGGCTCTGGTTCGCCTCGTCCGCGCGAACCGTGAATGGCTGGCCAAAGGACAACAAAGCGAGCGCCGCGACAAATGCAACGCGGCGGACACGGCCATAGACGAACGATTTGAACCGCATCCTTGAAAATCCTCCCGCCGAAACCAGAAAGACGGCTGAACCTCAGGCGCACTTCTGCACCGCGCGGCTCGCTGTTTATTAAACTTTATTAAACATCAGTATTATTTAGGCCGGCGAGGCCATGTCAAGTCAAAAACGTCCGTCATCCCGCCGCCAGGTCTAAACCGCGCGAGTCGATTCGCGCACGACCAGTTCCGGCGCGAGCTGGCGATGGACTGCCATCGATTCGCGTTCCTCGATGGTGGCGTTAATGCTTTCCATCACGATGCCGACAGCCGCGCTGCCGAGTGCTTCCATCGGCTGGCGCACCGTGGTGAGCGAAGGCACGGACAGTCCCGCCGGAATTACGTCATCGAAGCCGATCACTGAACAATCTTCGGGGACTTTCAATCCCGCGCGCGCCAGGCCGCGGATGGCTCCAAATGCCGTCATATCGTCGAAAGCCATGATCGCGGTGAATTTCTTTTTGTGCTTGAGCAACTCGTCGGTGAGCCGAAAGCCGCCCTCGTAGCCCGAGTTGGGATCAAGCGAATCGGGAAGATCGAGAATCAGGGTTGGGTCGATCTCCAAGCCAACCGAACGAGCGAAGGAGCGCGCGCCGCGCCAGCGAGGCGAGCTGTCCGAAAGCATTTTGGGTCCGCGGATGAAAGCGATTTTGCGATGGCCCAGAGAATACAGATGCTCCATCGCCAGGTGCGCGCCCGCCTCGTTATCGACCATCACCGAACTGATCGCTCCGGAGCCCAGGGCGCGGCCGATCATTACGGCAGGAATATTGCGCTTCTCCAAGTCGGCGATCAGATCGATATCGACGAACAACCAGTTGGCGACAAAGATCAATCCCTCGACCGGCCGCGCCAATAACATTTCGAGATAGCGCTCGAAGCGTCCGCGCTGGTTGTGCACGTCGGTGAGAATCGGCAGATAGGAAGCCTGGTATAGGGAATTTTCGATGCCGCGAAGAATCAACGTACAAAAGGGATCGGTGATATCGAACACCATCACGCCCACGGTACGGTTGCGCTTCGCGCTCAGATAGCGCGATACGACTTTCGGACGGTAGGAAAGTTTCTTGGCGGCTCTTTCGATGCGATCCTTGGTGGAAGGCGGAATGTAGCGGGACAGCGGAGCGTTATTCAGCACGATCGAAACGGTCGCGGGAGAAACGCCGCTTTCGAGGGCGACGTCGCGCAACGTAACAGTCAGGCTCTTCGGTTTACGGCGAGTCACGTTTCTCCGGTAGCCATCTCAGATGCGGATTGGCGGCTTCGCGAAGCGACATCTTTACCACAGGCACGGAGAAGAAGGCCAGCGCCGAGACGCGCGCAGCGAAACGGGGTTCCGAAACAGCCTTGCTACACGTGAGGAATTTGCGTGACGTTCCAGCCGCCACCGAGCGCTTTGATCAACAAAACACTGGCAGCCATGCGCCGCGTGAGCAGGTTCACGGCAGTCACTTCGTCGGAAAGCGCGGCACTTTCCGCGGTCGTCACTTCCAAATAATTCGTCACGCCTCCGCGATAACGCGTCTCCGAGAGCGACAGCGAGTGTTGGGCGGCGGCCACGGCGCGGGCTTGCGTGCTGGCTTCGTCTTCCAGAATGCGCAACGCGGCAAGATTGTCTTCGACTTCCTGGAAGGCGGTCAAAATCGTGGCGCGATATTGATCGACGGACTGCTCGTAGGTCGCTTGGGCTTGTTCGAGCGTTCCCTTGCGCTTGCCGGCGTCGAACAAAGTTTGCGCAGCCTGTCCGCCCAAAGCGTAGAGTCCGGAGGGACCTTGAATCAAGGTGGTGAAAACCGTACTTTCAAACCCTCCAGTTCCGCTGAGCGTCACCAAGGGATAGTAGGCAGATTTTGCCACACCGATTTGCGCGTTCTGTTCTTGCACGCGTCGTTCGGCTGCTGAAATATCGGGGCGGCGTTCGAGTAAATCCGAGGGCATACCGGACGGAATCACCGGCGGCTGGGCATCGAGCGGCAGCGGCGGCAAGGAAAATACGGACGCCGGTTTGCCAATCAACACCCCGACGGCGTGTTGATAGGCGGAGCGTTGCACGCCCACATCCACCGCTTGGGCGCGCGTGGTCTCCAGAATGGTCTGTGCTTGCGCCACGTCAACGGCGGAGGTCAAGCCACCTTGAAAACGATTTTGGGTCAGCTGGAGGGCTTTCTCGTAAGACTGCACCGTGACATCGAGCAATTGTTTTTGCGCATCGAGTCCGCGCAGCTGAAAATAATCGGTCGCCAATTCGGCATGAAGACTGAGGCTTACGCCGGCCAGATCGGCGGCACTGGCCTGCGCTTCGGAACGGCTGGCTTCGACCAAACGGCGCACTCTGCCCCACAAATCGGGCTCGTAGGACACATCCAGCGGCAATTGAAAATCGTTGTAATCCTGCGTGGACAATTGCGAATTGAACAGCGGCCGATGGGCGGACACTCGGTCGCGGGAAGCCAGCGGGTTGGTCGTAATCGTCGGATATTTCTGGGAGCGCGTGACCTTCAGCGCCGCACGCGCTTCCGCAAATTGCGCCTGCGCGGCTTTAAGCGACTGGTTCGAGATGTCGACCTGCGCCTCGAGATCGTTGAGCTGCGTATCTTGATAAATCTCCCACCACTTCCCTTTGGCAATGGCGTCGCTCGGCTGCGCCTGCTTCCAATTCGCCGGTGTTTCGACGAAAGCCGCCGGCACGTCGGCCTTCGGCTTCACGTAGTTCGGGCCAACCGTGCAGCCGGCGCCCAAGATGGCGACGGACGCGGCGATAGCGAGCACGCGCCAACGGCTCGCCGCATTTTTCTGTCGCGTGCTATTGCGAAGGGCGCGATTCACTGCTGGGCCCTCCTTGCGTCTGCTTGTGGGACTGGTCGGCCTGCTGCTGCGGATTCTGTTGCGCATTTTTAGGCGTCGTTGGATTCACCTTTTCGCCATCGATGACGGAATCAGGCGGATTCACGATCACTTTGTCGTCGGCGTTAACTCCGGAGATGACTTCGACTTCCGAACCGAAGTCCCGTCCAAGCGAAATCGCGACCAGCTTGGTCTGGTTCTGCGGATCGACCGTCGCGACTTGCAAACCCTGCGCCCGGAAAATCAGCGCGCTGACCGGAAGTATGAACGTCGGCACGTCATTGGGAAGTTTCAGATGCACTTCGGTGTAGGCGCCGGGAAGAAGTTCACCCGTGGAATTATTGACGTCGACCTCGACCAGCAGCGTGCGCGAGGCGACGTCGATCGAGTTCGCGGTGCGCACCAGCGTTCCCTGAAAACGACGTCCTGGATATTCACCCAAGGTCAGATCCGCGGTGAGCCCAGGTTTAGCCGCAATCGAATATTGCTGCGGCACATTAATAAAAACGCGCAGCGTATGGATCGCAGCGATGTGGAAGAGCTCCTTCTGCGTCGAACTCGATCCGGAATCGATCAGCTGGCCGATGTCCGTATCGCGCGCGGTGATCACACCGTCGAACGGCGCATAGATATTCTGGAAGCCTTTGGTGTCTTCCAGACGCTTCACGTTGGCCGCCGAGGAATTCTCCGTGGCTTTTTTGGCGGCGTAGTCGCCGTTGGCGTTGTCCACGTCCTGCTTCGACACTGAGTCGGTGTTCTTCAAATCCTCATAACGTTTCGAAGTGATCTGGGCGAGATTGCTGTTCGCTTGCGCGGTATTCAAGTCGGCGCGAGCCTGCTGCAACTGCTGGTCGACTTCCGGCGTATCGATTTCCGCGAGGAGTTGTCCCGCTTTTACCCGGGCACCGATGTCCACATACCATTTTTTCAGATAGCCGTTGGTGCGTGCGTAGATGGGCGCATCGGTGAACGCCTGAATATTTCCAGGCAGCACGATTTCCTGGTGCGGAGCGCCTTGCTTGGGCTGAATCACGTCGACCGTTGGTACGGCGGACTTGTCGGTCTCCTCGCGCAGCGCGGTCTTGGCTCGCATGCGCGGAACTACGCCGGCGACGACAACCAGCACAACCACGATGATGGCTATGATAAGAAACAAGAAACCGCGCCCGGAGCGCGGCCGCGCATCTGTTTCCGGCCTCTGCCTGCCAGAATGAGCTGATGGGTTCTGATTCGATTCAGTCATTGCAACCTCATACGTCTCGACTTTAAATTTTTGGAATCATTCATAAATCGCTCTAATTCGCCTCGGCGGCTTTGTTCTTTTCCCGCGCGCCATGGATCAGGCTGAACACTACCGGTACAAAAAACAACGTCGCGAAGGTCGCAAAGCTCAACCCGCCGATAACCGCGCGGCCCAGCGGCGCGTTTTGTTCGCCGCCTTCGCCAAAACCGGTGGCCATCGGCAACATGCCGATGATCATGGCCAGCGCCGTCATCAATACCGGACGAAAACGGGTGAAACCGGATTCGAGCGCCGCTTCTACCGCCGTCTTCCCTTCTTCAAGCCGCTCTTTCGAGAAGCTAACGACCAGAATGCTATTGGCCGTGGCCACGCCCATGCACATGATCGCGCCGGTTAGCGCCGGTACGCTGACCGTGGTGTGGGTAATAAACAAGAACCAGACGATACCGGCCAATGCGCCGGGCAACGCCATCAAGATGATGAACGGGTCCAGCCAGGATTGAAAATTAACTACGATTAGCAAATAAACCAGCACGATCGAGAAGGCCAGGCCCCACAGCAGGCCCGAAAACGAAGAATTCATGGTGAGAATCTGCCCGCGAATGATGAGTTGCGAGCCTCGCGGAAGAGCCTTTTTGCTGTCGTTCACAATCGGCGTAATTTCTCGCGCCAGACTACCCAAATCGCGCCCTTGCACCGCGCCGAAAATGTCGATGACCGGCTTGATGTCGTAGTGGGAAACCACCGCCGCTTCCGAGCCGCGGCTGACGGTGGCGACGCTGGCCATAATCGCGTTCTGCTTGGTGCCCGAACCCGTGACGGGAATATTCTCCAAGTCCTGCAGCGAATCGACCCGGTACTGCGGCGTCTGCGCGGCGATGTTGTAGCTGACGCCGGTCTTGGTATCGAGCCAGTAGGTCGGCGCGGTTTGGAAGCTGCCGCTCAAAGAGATGAGCACGTTCTGCGCAACGTCGCGCGCCGTAAATCCGATCTGCTGCGCTTTGGTGCGGTCCACATCGATGTGAAATTTGGGCTGATCGAACGTCTGCTGGATGCGCAAATCGACGATACCCGGAACAAATTTCAGCTTATTCAGAAGATTATTCGCGAATTCGCGATTTCCCTGTAGGTCTCGTCCCACCACCTGCACATCGATCGGCGCGGGCAACCCGAAATTCAAAATCTGGCTGACAATGTCCGCGGGCAGAAAATAGAAAGTCACGCCCGGAAATTCTCGGTTCAGTTTCAAGCGCAGGTCGTGCTGATATTCAGCCGTGGGGCGATGGTCTTTGGTCAGGGCCACCAGGATATCGGCGTCGCCAGGACCCACCGGGGCAGAGTTGCTGTACGAGAGGTTGATACCGCTATAGGGCAGGCCAATATTATCGATGATCGAGCGCACCTCTTTCTGCGGAATCTCCTGACGAATCGCGTCTTCCACGTGATCGCAAAGCGCCGCGGTCTCCTCGATTCGCGTGCCGGTTGGAGCACGCATGTGCAATTTGAATTCGCCGGTGTCGACCGCTGGGAAAAAATCCTGCCCGAGCAAGGGCAACAGTGCGAAAGACAAAACGCATACCGTCAGGAAGCAAATCGCGAAGAGTCGATTGTGGCGAATGCAGACTTCCAGAACTCCGTGATAACGGTCTCGCAGCTTTTCGAATCCATGCTCGAATTTCTGCTGCATGCGGGCGAAGATGTGCGGTTTCTTCTCCGCGTCCTGCTCTTCTTCCATAGCCTTATCTTTCAGCAGATAACGGGCCATGGTGGGCACAATGGTTCGCGACAACAGGTAAGAGGCGAGCATGGCGAACGAAACCGCTTCCGCCAACGGAACGAACAAGTAGCGCGCCACGCCGCTCAGGAAAAACATCGGCACGAACACGATACAAATTGAAAGCGTGGAAACCAGCGCGGGGACCGCGATCTGTGAGGCGCCGTCCAGAATGGCCTGGACGATTTCTTTACCTTGATCGATATTGCGGTTGATGTTCTCGATTTCGACGGTCGCGTCGTCGACCAGAATGCCGACGGCCAGCGCCAGGCCGCCTAGCGTCATGATGTTGATGGTCTCGCCCAGCGCGCTCATCACGATGATCGAGGTCAGAATCGAAAGTGGAATGGAAACCGCGATGATCAACGTGCTGCGCCAGCTTCCGAGGAAAACGAGAATCATGAAGCCGGTCAAGCAAGCGGCAATCAAGCCTTCACGAATGACTCCGGTGATCGAAGCCTTCACGAAGATCGATTGATCCGATAACGGATCTATTTGTAACGCGGGCGGCAAGCCCGCCTTGATCGTCGGCAGCAAGCCTTTCACCGAGGAAATAATGTCCAAGGTCGAAACGTCGCCTGCTTTGAGAATCGTCATCAAAGAGGCGCGCTGGCCATTCACCCGCACAATGTTGGTTTGCGGCGGAAAACCGTCGCGCACGTTGGCCACGTCGTGAATGTAAATCGTGCTGGTGCCGACATTCTTGATCGGCAAGTCATTGAGCTCAGCGACGGTGGCCGGAGCGCCGTTCATATCCACTTCGTATTCGTAGTTGCCGATCTTGGCGGTTCCGGCCGGCAGAATAAGGTTTTGGACGCCGATGGCGTTCACCACATCCAGCGGCGAAAGTCCCTTGGCCTGCAGCGCATTGGTGTCCAGGTCGACCTGCACCTGGCGCTGCTTGCCGCCGTAGGGATACGGAATCGCCGCGCCGGGAACGCTAACCAGTCCAGTGCGGACGAAGTTCAATCCAATGTCGCCCAATTGCTGCTCGGAAAGCCCCTGCCCCGAGAGCGCCAACTGCAAAATTGGAACGCTGGACGCGTTGTACTGAATAACGAGTGGTGGCGTAGTGCCGGGTGGCAGGGTGCGCAGCAGGGTCTGCGAAACGGCAGTGACCTGCGCCACGGCGTTTCCAATCTGGACGCCGGGGTGAAAGAAAATCTTTACGATCCCGATGCCGTTCAGGGATTGTGATTCGGTGTGCTCGATGTCGTTTACGGTGGTGGTCAGAACGCGTTCGTACTGGAAAATAATGCGGTTAGACATTTCATCGGGAGCGAGACCGGTGTAATTCCAGATGACGCTGATCACCGGAATATCGATGTTGGGGAAAATGTCGGTGGGAGTGCGCAGAATCGAGACCGGGCCCAGGATCAGCAGCAGGATCGACATGACCACGAAGGTATAAGGCCGATTGAGCGCCAGTCTTACAATCCACATCGATAAAAGCTCCCGGAGTTACTTCGCCCACGAAATTCGCACATCCGACGAGGAGTGTGGTGCGTTCGTAAGGGTATCGTAAGCAGAACTTCAGTTCATAGAATAGACGGCTGCGGCGGGTTTGCGGATTCAACTAAAATTTGGATGGGAAGTATCGTGCCCCGACGCGCTGCGCGGCCCGCTGGGCGCGATTCTAGCAGGTTCCAGCAAAAATATACCGAAACCCTTGGGCGTTCCGTAGCGTCTGATGCTTGGAGCAGAGTGGTTCGGCCTGAAACAGGCCGCAACTTTCGTTGGCTTGAAGGGTTTAATTCGGTAGGAAGTACGACTTCTAATCGGCCCCAGGGCTTCGGACTTCACCGGAGTCCGCAACTGCGTAGCAAAGGAACGTTCGATGCCAGCAATCGTAATCGTTCTATCTTTTCTTGTGTTGTTTCTGATCGCATTTCTGGTCGTACTGCTTGGGCCGTTCGTCGGCCTCGGTTTCGCGATGTGGAAGACCAGCAAAGCTGCCGCGGGAAACGGAAATAGCGCATCAGGAAACGCGGCCCGCGTTTGAGCAAGCGGCTGTACGTAGGTCTCCGCTACCCCGTGCTCAAAGCCAGTATGAGTACGGTTGTGGGCCCGGCGCTTTAATATCCGTCCTAGAACGAAGGTACCACTTCCTGGAAAACTACTTCCCGTGCAGGACCGCCCGAGTCAGGCGTTCCGGATTCTCGAACAAGCCTCCACCCTCATCGAATTGTATTTATTTCATGGACTTCCGAGGCGTTTGGCTCGGTTTGAAGCAGAGAGTGGCTGGATGCTCCTTTTTGGCACACCCCGTGCGATAGCTCCATCGGGGTAGGACTGGCAAAGGGGTTTGCCAGTGCAAAAAAGGGGCAATGGGGAAGTTTCGGAAGTTCCGGGCTAGGTTAGCTGCGGCATTGGACCGGGGTCGGCTGGGAGCCATCACGATTCTAGTGATCGAGGCGATAGTGGTGTCCTGCCTGCTTTCGCCCGCCGATATTCAAACCCCCGCGTTCTCCTCGTCGCAAGGTTCCGGTTTCGTTATCGACCCTCCGCAGATTCGCTTCGAGCCCGTCGAAGACAATTCATCACCCCGGCAGAATTTTTATCCGTACTCCGTCATTCCCGGCGGAGCCACCAGCGAGGGCGAACTGCGTAACGCCGTGGCCAACGATGCGACCGTTCGCGCGCACTACGCAGATTTCGTGCTGGCCAACGCTCGAGTCGAACGTCTGAAGACGTCCCAGGCTTTTTACGTTTCCTACCGCGTCGGGAATAATATTTTCTGGACCAGGAAGGCGTTGACGATTGACGCCGGCGAAACGGTTCTCACCGACGGAACCAATTTAGCGAGAACCCGCTGCGGAAATCGCCTTTCGGCGATTCCGGTCGCGCCTGTTTCCAAAATCGAGCCGGCGCCCGAGGCGATGGAAGCTCCGGCAGGTGAACCGCTGTTAGCGACGATTGCCGCGCCGGCAGAACTCCCCGTCGCGCCCGTACCCGCAACTCAAATTGCGACTCCTCCGCCAATTCCGCCCGCTCCTCCGGTCGGGATTTTTCTGCCGCTGCCGCCGTATATTCCGGTAGGTCTTGGCGGCCCTTCAGGCCCGGGAATTCCGGCGACGCCTCCGCCCGGTCCGCCGACTACACCACCACCATCGGGGCCGCCAGCTGGCCCGCCGACCACGCCTTCCGGTCCACCGCCCGTTCCGGCTCCCGAACCATCGGCCTTGTTGATGATCGCTGCGGGGTTCGCTGGCGTTCTGCTGCGGAGCAAACTGCGGTAGATCGTCGGGCGGCTTGCTACTCTTCTGCTTTGAACCTTTCCGTCAGCCGCATTCCGTGGGAAGCAACATCGAGGGTGCGAACCGTCGAGTTCGATCCTTTCTGTTTGAATCGGCTGGAAATCTCCGCGCCGATTTCGTTGAAGTTTTTGGTGGCGAGCGCGATTACCGTGGGGCCGGAACCGCTGAGCGCAATTGCTAACATTCCCGGACGCAATGGCGCCGTAAGAATGTCGGCGAGGCCGGGAATCAGACTCTGGCGATAGGGCTGATGCAGACGGTCCTGCATCGCATCGGCCAGCAGATCGTAGCGTCCGGCGTCCAAAGCCGCGACGAATAACGCGGATCGCTGTACGTTGAAGACCGCGTCAGCATGCGGAACCGCCTTCGGCAGAGCGGCGCGCGAAGCATTGGTCTGTAGCGAGACCTCGGGAGTGACCGCTACGATTCGAATCTCCGCCGGCCATTTTTTGCGTAGCGCGACCACGCTGCCATCCGCACGGACCAAGGAGACGACCAACTCACCGAGCAACGCCGCGCCGGTGTTATCGACATGGTTCTCCAGTTCGGCGGCACAGCGCAGCGCGAGATCGTCGGTTAGCTTTTTCCCACCGACGGCATAACCGAGCGCGATTCCCGCGACAATCGCCGCAGCGCTACTGCCGAGTCCGCCGGCGATCGGAATGTTATTTTTAACGGCGAGGCGCACTGGCGGCAGAGTCAGGCCTTCGCGTTTCGCGGCATGCGCCATGGCGCGCAAGATCAGGTTCTCCTGTGGGCTGGAAGGAAGGTCCGAACTACCCGAAACTCCGCGCGTCCGCGCGGAACTGCCGGTCGCGGTCGAGTCAAGCACGGTCGCTCGGGCGGCAAGATGGAGATCGAGCGCCAGCCCAAGACAATCGAATCCCGGGCCGAGATTCGCGGTCGAGGCCGGAACACTGACTTCGAATGACCTGCGATTTGCGGGCGTCATAATCTTCTAGTCGCGTTGCAGGATTTTCACGATGGCGTCTTTCGCGGCGGCCACGCGAACCGGCACATTGGTGAAGGAGCCGGCAATTGTTTCGCCGCCATCGAGCGTCAAGGTACTGCGATGATAGCGGCTCACGTAGTCCGGATCTTTCAGCACGTGCCCGGTCAGAACCGCAACGACCGTTTCGCTGCTTTCAATTGTGCCGGCGGCCACCAGCTTCTTGATTCCGGCTACGGTTGCGGCTGAAGCCGGCTCACAACCGATGCCTTCGAGTCCGACTGTGGCCTTGGCGTCCGCAAGTTCCGTTTCGCTGACCGAGATGACGTTTCCACCCGACTGTACGACTGCGCGCAGAGCCTTCTTCCATGAAACCGGAGCGCCAATTCTGATGGCAGTCGCCAAAGTCCGCGGCCCCGCGATTGTTTCGATTTCTAACGAGGCCGAAAACTTTTCTACGGGCGCACCCGCCATCTTAGAAAAAAGATGCGCCAGCGGCGCCGCACCTTCCGCCTGCACGATGCTGAGTTTCGGCACGCGTGCGATCAATCCCATCCGCTTCATTTCCTCGAAACCTTTTCCGAGCGCCGAACTATTTCCCATGTTTCCGCCCGGAACCACCACGTGATCGGGCACTTTCCAGTTGAGCTGCATCATCAACTCGTATGCGACGGTTTTCTGGCCTTCGATCCGAAAGGGATTGATGGAGTTGGCGATGTAGATCCACGAAACGTCAGCGAGGTCCTGGGTCAGCCGCATGCAATCATCAAAATTTCCTGCAACCTCAAAAATGGTGGCGCCGTAATCCATGCTCTGCGCCAATTTCGCGGGGCTCACCTGACCTTCCGGCAGCAGCACTACGCAACGGAGATTCGCTCGCGCGGCGTAAGCCGCGAGGCTCGCGGCGGTATTGCCCGTGCTGGCGCAGACCACGGCACGCGCGCCAAGAATGGAGGCCTGGGTCACGGCTGTCGTCATGCCAGTGTCTTTAAAAGATCCGGTGGGATTGCAGCCCTGATGCTTCAGCGTCAGGGACCCCAGGCCCGCGTACCTGGCACACTTGGGCGCGTCGTAAAGCGGCGTGTTGCCTTCGAAGAGGGTGACGATTGGCGCGCTCTCATCGAACGGAAGGGCTTCGCGGAAGCGCCACACTCCGCTGCGGTCGCGATCCTCGCGCGTCGTCGCGCGAGTTTCCCATTGGTTGACTAGGGTTTGCGGATTTGCGATCGCTTCCAGGCCGCAATCGATTTCGAGCGGGCCGCCACACTTTCGGCAAACGTAAATTTGCTCGCGCAGCCCGAATTCGGCTCCGCAATCCGGCGAAATGCATTTCTGAATTGCGGCTTGCGCTTTTGGACGTTCGGCTGGTTTGTGCGGGGCGCTCATTTTGACGCCGGAGCGGATTCGGCCGCGCCGCGCAGGTCGAGAGAAAATTCGCGGTGAAGCGCGGTGAGCGCTTTGCTCATGTGCTGGCTCGCGACCACAAATGAAATGTTGGACTCCGACGAGCCCTGCGCAATAGCGATGATGTTCACTTCTTCGCGGCCGAGCGCGCTGAAGGTTCGACCCGCCACACCCACGGTGCCGCGCATGTTCTCGCCAACCACGGCCACGATTGCGATGTTCGGGTCGAGCGTGATGTGTTCGACCTTATGATGCGCCAAATCTTGCGCGAATTGCTGGCGCAGCGCCTCGACCGTGCGCTTCGCGTCGGTCGAAGCCACGATAAAGCAGATGTCATTCTGCGAAGACGACTGCGAAATCAGCAGCACGTTCGCGCGAACGCTGGCCGTCGTCGAAAATGTGCGGCCGACGACGTCCGGTAATCCCACGATTCCCGGCCCGCCCACGGCGATCAACGATACGTCTTTGATCGCGGTGAGGGCCTTCACCCCCACCATAAAACTGCTTCCCTGGAGCGTAATTTTGGTCCCGGGATTTTTGGGCTCGAACGTATTTCGAATCCAGACCGGAATTTCGGCAGCGATGACCGCGCGCAGAGTTTTTGGGTGTAGAACTTTGGCGCCGAAGTAGGCCAGTTCGGCGGCTTCGCGATAGGAAATCTCGGGAATGGTGCGAGCTTCGGGCACCAGACGCGGATCCGCGCTCAAAACGCCGTTCACGTCGGTCCAGATAATGATTTCGTCCGCTAAGATTGCCGCGCCCAGAATGGTCGCGGAATAATCGGATCCGCCGCGGCCCAACGTAGTCAGCACGCCTTCCGGGGTCGCGCCGATAAAACCGGTGACGACTGGAACGATTTCTTTTTTCAGCAGCGGCCGCAATCGGGCTTCGCATTTTTCGCGGGTGCGTTCGATGGCCGGGTCGGCTGCCCCGTGGTAACCGTCCGTAACAATCAGCTCGGTGGCTTCGACCGCTTCCGTCGCGACGCCGCTTTCTTCCAGGGCGGCGGCGACCAACGGAGCGGAAAGGCGCTCGCCCAGGCTCGAAACCGTATCGAGCGTACGCGGCGTCAATTCGCGGATTAAGGCGGTGCCGTCGCACAGCCGGGTGGCTTCGTTTAGCAGCGCATCAATGCGTGCGCTTAGGCGCTTCTTCGTTTCGGCGTTGCGAACCAGAGCTTGCAGCGCGACTTCGTGTTGTTTGCGCAGGCTATCGATCAGCAACGCCGCGTTTTCACGCTCGCCGGCTTCGGCACGCGTCGCAGCTTCGATCAGGCGATTGGTTACGCCGCTCATCGCCGAGACCACCACCAGCAAGGAGTACTCGCGCGAGGCATCTTGCACAATTTTGCATACGCGCGCGATGCAGGACGCATCGCCTACAGATGTACCCCCGAATTTCATGACTTGCAGTTGTTTTTTCATTGGAGATCAGCCGGCGAACAAGTCGAAAGATCCGGATGACGGCCGGCTTTCCGAATAACGCCTCAAAAAAACTATACACCAGCGATGGGAATTCAGCGGAGAGGGCTTGGAGCGGGGTTCCTAATACCTCAACAATTCGCTTCGGCCAGCCTGCTTAAACGGCGGATTATGGCCTGGCCACCAGGGCCTGAATCAAGCCGGCAGCTTGGGGAGTGCCGAGCCCGGTCACGTAGTCGAATCCCACGGTCGCGTCGCAGATCTGCCCGCAGGAGCCATTGGTACCGGAGACCACCGCATTGAAATTATTGGTCAGGCGGCCCTTGGCGGACGAATACAACGCTCCATTCGCGCTGGTCAGGTTTGCTTTTCTCTGCGTCACGCGGATCGAATTCGCGATGGCGACGAGCGCGGCCCATTGAGGTGCCGCAGCACTCGTACCACCCACCTGGAACCAGCCGCTTGCGCCGCTGATCCCCGTCGAATCGTAAATCGCGTATCCCGTGCCCGGATTCGCGTTGTAAGACACATCCGGTGTTCCGCGCATGCCGCGTGCATCGTCGGGGATCGGAAACTGGGCCTGCATCAGCGGTTCGTATTCGTAGACGCTTTGGCCGCCGCCGCTTCCGCTCCACGCCGTTTCTGACGAGTAGGCACCGCTCACATTGAGTGTCAGCGAGGTGCCACCGACCGCGACCACATCTGGCGACGCTGCAGGATACGCCACACCAGAACCGGTATCGCCCGACGCGGCGACGAAAGTGACTCCACTGGTTACGAAGTGATTGTCCAGATTGCGTTCGCCGGAAATTTCTCCTGAAGTCCAACTCATCGAGACCGCAGATGCGCCGTGCTTGACCGCAACGTCCACGCTGGCCAACAGGTCGCTTAGATTATTGCTCGAGGCTTCGACCAAAACGATTTTCGCCTGCGGCGCGATTGCGTGCGCCCATTGAATGTCGAGCGAAACTTCCACCGCCCAGTTTGCGTTCGCGGCCGGTTTCTTGCTGGTTTGGTACGTCTTCAAGAAGCAGCCATTCGCGGCGGTGCAGGCGGGCAGTCCAAACCTTTTGCTGAATACGCTCAAGTCGGCTTCGGCATTCACGTCGTCGTAGGCATCCACAATCCCGATGGTCTGACCCACACCTTGATTGGCGACTTTATCGAAACCGTAGGCATGGCGGATTTGCGATGGAGTGAATGCCGAGGTCGGAGGATTCGAAAGGTTGGAGACGGCGGATGCGTGGCGATAATACTGGGGACGCATGAAAGCGAGTGGGTCCGAGCCATTTTCACTGGCTTGGAGATGCAGGAAAACTGGCTGCTGCGCTAAGACTGGTTGGCTGATAATCGTCGCTGCGGCGACGAGGAGCCCTAGACGGAGAAAATTTCGCGTTCCCTCAGACTTCATTCGTTCCCCCAAAAGCTGCCTCATTCGGCGGACATCAAAACCAGACCGTAATCTGTTTCGCGCTGAATGAAAGGTATCCCGGGGGATGGATTTTCGGCCATGGGCCGGGGTTCTCAATTCGCTAGTACCAAAGTCCGGCGAACGAACCCACAAAAGGGCCTGTTTTATTGGCTTTCTGTGCGCTTAGGGAAAAACATGTTTAGGTCAAACTGATCGGCTTCGGTTTTGCGGGGTCGGTGTAATCGTAAAAACCTTTGCCCGCTTTGCGCCCGTTCCAGCCCATCAAAACCATCCGTTTCAGCAGCGGCGGAGGAGCGAAGCGTTTTTCCTTGAATTCATCGAACATGATGTTGGCGATGTAATAGGTCGTGTCGTTGCCGACGAAATCGAGAAGGGTCAAAGGGCCCATTGGGTGCCCGCAGCCGAGCTTCATCGAATTGTCGATGTCTTCGATCGAACCGACGCCCTCTTCGAGGGCGCGGATGGAGTCCAATAGAAACGGCACCAGCAAGCGGTTAACGATGAAACCGGTGCGGTCGGTGGTGCGTACCGGTGTTTTGCCCACGCGCAGCGCGAACGCGACGGCGGCTTCTTCGACCTGCTTATCCGTGGCGATCGTGCGAATCACTTCGACCAGCTTCATCACCGGAACAGGATTGAAAAAGTGAAGCCCGAGAAAACGATCCGGGCGCTGCGTAAAGGTCGCCATTTCCGTGATGGAAAGAGACGAAGTGTTACTGGCAAAGATGGTTTCTTTAGCGCAGATCTTATCCAGCGCATTCCAGAGTTCGCGCTTCGCGGGCAACTGCTCGATGATGGCCTCGATAATCAGGCCGCAATCCTTCATATCTTCAAGATTCGTGGTGCCACGCAATCGGCCGCGTACCTGGTCGCGATCGGCCACGGTGAGCGTCCCCTTATCGACCAGGCGCTGCAGATTCTTGTCGATCGACGCCAGGCCCTTTTCCAGCACCGCTGCGTTCACTTCGCGCACCGTCACCTGACATCCGGCGTGCGCGGCAATCTGAGCGATTCCCGAACCCATCAGACCGCAACCCACCACACCTACTTTTTCGATCGCCATCGCTCAATCCTCCGGAAAATAAAGACGAACTCAGGACCGCTCTGTTGCGAGGTTAGGCCGTTCTTAATTTTACAGTTTCACCGTTTGGCGTCAATTTCCGCAAAAACTTCCTGCGCGATGTGGAAGGCCGCATTGGCCGCCGGGACTCCGCAATAAATCGCGCACTGCAGCAAAGTCTCCTGAATCTCATCGCGCGAGATTTGGTTATTCAGCGCCGCGCGCACGTGCATGCGAAATTCGTCGCCGCGATTCAGCGCGACCATCAGCGCCAAAGTGATCAGGCTGCGCGTCGGCCGGGGCAAGCCCGGACGCGACCAGATTTCGCCCCACGCGTAGCGCGTGATCAAGTCCTGAAAAGGCTCCGTGAAGGGCGTCTTCGCCGCCTCAGCCTTCTCCACGTGGGCCACGCCGAGAACTTCGCGACGAACCTTCATTCCTTGCGCGTGTCGCTCGCCATCGTCCATTAGCGAATCTCCTGATGCGAAAAGAACCGCACGACCACGGCTGTGAATTCTGCGGCATCCTCGATGTTCGAAAGGTGCGAGGCGTTCAACTCGGCATATTGCGCGCCGGGGATGCCCACGGCCATGAATTTCCCGTCGGCGGGCGGCGTCACCACGTCGTGCGCGCCTGCAAGCACCAGCGTGGGAGTTTGAATATAATTGATGGACCCGCGAAGGTCGCTATCACGTAGCGCCGCGCAGGTGGCAATGTAGCCGTCCAGCGGCGTCGCCACAAACATTTCTTTCATTCTGGCAATCACCTGTGAGTTAGCAGCCACGTATTTTTCCGTGAACCAGCGCAGAACCTGAGCCGCAGCGACCGGAGCAATCCCGCCCTCGCGCAATTTCTCGATTCTCTTATTCCAAAAATCGTCGTTGCCGATTTTCGCGGCGGAGTTGCTGATAATAATTGCGTTGAGGCGGTCGCGTGCATTGACGCCCAGCCATTGCGCGATCACGCCGCCCAGGGAGAGACCACAGAACAACACCCGGCGAATCTGCAGAGCGTCGAGCAGGCCAAGTGCGTCCTGGCCCAGACCCTTGATGGTGTACGGCCCCGGCGTCGCTTCGGATTGCCCGTGCCCGCGCGAATCGTATCGCAAAACCCGAAATTCCTTGGCGAGCGTGGCGATCTGTGGATCCCACATGGCCAGGTTCGTGCCCAGCGAATTGCACAACATGATGACCGGCGCATCCGCTGGCCCCTCCCACTCGTATCGCAGCGACGCTCCGTTGACCTTTATCTGCGGCATTTCTGGATTCCTTTCTATCCTTCTAGCGCGTTGGTTTCTTGCTCGCGGATACGACCCGGTCAATCAAAGTAGCCGCTTCGCCGATGTATTGACCGGGATCCAGCAGGCGGTCTATGTCGGCCATGGACAGGTGCCTTGAGATTTCTCCGTCCGCGGCCAGCACATCGCGAAACGATTTTGCCGAGTCCATGGAAGTGTGGGCCGCCTGCTCGACAATTTGATGGGCACGCAGTTTTCCGATTTTCTTGGCCAAAGCCGTCGAAACTGCCTCGGCCATCGACAATCCCTTCGTGGCACCCAGATTCCGGGCCATCGCCTCTTCGTCAACTTCAAGTCCAGAAATAACCTGAGTCAAATGCGCGAGGGCCCCGCCGGTCAGCATGCAAATCTCGGGAAGCGTCTCCCACTCCGCCTGCCAGCCGCCAAGCCCGCGCTCGTGTTCCTGCACCATCGCGCTGAGCATGGTCGAAACCAGCGCCGGCACACGGATAGCAGCGGATAAGACGACACTGCAGCCGACGGGATTTCGCTTCTGGGGCAGAGTAGACGACCCGCCGCGTCCGGCCGCCGAAGGCTCGGATAACTCGGCGATTTCCGTCTGCGCCATCAGCGAAATATCGCGGGCAATTTTTCCTAGCGTGCCGGCCAGCAAACCGTAGGTCGTAGCCAGCTCGGCGAAACGATCACGCTGTCCGTGCCACGAGATTTCAGGCAGCGCCAATTTCAATTCGCGAGCCAGCGCTTCGGCCACCCGCGATCCATCGGCACCCAGTGCGGCAAGCGTTCCCACTGCACCGCCAAATTGCAGAACTTCGACCCGTGCTCGCGTTTGCGCCAACCGTTCCCGATGGCGCTCGATCGCGTCGAGCCATCCTGCAAATTTCAAACCCAAAGTGATAGGCGCAGCCTGTTGCAGCCAAGTGCGCCCGGCAAGCAGAGTTCCTTTGTGTTCGGTAGCCAGCGCTTCCAATAGACTCGACAGCTGCCGAAGCGACGATTCCGTATCATCTAGAGCGTCACGCAACTGCAAGACCAGGCCGGTATCAATCACATCCTGACTGGTCGCGCCCAGGTGCACGAACCCAGCAGCAGCTTCGTCCGATTTGGCCACCAGAGAGGTGAGTTCCTTCACCAACGGGATCGCCAGATTTCCAGCCTGGGCCGCAGCGGTCGCAATCCTATCCAGGGCATATAGCTCGGCGCGGCATTGAGATGCGACCGAATCTGCCGAACCCTTCGGCGCCACGCCAGCCTCTTCCAGCGCGCGCGCCAAAGCCGCTTCGAAATCGAGCATGCGCTGCAATGGGCTCGCATCGGAAAAGATTTGGCGCGTGCGATCAGTCGTAAAAAGAGGATCGAGGAGTTTCATGGGTGTGCCGGCGCTCCGGCACAAGCCGTAGCATTCCACGGAAGATGGTTAATGTCCAAGCGGAAAGCCTCGAAAGAAGACCGGTTTAAGTCGCTGGCACGGCGCGGAAGCGCGCCACTTCCTTCACCGCCCGATACGCCTGATCGATCGCGGCATTCGTATACGCAAAGGCTTCCGCGTCGGAATTCGCAATCGAAATGCGGCCCGATGGCTGCCGCCCAATGACGCAAGGCTGCTGGTCTTCCGGCCAATCCGGATCGTATAGCGAATTGTATTCGTAGGCGTAGCCATGCGGCCAACGGTTCACGGTAATCGCTTGAATATCGCGCGCAGGATCGAAACCTCCCGGCGAAAGAATCGCGGCCAACTGTTCGCGTATGTGCCGCTCATAGGTGGCAAAAGGAGTGGTGTACAGCTCCATTCGCCCAGCTCGCTGCTGGTCGCGCGCCGCCAGACCCGCCTTGCACGGCACATGCTCCAGATGCAGCAGACAGGGTTCGCTGGGATTGCTGGGAAATTTGTAGGAACCCATACTGACCGGATAATCGAGCGTCACCGTATCAAAATAACTGCCGGGGCAACGCGCTCCGCTGATGCCCAGCTTTTTGAACGATTGCCAATTGGCAATTTGCACGTTGGTGTAGACCAGCGGAACCTTGACTCCATAAGCCAGCGCTTCCTTCTGCGCATCCGGCAATTCCGGGCACATGTAAGGAATCACCATATTCCAACAGGCCAAAATGCATGTCGACCCGCGGACCGCACGCGGCTTGCCGTCGCGGACGTAGGTTACCTCCACCTCTTTGGATGAACCCGGATCTCCCATATTGCGGGCCAGAATCGCGGTGCTGTTCAAACGAATGCGAACCGGCGAAGAACCATCATCGAGCGTCGCGTAATTCAGTTTCGCGGTGACGATATCTTCCATCGTGCTGCCCGGCGCCGACGCCGGAATCAGCGAACGCACCAACAATCGCGCAATCGAAGCGTTGCCGTCCGGAAAATGATAAATGTAGGGTTCGTCGTCTCCGAATTTGGTGATTTCCACTCCCAATCCCGGACCGGGAGGCCCGGACAAGTCCATGCCGCCGAAACCCGGATAGCCGAGCCCGGCCATGTCTCCCGCCGGCACCGCCTCAATGCCGACGCCATAAAGGCCATACGTTTCGGACTGCAGAAAAGGAATCGCATCCGGCGTGATTTTCGCGTATTTCAGCAGAAAATCTTTGTAACTGGTCTTCGCTAGGAGAACTTTCCGATCCCATGCGGACATGCCCGGCAGATAATCCTGCTTGTCGGCAAAAAGGCGTTTCAGATCGGCCTTCACCTCCTTCGACAGCGGCGTTTGCTCCAAAAATTCAGCGCGATCGGATTTTCCGCCCTCCTCCTCCAGCTCTTGCTTCGGCCTCCCCGAACCGACGACGAGTTTATCGACGCCGAATGTTTTCTGATCGAAGAAGACGCCGCGTTGCAACCCATGCGTCTGGGCGAAATCCTGATCGAAATACTTGTCGAACTTCTGCACCGAGATTCCTAGTTCTTGAAACAGTCCTTTGGCCTGCGCGCTGTAAAGGTTCGGCCCGGCGATCGACTGGGTGCCGCCATACCCCAGCAACATGCGCTGGTCGGTATGAAATTCGTTGCGCCGCGCGTGGCCGCCGAAATCATCGTGATTTTCCAGGATGAGGATTTTCGCGTCGGGCCCGGCCGCCTTACGGTAAAAATACGCTGCGGAGAGCCCGCTGAGCCCGCCGCCGACTACGATCAGATCGTAGGTTTCCGCATCCGGAGTGGGCGCGCCCCAGGGGTTGCCGTCGCGCAGCGCGTGGCCCACTTCCATCACCGCGTCGGTGGTGCCGCGCAGGCCCGTAAGGGCTGGAGGGTAATAGTCTTTGTTGGCTGCTGCTGAAAAGGGAGAGTGCGGGAGACCTAAAGCTTCAAACCAGTTGGTGCCGCCCAGAGCGAGCGAGCCTCCAACCGCGATTCCAAATCCGTTGAGAAAATCACGCCGGGCAATCGGCCGATCCATGCCCCATTTCGGGTCGCGCTTTTCACTGACCACACTCTCCCCCAGAGATTTTGACCACCGGGCGAACATCGCCGCGCAGCGACGGCCCGGCTTTAGATTTAGGGATTCAGAGTACCGCAGGGACGGAAACTACGTATGGGCAAATTTCCGGATGCTGGCTGGTTCGTACTGGTGATGCGCATCCGCTTCGCGCGGAAGGATCGCCACGCGAATTTTGGTCTCACCCACGCGAAATTCGGCGGATTGCTCCAGCTTCACCGACTGGATGCGACGCTCGCCCAGAAACGTTCCATTGGTGGAGCGTAAATCGCGCAAGAGCACGGAATCGGTGGTGACTTCAATGGCGCAATGCAGGCGGGAAACTTTGCCGTCATCAATCTCGAAATCTGCGCCGCCGCGCAGCCGGCCAATGGTTACCAGCGGAACGGTCATGCCTCGTTCAATGCCCTGCGAGGCACCTTCGATCACTGAAATCATGATC
>DASWVE010000166.1:0-8997 GCA_036401315.1 Candidatus Acidiferrales bacterium
AGCGGATCCGTCGACGACGGATACGCCCCGGCCTTCTGCGGCGCCTCACCTTGGTAATCGCGCGAAAGCAGCAGATCGACCACGCGCCAATGCAGAAACCCACGTCCCCCCACATACAGCACGATCAGAATCAACGTAACCGTCGCCGCCGTCTTTCCTGGAGCGCTCAGACTGCGCTCGCCAATCTCGTCGTTCACCAGCCGCGTCAGATGCGGCAGCAGTAGCCCCACCACCAGCAGCAGTAAAATCCACACATCGAAATTCGCCAGCAGATCCCACGCGTACCACCCACCGCGCATCGGCCACAGCAACCGCACGCCAATCCCGCTGGCCACATCCAACAGCACATGCACACCCGCCCCAACGACGCACACCGCCAAGGCCGCGAAAAATCCAACCCGCGCACCATCCGCCTCGGAATTTCGCGCAGCTCTCCAGCGGCTCAAGAAATAAAACACAGCCGCGAGGCAGCCGCACAAAACGAAGACGCCCACCAAGGAATGCAGCACCGCACGATGGAATTTCAAAAACGAAGCAGGCCCGCCATAATACGCGGCGTAATCCAAATCAGGCGCCACGCCCGCGACAAATATCATCGCCATCCCGTAACGCGGCAAACGCCCTCGCAGGGCGCGGGCCAGCGCCAGTGACATCAGCGCATGCGTGATGCATTCCATGAGCGAGAGAGAGTTATAGCAGAAAAAACTAGGTTGAAGACGGGTTCAACCGCAGCGTCGCGGGCGTCACCAGCGAAAGCGCGTCCGGCACAATGCGGAACTTCAGTGGCAGCGGGCCAATCGGCTCGCCATCCACCTGCGCCCACACCATTTGGTCGCCGGCCGATTCGCAGATCACCTCGGTCGATTTCCACATCTTGATGCCTTGCATCCCGCGAATTTTCCCCAGCCACAGCGCCGGCAAACACGCCAGATATTGCAGCCGGCTCCGCGTCGAGTTGGTCAAAAACTCAAACGAATCTTCGAACAGCGTCGCGCCAGTCGTAATTTTAAACGGTCCGCCGTAATTCGCCGTGCGCCCCACCACAATGATCGACGCCAGATGGTCCGTCCCATTCGACCGCACGCGCATTTCCGGAAAATCATAGGTGACCAGCTGCTTCAGGCCTTCCACCCAATACGCCACCACGCCCACTTTTTTCTTCAGCGCACTATCGACGCCGTTCACGATCGCGCCATCCGGCCCCGCGCCGCCCACGCTCAGAAAATAGCGGCCTTCGGGCACCGTCGCTCCACCCGAACCATTTCCGTTACTGGTCAAAGGAGCCGCCACGCCCAGCGCGATCCGCCGGATTACACCTTCCGGAATTAATTTTGCCGCGCGCGGAATGTCCCAGGGAATTTCGAGTTCTTTCGCCAAAATATTTGCGGTCCCGGCCGGCAGCAGCGCCATCGGCACCTGGCTGCCCACCAAGCCATTTATGATTTCGTTGATCGTCCCGTCGCCGCCGCAGGCGATCACCATTTCACGCCGGGCCGTCACCGCCAGCCGCGCGATCTCCTGCGCGTGCCCGGCTTCGGAAGTCGGAGCCAACTCCGCGGTGATCCCCGCGTCCTTCAGGATTCGCACTGCCTGCTCGATTTCCTGAAATCGCCGGTGCCGCCGGCCCCCGCTGGTCGGGTTGTAAATCAATAGCGCGTTTTTTAATCCGTGTGCCATCGTCTCCGTCGAATCGCAGCTTTACGAGCGCAGCACCCGCATACAGTCTCTCCCCACCTCGCGCCGCGAACGCGCATTGTATAATACCCGCTGCACTTATACCGTCGGCATCGGCGCGGAGAGTTCATGGCTAGAAACGGGACAAAAAGCGGAACGAAGAAGGGAAAGCAGGAAACAAAGCCGCCAGTGAAAGCCGGAAAGCCGCCCGCGCCACGCAGCGCGGGCAAAAACTCCGCTGCCGCCCAGGAAATCCAGACTCTCCGCGAAAAAATCCGCCACCACGAATACCTCTATCATGTCGAAGATTCGCCGGCCATTTCCGACGCCTCCTTCGACAAGCTCACCAACCGCCTCAAGCAGCTCGAACAGGAAAATCCGAAACTCATCACGTCTGATTCGCCCACTCAGCGCGTAGGCGGCGCCCCTCGCGCCGGTTTTCAAACCGTCGCCCACCTCACGCCCATGGGCAGCCTCGACAACGCTTTCTCCTTCGAAGAACTCGCCAATTTCGATCGCCGCGTCCGCGACCTGACTGGCCGCGAAAAAATCGAATACGTCACCGAACACAAGTTCGACGGCCTCAGCATGTCCCTGGTTTACGAAAATGGTGCGCTGGTTCGCGCCGTCACCCGCGGAGATGGCACCACCGGCGAAGACGTCACGCCCAACGTGCGCACCATTCGCGCCGTCCCACTCTGGGTCGACGAAAAACATCTCAAGAAAGCCGGAATCCCGGCGAACTTCGAAGTTCGCGGCGAAGCCATCATGACCCGCAAGGCATTCGACGCTATGAACGAGCAGCAAGACGCCATCGGCGCCAAGCGCTACGCCAATCCGCGCAACGCCGCCGCCGGTTCGGTGCGCGTGCTCGATCCCAACATCACCAAATCGCGCCACCTCGATTTTTTTGCTTACTATCTGCTCGTCAACGGCCGCGTCCCCAAAAAACGCCACTCCGAAGTTCTCGAAGCGCTCACCGAAATGCGTTTCAAAGTCAGCGACGACTGGGAGCTGCGCGACGGCCTGCCGCAAGTCGAGCAGTACATCACCAAATGGGATACCAAACGCGAAAAGCTCGGCTTCGACATCGACGGCATCGTCATCAAGGTCGACGAAGTCGGCCTGCAGAACGAACTGGGCTACACCTCCAAAGCGCCGCGCTGGGCCATCGCCTACAAATATCAAGCCCATCAGGAAACCACGCTGCTGCGCGAAATCATGATCAGCGTCGGACGTACCGGCGTGCTCACGCCGTTTGCGATTTTCGAACCGGTGCAAATCGGCGGCGTCACCGTGGTCAAATCCACGCTGCACAATCTCGATGAAGTCCGCCGCCTGAATATCCACGCCGGCGACACCGTGCTGGTCGAACGCGCCGGTGAAGTAATCCCGCACGTGCTGCAAGTCGTCAAGCACGGCACCGAAGAAAAAGAATTCGAGATGCCGGACAAATGTCCGGTCTGCGGCATGTCCGTGCATCACACCGAAGGCGAAGCCGCCTATCGCTGCGTCAACGTTTCCTGTCCCGCGCGCACCCGCGAATCGCTGCTCCATTTCGCTGCCCGCCACGCCATGAACATCGATGGCCTCGGCGACAAAATCGTCATCCAGCTTCTAGAAAAAGGCCTGGTCAAAAATTACGCCGATCTCTACCGCCTCGATCTCGAAACGCTCAGCAACCTCGACCGCATGGGCGAAAAATCCGCGCAGAATCTGCTCGACGAAATCGCCGCCAGCAAAAAAACCAGCCTCGCGCGCCTCGTCTACGCCCTCGGCATGCCTTTCGTCGGCGAACGCACCGCACAGCTCCTCGCCGGACACTTCGGCGACATGCAAAAAATCGCCGACGCCACTGCCGAAGAACTGATGGAAGTCGGAGAAGTAGGCCCCAAAGTCGCCGAGGGTGTCCGCGAATTCTTTTCCGAATCCGCCAACCGCAAACTGATCAACGATCTCCGCGAAGTCGGCGTCAACATGAAGGAACAGCGCAAAGCCCTGATCGACACGCGCTTCGCCGGAATGACTTTCGTCTTCACCGGCACTCTAACCAACCACTCGCGCGAAGAGGCCCAAGCCCTGGCCGTAGCCCACGGTGCCAAAATCGGTGGCTCGGTAAGCAAGAAGACCAGCTACGTAGTAGTAGGCTCCGACGCCGGCTCCAAACTCGCCAAAGCCCAAGCCCTCAAAGTCAAAATCCTAACCGAACCCGAATTCGAAAAGCTCCTCGTCGCGAAATAAGCTATCGATTTGCTGCCCGTCGCCGGACCAAAAAGCGCCGTAGTGCTTGAGCGTTCTGGTAGAGTGGCTCCGTCAAATTAACCGTCGGAGTTCTTATCGATGTCTAAAATCTATCTTCCCACCGCGATCGCTGATGATTGGAAGCGTTTCCTGGCTGACCCGGAAAAGCAGTGGCGAAGCGGTTTCTCGGCGAAGACGCTCGCGCATAGCTGGCAATCCTCCGACGGCCTTCCCGCTGAGATCGCCTCGATGCTTAGAGTAATTGGCGGACCGGTGAAGCCTTTGCTCGCGATACCGGAGTATAAAGTTGCGCTTCCCGGTTCGTCCCGTGGCGACAGTCAGAATGACGTGTTCGCACTTGCGCGAGCGGGCGATAAAACGGTCGCGATCATGATCGAGGGAAAAGTCAAAGAACCATTCGGCGAAACGATGGGCAAGTGGTTGCACGAAGCTTCCGACGGCAAGCGTGAACGCCTAAAGTACCTCTACGAAGTACTCGGAATCACGCAAGCCGTTCCCGAAGACGTTCATTATCAGCTCCTTCACCGCACGGCATCTGCGGTCCTTGAGGCACGGCGTTTCAAGACTGACGCAGCTGCGATGATCGTCCACTCGTTTTCCGCAGAAAAAATGTGGTTCGATGCCTTCCAGAAATTTGCGTCGCTGTTTCGAGTCACGGTGAAACCGAACGAACTGGTCTTAGCTCGGCCCACCGGGCCGCCGTTATACATCGGATGGGCCTGCGGCGATTGCTCTTTCCTGGCGGCGTGAGGTTGCCAGGTTGCGGCGCTTAGAAATTCCACAATAGTAGGTATCGTCCGAGTCAGCTATAATTTCGAACAGCGGGTGAGTCGGATGATCGCCGGTTCGCTTCTCGCAAGGGAAGTGGACGGGAGGAAAGTCCGGACTCCCATGGTCCTCAGCTCGCAAGAGCGTCGGACCACTCCCGGCAGCCCTCGAAAGCTGCCGGGTTAAGGGCAACGCGCCTGGTAACGCCAGGGGGTTGCGCCTTCGTTGCAAAACGATTGCGCGGCCACGGAAAGTGCCACAGAAAATCAAACCGCCGGTGACGCACAGACCTCGGCGGCAGGCCTGCGGGAAACCACGGGCCCGCCTGTTTCGGTCGGCATCATTTGGCAAGGGTGAAAAGGTGGGGTAAGAGCCCACCGCCCGGATGGCAACATCCGGGGCACGGCAAACCCCGCGTGGAGCAAGGCCAAATAGGAGGGGAGGGCTGGCCCAGCCCGCACGCAGCAGCTCGCAAGAGCCGCTGCCGCGACCCTCGGGTAGGCTGCTGGAGCCTCGAAGCGATTCGAGGCCTAGAGGAATGATCGTCACGCACGCGCGCAAGCGCAGCGTACAAAATCCGGCTTACAGACTCACCCGCTAAAATTTTCTAAACACTGTCTCTCGCGGCCAGCCGCGATCTCTCGCCGATGAATTCGCCAAAGATGCTCGTCTGCGCCGCGTGTGGCGCCAGCGATTTCGCCGCCCCTGAAAAAGCCACCAACGCCTCGGTGGTCACCTGCAAATCCTGCGGCGCCTCGCTTGCCACCGTGGGTCAACTCCAAGCCGCCGCCAAAGCCGCCATGTCCGGCACCGGCGGCAAAGTCCTAAGAGATAAATTCCGCGAAGCTTTCCAAAATCTGCCGAATATAAAGGTAGAGTAGGGAAGTTCGCGCGTGGCCAGCCGCTACGAAAGGCGTACGATTCCAGGAAAGCCGTCAAAACCTCGATCGAAGCTGGCGATCCGTTCGATTCCGTGCGCTTCCATGATCGCCAAATGCAGCGCATCCCTTGCCGAAATCTCGGGGTGACCCATCACAATTTCCTTGGCTCGGTTGGTTGCGTCGAAATCCACCGACAAGACTTGGTCGGCGATTCCCAGCAGCGCGTCAAAAGCCGGCTGAATCGCATCCCGGCGATTGATAGCGACGTAGCGGTGCAGGATTTCCTGCAGCACTTCAGCATCAGTCACCAACCGCTGGCGGTCACTAACGAGTCGTTCGACCAAGCGCTGGGCGTCGCTTTTGTGTGGGTGCGCCGCTCCAATCAGATACATGGGAATATTGGAATCGACGAAGATCACTCGCGCGTTCCGCTATCGTATCCACTCTCGATCTCGTCCAACATCTCGCCAATATCCGCGGTCGGAAAGCCGTGCCGTACCGCTGCCCGAATTACTTCCAGCTTTTTCCCGGCGTCGCGCACGGGCTCGTGCCGTCGAGCAATCTCCAAAGCCTGACGCACCCACTCGGCGATGGACATCCGCCGCGTGCGCGCGATTCGTTGGATTTCCCGGTAATCCGGATCCTGGATGATTACCTGAAGCCTTTTAGCCATATAATGAGTCTACTCGACTCATTGCCATGAGTCAACGCGGCGCGGGTTGCTACGACCTTGAGGATTTGAGCCGAAGCTTAAACCGGTTCTCCGCCTGCCCCTTCACTTCCGTTCGAATCGCGAACAAACTCCCCGCCAAACGATCCCCCAGCGCCGCATGCGCCGAGGCCGTCGTCACAAACAAAGTCCGCAAATCCTCGCCGCCAAAACAGCAAGTCGTAATGTTTTTCACCGGCATCTCCACCACTCGATCGACTTTCCCGTCTGGAGCCACCCGCACCACGCAATTTCCGTAATACCGGCAATTCCACAAAAACCCTTCCGAATCCATCGCCGAACCATCCGGCAGCCCGCGGTCAAATCCCTCAAAAAACGGCCGTTCGTTCGAAATCGCGCCAGTCGCAAAATCGTAGTCATAGACCCAAATCACATTCGCGATACTGTCCGCGAAATAAAAATGCCGGCGATCGGGACTCCACACAAAAGTATTCGAAATTCCTATGTCCTTCCGCCACACGCTCGTTTTCCCATCCGCATCGAGCCGCATCAGCACCCCGTCAGTTCCGCCAAATTCAATCGCCGATCCATCCGGAGCGATGTTGTTCCGCATCGACCCCATCCACAACGACCCGCGCGGGTCGCTTCGCGCATCATTCAGCCGTACTCCGGGCCAAGCATCGTATTTAAAAAGCGGCGGGTGCCGCGTATCCGTCGCCGGCTCCCACAGCATCACCTGCGAGCCGAGCACCACCAGCAACACGTCATCGCGATCAGTCAATGAAAGCGCCGTGACCGGCACCTCGAAAATCCAGGAAAACACCGCCGCATCCGCCAGCCGATACCGGTGAATCAGAAACCGGTTGATGTCCACCCAATACACCGCGTTTTCCGCCGCGTGCCACACCGCGCCTTCGCCGCACACATCGCCCATCGGCGCCACACATTTCACTTCGCCAGTCATTGCCGAATTCATTGCCGCGCTCATTGCACTCCGATTCCCGCCAGCAATCCGCCATCGACCAGAAAGTCTCCGCCAGTCGAAAATGACGCGCGATCCGAAACCAGAAATGCCGCCAGCTCCGCCACTTCTTCCACCGTGCCCACGCGCCCCATCGGATGCTGCGCACCAAATCGCGCAACCACGTCATCCACCGGCACGCCCGGCGCGAAATGTCCCGCCGACATTTCCAGCATCGGCGTACGAATCGATCCCGGGCTGATCGAATTCACCCGAATTCCATCCGCCGCATGATCCAACGCCAATGCGCGCGTCAAACTCAGCAGCCCGCCTTTCGACGCCGCATACGCCACCACTCCGCGCTGGCACGCGTGCCCCTGCACCGACGCCACAATAATGATCGAACCGCCGCCGCGTTTCTTCATCTCCGGAATCCCAAAATGCGCCAGCAAATAAACGCTGCCCAAGTTAATCGCCATCACCCGATTCCAAATTTCCGGATCGGTCTCCACCGCATTTCCAAACGGATGAATCGCTGCCGAATTCGCCATGAAATCCAGTCCGCCAAATTGCGCCACCGTTTTCGCCACCGCCGCCTGCACCTGCTCGGGCTTGCTCACGTCGCACTGTTCGACGCGCAACGTCAATTTCTCCGCGTCGGCCTGCGCCTGCAGCTCTTTGTTCGCCGCGGCGTCAATGCCCAGCGAAACCACGCTGGCTCCGCCCGCCGCAAATCGCTTCGCGATGCCGCGTCCGATTCCGGTCGTGCCGGTAACAATTGCCACCTTGCCTTCGAATTCCTTCATGGGGTCCCCGTCTTAAGAGAATTTTGCAGCTGCGCCAAAAAGTCTAGGAGTAACTCAGCCCGCGTACCACGCCGCAGAGCTCGGCCAACCCCTTCAGCCGTCCGACGTACGAATATCCCGGATTCGTTTTCTTGTCGATGTCGTCCGCCAGCAAATGCCCATGATCCGGCCGCATCGGAATTTCGTGATCCGCGCGGCCTGCACCGCGCCGCCGCGCCTCTTCCTCCAGCAGCGCGCGAATCACGCCGACCATATCCGAGCTGCCGTTCAAATGTTCCGCTTCGTAAAACGATCCATCCGCTTCGCGCGCCACCTGCCGCAGATGCGCGAAATGAATCCGCGGAGCGAATTCCCGCACCATCGCCACCAAATCGTTATCCGCGCGCGCTCCGAACGACCCAACGCAGAAAGTCAGGCCATTTGCTGCGGCATCGGACGCCCCAAAAATCGCGCGCACGTCGCCCGCCGTCGAAACCACCCGCGGCAATCCAAACAACGAGAATGGCGGATCGTCCGGATGTATGCACAGCCGCAAACCCAAATCCGCCGCCACCGGTGCCACTTCTTTCAGAAATTCGCAAAGGTTTGCCCGCAGATCGGCCGGCGTTGCGCCCGCATATTCCGCCAGCTGCCGGCGAAAAGCCGCGCGGTCGTAGGAAGCTTCCGCACCGGGAAGCCCGGCAATAATATTTTTCTCGATCAGTTCGCGGCGCTCCTCGGGCATTGCCTCAAAACGCGCGCGCGCCGCCTCTATCTGAGCAGGCGCGTACTGCGCCTGCGCCCCTTTGCGCTGCAAAATAAATAAATCGTACGCCGCAAAATCCACCGCATCAAACCGCAGCGCATATCCCGTCGACGGCAACCGCCATTTCAAATCCGTCCGCGTCCAATCCACCACCGGCATAAAGTTATAGCAAACAACTTTCACCCCAGCCTGTGCAATCGCCCCCAGCGTCTCCTTCCACCCATCGATAT
>DASWVE010000167.1:0-5047 GCA_036401315.1 Candidatus Acidiferrales bacterium
GCCTTCGGGAACCCCGCCAGGAAACTCATCACCAACCGGGCGCATGCTGGCGATTCTCACGATCGGATTCGCGGGAGTTTTTGGGCTGGCGCTGATCCGGCCGCGAAATGCGAAGTGGAGAATGGCGCTGGCGATTCTGGCGTTGGCCATTCCGGTGATGGCGTTCGTGGCTTGTTCCAGCGCGCCCGGCGGATCGAGTGGCGGCGGGACGCCGGCGGGAACGTATCCGGTGACGATCACGGCCAGTTCGGGCGGCGATGCGCATAGCGCATCGGTTTCGCTGACGGTCAACTAGAATCGTTTGCAGACGGAAGCGCGGGGCTCGCTGGCGTGTGCCGGGAGCCTCGCGCTGGCGTCGACAGTAGTGCCTCATAGAAAACCTCGCGTTCTAAAATCAGCGAACATTCAATCTGCGTGAGTGGGCCGGGCGTATCCTTCATAGATAGGGTGGACTGGGCGAGGTGTGCCCGCCTTTTGCTGTGAAGGAACACCTGGGTGACCGAAGTTCTGAATGGAATATCCAAGCCGAAGGTGCCGGCGGACGAGTCTGCTCGTTTGGAGACTTTGCTGGGGTACGAGCTGCTGGATACGGCGGCGGAGGCGGCGTTTGACGATCTGGTGAAGCTGGCTTCGCAGGTCTGCGGGACGCCGATTGGGTTGGTGACGCTGGTGGCGCAGGAACGGCAGTGGTTCAAGGCGCGGGTGGGATTGGACGCGACGGAGACGCCGCGCGACGTGGCGTTTTGCGCGCACGCGATCAACGATACGAAGACTTTTGTGGTGGAGGACGTGAGCAAGGACGCGCGATTTGCGGCGAACCCGTTGGTGCTGGGGGAGCCGCATATTCGATTTTATGCGGGCGTGCCGCTGGCGGCGCCGAACGGGCAAAATTTGGGAACGCTGTGCGTGATCGACCGGGTGCCGCATACGCTGAGCCCGGCGCAAGAAGAAGCGCTGCGGATTCTGGCGCGGCAAGTGATGACGCAGATCGAGCTGCGCAAGAAAATGCGGATGGCGGAAAACGCTTTGCACGAGTTGGAAGTGGCGGAGCGGGCGTTGCGGGTGACGGACGAAAGATTCCGGGACATTCTGGACAACATGCGCGGAATGGTGCAGAGCCTGGATATGGAAGGCAGGTTTTTGTACGTGAACCGCGCGTGGCGGCAGAAGTTGGGTTACACGGAAGAGGAAGTTGCCACGCTGCCGTTTTCGAAGGTGATTCATCCGGACGAGATGGGGCGCAGCAAGGAAATATTCGAGCGCGCGGTGCGCGGCGAAGTGTTTAAGACTTTGCCGGGCCGGCTGATCACGAAGGATGGGCGGTCGTTGACGGTGGAAATCGATTTGGCGTGGCGGTTTGAAAATGGGAAGCCGGTGGCTTCGCGGACGATTTTTCATGATGTGACGGAGCGCGAAGAGCAGAAGCGGAAGATCGATGTGTACCAGAAGGATCTGGAAGAGGCTAACAAGTCGTTGACTTTTTTGGCGGTGACTGACGAATTGACTGGGTTGCGCAACCGGCGGGCGTTTCAGGAAAGGCTGGAAGAGGATTTCGGTTTGGCGCGGCGGCACAAATGGCCGTTGGGACTCTTGTTGATGGACGTGGACAAATTTAAGCAGTTCAACGATACGTTTGGGCATCTGGCGGGCGATGAGGTGCTGAAACGCGTAGCGCGAGCCTTGCGGGACAATGTGCGGGCTACGGACTTTGTGTGCCGGTTTGGCGGGGAAGAGTTTGCGGTGCTGCTGCCGAATACGGGCCTGGACGGATGCATATTGCTGGCGGAAAATTTGCGGAAAGCGGTGGAAGAATCAGCGTGGGATTTGAGGAGCGTGACGATCAGCATCGGCGTGGCGGGATTGTGGTCGGCGTGCGGGGATCCGACGGCATTAATACAGCACGCGGACACGGCGTTGTATCGAGCGAAGGCGGAAGGACGAAACCGCAGCGTGGCTAGCGACGCGGTGCCAGTTTGATACGAGCCGTAGCAAAGGGATGATGTTACTAACCGGCATCCGTTATTCGATGGCGAGGGCAGCGTTTGTTCTTCTCGGAATGCTCGTTTGTGGATCCGCCGCCCTCGGCGCGGCTCCGGCGCTAAGACCGCGGTTGAGAAAGTCATTTGTTCGGACCCGAAGCTGACCGCGCTCGACGGACAGCTGAATGAGTCGTATAAAAATGCGATGAAGAAGGCGGGGGAAGCGGACGTGGTGGTGCGCCACGACGAGCGAGCTTGGCTGGCGGATTTGGGCGAGAACTGCGCGGGCGCGGAGATCGCGGGGTGCATCGAGAAGCGCTACACCCAGCGCATCGGACAGCTGAACGCGACGGCGGCTTTCGATCCGGCAAAGATTACGGAGTACAAGACCGAGAAGGCGTCGCGGCATTTCGATTTTAAGATCAGGATGTTTGCGAAGCCGGTTGCAGCGGGGGATGATTCGCGCGAAGGGCCAGGGCACTTGCTAGTTTACGCTAAAGGCGCGGCTGTGCCGGCTCAGACGATCGCGATGGACAATATTTTTGTGAGTCTGGACAAAACCGGCGCGCCGCTGGTGAATTCGGCGAAGCTTTACGATTATCAGGGCGCGATCAACGTGGGGGATTTCAATTTTGACGGCCATGAGGATTTCGCGGTGCAGAATGGAAATGAGGGGGCGTATCACGGGCCGAGTTACGACGTGTATTTGTATGCTCCGGGGAAGAACGCGTTCGAGTTCAGCAAACCGTTGAGCGATTTGATCGCGGGGAGCTTGGGATTTTTCCGGGTGGACGAGAAGAATAAGGCGATCATCACGTTTTCGAAGGACGGGTGCTGTTTGCACCAGACCACGCACTACGTGGTGGTGAATAACGTTCCGGTGCCGACGGTACGGGAGACCGAGGACGCAACGCAGGGTGACAAATGGGCGGTGGTTACGGACGAGCGATGGCTGGGCGGAAAATGGAAGAAACTGACGGCGAAGCGGGTGCCGCAGGATAAGCGCGAGTAGACCGCGGCCAACGGCGAAATGGACCGGTAACGATGAATGGGCTGAGCCGGGTCTATTGACTAGAGGTCCTACCTAGTGGTATATCCCACGTTGTGGTATTCATAGAGGCACGGGTATTTACGCGGCGACTCTCGGAGCTGGCGGGAGAGTCCGCGGATGACGTACTCAGGGAGTTGCAGCAGAGCCTGCTGCGCAATCCGCAGCGAGGTGATCTGGTGCAAGGCCTGGGCGGAATCCGAAAATCCAGAGTTGGAAACCCGACGCGCGGGAAGGGCTCGCGAGGCGGTTATCGCTGCCTGTATTTGTTTCTTGAGCGGCGAGAGCACATCCACTTGCTGTTCATTTTGGATAAGAACGAGCAGGAAGATTTAGACGCAAGCGAACGAGCGCTGTTGAAACGAATGGTTGTGGCGGCAAAGACCCTATAGGAGCTGATTATGGCCCGTCGAAAGGTGAAGAAAGTAAGGATTTACGACGACCTGAAACAGTCGCTGGAAGAGGCCGTGGCGTTCGAGCGCGGCGAGATCATCGATTTGCGCGTGAGCGAAGCGCCGCGGTCCCCGAAGAAAATGACACCGGCAGAAATTCGCAAAGTCAGGGAAAGCCTGAACGCGAGCCAGACAATATTCGCCAGCTTTCTGTGTGTCAGCACAAAGGCGGTTCAGGCTTGGGAGCAGGGCCTGCGTCGACCCCAACGGACCGCCTTGCGGTTATTGGCAATTGCAAAAAGCAACCCGGCCATTTTGCTGAACGACTAGGCGCCGTATGGAGGGGATTGCGAATGGTGACAAACGGTGGTACACTGCATTCGCGTTTGTTGCTTATGAGTTCATTTTAGCTTGTTTCGACGAAGGCTGGCGGGCACATTGCCCGGCGGCCTTTTTTTGTGAACGGGCGAGGGTCGAGTCAGGCAGCAGATAGCTTTCGGGGTGGCGAAAAGCCGCCTTATGAATCAATTAGGAGCAGTCCAAGTGGCTAAAGAACAGGGAACAGTGAAGTGGTTTAACGCAGCGAAGGGTTTTGGTTTCATCCAGCGCCAGTCGGGAGAAGACGTGTTTGTGCACTTTTCGGCGATCCAGTCGGAAGGGTACAAGTCGCTCAACGAAGGCCAGGCCGTGGAATTCGAAGTCAAGCAGGGACCGAAAGGTCTGCAGGCTGAGAACGTCGTCGGTCTGTAACCCCGTCTGATCGTTTTCTGAAGCGCCCAAATTTGCCACGTCAGCGAAGCGCAGTGATTGCGCATGCGTCGACGTGTTCGAACGCGCGCTTCTGAACGCGCCGGCTGGCGCGGCAGCAGTGCTGCGAGTTTTGAAGATTAAGACCTTGGAGGGGCGAACCCAGCCTTCGCCCTTTTAAGGCGATCCGAGCGCGGCCCAGAGGGCGCGCGCGGCACATCGATTAAACCGTAGCGCGAGCTTGGGTTTGGGTTTAGAAGTGTGTTCGTCAGGTTGTTTTTGAGGTTAGGGCAGGCAGTCGTTCATAAGTGCGAAGTTTTGGACCACTCATTCGCTTTACGGAGGACATATGCAGGCACTGGTCGAAGGGCAATCCATCCGGCACGAACAATACGGCATGGGCATTGTGACGGAATCGAATAACGAACGGACCACGATCGATTTTGACGATCATGGGGTGAAGAAATTCGTGACGTCGATCTGGTCGGCTGAATTGATCGGAGAGCCGCCGGCGACGCCGCCGACCAAGCGCCGGGGACGGCGCAAGTCCGCGAAAAAAGCGTAACGCTGAAAAATTAGTTGTAAAGGTATTCGAAGAGCCGGATTCGTCCGGCTCTTTTTTTTTGCAGATTTGCGGTGGAGGGAATAGGATACGGCAACTTTTTGCGTGGGTTGGGTGAAGGCGTCCCTAAGCGAAAACGAACAAGCGTTGTGTCGTCTCGACACATTATCTATTAAACCCTATTCCGTCACCGCCCTGTTGTCGCTTCGTAAAGGCGGCGGCAAGCCGCCGCACTCCAAGGTAGGCTGGTGACGCTCGAGCTGGAGGCCTTGGGATTGTTTGGTTGGTTGGGTGTGGAACGCCGCTACGAAAGCGGCTT
>DASWVE010000168.1:0-40417 GCA_036401315.1 Candidatus Acidiferrales bacterium
AAATTTGTGATGCTCGGCTCAGCGTGCCGGCCAGGGCCACCACCTGGTCGACGTGCACCCGCTGCATTTCGGCCAGGCTCATCGGCTTCCATTCCGCGCTGGAGGCGATCGACCGGTTCGGATTCTGGATGTGTTTCGGCAAATCGCCGACGTCGACGAATTGACCCGATCCGATCATCATGGCGCCGGCAATGACGCTTTCGAGCTCGCGCACATTTCCCGGCCAACTGTATTGAAGCAAAGCGAGCTGGGCCCGGCGTGTAACACCACGAAAGGAAGTGTTGTAGGTCGAATTCGTTTTGTTCACAAAGTATTGGACCAGCAACGGAATGTCGACGGCGCGTTCGGACAGGCCGGGGGCGCGAATTTCGACCGACGAGAGACGGTAGTACAGATCCTCGCGAAATTTGCCGGCGGCGACCTCGGCCCGCAGGTCATGGCTCGTGGCGGCGATCATGCGAAGCCGTTCCGGAGCCTGGTTGGCATTTTCACCGTGCTGTTGCTCGGCACTCTGGATGTGCCGAAGCAATTTGGCTTGCAGGGACATCGGAAGCTCTGAAACCTCATCCAGGAAAAGAGTTCCTTTGAAGTCAGGGCTCAACGGCCAGTTCCCGGCGCTGCCGTATTCGCCATGGCCGCCGGCTTGCCGATCGTCGTCACTGGGATCGAACGAGGAATCACTCAACGTGGAACAAACGCAAACCTGAAAATCCTTTTCGCCGCTGGGGCTTAGCTGGTGTAGCACACGCGCCAACTTTTCCTTACCCGCTCCCGCTGGGCCGGAGATTAAAGCGTTGTTGTAGTGCTTGGCGACTTTGCGCACCAGATCGAAGACTTCAAACATGACCGGACTTTTTCCGATCACTCCATGAAAGTCAGAATTGAGAAGAACTTGTTCGTCCAAGCGATGCGCCTCGATGCGATCGGTATAAACCGCTGCGAATTCATCCAGAGTAGTGAGTAGGCGGGTGTGATCCAGCGGCTTGCAGAGATAATCGCTGGCGCCGCGCTTGATGGCGGCGGTCGCTGAATCGATGGAATAGAATCCGGTGACGAGAATGACCTGCACGGCTGGATCAATGGCCAGGGAGCGTTCGAGAAATTCCAGCCCGGGCATTTTTGGCATCTTGATGTCGACGAGCACCACCCGGTAAGTGCCGGCCCGAATTCCTCGGAGGGCTTCTTCCGGATCGCTGGTGCCGAACACTTTGAATCCGGCCTGTTTCAATCGAAGAGTGGTAACGCGGACCAACGCTGCGTCATCGTCGACGACACAGATTGGCAGGGTCGCCCTGCGCGAGAGAGATTGGTTCGCTGTTTCGGTTGCAATCATTCCATTCCGCTTTGACTTAGCTGCAACAGGTCCTGGAACGGCGTAATGCGCGCGTTTCAGAACCCGCGCGCATTACGATCCTTGCCTTGCGCCGTTCTATTTGTCTTCCACCAGGATTCTTGCTTCGGTGTTCCCGGTGCCGACCTCGACCGCGATGACCCGTGAGCCGGAAACCACGTAGTAAATCGTGGCTCCTGCAGTGATGCGGCCATCCGTGGCGAGCGAGACGGCTGCGGAGAGCAGATTTCCCGCGACCAGCGAATCGCCGGAGCCGTTCGTATCGACCGTGCCGTTAATGTTTCCAAGCAGGCTGGTCACCGACGAGATGGTGGCGATGCCCGATTGGTAAGTTGAGTTGCTGTTGAGCGCTCCGGCCGAACCCTGGACCAGCTGTGAAGTCAGATTCAGCAGAGTCAGCGGGAAGCCGGACTGCCCTTCGAGCATTCCGGTTTTCACTTCGGCTCCGCTTGAATCCATCACGAAGGCCTCATTCGGGTTTACGTAATAGAGCGCCAGAGTGTGGCCCGCGAATGTCAGGGCACCGCGACCGGCCGACGCAGAATTGATGCTGGAAGTACCGGTCGGCAGCACCGCAGTGGTGACCACGCCGTTGTCAACCGAGTCGAAAGTTCCGGTCAGCGCTCCAAGTCCAGTGCTGACGACCAAACCCGCACCGACCGAAGTGGTGGTCGCCGTCGAATTGCCCTGGAGGTGAAGGACGCTGGTCCCGAGCGGCAGGATGCCGAACGGCCCACCGGACTGGCCGAGTAGTTCTCCGGACAGCAGGTCTTTACCCGCCGCCAACGCATCGGTCCTCATGAAGAATGCGTCGGTAGACGAAACCACATACAACACACCGTTGACCGTACCGATCGTGGCGATGTTGAAGCTGACCGTGCCGCGGCCCGTCGAGCTGCCCGTGATGGCGTAAGTCGACGTATTTGCCACGGCCTTGTCGGCGTTGATCGTGCTGTTGGAGTTGCTGTCCACCAACCCGGAGGTGATCTTGCCGGCGCCGTTGGTGACGATGCTTCCGACCAGCGCCGAACGGCCGCCGGTGGAAGTCGCACCTTCGAAACCAAACGCCAGGTCGGAGCTGATTCCGGAGTCCGAGAAAGCCGCCGGGTTTTGTTTTTTAATGACTCCGTTGCCGCGGAGCGTTTCCGGGCTGGCTTCGTCGAACTCGATAAATCGAGCCAGCGTTCCGCCAGCATTCAAGGCCATCCGGAAATTTTGCGTTCCCAGCAGGGCCGTAGTGATGGTCAGCGTGCCGCGATTGTCGGAGTTGAGAATAAAGTTACCGCTGGTCAGCGCGACGTTTTGGGTTACGCCTGAAGTCTGGCTGATGTCGAGCACCCCGCTGGTGATGCTGCCGGCGCCATCGGCGACGAAGCTGCCGACCAGCGCGACAGGGTGGTTGTTGGCGTCCGCGCCCTGGAACATGAACGCGTAGTCTCCGGCGAGCAGCGCATTGTTGACGCCCGGGGAAGCGATGCTGAGGCTCAGCGCCAACGTGGCGGTTTGAGCCGGAATGGCCGAATCCTGCGCCTGGATCGTGAAGCTAAACGCACCGAGCGACAACGGAGTTCCGCTCAGCGCGCCGGTCGCAGTATTCAGAGTGATGCCACTGGGCAAAGAACCAGCGCTGACCGACCACGTGTATGGTCCGTCGCCGCCGGTGGCGCTCAACGATTCATCGAACAGCGTGGCGAGCAGACCCGGAGGCAGAGTGATCGGGCTGATCGCGAGCTTGGCGAACACGTTCAATCCGATGGAGACAGTCTGCACCTGCGGCGGATTGGACGAGTCGGTGGCCTGGAAGATGATGCTTCCGGTTGCCCCAACCGATGGCGTTCCGGAAAGAACGCCGGTTGTCGCGTTGAGCGCGATGCCGGTGGGCAAGGTTCCGCTCGTGACTGCCCAGTTGATGGGAGCCACGCCGCCAGAAGTCGTCAGCGTCGAATTGAAGACGACACCGACAACCGCATCCGGAAGCGTTGAAGATACGATCGACAGCAACGGATTCGTCAAAATGCTGACGACGGCCGTTTTGGTTTGCGGCGGATTCGAGGAATCCTTCGCCTGGATGGTGAAACCTACGTTACCCAGCGCGGTGGGCGTTCCACTCAGCACGCCGTTCGAATTCAACGACAATCCTAGGGGCAGAGATCCTGTCGTCACCGACCAGGTGATCGGAGCCACGCCGCCGGTTGCAGCCAGCGTGGTGCTGTAAAGATTTCCCAGCACAGCGTTGGGCAAGCTGCTCAGCGAAATACCGAGCAGAGAATTGATTTGAATACCGAGCGACAGCGACTTCACCTGCGGCGGCGTGGCAGAATCCGTCGCAGTTACGGTGAAGGTTGCAGCACCCACCGACAGCGGAGTGCCGGAGATGGCGCCCGTCGCTGCGTTTAGCGTCAGGCCCGAAGGCAAAGCGCCTGCGGTGACCGACCACGTGATTGCGCCGGAGCCGCCCGAAGACGACAAATTCGTTCCGTAGAGAACGGTTAGAATCGCGTTCGGAAGCGTGGTGCTGGTGATGGACAGAACTGGATTGACCACGATTGAAAGCGAAACCGACTTCGTTTGCGCCGGAACTCCCGAATCCCGCGCTTGAACCGTGAAGCCTGCCGGGCCAAGGACGGTCGAGATGCCGGAGATTGCGCCGGTGGTGGCGTTCAGCGTCATACCGATCGGCAATGCTCCCGCAGTGACGGACCAGGTAATCGCACCCGAGCCGCCGGAAGCGGAAAGAGTCGTTCCGTACAGCAGGGTCGAAATTGCGTTAGGCAAAGTTGACGACGTGATAGCCAGAATCGTATTCACCTGGATTGAAAGCGAAGCAGTTTTCACCTGAGGCGGCGTGGATGAATCGGTCGCCTGGATGGTGAAAGCTCCCGTGCCGGCGAGCAAAGGCGTTCCGGCGATCACGCCCGTTGTAGCGTTGAGCGTAAGTCCGGAAGGCAAGGTGCCGGCGCTAACGGCCCAGGTAATCGCGCCCGTGCCGCCAGTCGTAGTCAGAGTCGTACCGTACAGAAGCGTGGTGACCGCGTTCGGCAAAGTTGCAGATGCAATCGCCAGCACGGGATTCACCTGGATCGAAGCGGTGAGTGACTTGGTCTGCGCCGGATTGCTCGAGTCTTTTGCTTGAACGGTAAAGTTGGAAGGACCGAGGACCGTCGTGATCCCCGAAATGTTTCCGGTTGCGGCATTCAGCGTGATACCAGCCGGCAATCCTCCGGAAGTGATGGACCAAGTGATCGGGCCAACTCCCCCTGAAGTGGTTAACGTAGTTCCGTAGAGCAGACTGGAAATCGCGTTCGGCAGCGTCGACGACGTGATAGCCAGTATCGGGTTCACCTGGATCGAGAGCGCAGCGGTTTTCACCTGGGGCGGCGTGGATGAATCGGTCGCTTGAACGGTGAAGGAGCCGGTACCGGTTAGCGAAGGCGTTCCAGCAATTACGCCCGTGGTCGCGTTGAGCGTAAGTCCGGTAGGCAAGGTGCCCGCACTCACTGCCCACGTGACGGCGCCCGTGCCGCCGGTGGTGGTCAGAGTCGTGCCGTACAAAACAGTGGTGATCGCGTTCGCTAGCGTGGTTGAAGTGATGGCGAGCGGCGCACTGACTTGCAGGGCGACGTTCGCGGTTTTCACCTGCACCGGGTTCGAGGAGTCCTGAACCTGAATGGTGAAGTTGGTGTTCGCAACGGTTGTGGGGATTCCGGAAATTACGCCCGTTGCCGCATTCAGCGTCAGCCCGGCAGGAAGAGCGCCCGCCGAAACCGAGAAGCTCAGCGGTCCTACGCCGCCGCTTGCGGTGACCGATCCGTTGAACAGCAATCCCAGAATCGCGCCGGGCAACGAAATCGGACCGATGGTGAGCGGAGCATCAACACGAATGGTGGTGGCAAATGTTTTGGTCTGGGCCGGTACCGATGAATCCGTGACCTTGACGGTGAAATTGTAAGTTCCCGGCACGGATGCGGTGCCGCTCACCAGTCCAGTCGTGGCGTTCAACGTGAGTCCAGCAGGCAAAGTTCCGGCGCTGATCGACCAGGTATCCGGCAGCGTGCCGCCCGATGCCGTCAAAATCGTGACATAAGGAATGCCAGCGATCGCGTCGGGGAAGCTCGGCAGCGTGATTGCCAAAGCGCCGTTGACCACGATCGTTTCGGCCAGGTTGGCAGACTGCGCCGGCACCGACGAATCAGTGACGTGCAGCGTGAATGTCGAAGTGCCGCTTGCCGTCGGAATACCAGTGATGAGGCCCGTCGTCGTGTTCAGCGTCAAACCGGTTGGTAGCGTGCCGGTTGAGACGGACCACGTGAAGGGAGCCACGCCGCCGGAGACCGTAGGCGTACCAATGTAGGGAATTCCATTGATTGCATTCGGCAGCAAACCGCCGCCGATCGAAAGCGTTACGTTTACAGTGATTCCCACTTGCGCCGTCGCGGTTCGCGGCGGAACAGCGGAGTCGGTAACCTGAACCTTGAAGCTTGCAGCGCCGCCGAGCGTGGGAATGCCGGTGATCGCGCCGGTGCTGGCGTTCAAAGAAAGGCCTGCAGGCAACGAGCCGGAAGCCACGGACCAAGTTAACGGAGCAACCGCACCGGTAGCGGTCAATGAGAACGAATACGAGATGCCGAGCACGGCGTTCGGCAGGGTGGTCGTACCAATGGACAGCACAGCGTTAATCGAAATCGACGTTGGCAGCGTTGCGGTCTGCGCGGGAACGGAAGAATCCGTCACCTGCAAGGTGAAGTTCGAGGCCGCAACTATGGTCGGTGTTCCAGTGATGGCGCCGGTCGTTGCGTTCAACGAAAGGCCTGCCGGAAGAGCTCCGGCCGTCACACTGACGTTGAAAGGCGCGGTGCCGCCCGAGATCGAGGCCGTCGCGCTGTAGGGAAGACCAATCGTTCCGTTCACCAGCAGCGAACCGCCGATGGAGAGGAGCTGATTGACCACGACCGTGAACGATTGCGTCGCGGTTCGCGGCGGGTTCGCGGAGTCTTTGGCTTGAATCGTGAACGGGAATGAGCCAGCGGCTGTGGGAATGCCGGCAATTACGCCCGTGCTGGCGGAAAGTGACAAGCCGGTCGGCAGGGTTCCGGTAGTGACCGACCAGGTCGTCGCTCCCGATCCACCGGAGGAGAGAAGAGTCGCTATATAGGGAACTGATTTGATGGCGTTCGGAAGCGTGGAGTTGCTGACGGCAAATGCCGCGTTGATTTGGATTGCCAACGGCAGCGTGACTGATTGCGCCGGCATCGAAGAGTCACTGACGCGAACGCTGAAGCTTGAAAGTCCGGCAGACGACGGGGTGCCGGAAATGGTTCCGGTCGTCGAACTAAGCGTCAATCCATTCGGCAAGGAGCCCGAAGTGACGGACCACGTAAGCGGAGCGACTCCTCCGACCGCGGCGACGCTGGCTGAATACGCGATGCCACTGGTGCCATTCGGCAACGTTGAAGTGGTGATCGACAGCGGTTGCTGCACGGAAATGCTGGAAGAAGCCGTGGCCGTCTGGGCTGGTGAAGACGAATCCGAGACCTGCAAGGAGAATGCCGAATTTCCCGCCAGGGTCGGCGTTCCCGAGATCGCGCCGGTAGCAGGATTTAACGTCACACCTGCCGGCAAACTTCCGGAATTGATCGACCACGTGTAAGGCGTCACACCGCCGGCGGCGGTCGGGACCACGGAATACGCCAAATTGATATTCGCGGCCGGGAAAGTGATGGGATTGATGGTCAGCGGAGCAGCCACCGTAATCGTGGCCATCTGCGACGACGAAAACGGAGGAGTTCCGGAGTCGGTGACGTCCAAACGAAAAGTCCAGGTTCCGGGCGTGGTGGGGATACCGGTGATTGAACCGGAGGCCGCGCTGATGGCTAGCCCAGGAGGTAGAGTTCCGGTCAGGATCGACCAAGTCAGCGGCAGAACGCCACCGGTCGCGGTGACCGGAGCGTTGTAAGCCTTGCCGAGAATTGCGGTCGGCAGGGTGCTGTTGGCGATCGCCGGATCGGGGTCGACCGAGATGGGAATCGTCGTGGTCTCGCTCGGGTTATTGATCGAGGTCACCACCAGCATCGCGGCGCCAGGCTTTTCGGGAGCGGTGTACATAACCTGGTAAGGGGAAGTAACGGTGAGCTGCCCTGCGCCCACGAGCGTCCAGGTCGCGCCGGTGAACGTTGGGTCCTTGGGCGAGGTCACGTAAAAGGTGTTGGAGGTTCCGATGTCCAGGTTGCCGCGCGCTGGGGTAACGTCCAGCACGACCTGCTTCTCCGCCTTGGTGCTTCCGCACCCGGTCACGAAGAGCGCAACCAAGAGTGAAACGCAAATCAGTAGCTTGTTCATCCCATCCTCCAAAACCGTTCCGCAAAATTTCTCGCGATCGTGTTTCATTATGGAAGAAGGGAACGCTGATACAAGTTTGATATACGCGAAATTAAAATAACTGAGTTGTAAACTTCACTGTCGCAATGCGCTACAAACCGTTCCAATTTGGAACAGTGCCCGCGTAAGGCTATGCAGGTGCGTCATTTGAGACGGCGCCTTTTGCGGTTCAAAATAGCTCTGGGGGAGCTCGAAGGAGGGCTTGCGTGCTTCGTTGATGCGATTCATGCGGCTGAGCAGCCTGACCGCGGATCCTGAAACTGCAAATCTCTGTTACGGGCTAAGGCGTGAATCGAGGTGAGTATTTTCCCGACCAGCTTCTCGATCTCCAAAAGCCGGATCTGATCGATGCGTGTTAAATCGTCCTCAACATGGGCCATCAGCAGAGCCTGGTCAGCGATTTCGAACAGGCTTGTTTCGATCTTGGTGCCTGCCGTGGGCTCGATATCGGCAGCAAACAGGATTCGGGAGCAGGCATTCAGCTTGGCATAGCTGTCGTTAATGAAGTCTGCGGGACGATTTCGCGGGCCGGAAGCGGCGGCTTCCGATTGTCCATTGGCGTGGGCCGCAGAGACTGAGTTCATGACAACTCTCCTTCCTTTCGTTTCGCGTGTTGTCCCAAGCCATCAGAAAACGTGGGCCTGGCCAGGCCGAATATCCTTGTCTGCGGAATAGGAGGGGCGTTGGGCTTTCTTGATTGGAAGAAATCGCAGATTTTTCACCAGGGTGCCTAAGGCCGATTTGGGATGGCGCCTGGGTCGAATGCGAACACTCGAACAAAAATATCGTAATCAAAGTGTGCCGAATGCACTCCTTTCCCCGAGTGAAGATTGTGTTCACGAGTCGACGCACGGAGGTTTGAGATCAATGAGCGCCATTCTTAGTTTGGCCGCGGTCGAGCCTATCGATAAGGCTCGCAGAGGCGGCTCATACCAGCTCTTGGAGATGGCGCGGACCGTTCGTCAAATGCCCGGACTCTTGTGGACCACGGATAAGGATTTGCGAATCACCTCGTCGGAAGGCGTGATTTCAGGCATCGACGCGGCCGCTGCGGACACTCCCACGGGAGGACGCGTTGGTGAATTCCTTTCGGACGTGACGACGCCGCACATTCCGGCGCATCGAAGGGCGCTGAAAGGCGAAGCGATTACTTACGAATTCGAAATGAATGGAACCCCGTTCTACGCGCAACTCAGACCGTTGCGGGACAATTCCGGCCAAGTGGTGGGATGCGTGGGAGTGGCGATTGATATTACCGAGCGGGAATCGATCATCGAACATTTGCAGCAGCTGGTGATTACTGACCCGGTGACGGGTCTGGCGAACTACCGGAAACTGGTGGAGGTGGTGAAGCTTGAGATCATGCGTTCGGATCGAACGCGTCGGGAGTTCTCACTATTAGTTCTGGATTTGGACGGACTAAAGCAGGTGAACGACACTTACGGGCATCTGTACGGGACTCGAGCGCTTTGCCGCCTGGGCACGATTTTGAAGTCGCAATCACGATCGATCGACCTGGCGGCTCGTTACGGCGGCGATGAGTTTTGTCTGGTGTTGCCCGAGACGTCGTTGGAAGCGGCCAACATGATTGGCAGGAGAATCAAGAAGAGCCTTGCGCTCGACCGCGAACACCCGCAGCTGTCGGTGAGCGTCGGCGCTTCGTCATTCCCGGAAAGCGGACGCACACTCGAAGACCTGATTGCGGCGGCGGACCGGGAACTCTATCGGGAAAAAGCCGCGAACAAGCCGGGTCATCTGGCGACGAATATGCTGGAGTTGCGAGTTCCGGCGCAGCCGCCGCGCTGACCGACAATCGGGTGCCGGGCCACTCGGTCCGGCGTCGAAATATCTAGAGTACCCAGTCTTTCTTCTCGCCCGTAAATTTAAAGCTGCACGCCTGCCAAGGCATATTCGCCGATACGACGTTTCGTAGTTGGGCTAACCCAATGCGGCGCTCCCCATTGCGGTTGGTGACCATCACTTCAACTGTGGCGTCGGGCGCCAGAGGAACGGAACACCGGCAAAGAAACCCGGAGACGCTCACCTCGTCGGTCCAGGTTAGCAACTCGAACTCTTTGCCGCCGATTTCCGTGCCGCGAAGTTTGACGATTACCTTCAGATGAACCGAGGGTTCGGAGTTCTGTTCAACCGGTTGATCTTTGAGCGCATCGGCCAGTGTGGCTTTCAACCGCGCAAAATCGATGGGTTTTTCGAAGTAGTCCCAGGCTCCGAGGTTCACGCAATAGGCTTTTAGATCGGCGGCAGCCTGTCCGGTAATCACAAAAATGGGAATTTTCTGCGTCGGGCTGACGGCCGCGAGAGTCTGGCAGAGCTCCAGCCCCGAATAGCGCGGCATCATCAGATCGAGCAAAATGCAGTCCGGCTTGTGCTCGAGGGCCAGGCCCAGGGCCTCCGTACCGTCCCCGGTTTCGATGATTTCGTAGGTATCGCTGAGGCGCTGTTTAATCAGCTTGCGCATCCCATCTTCGTCTTCGATCAGCAGAATCTTTCTCATGTTTACCCCTTCCTCCGTAAAAATGTTGCGCCGGCCAAAGGCTGCGGCGCGAGTAACGAACTTTTACAAAAACGAACTAAATCGCCGTCAGATTGCCAATACCTAAGGTCTTGCCCGATTCGGTCTTTTTGGTGCGGCCGTCCAACGCTTCCCTCATTTTGGACGCCAGCAAATTCCAAGTGAACGGTTTGTGAATCAGGGCGAAGCCGCTGGTGGATTCGGTTTCTTCGTCGATCGAGCCGTCGGTATAGCCCGACATAAACAGAATGGCCATATCCGGTCGGGACGGCGCGAGAGCCTTGGCCAGTTGCGGTCCCCTCATGCCGGGCATAACCACGTCGGTCAGCAGCAGATGGATGGGTTCGCGATTCGCGGCGGAGGTGGCGATGGCTTCCGCGCTGTTGCGGGCGACCAGAACTTTGTAACCGCTTCGTTCCAGATAGCTGGCCGTCATGCGTCGAAAATCGTTCTGATCCTCGACCAGCAGAATGGTTTCGTGACCGCCGGAGGCCCGAAGAGTTTTTGATTCGAGCGTAGGAGCTTCTTCGATCGACTGCTCTCGCGGAAAATAAATGCGGAAGGTCGTACCGTGGCCGATCTCGCTGAACACCTGAATCTGGCCGCCACTCTGTTCGACGATTCCGTAAACGGTGCAGAGCCCGAGTCCGGTGCCTTTGCCTTTCTCTTTCGTGGTGAAAAACGGCTCGAAGATATGATTCTGCGTTTCCTGATCCATGCCGGTGCCGGAATCGCTGAACGACATCATCACAAAAGGTTCCGGACGTTGGGACGGCGCCCGCTCCAGCGAGGTGTTCAGGGTCTCGATGGTGATCTTCCCGCCTTCCGGCATGGCGTCGCGGGCGTTGACCGCCAGGTTGAGGATGATTTGCTCAATTTGGCCAGAATCCGCTTTGATCAGCGTCTGATCTGAACCCAAGGTGAGCTGCAGTTCGATGTCATCGCCGATGAGCCGTTCGAGCACGTGCTTCACGTTGGAGACGACTTTGTTCAAGTCCAAAACGACCAGTTCAATCGTCTGCTTTCTGCTGAACGATAGAAGTTGGCGAATCAAGCCCGAGCCCCGGTGGGCCGAGTTCAGTATTTCTTCCGCGCTTTCCCGCAGCGGATTCCCGCGATCCATTCGTTCCATCAGATATTCGCTGTAGCCCTGGATCACGCCCAGGATGTTATTAAAATCGTGGGCCATTCCCCCCGCGAGCCGTCCCACCGCTTGCAGCTTCTGGGATAGAGCGAGTTCCGTTTCCATTTTCTTCTGGTCGGTTATGTCTTTGTAGATTCCGTACCCACCCTTTACGGAACCATTCGCGAACAGCGGGACTCCGTAAAGTTCGACGTTGACCATATCTCCGGTGCTGCGGGCACGTTTGGTTACGACGTGGACCGGGACGCCGTACGAGAGACTCAAGGTGATATCGTTCGTTTCTTTTTCGAGGCCAGGCGGAGTGATCAGGGGGTCCAAGGTCTTTCCGAGGATTTCTGTCTCCGGATAAGCAAAAAGCCGCTCGAAGGCGGCGTTAACCATCAAGATTTTTCCGCGAACGTCGTGAGAGACCAGGGCTAGCGGGCTGTTTTCGATCAGCGAATTCAGGTACAACGTGCTGCCCTGCAGCTTCTTTTCGGTCGAGGTACGTTCGTCCACGGCCGCTCCCAGCGAAATGCCCGTAACCGAAATTACCAGCATGAGAAGCTGCAGTTCAGAGAAGGAGATCGCCGCGGCAGCATGGGCGTAACGAATGGCCACTACCGCGCCGGTGTTGATAAATAGCAGTCCCACCACCGAGCGCTTGGCGCCACCGCTGGCCGCAATCCAGATTACTGGCACGAAGCACAAATAGAACAAATCGTAGCGTTCGTTCAGACGGGTGCCAAAAACGAGATAAAGCACGAACGCGGCGGTCAAAAATTGGCACGCGATGATCGTGGAGCTGCGCCACGAGGCGACTCGGGATTCGAAGGCGGGATCTTCGTACCAGCTCTCGGGCCGGGCCTCCGATGGCATACCCAGCCACGATCTGAGCCACGGCAAAACGAAAAGAAACAGGAACGGTGCGACGCTGACCAGTGCCACGGTATCACCAACCCACCAGGTAAAAACGGTGGACCAATAGGCAAACTTTGCCCCGGTGTGATCAATCGCCAGCGCCGCGGATCCGATCATGGCCACGCCGGCTGCGGTTAGAGCAGCGAGGGTTATGAAGCGGCCCACTTCGCGAACTTGATGGAACGTCTTGTCCATCCGCACGCATTTTCTGACGAAGAAGGCCGCGCAGGCGTAGCCCAAGGTGACTGTCAAGGTCGAGAGTTGGGACGATGCCGAGGTGATCGGTTGGTTGTAGTTCAGAACCTGCGCGACGATGCCAACCAAGAAAACCCAAGGAACGTACCAAAAGCTGACGCCGGCGAATAAAGCCAGCGATAAGGCGGACGGAGGGTACCAGGCGCTGACGCCTGGCGTTATCTGCAAACCAACCGAGACATAGTCGAGCGCGATGTAAATGGCGGCGTAGACTAGGCCGGTCAGCAAGTAGCGCCACACGCGCGCGTTTACCGGCATGTGCGGGTCACTCGATTTGAGCTAAGTTGAGATCGCGATCGCATTGGCTATATTTTCGAAAGACCCGGCCCGCTAATAAAAAGAGTCGAAAACAGAGCCACAAATAATAACAGCGTCCACCATTTAAAAGAGGTACGGCGAGCTTGAACCTGTTCCGGACTGGCTCACCACAAAGCTGACACAGGTCGGGTAGCGCTTAACGCAATGATAATTTTTCCTAACAGGTAAGTTCTGTGCCTGAGCCATTGTTACAGCGCAGCAACTGAAACTGGCAAGCGGACTCTAAGCGAAGTGTGTCGCAATAACACTGTCCCAAAATAGAACAGGGATATAACTATGACCGTGCACGTTATTCTTTAGCTACCACTGGCCCTCAAGCAGTACTCACACCAGTCGCGTTTATAACTATGATACAGCGTGGCAAGGCACTTGGGCCCGCCGACGCACAGGTTGGTAGTTTGTTCCCGCAGACTGCAATTGTTTCAATTTGAACTGTGAACGTCTCGTGCCGCCTTCACACGCCTTGCGCCCGGTCCACATGGGAGACCGACGATGCCCCTTAGCCCGAATGAAGTAGAAGACAATGTGCAGAGCGTCCGCAGCGACGAAGATTTGGTCGCGGACTGCCTGCGGGGCGTCGAGGAAGCCTGGTCCGAGCTGGTCGATAAATACAAGAATCTGATCTATTCGATTCCGATCAAGTACGGATTTTCCAGAGACGAGGCTGCAGACATTTTTCAGGAGGTCTGTCTCGGCCTGCTATCGGAACTGAAAAATGTGCGCGAGCCCAAGGCCCTGCCGAAATGGATCATCATGGTGACCTCCCACAAGTGCTACCACTGGAAAGCGCAGCGGGGCAGGCTGGTCAGTACGGATTCGGAACAACAATCTACGCCCCCCGCAATGGAAGTGCCGGCGGTCGGTTCCAAGCTGCTGGAAGAAGCCGAAGCTGAACAAGGTCTACGGGAGGCGATCTCCAGCATGCCGCCGCGATGTAAGAAACTGATTGAAATGCTTTTCTACGAAGATCCGGCGCGGCCCTACAAAGTAATCGCGGAAAGTCTGGGGATCGCGACGGGCTCGATCGGATTTATCCGCCAACGGTGTCTCGACCGTTTGCGCACCCAACTGAAAATCAAAATCGCCCCGTGAGTCCGCGCAAGCGAGTGGCCCATATTCGCTGGAAGCCAAAGTCGTCAGCGACGCCGGTAAAGAAAGCGAAACCCAGGGCCGGGTCGAGATCGAAACAAACCGCGGTCCTTCCACTCCATGAAGAATTGTTTCGGGAACTCCTGGTGGTTGCGGACGAACGTGAACGGAACCAGATCATTTCCAGCCGTCCATCGCTCTTCACCGTTTCGGTGGTGCAACAATTAAGTGAAGCCGTTCGCGGGCAGCTTCGCATCGAGCCGCGGCAGGCCCTGAAATTGGCTCAGTCCGCGCTCTTTATTGCCCGTTCGATTCAGGATCCCGCTGCTCTCGGCTCCGCGTTACGCTCGAACGCCAACGCCCGCCACATGGTCGGCGATAACCGCGAATCGTTGGAGTTAAGCAATCAAGCGTTGGAGATATTCCGTCAGCTCGGGGATAAATCCGAAATCGCGCGGACGCTGAACGCATCGATTCAACCTCTTATTCTGCTCGGAGACTATCAGGCCGCTTTTCGGGCCGCCGCCGAGGCCAAAACTCTTTTCAAGCAGCTTCGCGATAACCGGCACCTCGGTCACGTTCAGATCAATCTCGGCAACATTTTTCATCGCCAGGATCGGTTCGAAGAAGCGCTGGCCTGTTATGAAAATGCGTACAAAACCCTTCTGTCTTTGAAAGACACAGAGGGGCTCGCGGTCGCCCTCAGCAACATGTCGGTCAGTTTAATCAGCCTCAACGATTTTGACCGTGCGCTACTCACCTATGGCCGAGCGCGCAAACTTTGCACCCGGCACAAGATTTCCATTCTGCTGACCCAAACCGATTACAACATCGCTTACCTCTATTATCTGCGCGGCGAGTATGGGCGTGCGATCGAGCTGCTGCGCCAGACTCGACAGGCCTGCGAGGAGAACGGAGACGCGCACGTCCTGGCGCTCTGCGATCTCGATCTTTCGGAGATATACCTGGAGCTGAACCTCAGCGACGGCGCGGCCGGGGCGGCGCGCGAGTCGGTCGAACGGTTTCACGCCCTGGGCATGGGCTACGAAGAGGCAAAATCTGTGACCAACCAGGCGATTGCCCTGGGCCAGCAAGGTCGCTGCGAACCGGCGCTGGAACTGTTCCGGCGTGCTCGGGCGATTTTCGTCCAGGAGAAAAACCAGGTTTGGCCCTGGTTGATCGATCTCTATCGCGGCTTAGTCTTGCTCGAGGCTGGGCGTGATTTTGAAGCCAAACGATATTGCAACGATGCTTTGGGATATTTCAGGACGGCACATCTGCCCAGTAAGACGGTTCTCTGCGATCTATTGCTGTCGGAGTTGGCCCTGCGCAGCGGCGATCGCGAGTCGGCACGAACATATTGCGAGAAAGCCGTGAGCGTACTGTCGTCGGACCTGCCGATCCTGCAGTTCCAAATTGAGTTTATGTTTGGGCGGATTGAAGAATCGCTGGGCAAATCCCAAGATGCCTACGATCACTTTCGCAAGGCTCGCGACGGGGCCGAATCCCTGCGCAGCAAACTTTATCGCGAGGAACTGAAGATTGCTTTTATCAAAGACAAAGCGGATGTGTATGAGCATCTGGTGGACCTCAGCCTGAGCGGCCGCGTCCCGTCCGCTGGCCCTGCAGAAGCGTTCGCTTTTATGGACCAAGCCAAGTCCCGGAATTTGGCAGAGGTGGTATTTAGCAACATCTTTTCAACCTCCCACGAAGGAGCGGAGCCGAGCAAGTCAGGTCATCGGCTGCGCGAGCTTCGCGAAGAATTGAATTGGTATTACCGTCGGATTGAAATCGAGCAGCTTTCGGCCGATGCGAATAACCGCGACCGAATTCAGGATTTGCAGGCGCATGCCACGTTGCGCGAGAACGCGATCCTTCGTAGCCTCCGCGACTTGCCTCATTCAGAGGCGCCCCCTCTGGCTTCATTCGTTGCCGGCGAAGCTTCGGTGTCCAAAATCCAGAGTGGACTTGAAGACGGCCAGACCCTTATCGAATATTTTGGAATTCAAGACCGCCTGGTTGCAGCCATCATTTCCCGGGATACCTTTGAAATCGTACCGGTGACCTCTATATCTCGAGTTTCCCAAATCGTAGAGTCGTTGCGGTTTCAGTTTTCCAAATTTCAGTTAGGCGCCGAGTACGTTCGCAGGTTTTACCAATCGATGATTCGCGCGGCCAACGGCCACCTCAAATCCCTGCACGACGAATTGATCTTGCCGTTGCAAAAGCATTTGTCCGCCAAGCACTTGATCATCGTGCCCCACGGGCTCCTTCATCACGTCCCTTTTCAGGCGCTGACCGACGGAGATAAGTACCTGATCGATTCCTTCGAAATCTCCTACGCGCCGAGTGCCGCGATTCGCGACATGTGCGGGAAACGGCGGATAAACAAGGACAGTAACTCATTGATATTCGGGCTGCCCGACCAGATCGCGCCGTTCATCCGCGATGAAGTGGAAATTGTCGCGGACATCCTGCCGAACGCCCGGGTTTACATGGATGACCAGGCGACCGAAGCGGTGCTGAAAGAACAGGGGAGGTTGGCTCAATATATTCACATCGCGACGCACGGTAAGTTCAGGGCAGACAACCCCATGTTTTCCGGCGTCCGGCTTGGTGAGTCCTATTTGAATGTTCACGATCTCTACAAAATGCGACTCCCGGCTGACCTGATCACGCTCAGTGGATGCGCGACCGGGTTAAATTCGGTCCTTGCGGGTGACGAGCTCGTTGGGCTGGCCAGGGGTTTACTCGCGGCAGGCCCCCGGGCACTGCTTTTGTCCCTGTGGGACGTAAACGACGAGAGCGCGTGTCTCTTTATGAGACATTTTTACACTCAGCTGATTTCGGGGTGTTCCAAAGTGAACGCCTTGGCGCAGGCCATGAGGGAGGTTCGAAATTTCGCTCCCCATCCTTATTATTGGGCACCCTTTGTACTGATGGGACACGCCTAAGGCTGCCTTGGGCCTTCTTGGCAGGTTCCATCAAAATAATGCAATTTTCTATATTTTCTGACTGGCAGGCCACTCTTATCACTGGAACGGCATGGCTCCACGCAATGGGGAGCGCTGCCAGGAACTTGAACTGAACGGAGGATGTCGTGAAACACTTTGCGTCTCAGGATTGGGCAGACTTGGCGCGTGGTCTAGTTAAGTCTGAACCGGCGGAAACAATGAAGAACCATGCGAGCGCTTGCCGGGATTGCGCCGAGGAGCTGGCGGTCTGGTCGCAAGTGACCAAAATGGGCGGGCGGGAACGAGGTTACGAGCCGCCTTCAGGGGTGGTGCGAATCGTGAAGACCGCCATCATCGGTACCGCTCCAGTTCGCGGCACGAGCCGAATCCGGGAATTCGCCCAGCTTGTGTTTGACAGTTTCCGTCAGGCGCAAGTCGAGGGCGCCCGTTCTGCGATGCCCGGACCGCGGCAATTGCTATACCGCGCCGGCGCGATCGTGATCGATATGCGTCTGGAAGAGCGTCCCGGCAGCGATCGCAGCTCATTGCTCGGCCAGGTGTTCAGCTCTGAGAACAACGACGAGGGTATGAACGAGGTGCCGGTACACCTGCTGAGTGGCCGCGACGAAGTGGCGAAGACCCAGACTAACTTGTTTGGCGAGTTCCATCTGGAGTACGACAAGGCCAAGGATCTGCAGGTTTCACTGGCGGTCAGCGACACCAAAGACGTTTTCATCCCGCTGGATGAATCGATTTGGAGAACACCCCTCGGAAACTAAGGCGGCCTTTTTGATTCGTCGGTGGCAACCAAGGTGAACAGATGATCGTATTCATCTTCACTCTCTACCAGGTACTCGCCTGCTTGGCGAGAGAAGTTAGAGCGCCCTACGAACCAATTTTGTGCGGACTCGGAGCGTTGGGCGTCAGGCTAGCCTTGTACCTTCAGACCCGAAGATTTCCGAGCCTCAAGCCAAGCCGATTCGAAGCGTAATAGAAACCGTGTCTTCAATTTCCGCGTTTTGTTCCCAGTTGTTCCCGGTTCGGGGAACCGGAACATCTCCGCGGCGTTTAACTAGATTCGGGATTTAAGCAGATTGGCTTGTAACTGAAATAAAAAAGGGCGCTTCGAGGTTTAGCCTCTAAGCACCCGTTGGTTGCGGGGGTTGGATTTGAACCAACGACCTCCGGGTTATGAGCCCGACGAGCTACCAGACTGCTCCACCCCGCAGAAACATCATAGCGGATGCGGCGCATGCGGTCAACGGCGGGGGCGGGCCCGCGAAAAATTATTTTACCAGGAGCTGTAGGCGGTGCTGGTGATGGGCGAGATGCCTTCGGCGGCGGAATGCAGGTCCGAGATGCCGTTGCAGGTCTGTTCGGGGCTAAGCGATACGTCGTCTTCAGTCGTCACCCAGTCTTTTCCGTGGGTCATCGGGTCGGTGGGAATGGCGCCGATATATTTTTCGTTCACCAGATCGTCCAGCGACGACGGACCACATTCCTTATCCAGCGTGTAATCCTGAATTGCTTTACGCATCACCGCCAGATCGGAGCGCAACACGGTTTCGTGCGATTTGGTGATCACCAAGTCGTACCGAGCCACGGCAATCGTCATCAGGATGATGATGATCGCCATGACCACCATCATTTCGATCAGCGTAAAGCCGCGCTCGCCGTCACGCTGCCGCCGATTCACGAATTGTGAAAATTTAGCTGTCATGCTTGCCCAAAAATTCTACCAGTCCGAATATTTCGTGCCGTCCAGCGCCGTGCCAGTCGATTTGCTGTACACGTCGAAGACGTCCTGCCCGCCCCAGCCGGTCGCGTCGACATCATCCTGCACCGAACGTAGACCCCAATCTTTGTTCTTGGTCATGGGATCTTCGGGAATCTCGCGCAGAAAGCGAATTCGCTTGTCGTTCGCGCCGGTCAGCTGTGTAGGCTTCACCAGCGATTCGAGGTCGGTCGGATAGCCCTCGGTTCCGGCCTTCACCTGAATCAGGCCTTTGTCCGAGGTGTCCTTGTAGCGGTCGATCGCGTCGCGCATCTGCCGCAAATCCCAGCGCAGCTGATTCTCCCTGGTGCGCCGGATTTGATTCCGCGCCAACGGAACCGCCACCGTAGCAATCACCAGCAAAATTGCGCAGGCGACAATCAATTCAAGCAGCGTACTGCCGGTCGATTTCCCGCGGCGACGCGAGTAGGGCGGGAAAAAGTTTCGAGATGCGTTCCGGCCGTGGCCGGACGCCGGGCCCTGGCTATGCACGTTCATAAATCACTTCACCTGAATCGTGGCTTCACCGGAAACGATCGGTATCGCGACTTGCTGGGAATTTTTGGCGTTGACCTGCAGAATCTGCAGGTGCGAGGTCCCGGGGCCCACCGCATGAATCACGAAGCCCAGCACGGTGCCGGTGCCGTTCACTCCAGGAGTATTGGGCTGCCGCGTGGCGGAAACGATGACGTCGCCCTTCTGCTGGTCGATGCGCTGCACGATGGCGATTTCCTGCGTGCCGCCGGAAAGGAATCCGCCGTTGCGCACTTCTTCCACGCGAATTACCGCCGGATCGTAGTGAATCATCAGCGGGATTGAGTAAAGATCGCTGACGTTTGAAATCGCGAGGCCCAGGGTCGCCGTGTCGCCGCTCTTCATGCTGGTAACCGAAGGCTCAAAATGTAATTGCACGGCTGCGGCTGCGGCTCCGGCGGGCGCGGAATCCGGCATTACTGCCGGCGCCGAATTCTGCTGCATGGACGTCGCGGAGATGGCCGGCAGGCCGCCCGTGGGAGCTGGTTTCGGCGCAACCATAGCGGCGGGCTGCGGAGCCGGAGCGGGAGTCGTATCCACGCTGGCGTCTTCGCGGTACACGCGCACGTTCGAATCGGTTCCAGCGGCCATGGGCTTCAGGTTTTGCGCGGTCAGCGAAGGCAGCCGCAGGATGTGTGGCGTCAGCACGATCAGGGTTTCGTCTTCCTGCACCTGGGTGCTGTTGTCCGAGAAGAAATATTTCATCAACGGAACTTCGCCGATTCCCGGGATGCCGTTGATATTCTTGGTGTCGGTGCGTTCGATCAATCCGCCCAGCACACTCACTTCGCCTTCTTTCAGGCGGATGTCGTGCTCGATTTTGCGCTGGCTGATGACCGGCTGGCTGATGCCGCCGATGTTGCTGGTGCCGATGATCGAGGAAACTTCCACGGTCAGCTTCATGCTGACTTCGCCGTCGGGGTGCACGCGCGGCGTCACTTCAATGTTCACGCCGACGTCGATGTATTGAAACTGGGTGTTGACCAACGGGTTCACAACGCCCGAGCTGCCAGTAACGCCGACTCCGACACCGGCCTGGAAGCTGCCGGTGGCAACTGGCACGCGCTGGCCGATCTTTAACGTAGCTTTTTGACCGTCGGTGACGCGCAGTTCCGGATCCTGAATGATTTTGGTGCGGTCGTCGGTCAGAATGGCGTTGGCCTGCGCGCCGGGCAGTGTGATGGCAAAATCCTGCCAGCCAATCTTCTTCAAGTAATTCAAGGTGATCTGCGGCGAACTTCCGGTGGTCGAGGTGGTGCTGGTCGTCGTGGTCGTGGAAGTGGTCGACGTCGTCGAATTCGGCGCGAACGCGGAGCGCGGCGAGAACGCCACCGAAATGCTTTGCCCCGGCAGGATGCCCAGGTCGCGCAAACGGTTGACGCTCGCGGTCAGCACCTGCACGTGAATCAAAACTTCGGGCTTGGCGCGGTCGATGTCACTGATGATTTTCGCGGCCAGCGCCAGTTTGTCCGGCGTATCGCGGATTACGATGGCGTTCTGCGCGTTCACCTGCTGTAAACGGTGCAGGTCCAGCAACTGGCGCAAGCCGTTGACGATTTCAGTCAAATCCTGCGGCGTCAAAGTATTCGCCAGGTAGAATGTTTTTACTTCCTCGTCTTCCACGTCTTTGCGTTTCTGCGGCTGGTCGGGAGCGACGAAAATCACGCTAGGCGTGATCGGCTTCCAGAACGCTTTGCTCTCCAGCGATACCGCGTCGAGCGCCTGTTCTAACGTCACGTTAGGCAGCTCGGCGGTGATGCGGCGGGAAGTAAAATCCGGATCGAAAATCACGCTGAGCCCAGCCAGCTTGGCGATGGTCTCGTAAACCACCCGCGCGTCGTTGGTCATCTTCAGGTTGATGGGTTCGCGGGAGAGCGGCTTCAGTTCCGGTGGACCTTCCAAAACTTGATCATCCTTAACCGGCCCTGCATCCGCAGCGTGCGGATTATTGGCCGCCAGCAGCAAGCCCATCGTGCGGGCGACTTCCTGGTCCGCCGCGACGTTCGAAGGATCAATCAGCTGCGCCTTCTGAAATTCAGCCAAACCCAGTTGCAAATCTCCCGCTTTCACGGCTTTTTGGCCCTGCCGGATGTGAAACTGGCCCGCATCGTACCGGGCTTGCTGGGCGCGCAGCTTGTATTCGGCGTTGGTGGGGTCGGAGCGGAGAGCGCGTTCGTAGTGAACTAGCGCCGTATCATAATCTTGGATAGCTTCAGCCTTCTTGCCTTCGCTAAGGTCGGTGTTCCCCTTGGGGCATCCTCCCAGCGCCAATGCTACGAGCGCCAGAAGCGCAACATATCGTAAACGATGCAAAAGTCAGCCTCCGCAGGGTTTCCTAAATCCTCCCAAGTCTAGCATCCGCTCCTAGACCCGGCAAGGAATCCCCAAAAATCGGCATAGCCTAACGTTAGACGTCCGTAAAACAGAAGTGCCTCTAGCAATCCAATTACAATTCTGCGAATTTTCCTGATTTGGACCGGAAATCTTTCCGATTGCAAGACTTGCAGCATCTCCGCTGCCACAGCTATGATGGTTTTGTGGCAAAATCGAACACCGATAAGAACCAACACACCGGCGTCCGGATTGTTGCGCAGAACCGCGCCGCCTCTTATAACTACGAGCTTCTAGACACGCTCGAGGCGGGAATCGTTTTGGTCGGGACCGAAGTCAAAACCCTACGGGAAGGCAAGGGCGGTATTCGCGAATCCTTCGCCGAGATCAAAGGCGGCGAGGCTTGGCTCATAAATTGCCATATTCCGGAGTACCTGCCCGGGGGCGCGCGGAATCACGACCCGTTGCGCAAGCGGAAGCTGCTGCTGAACCGCCGGGAGATCGACCGCCTCCTGGTCCAGACCCAGCAAAAGGGTATGACCATCGTCCCCACCAAGATTTACTTCCGGGACGGCATCGCCAAATGCGAAATATCGGTAGCCAAGGGTAAAAAGTTCCACGACCGGCGGGAAAGCGAAAAGCAGAAGGAAGCCAAACGCGAAGCCAATGAGGCGATCTCGCGTTCCAAGCGCCGGGGATATTAGAAAATTCTAGTGTTGAGCATCTCGAACTCATAAGCGAAAAGGGAGCCATGCAGATTCAACTCGAAAATCAGCCGTACGCTTCAATCCACGCCGATGCACTCGTCACCTACATTTTCGATCAGGACAAAAAAGTCGACGGCCTTTTGGTCGACATCGACTCCGGCATGGACGGCCGACTGGCCGCGCTGGTAACCAGCGGCGAAATTTCCGGTAAAGCCCTGCAGCCGGTGCTGGTCCATTTTCCGGAGGGCATGGACGCTAAGCGCCTGCTGATGGTCGGGGCGGGGAAGGCCGACAAGTTCGCGACGGGCGATCTGCGCAAGATCGCCGGCGCGGCGCTGCGTTACCTCAAGACGCGCGGCGTGAAGAAATTTGTGTTTCTGGCGCGCGAAGGCGAGCGCGGGGCCGCCTCGGTCCAGGCCGTGGTGGAAGGTTTGGTCGCCGCCGATTTCGAATCGAACAAATACCACACCGAGAAAAAGAAGGACCAGGAGATCCAGACCGTGGTGCTGGCCGGGTTCGATTCCGCGCAGAATCTGCAGGAAGCCGTCGACCATGGGCGCGTCATCGCCGAATCGCAGAATTTCGCGCGCGATTTGATCAATGAGCCTTCGAACCGGCTGACTCCGCGCATGCTGGCCGCCAAGACCGAAGCGATGGCCAAGGAAGTCGGCCTCGGCGTCGAAATTCTGGACGAGCGGAAAATCTCTGAATTGAAGATGGGCGCGTTGATCGCCGTCGCGCAAGGCAGCGTCGAGCCGCCGCGCGTAATCATTTTGCGTTATACGCCGGCCAACGTCCGGCCCGACGCGCCAGTCCTGGGTCTGGTCGGCAAAGCCGTCACCTTCGACACCGGCGGAATTTCCATCAAGCCGGCCGACCGCATGGAATTGATGAAGTACGACATGGGCGGCGGCGCCACCATGATCGGCGCGATGCGCGCTCTGGCTTATCTGAAGCCGAACATCTCCGTGATCGCGGTCATCCCTGCTACCGAAAATATGCCCGGTGGCCGCGCCCAGAAACCCGGCGACGTTCAAGTCGCCATGTCCGGCAAGACCATCGAAGTCATTAACACCGACGCCGAAGGCCGTATGGTTTTGGCCGACGGCGTTTTCTACGCGCGCAACCTGGGCGCGACGCACCTGATCGATGCTGCAACCTTAACCGGCGCGATTGGCGTTGCCCTGGCCAACGTGCACGTCGGCGCCTTCGGCACGCCGCGCGACTACCTCGACCAGTTTCTCGATAGCGCCAAAGCCGCCGGCGAAAAAATGTGGCCCATGCCCATGGACGACGAATACCGCGAGATGATCAAGAGCGACATCGCCGATATTCGCAACACCGGCAGCGGCAAGGGCGGCGGCGCCAGCACCGGCGCGTGGTTCATCAAAGAATTTGCCGGCGACACTCCGTGGATTCACCTGGACATCGCGTCGACCTGCTGGGTGGAAGACGGTCGTCCCTGGCTAGCCAAAGGCCCTACCGGCGTAGCGATTCGCTCGATCGTCGATTTCGCGATGAAGCTGTAACCGAAAGAAGTTTTAGGCCGAAGCCAAACGGAAAGATTGAAGCAAGATTAAAAGCACGCCACCTGTAGCGGCCGGCTTTAGCCGGGCAGATTTTCCGGTTGCCGCCACGCCTCGGCGTGCGCCGCGCGCCGCGCTCTACATCTTTTCCGGCGCGGTAATTCCCAGGATTCCCAGCGTTGTAACCAACTGCTCACGCACCAGCGAAGTCACCAGCAGCAAAAACGCGCGCTTCTCCGCATCCGCTTCCTTCAAAATGTGATGCTTGTGGTAGAAGACGTTGAACATCTGCGCCAGCTCAAACGCAAAGCGCGTCAGGAAATTCGGCTCAAGCGAAGCCAGCGTCACTTCCAGCCGCGCATCCAGCGAAGCCGCCAGCACCACCAGATCCCAAATATCGTCGTAAGCGGGCGAAACCAAAAATTTCGCAACATCGATCTCGCCATTGCGTAACTTCGCGATGTTGCCCGCATCTTCAATCGCCAGGGCCGGGTCCAGTTCCGATCCTTTGCGCAGAATCCCGTTAATGCGCACCACCGCGTACTGCACGTAAGGTCCAGTCTCGCCCTCAAAACTCAGCGCATCCTTAAAATCAAACGCGATGACCGTCGAGCGCGTGAATCGCAGCAGAAAATAACGCAGCGCGCCAATCGCAATCGCATGCGCGATGGCTTTACGCTCGGATTCAGGCGCTTCCGGCTGCCGCGCATCCACTTCTTTCAGTGCGCTGGCTTCCATTTGATCCAGCAGGTCGTCAGCCTTCACGCCCTGGCCTTTGCGTCCGCTCACTTCGATATAAGGCCGCTTGGCATCTTCTTCCGGAATCTCGTAGCCCATTTCGATCGCGCAGCGCGGCGTCAGCGCTACCACGTTGTAGGCGAAATGTTTCAGATGATCGGCTTCGTCGCTGTAGCCCAGCGCCCGCAGCGCCGCAACCACCACTTTCTGCGGATAGGCCTGCCGCGAATCGATCACATTGAAAAGCTCGTGCGCGTGGCCGAAATGCGGCGCGCCGGGATCGTCGCTTTCGCTCGAAGTGATCCAGGCTTCGTGGCCGTCCGGATGCTTGTGAAAATGGCGGTAATGAAAATCGCGGTCGAGCAGACCAAACTTCCAAAGATGCAGCGCAATATCTTTCCCCACGTACGTAACCGTCCCGGTCGAGCGCACGATCACTTTCGCGTCCGCCTCTTCCGGATTTTCTTCCGGCGCTTCGGCAGGTTCCGCTCCGGGCTCGGTGGGCGTGGCGGTTGCAGCGGCACGTTCAGCTGGCAACTGCATAATCCAGCACCCGGCATTTTTTCCCGTAGCGGCCAGCTCCACCGCGCCGCGCTGCTTCAACATCTGAAACGCCGCGTCCCAAAATTTCAGGCGCAGGATGTCGCTCTCCTGCGTCAGCAGGTCGTAATCGATTCCCAAGCGGTCGAGCGTCCGGAGATGACAATGATTGATCGCGGTCGAAACCACTTCGGCCATCGCCGCGGCGTCGCCGTGGCCTTCTTCGATGTCCTTCAGCGTCTGGTTGCGCAATTCGAGGCGCGTTTTGTCTTCCGCTAGAAAATTTGTCACCCGCGCATACAAATCCCAGCACACGTAATCGAATTTCGGCGCCGCGGCCAGCGCCGCCACTTCCGCCACAGATTGTTTCTCGATGTGCAGAAAACCCAGAACGACGTCCGCAACCTGCACCCCGGTGTTGTCGATGTAATTCTGCACTTCGACGCGCCGCCCCGCGTGGCGCAGCACGCGCGCAAACGTATCGCCCAGCACCGCATTGCGCAGGTGCCCGATGTGCGCGGCTTTATTCGGGTTGATGCTGGTGTGCTCGACGATCGTTTTCACCGCGTCGGCTTTCGGCGCGACCGGCTCGGCGTCGGCCGCCGATTCGTCGCTCGCTTCGGCGCAGGCCGCGCGAAAAAATGCACTGCGGTCGAAGAACGCGTTCAAGTAGCCGCCGCCCGCGACTTCCACCCTCGCGATGCCTTTAATTGGCTTCAGCGAATTGGCAATTTCCTGCGCCAGAGCCCGCGGCGCCTTCTTCATCCGCTTGGCCAGCTCAAAACACACCGGCGAAGCCGCTTCGCCCATCGAAAGTTTCGGCGGCCGCTCGGTGACGATAGGCACGTCCGTCTTATAACGGTCGTGAATATGGCGCCGCAGCGCCTTCCGAAACCGCTCCTCGACAACTTTGTACACAAGTCTCCTTCGCCGTAACAAATGGAATGAGCCCCGCAATTATAGGGAACGCGGCGAAGCGGGTCAAAGCCAGCGGCAATCCATTGCTCGTTCGTTTGACACACGCGTGAGGCGCGAACTACCATCGGCCCACTTGGGTGGTCGTCGAGTCACTGGCGCCGCAATTGAATGAAAACTCCCGGACTCATCTGTCTTTTTCTGATCGCATCGGGCTTGCATTGGCCCCAAACCGCACGCGGCCGAGAGCAACCGACAGTCAAGCTCGTTAGACTGTCTGCTCCCACGTACCCTCCGATCGCGCAGACTGCTCATATCACGGGCGATTTGGTACTCAGCCTGAAGGTGCGGGCGGACGGGACGGTAGCATCGGTGGTAATTGAAAGCGGCCCAGCTCTGTTGGTTCTGCGACAGGCCGTTTTGGACAGCGCAACTCATTCCCGCTTCGAATGTCAGAATTGTGGCGAGGCGCCGGAAAGTGGTCGATTGATATACTCGTTCGAGCTTGATCCGGCGATACCATGCGCGGGTTTTCCCCCAGCAGGATACCCACGAATTAGTTTCTCGGAAAATCACGTAACGGTGGTGGGCCGGGAGATCGTCACCTGCGATCCGGCCGCTGAAATAAGTCGGGTGCGTTCGATTCGATGTTTGTATCTGTGGAGATGCCGCACGGTTTCAAAGTAGTTTGCAACGTCAACGCTGCACTGAAAAGTTACAATTAATCTCATGACGACTCGAACGGCCTATTTCGACTGCTTCTCCGGCATCAGCGGCGACATGGTTCTAGGCGCGCTGGTCGATGCCGGCGCGGATCTGGCTGCGATTGAATCCGAGCTGCGCAAGCTGCGCCTCGCAGGCTGGACGATCTCCGCGGAAAAAGTAAAACGCGGGCAGATTTTTGCCACGCATGTGAACGTTTCGACCAGCGAAGGCCATCACCATCGCGGGCTTTCGATCATTCTGGAACGCATCGCCCAAGCGCATCTCGCGCCGCGCGCCGCCGAACGCGCCAAGAAAATCTTCACGCGCCTCGCCGAATCCGAAGCCAAAGTTCACAACCTGCCGGTCGAGCAGGTGCATTTCCACGAAGTGGGTGCGGTCGATTCCATCGTGGATATCGTAGGCGCGTGCGTTGGGTTCGAACTCCTCGGCATCGACGAATTTGCCTGCTCGCCGCTCGACGTCGGCGCGGGCCAAGTAAAAACCGCGCACGGCTTGCTTCCAGTTCCCGCGCCCGCTACCGCCGACCTGCTGAAAGGCGCGCCGGTCTACACCAGCGGCATCCAGAAAGAATTGGTCACGCCCACCGGTGCCGCTATCGCCACCACACTTTCAACCAGCTACTCAAAAATTCCGGAAATGAAGCTGCAAGCCATCGGCTACGGCGCGGGTTCCATGGATTTCCCGGAAAAAGCCAACGTAATGCGCCTGCTGATCGGCGAAGCCGAATCGAGCATCGCCGGAAAAACTGCGCACAATTCCGCCGACGCGCCCATCGCCGTGATCGAAACCAACCTCGACGACATGAGCCCGCAGATTTACGGCTACTTCGTCGAACGTGCGCTGCACGCCGGCGCGCTCGACATCTACTCCACGCCGGTGCAGATGAAAAAAAACCGCCCAGGCCTGCTGGTCACGATTCTGTGCGAGCCGGCGAAAGTGACGCCACTCACCGGCCTGCTCTTCAGCGAGACGACCACCATAGGCGTCCGCATCCACGAAGCCGCGCGCCGCACGCTGGCCCGCGAATTCGTGCAGGTGGAAACGCGCTTTGGCTCCGTGCGCATGAAACTCGCACGCCTGAACGGCGCGGTGCTGAACGCTACGCCCGAATTTGACGATTGCCGCCGCATCGCCGCCGAGAAGGGCATTCCACTCAAAGACGTGCTGGCCGCCGCCACTTTCGCCTTCCAAAAGCAGCGCGAACACGGGAACTAGCCCGCGCAAATTGCCGCGCGGTTTCCCGCCGTCGCCCTGCTAAAATACTTGCAGGCCCACAAGCGCCGGGACACCTGAACTCTTCATGGAAAATTCCAAGCCGAAGTATTACCTGACCACGCCGATCTACTATGCGAACTCGCGCCCGCACGTCGGCTCGGCCTACACCACCATCGTTTGCGACGTGATCGCGCGCTACAAACGCATGTGCGGCTTCGACGTCGCCTACCTCACCGGCACCGACGAGCACGGTGTAAACATCGAGCGCGCCGCGGAAAAAGCGGGCATCACGCCGCAGGAGCTGGTCGATAAAAACGAAAAGATCTTCCGCGATTTGTGGAAGCTGCTGGGCATCAGCATCACCGATTTCGTGCGCACCACTTCGGATGAACATGCGCGCGCGGTGCAGACTCTGGTCCGCCGCACCATGGAACGCGACAAGTCCTTGCCCGCAGCCGAGCGCTCGATCTACAAAGCGAAATACGAAGGCCGTTACTGCATCTACGACAATCTTTACGTCACCGACACGCCCGAGCCGGCCAATTGCCAGATCTGCGGCCGCCCGGCGGAACTGATTTCCGAAGAAAATTATTTCTTCAAACTGTCGAAATATCAGGACCGCTTGCTCGAGTTATACAAAGCCGAGCCGCCTTTCGTTCAGCCCGATTTTCGCCTGAACGAAGCGCGCAGCTTCGTCGAGACCGGCCTGAAAGACGTTTCGATCAGCCGCAAGACCATCAAGTGGGGCATTCCGTGGCCCGATGACCCCGAGCACGTTTTTTACGTCTGGTACGACGCGCTCACCAGCTACATGACCGGCGTCGGCTATGGTGAAGGTGCAGACGGCGAAGCGAATCCCAGATTCAAAAAGTTCTGGCCCGCCGACCTGCACATGATCGGCAAAGAAATCATCCGCTTCCACGCGGTCTACTGGCCCGCGTTCCTGATGGCCGCCGGCCTGCCGCTGCCCAAAAAAATTCATGCGCACGGCTGGTTGCTCTTTGAGCAGGAAAAAATGAGTAAGTCGAAGGGCAACGTAGCCTACGCCGAGCCCATCGTGAAAACCCTAGGCAACGACGCGTTGCGCTACTACCTGCTGCGCGAAGTCGTCTTCGGCCAGGACGGAAATTTCTCCCGCGAAGCGCTGATCACGCGCTACAACGCCGACCTCGCCAACGGCCTCGGCAATCTGGCCAGCCGCACGCTGACCATGATCGAGCGCTCCTTTCAGGGCCTGATTCCGGCCATCGAAGCTCCGCCGGAATCGACGCTATGGAGCAAAGACGATCTGGGCGTCACACTGGCAAAAACGCACGCGCCCGAAGCGGTTCAAGTCGCGCAGGACGCGTTCGCGCGTTTCGATTTTTCCGCGTACGTCAGCGCGGTGTGGCAGTTGGTCTCCCAGGTCGATCAGTTCCTGGCCATCGCGAAACCGTGGTCGGTGAAAGATACCCATGGCCTGCAGGCCATTCTGTATCGTGCTGCCGAAACGCTGCGCATCGCCGTGGTCCTGGCGCATCCGGTGATCCCGGAAGCCACGCAAAAAATCTGGGAACAACTCGGACAATCAGGAAAGCTTGAAGACGTTCGGATCGATCAGCTCGAATGGGGCAGTCTCAAGCCCGGCACCAAAATCGGAAAGATCGAAGCGGTCTTTCCGCGCGCGGACAAGAAAGAAACTCTGGAGAAAATTGAAACCATGGAAAACGAACTACGCAATCCCGGTTCCGCCTCAGCAGCGGAACCAAAGCCATCCGCGCCGCCGACCACCGAAGCCGACGTACCCAATCCGTCTGGCGCCGCCGCGCCCGCGGGCGCCGCTGGTGCTGCTGCCGCACCTGCGCCAGCAGTCCCGGCGAAAATCGGAATCGAAGATTTCACCAAAGTGGAACTTCGCGTCGGCCAGGTGAAATCCGCCGAACGCATTCAAGGCGCGGACAAGTTGCTCAAGCTCATGGTCGACATCGGCGACGAAGTCCGCCAAGTCCTCGCCGGAATCGCGCTGGGCTACACGCCCGAGGAATTGGTCGGCCGCAAAGTAGTCGTCGTCACCAACCTCGCCCCGCGCAAAATGCGCGGTCTGGAATCGAACGGCATGCTGCTGGCAGCATCGGCCGGCGCCGATGGCAAGCCGATCCTCTGCACCTTCGCCGAAGATATTCCCGTCGGCTCGAAAGTGAAATAGAGCGACGAACCAGACCAACAACGCATCTCAATTCGTGCGACTGTAGGGGCGGGACTCACACCCGCCCGGTTTAGACGCAGCGTCATCGAAGCGAAGAACCACAAAAAAGTATCCCAGCCCAAAGGGTCTTACCTCTTGCAGATTGTCGATTCACACGCGCACCTTGAATCCGCCGACTTCGACGCCGACCGCCGTGAAATGCTGGCACGCGCCCAGGCCGCCGGAGTCCAAGCCATCCTCGCAATCGGCAGCGGCGGCTCCGGCCCGGATCGCCTCGATGCGGCCATGTCGGTCGCCGCAAATTACGACTGGATTTACGCGACGGTGGGAATTCACCCGCACGACGCGCATTTGGCCACCGAAGATCACTACGTTCAGCTCGACGAACTAGCCAAATACCGCAAAGTAATCGCCTGGGGCGAAATCGGCCTCGACTACCACTACGCCGAGCCCAGCCGCGAAATTCAGCAAACTTGTTTCCGCCGTCAACTCGCCGGCGCAACCAAAGCAAAGCTTCCCATCGTCATTCATTGCCGCGACGCCTGGGAAGATTGCCTCGCCATCCTGCGCCAGGACTGGGCTCCGGCCAACCTGGGCGGAATTTTTCACTGCTTCACCGGCACCACTGCCGAGGCCTTCGCCGGAATCGAAATGGGTTTCATGATTTCCTTCGCCGGCAACGTGACTTACCCCAAAATGCAGCATTTGCGCGACGTGGCCCGCGATCTGCCGCTCGACCGCATCCTCACCGAAACGGATTCGCCTTTTCTTCCGCCCCAGGGCCAGCGCGGAAAACGCAACGAGCCGGCCAACGTGGCCGAGGTAGCGCAGACGCTTGCGAATGTGAGAAACTTAAGCACCGAGGAAATAGCTGCGACGACTGCGGCGAACTTCAGGCGTTTTTTCAGGCTTGGTGCTTCGTAGTCCAGCCCGGCAAAGGTGACCCTTTCAGGATGGCTTTCGCTGTCCAAACCGCACGAAACATTTTTGACCTGGTTCGCGACGATTTGGCGCTCGTCGAACAGGAAATCGCCGCCGAAAATAGCGCGGCGATCGAACCCGTCTGCCAGATTTCCAGCTACTTGACGGAAGGCGGCGGCAAACGCCTGCGTCCCGCGCTGCTGCTGCTCGCCGCGGGAGCTTCGGGCTATCGCGGCAAATCCGCGATTCGCTTGGGCGCCGTAGTCGAAATGCTGCACAGCGCCACGCTGATTCACGACGATGTGATCGACGCCGCCGATACCCGCCGCGGCCGGCCCAGCGCGAATTCCCGCTGGGGCAATCACATGAGTGTTCTGGCTGGCGACTGGCTCTACATGCAGTCCTTCGAAGTCGCGCTGCGCGAACGAAATTTCGCGGTCCTCGATATTTTGATCGATCTCACCCAGAACATGGTCGAAGGCGAGCTGCTGCAATTGACGCGCCTCGGCCGCATCGACGTAAACGAAACCGAAGCCACCGAACTGGCCTACCGCAAGACTGCGTGCCTCTTCAGCGGCTGTGCGCGCCTCGGCGCGGTGCTCGGCCAGCAGCCCAAGGAAATCGAAGACGCGCTCGCCAATTACGGACGCAATGCCGGCCTCGCGTTTCAGTTGGTCGACGATCTCTTGGATTTTACGGCGTCGCCCGAACAGCTCGGCAAGCCGGTGCTGAACGATTTGAAGGAAGGGAAGGTTACGCTGCCTCTGATTTTCGCGTTGGAAAGCCAGAACGGCCACAACGGAACCGATGGCGGCAGCAACGGCCACGCGCACGCCAACGGAAACAGCGAAGGGCGCAAACTTGTTTCAAAAGTCCTCGAAGAACGCGACTTCCAGACCGTGCGGCCGGATCAGATTACGAAGCTGGTGCAAGAAACCGGAGCGCTCGAGCGTTCCGCGAAGTTGGCCCGCGAATACGTGCAAAGCGCCAAAGCCTGCCTGGACATTTTGCCGGATACGCAATACCGCCGCGCGCTCAACGCGATTCCTGACTTCATCCTCGAACGCCAGAATTAATTCTCAGAAAACTTTAGTGCGCGTCGCCGCCGGTCGGCGCTGGTGTCGCTCCGAAGCGAACTTCGTGCGCCACCAAATCGCCATTGATCGGCTTGGCGTGGATCGCCACGCGGTCTCCTACTTTCAAATCCTTCAGCGTAGCGGCCTCGCCGGCTTTCAGAAACGAAGTATTCGGCGCGATCTTCACCACCGTGATTTTGTTGTCGGTCGTCTGCACCGTTATTTCGCTATCAGTGATTTTCGTCACTGTACCGAGCACGTGAGTGTAGGTCCCATGGGCGGTCACGGCCGCCGCGAGAGCCAAAAACATAAATGCGATCGAGATTTGCTTCTTCATCGTCTTCCTCATGGCTTTCCTCCCAAAACTTGGTCGGTTTCTCGACTCTTACTTAGCTGCACCATTCAAAAACTGATCCTCTTTTTCTTCTTCTCTGATTTCCGAGGGGCTTCGCGGGTTGTGGTCTTCCATATCCAGCAATTCCTGGCGCGATATTTGCGGCAGATGGCGAATGAACAGCACCAGATGCCAGGTGTCATGGTCGCTTAAACCGCCCGGGCCCCAGGCCGGCATTCCGGTAAAGCGCACCCCGTTTTCGATAATGTAATACAGCTCGCCGTCGGTGCGATTTTGCGTGGAGGGCAAAGTCATGTCTGGAGCCGGTGGATACATGTTGCGTCCCATCTCCGCCGTGCCGCGACCGTCGTTGCCGTGGCAGTTCGCGCAGTGATCCGCAAAATGCCTCCGCGCTTCCTCCAGATTCTCCGGCGTGGCCGTCATCGGGTTCTGCATTTCCCGCGCCGATTTGGGGATCGACCAGTCGCGAACCTTCTGGGCCATGCTCGTTTCCATCGCGCCGGGTTTAGCCCGCGCAGTCATTCCCGTGGAGGTCGCCCAATACAATCCCACGCCGGCCAGCAGGCCCAGAACCGCGACGGCCAAAACCAAAACCCGCACTACCTTCATTCGCTCGGTCTCCGTTACTCTCTCGCGCAAATCTTAGTAGTGAAACCGCCAGCGAAACTCCGCATAAATCTCGCGGGGATCATTGTAATGGAATCCGCCGAAGGTCAGGCTGTTATCGATCAGCAAATGCCGGTTCGCCACATTCAAGGCCGTCACCGACGCGCTGAATTTCTCCCCGAAGTGCTTGCCCACCGAAAGATCGAACGTCGTGTGTTGCGGCAAATATGCTCCCGGGAATTGCGCGTCCGGCGATCCGTTGGTGAATCCTGAACCGTAATAAACGTTGGTCGACGCAAACGAATTCCACGGCAGGATGGCGTTGAATCCTACGTTCAACGTGTTGCGCTGGTCATGATCTAGCGGCCCGTAGTTGGGATCCGCCGCGCAGCTCGGGTCAGTCGGCGGAAAACAGATCAGTCCGCCAGTGATGGCTCCCCGCGCGTTCGCCACTTGATTCGAATAGGCCAGGTGCAACTGGCCGCGCTTCCACAGCCGCGGCGAAGTCAGCGTCAATTCCCATCCGCGGATCAGCGCTCCGTCGATGGTCACCGGGATGAAAATATTCGATTCGCCGATGTTGTTGTGGTCGAAGAAATTATTGGCGCGGGTCTGGAAATTATCGGCGTCGAGCGTCCAGCCGCGGAAGGGAATGGTCACGCCGAATTGATGCTCTTCGTCGCGCTCGCCGTGCAGCGGGACAAACGACAACTGGTCGCCGTTCTGAATCGACTCCAGCAACGGGCCCGTCAGCGAATTCAACGGCGGAGCCTGGTAGTAATGCCCGTAGAACGCGCGGAACACCACTTGCGTGTGTGGAACGCGGAAGGCCACGCCGAACCGCGGGTTGATCGTATCTTCCAGCACTTGTTTGAGTGCTGGGTCGGCATAGGTCGCACCCGAAAAATGCGTCGGGCGGATTCCGGCGATCAGCGTCAGCCAGGAGGTCACATTGAAGCGGTCATCGATGAAGGCGGCAATCTGCCCTCCCGCTGGATTCTCCGGATCGCTGATGGTCGGACGCCCGGTGCCGTCGTTGTAAACCAGATTGAAAAATTCGCTGTCGTATTGCTTGAAGCCGTAGACGCCGACCTGCAAATTGTTGCGCGCGATGTTCACGGCGAAGGTCGATTGCCCGCCGATGTAGTTCGAGGTGCGATTGTCGGTGGCAGCCGTAGGCGTGTCGTTTGGGTTCGGTTCGTAATTCGCCGTGTTCCGGTGGTAAAACGGAGAAACCGTCAGCAGCATGTTCGAATTGATGGTGCGCACCCAGGTAAACGCGGCGAAGCCGTCGGTTTCGTGCTGGCCGTCGCGCAGACCGCTGCTGTCGAAATCCGGATTTGGAACCGGATCGTAAGGCACCTGGTAGTAATCCCTTCTCAATTGGGCGACCAGGCGGAATTGATCTTTCGAATCCAAATTGTAGAAAAACGTTCCGAAGCCTCCGAATCCGTTCTCGGCGTCGTGGAAAACCTGCCCGATGGGCGTCTGCAATCCCAGATTGCTGCGATTGCCGTTGACGCTGGCGTAGTACGCGAACTTTTCGGTGTGCCCGCCAAAATTCAATTGGTCGTTGGTCTGATACCAATTTCCGATCGTCGTCACCAGTTCGGCTTCGTTGTCGCGCTCGAATCCCGACCGCGGCACCACGTTGAATACGCCGTACGTGCGGTCGCCGTAATCCGCGCCGTAACTTCCGCGCTGGACCTCCAGGTAATCGATGTCCTTCGGGTCGATCTGCGGGCCCAGGTTGCTGGCAATATTCGTATTGGGGATGGGCACGCCGTCGATCAGCCAGCTGACTTGATGCCCGCCACGAATGTGCAGCTGGTCGTGCGTGTAGTACGAACCCGGCACGTAATCCGTAATCATTTGCAGGCTGTTCGATCGATCCGCGCCAGGTGTCGCCGCGATATCGCCGCGGCCGATCAGCGTGGTCGGCGTCACGGATTCCACGCTGCCGGCTTCCGGCTGTGCCGAAACGGTGGTGGTCTGCTGCACCGGCGAAAGCTTGAGCTGGAAATGCAGAATCGGCGCGGCGTTGGCCTCGACCGTCACGTTTTGCGTCGCCGAGTCGAAACCCTGCTCACTGACGGTCACGGTGTAATAGCCGATGGTGACCGCGGTGAACGTAAACTGGCCGTCCGCATCCGTCTTCGTCGTCTCCGTGAAATCCGACGTAGCGGATTTCAGCATGACGGTCGCGCCTACGATCGGCCGGTGTTGCGGATCGTGCACGATGCCTTGAATTTTCCCGAATATGCTGGCCAGCGAGGCCGTGGCCGTGGCCAATAAACACAATGCAACTGCACAAAATACGACCTTGCGCATAGAACTCTCCATCCTTGGATTTTTTGGATCTAAACGACTGCAGGGACGAAGCTAGGCGCGCGGCGGTTGGAAGGGTTCAGCGAGGAAACCGGAAACCGCGTCAGGCGTTTCCGGGCGAAGCTCGATGTTCTTGGGGAGATTCAAGCGCGCGACCGAAACCAGATTGGAAGCCTTGGTCGGCGCGATCGGCGAAACGTAAACATGCTGGGTCGGCGTGTCGCTGCAATGAAGCCCGCAATTCGGCATTTGCGCCGCCCCGCCATGTTCGCACGCAGCACTCTGGTGCGCCGGAACCTGCGTCGCAGCCGGATGATGACTCGCGGGATGATGCATACCATGATGCGGCAGGCAGCACATGCCGCCGCACGCGGACATGTCGTCGCTTCCCGTTTGCGCCAGCAGCGACAACGGCGCGCAGAGCAGCGCGAGAATCACCAGAATAATTTGGGCGCGACGCATCGGAGAAAAGCCTAACACAGTTACCTAAGTTTTCCAGCGTTAAGGATTCGCCGGCGCCAGCGCCGACTGAATCGCCGTGGTCAGCGCCTCGGGAAATCCTTCCGGCATAAACCCGTCGGCGCGGTAAGTAATCTTCCCCGAACGATCCAGGATCACCACGGTCGGCAGCGATTCCACCTTCATGAATTCATCGAGTCCGTCGGCATACGCCACCGGCACATTCCATTTTTCATGCGCCAGGAATGGCGCCACCGCCGATTCATCCTCGTCGGTATTCACCGCATAAAAATCGATCGCCGAATTTCCCGTGTAATTCTTCGCTACCTGCGCGAATTCCGGTTCGAGTTCGCGGCACGGCCCGCACCAGGTGGCCCAAAAACTCAGCACCAGCGTCTTGCCCTTTTCCTGCGCCAATGGCAGCAGGGTGCCATCGAGTTTCCGCAACTGAAAATCGTACAGGTCCTTCGCCTCGTGATTGCGCGGCTCGCTGCCGTCCTTCGGCGTGGGAGTTCCGATCCGGTCGTAAGCCTTCAGCATCGCCTCGCCCAAGCCCTGATCGCTCCCATGCGCCTGCCGCCACAGATTCCCGAGTTTGTTGCGCACTTCGCGGCGGTCCACTTTGCCGGAGGTCGGGTCGTCAGGCAGCACAAATGCGATCAGATACTCGTCGATCGCCTTGGCCGAGTCGTGGCGCAGCTCGGCGATCTCGCCGATCTGCTCCGCGGCCAACGGATTTGGATTCACCGCGTAGCTCTTCTGCAAATCCTGCATCGCCGCGTCGTAATTCTTCTGCGATTTTTCAATTTGCCCGCGCAGGCTGTAGAGCGCCGCCACCAGCTGCGTGTGATGCTGCTGCCACTCCGCCAGCGAAACCCGCGGCGGCTTTTCCGTGGCCGAGGCTTTTTCAATCCGGTCCAGCACCCGCGAGACATAGCCGGACGCGCGCACCAAACTCGCGTCATCGCCCTGTTTCTGCAACAGGCCCACGGCCAGCATCATCATTTCCGAATCGTCCGGATGCAGCGCCACCAACTGTTCGGCGTATTCCAGCGCGCAGCCGTTGTCTTCCAGCTGCTCGCAGGATTCCACCAGCGCGCGATACACCGCGCCTTTGCGCGGCGCGTCCGGATATTTCTGCAGGTAAGCCTTTAGGCTGCGCACCATCGCGGCGCGGTCGTTGCCTGCATCCGCAATCGCCTTCTGCAGCGCCAATTCCGGGTCGGCATCTTTTTTGGAAATCGTATCAGCAGGAGAATTTTTCGGTGGTGTAGGATCGAGCGGGTTTTTCTGCGCAAAAATGGAGGGAACCAACAGGACGAACAGAGCAGCAGCGAGCGCGAGCGGGCGGAAACGCATTCCAGTCCCGATGTTATCACTCTTTGCTATTTCAACGAGATGCTGCCCGAGGTGGACTTGGCCTCCACGCGCCCCTTGCCATCACCAATGCGCGCTTGGAATTCATGTTTCCCCGAGGTGCCTTCCATCGTCACTGGAACTTCGGCGGCAATATCGCCCGAGCTCGACCGTGCATAAAAACGGAAGCTCGCGTTCGCCGGCACATTCAATTCCACGTCGCCGGAATTGGTGCGGAAATCCCAATAGCTGCCCGGGCTGGGGCTGCCGTCGACCGATACATCGCCGGATGAAGTGCGCACGCGCAGATCGTCCGCTGCACCGCGAACCGTCACGTCGCCGTTGCCCGTATTCGCATCCAGCTTGCCCGCCGGATCGGTCAGCTCGATCGAGCCCGACCCGGTCTGCAGTCGGATGTCGCCATGAATTCGATCCAGTGTGATATCGCCCGAACCGGAATTCACGCCGACTTGCCCGCCGATATGGCTCATGTCGATCGACCCGCTTCCGCCCGTCACCTGCACATCTCCCGCGATCTCGGAAATTTTCAGATCGCCGGAACCCGCTGTGAAATTTGCCGGACCTTTCAGCCCGCTGACTTCCAGATCGCCAGAGCCCGTGGTCGCGCGAATCTCCGAATCCGCCGGCACGGTGATGGTGTAATCGATCGACATTTCATGCGAGGTCGCGCTCGTGCCAATCCTCACCACATTACCGTCCTGCGTCACCGGCGGCCTGGACTGCACGTCGTCCACGCGCCGCTGTCCCGCCTTTTCCGACCAGGCATGGACCTGAATCTCGCCGTGAATCGTCACTTCGCCCGCCGGGCCGGCCACCACGCGCGAATCTCCGCTGCCGTTGGTCAACTCTAGCCGGATCGGACCAGTGACCGTCAGCGTTTTGTCGAAGCTGCCTTCCGCCGTGGGCTGCGAGCCGCAACCGCCTGCTGCCACCCCAACCGTCAGCAGCACCGTGAGAATTCCCAGCCGATTTTGCGATCGCGTCATGTGTGGTTGGCTTTCCTGTCGCCAGAGTGTAAGGCCTTCCGGCCACCCTTCCTACCAGAGATATACGCAGACACGCAACCCGAAGTTCCGCACCGGCGGAAGTTTCAGAGCGTCCAAACGGAGCCGTCACCACCGCGGGCCTTACCTATTTTTAAGCAGGGAATTGAGCGAACCCTGGCGGTAGCCACCCGGGTCAATCTCAACGATGGTGAACCCGGTCTGCTTCACGCTCGCGACGATCCGCGCAGTCATGGCCGGCTCCAAACCGCGCGCGAGTTCATCCTGCGCCAGCTCGATGCGCGCCAGCTCACCGTGCGCACGCACTCGAAACTGCCGGAATTCCAGCGCCCGCAGCGCCGCCTCGGCGCGATCGATTTGATCCATTAGCTCAGCCGTCACCGCGGTCCCGTAGGGCACGCGCGATGAAAGGCATGCCGACGCGGGTCGGTCCCAGGTAGCCAATCCGGCTTCGCGCGAGAGAAATCGAATCTCTTCCTTGGTCATCTGCGCATCCAGCAGCGGCGCCAGCACATGATGTTCGTGCGCCGCGCGGTGCCCGGGACGAAAATCGCGCGTGTCGTCCGCGTTGATTCCGTAAACAATCGCTTCGACGCCCCGCGCGCGGGCCAGCTGATCCATCTGCTCGAATAGCTCGTCCTTGCAGTGGTAGCAGCGGTCGGCGTTGTTCGCCACATACTGCGGATTGGCGAATTCATCGGTCGCGATGAATTCGTGCCGCACGCCGCTCGCCAGAACGAATTTTTCCACTTGTTCGCGATCGTATCGCGAAAAGCTGGCCGACAGCGCGGTAATCGAAACGGCACGCGCGCCGAGCGCGCGATCCGCAGCCCAGGCCAGATACGCCGAATCTGCTCCGCCGGAGAGCGCCACCAGCGCGGAATCGACCTTCCGCAAATTTGCCAGGAGCGCCTCCTGCTTGGCCCGCGCTTCCACCGCGTCGAATACCTTGGCCGCCTTTGCCGCCGCGGCGCCCACGGCGGAGTTCTCCAGAATTGGAAATTGTGGACTGGTCATCTCGTCTCTGATTATAGCTGTGTTGCGATTATTGAAAATCGATTAAGACATCCACTTTGGAATTGGGCGTATCCAGCTGCAGAAAATTTCCAATCTTGTCGTAATGCACCGGCAATCCGCCGAACGCCGCCTTTATGCCCTGGTCGATGAAGATCTGGTACGCGACCTTATCGAACAGCGCGCCCGCCGGAACTGGAAAGGCCTTGCGGATGCGCCGCTCACCCTCCACCGAGAGTCCAGTCAGCACCAGATTGCCCATGTGATATTGCGGGCCTTCGGTGATTTTCACCGTGTAGGTAACGCGCCCGGCTTTGTCGTCAAAGGCCGGAGTGGGCTGAATGTCCGCGCTCAAAAATCCGAACTGCTCGTATTTCTCCTGCACTCGCTTCCACGCCGCTTCCAATTCGTTGCCGTCCGCCGGAGCAAAAGCGGGCATCTGCATCGCGCCGTCCAGCTCCGCGTTGGGTACGCCGGAATTTCCGCTCCATTCGACTCCCGCGTATTTGTACGCCGGCCCCGGCTCGATTTGCGCCGTGATAATTACCGCGCCGGAAAGGGGATTGGGTGCGGGCGCGGCGAATTTCACCACCGGCACGTCGAACTTCGCGCGCAGATACGCGTGCGCCAGATACACCGGCCGCACCTGCTCGAATTGGAAAATTTCGACTTTACTTCGCGAGTAGGGCTGGCCCACGATGTCGACCAGGCGATCCTGAATATGCGGATCGGTTTTCGCCAGTGGGTCGGAAAATTCCACGGCCTGCACCAGGAACGCGGCTTCCTCCACATGGAATTGCTGCACCTGCCCATCTTTGTCGGTCAGCGGCGTGGGCTTGTGCGTGACCTGCGCGTGAATGCCGTTCGCGTCGAGATACTTCGACAGCGCCTCGTCCATCGAATCCACCAGCGCTCCCGAAGCCGGCGCTGAACCGTCGAACAGCACCACCGATTTTTTCAGCGCCTCGGCAAGCTGCTCGTCGGTGAACCATGGAAAATTATCGAACGTTACCGGAATGACCGGCGCGTCCGTCACCTCGTAGATCACCTTCACGCCCGTGCCGGCGGTATTGAAATGGTAGCGAACCGTGGCAAACGCCCCCAGCGCGGAAAGCTTGTCGGCAATCTGCTGCATGCCGTCGCGGCTGATCTGGCTGCCGGTGTGCA
>DASWVE010000169.1:0-5309 GCA_036401315.1 Candidatus Acidiferrales bacterium
GCGAATAGACCGCTCTGCGCTGCGCGCCGCCGGGCGGGATCGGCGGAAAGAATAATTTTAACAATCGAACCCGGGGGCGGATCGGCCTGCAGCTGCAGACGAAGCAGCTTAAGAAGCATTTTGGAATCGCGCATGGCTACCGGCAGGGTCAAAACTTTTCGGTAAATTTTAGGATTGCTGTCCGGAACGGAATTTCTTTTGATCAGCTCTGAGTCTTTTTCGAACAGGTCGAACAGGATGAATTGCAAATGGATGGCGGTGGCGGCCAGCGAACGGGCCTGCAGCCGCTGGCACAATTGATCGAGCAAACGTCCCAGCAAAAAAGATACGGGCTCGAGTTCCTCTTCCGGAGTGTCGAGATCGATTTCTTCTTCAAAACTCACGCCGGGTTCGGCTAGTACCAGGGAACGCTGGCTTTCCCCGCGCGCCAACTGGTGCAGGCGAATGCCTTCCTGGCCCAAACGCTCGGAAAGATCGAGCGGTGGAAGAGCCGCTAGATCCCGGCAGGTACGGATGCCCCAACGTTCCAGAATTTCCAGAAATTCGCCGGAGGGCAGCAGCACCGGCACCGGAAGAATTCCGATGCGCGTTGCTTCTTCGCCGGGAGGGATTACGGTGATTCCAAAAAAACCGCGCGAGGCGAGGATGGCGGCATCGACAGCGGCAGCCACGCCAACATTAACCGCCACGCCGAGATGAAGAGCGCGTCGCGACAATTCCTCGGCGATGGTCTGGTCGGACCCAAACAAGGAATTCAATCCCGCGAGATCGAGCACGACGGTGTCGGCGGCGGTGTTTTCGATGCGCGGCGAAATGGACCAACCCAGGTCGAGCATTGCAGCATGGGCTGCTTTTTCCTGGGCGCGCGACCGGTTGCGAATTTCAACTCCGGCGAATTGCGCGGCCTGCGATTTGGCCATGCCGGGTTGAATTCCGGCGCTCAGGGCAGAATCGTTCGCGGCGATGACGCGCACCAGCGGAGGCGTGCCATCCACGAGCGCGAGGGCTCCGGCGCGCAGGTGCGGCTCGTTGCGCATGACGGCCTGCACCATCATTTGCGGAACGTGGATCGAAGCGAAGGCCATGGTTCAATTGTCCGGAAGCGAAAAATTTGGATTTTGATATTTTCAAGCGCGACCGTTTTGGCGGAGGACGGCGTTGGCCGCATCCCAGTTCGCCTGCGTGCTGAAAATTGCCGCCGATTCCCTGCTCTGGCGCCGAGCCTTCAATGGCCAAATATTTTTGGGCATCGCCAATGTTTCGGCTGGAGCTTGCCGACGCGAATGCACGACTTCAGCGCGAATTTCCAGGCCATCGAACAGGCGCGCGCCGGCATATTCTGCGCGTCTTTCATTCGAAGACGGCGGCGCAGGCTGTTGCCAGCGGACGGCGCGGCTCTCCAGCTGCACGACCAGCGACGCGCAGGTTTTGGCGTTCGATTCCCGCGAGAGCAGCAGCAAAATCGCGGGGGTATCTTCCACCGCGCGGCGGAAACGAAACCAGGTATCGAGCGGCACGTGGCGGACCAGCTTGGCGGAAATATCGCTGACGTCGACGGCGATAAAACCAAAGCCGCCGCTTTGCAGCAGCAAGTCGGTGGCGCGCAGGGTCTGTTCGATATTCTGGCAGCGCACCCAGAACAATTTTTTCAGATCGACGCCGGCAGCGGCCGCCGAGCAGGGATCGAAAGAATCCGAGCCATCGATCAGCGCACAGGCTTCGTCTTCTTTGGTTCGGGCGCCCAGCGCGGAAAGAAGGAAACTGGTGGCGCCAGAACAGGCTGGGCCAAAAATTTCGGTCAGCGCTCCGCGTGGCAGGCCGCCGGTGAGTGCATCGATTTCCGGGATCCCGCTGGCAACCGTGGGAAAAACGCTGCGGTCGCGATAAGTGAACGGAGAGGCGACGCGGCCGGCCAAGGCCTGCTCGACTTGCGAACGCAAAGCGGAAAAATTAGCGGCCATGAGGAGTGGGCAGAGCAAAAGGGCGTACTACAATATTCGCTTTTTGTTCGCCTCAAATATTTTCCTAAAATCGTGGCGGATTGTCAATCGCCGCCAATAGGAAAAACAGTTTTACGGATTTGGTCTGCGCCGTTTTGGCACAACCGATTCACAGGGATTAAACTGGGACCGGTTCGCCCACCACATGAAGCCACCTTGCGCCGAAGCAGCCATCCAATCCAAACCTGCCGCCGCGCCTTGCGCGAAAGGCGCTGAGCCGTGGATTCTGGCGGTAACGATTCTGGGGTCGAGCATGGCGTTCATCGACGGCACGGTGGTGAATGTGGCGTTGCCGGCCTTGCAGGCAAATCTCGGCGGGACCGTGGTCGATTTGCAATGGGTGGTCGAATCCTACGCGCTGTTTATGAGCGCGCTGATTCTGACCGGCGGGTCGCTGGGCGATTTGTTCGGGCGGCGGCGCATGTTTCTTTTCGGCGTGATTCTTTTCACGCTGGCTTCGGTCGCGTGCGGCGTGGCGCCGGATATTCGAAGTTTGGTTCTCGCGCGCGCGGTGCAAGGAGTTGGCGCGGCATTTCTGGTGCCGGGAAGTTTGTCGATCATCAGCGCTTCGTTCGGCGAAAAAGAGCGCGGCCGGGCGATTGGAACCTGGTCCGGATTTACGGCGATTACGGCGGCGGTGGGACCGGTGCTGGGCGGATGGCTGATCGATCACGCATCGTGGCGTTGGGCGTTTTTCATCAACGTGCCGACTGCGGTGGCGGTGATCGTATTGGCACTGTGGCACGTGCCGGAAAGCACCGCGGCGGGCGTGAAAAAAGTGGATTGGATTGGAGCGTTGCTGGTCACCGTGGGCTTGGGCGCTTTGACTTACGGCTTGATTGAAGCTCCGAATCTTGGTTGGAGGCACGCGGCGGTATGGGGGACGCTGGGAATTGGAATCGTGTCCTTAGTTGGATTTTTGGCGATCGAGGCGCGAGCCACTTTTCCATTGGTGCCGCTCGAATTATTTCGTTCCGCGGATTTCAGTGGGGCGAACTTGATCACATTATTTCTATACGCCGCGCTAGGAATTTTTCTGTTTCTTTTTCCTTTGAACCTGATTCAGGTGCAGCACTATTCGGCCACGGCTACCGGAGCCGCGGCTCTGCCGCTGATCTTGCTCATGTTTTTGTTATCGCGTTGGTCCGGCGGGTTGATCGCGAGCTATGGGCCGCGGCGACCTCTGATCGTGGGACCAGCCATTGCTGCTGCAGGATTTGTGCTGTTCGCGGTTCCCGGGGTCGGCGGGAATTACTGGACTTCTTTCTTTCCGGCATTTTTGGTGCTGGGTTTTGGAATGGCGGTGAGCGTCGCGCCGTTGACCACGGTGGTGATGGGATCCGTGGATCAGAACCGCACCGGAACGGCTTCGGGGATCAACAATGCCGTTGCACGAGTTGCTGGGCTGCTGGCGGTCGCCATGGTGGGCATGGCGATTCTCAGCGCGTTCAGTTCTCGCCTGAATCCGAATTTGCATACGCTGGGACTTTCCGCCGATACGCTGCGCGCCGTGCAGGCGAGCGAAGAAAAGCTGGCGGCGATGGCCGCGCCGGCTGGAATTGATTCCAGCACGGCGGCGGCGATTCACGCGTTCGTCGCGCAGGCGTTTGTATTTGGATTTCGAATTATGATGCTGCTGTGCGCGGCGTTCTCGCTGGCCAGCGCATTTTTTGCGTGGTGGATGATCGGCGCGGATCAAACTAAGAAATTGGCTGGGAGGCCTGGACTCGAACCAGGATAAGCAGATCCAGAATCTGCTGTACTGCCAATTGTACGACCTCCCAACACGGTTTACTGAGGTGGCGCTGAGGTTTTACGGCTGCTTAACCATGCGCTGGATGCTGACGGGGACTCCGGCGGCACCGGCGCAGTCGTAAATTATAAGGCCTGAGGCGCACGGTTTCCAGCTTTATCCGCTTTTCGCAAACGCGTGCGGTCCACTATCAATTTTGGGCGTATCTGCCTACTATGTCCTTACTGCGCGAGATCCAGGGGTGGGGGTGTTCCGTTGAAACGAAATGCGCTGTTGATGGTGGCGCTCCTGGCTGGCCTCGGCGCGCTGGGCTTCAATTCCACCAAGCTGAAATTCAGCTGGATGAACCCGCATTACTCCGGTACGCTGCAATTCAAGAACATCATGGTCCTGGCCATTAACGGCCGGGCCACTATTCGCGCCGAATTTGAAGACCAACTCTGCGCCGCGCTGGCCCACCCTGGAGTTCAGGCCATTCCCAGCTATTCCCTGCTGCCGCGGCCGGACGCGACGCCGATCGACATGAACCAACTGCGCGACGTGGTCGAGGGGCAGAAGATCGACGCGATCGTCGTTTCGCGGCTGGTGAAATATCAGAAAACGGTCACAGTGATTCCGGGAGAAGCTTACTCGCCGTATCCTTATTACGGAACTTTCTACGGCTACTACGCCGAGGTGTACCCGACGGTTTACGCGCCGGACTATTTGCAAGTGGAGAAAGTTGCGCAGGTCGAAACGAATTTCTACTCCACGGCGGCGACCGACGGAGAACTGATCTGGACCGGAACCAGCGACACCGTCAACCCGCGGACGCCGACCAAAGGCGTGGACGCGCTGGTGAGAGTCCTGATCGAAGAGCTGCAAAGGCAAAAAATCGTTCAGTGAGCGTGTCTCTGCCGGTGCGCCGGGGCAGTTTCGTTGGCTCTGGCGAGTAAATTGCCGCGGAATATCGCGCGCGGGTGTAGACTTCCTCATGTTGATTCGTTTGGGCTACGACATCATCTTTGAAACGCCGATTCCCGTCCCCTTCGTTACGCTGCTGCAGGTTCATCCTTCCCGGTTTGGAGATCTGCGCGAACCCGACGTGCTCACCATCGAGCCGTTCGTCAAGATCGATTGCTTCTACGATACGTTTGGAAACAACTGCTGCCGGTTTTTGGCGCCCGGCGGTCCGATTCGTTTAACAAATTCCACTTTGATTTACGATACCGGCGAACCCGATCCGGTCGCTCCGGACGCGCGCGAAATTCCGGTGCAGGAGTTGCCGCACGATGTGCTGCGCTATTTGCTGAACAGCCGGTATTGCGAGGTCGACCGGATGTCGAATATCGCGGTGGAGCTTTTCGGCGGAATTGCGCCGGGCTGGGGCCGGGTAAAGGCGATCTGCAATTGGGTCCACGAAAAAGTGACTTTTGGATATCACCATGCGAACGCCCAGAAAACGGCGCTCGATGTGTTTACCTATCGATTCGGCGTGTGCCGTGATTTTCAGCATTTGGCCGTAACGATGTGCCGCGCGCTGAATATTCCAGCGCGCTACGCGACTGGATATCTTG
>DASWVE010000170.1:0-12954 GCA_036401315.1 Candidatus Acidiferrales bacterium
GAGATAAAGGTAATTGGAGCGATCTAAAACGGTCGTTGGTGAATTGTTCGCTGATAGCAATTTCGGTCTGGGACGATCCCCCGACGCGGCTTCTCGCTGATTCTATTGGCGCGGTGCAATTCCTTAGCAAAGCCGCGGTGAGTACGGAATTAATTCCAGCGATTTTGCGGTTGGGGTCGAGTGAACATCCCAAAATTTCTAGTTAACGCCGGGTAACCGAATCCGATTATTTGCGGCGCTGCGGACCACTTCTCCCATTTCGCCGTTTTTTGCTGCGTACTTGAGCACTGACTTCTTCGTTGCCCATCGTTGCCCATGCCCCCCGAAAACGGGCTCCCTACGGTCCCCGAGCGTACCCAATTGTTCCCTCAGGAGTTGCACAACTCCCGTGGAATCATCAAAAACACCAATGTTTATGGGGTTTTCTAAAAAAGAGTGCGGTCGAGTGGATTCGAACCACCACGGTATTTCTACCGCCAGCCCCTCAAGCTGGTGCGTCTGCCAATTCCGCCACGACCGCCCGCGCTGAAACACTTACGAGGACATCTTCAACGACTTCAGTCTGCCAAACTGCTGCTTCGATTGCCAGAATTTCTGACCAAGATTTCTAAATGCACTGCTTATTGCGCCGCTACTTCTTGGGCGATGGCGCCGGGGCCGGTTGCTGCTGCGCTGGAGCTGGTTGCTGGACTGGCGCCGGAGTCGATTGTACCGGGAGCTGCACGGGCGGCGTGGTGGTTGCGGGCTTCGCGGGCGCCGGGGCGGTCTTCTGGGTTTGCTCGAGGATCGAGCCGATACCCTGCTGATCGGTGGGCGTGCGCTTCACTGACAGAGTGAGCGAGGTCATCATGAAAACGATGGCGCACCAGGTGGTGGCGCGGGAGAGGAAGGTGGCTGCGCCGCGGGGGCCGAAGGCGGTCTGGCTGCCGGCACCGCCGAAGGCGCCGGCGAGGTCAGCGGCGGAGCCGCTTTGCAGCATGATGACGATGATCAGCACGAAGCAGACCAGCACATGCAGAGTGACTAGCACGAAAGTCGCGCGCCAGCCGATCGCAATCAGCGCGACCGCGATAATCATCGAGAAAGCCCATTTCGCCCACGTTGGCATTTCCAACTCCAATTTTTTCTCCGGCAGAATGCTGCCGGTCGAATCAAATTCCGGAACTCTTTTCCGTTCTACTTCGATACCGCACAAACGATCAGAAATTCACGATTGCGGCGAAGGACTTCGGGTCCAGGCTCGCGCCGCCAACCAGCGCACCATCGATCTCTGCCTGCGCCATCAGACCCTTGATGTTGTCGGGTTTGACGCTGCCACCGTAGAGGATGCGAATCGCTGAAGCTTGCTCGGGCGAGAACCGCGCGGCAACCAGATTCCGGAGATACTCGTGAACTTCCGAGGCAATCTCAGGAGTGGCCGTCTTGCCAGTGCCAATAGCCCAAACCGGCTCGTACGCAAGGAGAATACGCGAGAAGTCGGCAGCGGTCAACGAATCGACGGCGGCATCGAACTGGCGCTTGCAGATGGATTGGGTGTGGTTGGCTTCGCGCTCGCCGAGGCTTTCGCCCAGGCAGACGATGGGCGTGAGGTTGGCGGCGAGGGCGGCTTTCAGGCGGTGATTCACGGAGGCATCCGATTCGCCGAAGAACTGGCGGCGTTCGGAGTGGCCGATGATAACGGCGCGGCTGCCGGTATCGGCAACCATGGGCATGGAAATTTCGCCGGTGTAGGCGCCTTCGGTTTGCCAGTAAGCGTCCTGGGCGGCTATGGAAATTTTGGTGTCGCGGGTGGCGTCAACGGCGGCTACCAGCGAGGTATACGGCGGGGCGACGATAATGTCGCAGGAGTGGGTGCCGGCGACCAGCGGGTTGAAGGCGGCGAAGAAGGCGCGGGTTTCCGCCTGGGTTTTGTACATCTTCCAGTTTCCAGCAATGACCGGCCTGCGCACAATTGCTCCAGTGGCGGACTTCGCCTTTCGCGTGTTCGAGACTAGGACTTTTCGGTGAGAGCTTCGACGCCGGGAAGTTTTTCTCCGGCTAGAAATTCGAGCGAAGCGCCGCCGCCGGTGGAGATGTGGCTGATTTGATCGGCGACGCCGGACTGTTCGACAGCGGCTACGGAATCCCCTCCTCCGACGATCGAAGTGGCTCCGGCTTTGGACGCCGCGGCGACGGTGCGCGCGAGGGCGAGAGTTCCCTGCGCGAACGCAGGCTTCTCAAACATACCTACGGGGCCATTCCATAGAATGGTACGGGCGGTGGCGATTTCTTTCTGAAACAGGCTGACCGTGGCGGGGCCGATGTCGAGGCCCATCCAGCCGTCGGGAGTGTGGGCGATGTCGGTGACGCGGGTTGCGGTGCCGTCGATGGATTCGGCGAGCACGTGATCGACGGGCAGGACGAAACGGAAATTCTTTTGCTTGGCTTGATTCAGGAGATCGCGGGCGAGATCGAGTTTGTCATTTTCGACGAGCGATTTGCCGATGGGCAGGCCCTGGGATTTGAGAAACGTGTAGGCCAGCGCGCCCCCGATTAACATCGAGTCGGCGAGTTTCATCAGGTTCTGGACGATTTCGATTTTGTCGGAAACTTTGGCTCCGCCAAGAATGGCGACGAAGGGGCGGTCGGGATTCGAGATGGCTTTGCCGAGGTAGGAAAGTTCCTTTTCCATGAGCAGGCCGGTGGCGGACCGGCGGACAAATTTGGTGATGCCGACGACGGAGGCGTGGGCGCGGTGGGCGGAGCCGAAGGCGTCGCAAACAAACAGGCCGTCGCAGAGCGCGGAGAGTTTCTTAGCAAATTCGGGGTCGTTGGCTTCCTCTTCGGGATGGAAGCGGACGTTTTCAAGGAGCAGGACTTCGCCTTCGCGCAAAGATTTGCTTTGGGCTTCGGCGTCGGAGCCGACGCAGTCAGCCGCAAATTTGACCGGCTGGCCGAGAAGTTCTTCGAGTTTCTTGGCGACGGGCGCGAGCGTGTACTTCAGGTCGACTTTGCCTTTGGGGCGGCCGAGGTGCGAGGCGAGGACGATTCGCGCGCCTTTTTCGATGGCCAGGCGGAGGGTGGGGAGAGTTGCACGGACGCGAGTGTCGTCATCCACTTGGCCGCCGGTCATGGGAACGTTGAAATCGACGCGGATGAAGACGCGTTTATTTTTCAGGTCGAGGTCGCGAATCGATAGTTTCGGCATCTTCGGCTTTTTTCTTTCCTTAGTGAATGGTCTGGGCAAATTGACTCGCTCCTTCGGGGGCTAGGCCCTGAAGTACGCAAAGTCATCGCCAGCGGATTTTGGAATCTCGAGACCTTCGCCCAGACCGGCGACAAAAGCCCCCTGAATTAGAATTTGGCCGCGAGGAACTTGATCAGGTCGCGGCAGCGGGACGAATAGCCCCATTCGTTGTCGTACCAGGACAGAACCTGGACGCAATTGGTGCCGACGACGCGGGTGTACGGGCCATCGACAATCGAAGAATGCGGGTTACCGCGGAAGTCGATGGAGACCAGGTCTGCTTCCTCGAATTGCAGAATGCCCTTCATGGATCCGTCTGCGGCGGCTTTCAGGGCGGCGTTGACGGTGGCGACGGTGGCAGGCTTGTCGGTGAAAACGGTCAAGTCAACGACGCTGACGTTGGGCGTGGGAACGCGCATAGCGTAGCCGTCCAGCTTGCCCTTCAATTCCGGAATTACGAGTTGCAAAGCTTTCGCTGCGCCGGTGGAAGTGGGAATCATCGAGAGTGCGGCGGCGCGGGCGCGGCGAAGATCCTTGTGCGGCAGGTCGAGGAGCTTCTGGTCGTTGGTGTAGGAGTGAATGGTGGTCATGGTGCCGACGTTGATGCCGAAAGTTTCGTGCAAAACCTTGGCGACGGGGCCGAGACAATTGGTGGTGCAGGAGGCGTTGGAAATGACGTCGTGCTTGGCCGGGTCGTAGGTTTTATCGTTCACGCCGAGAACCAGGGTGTGATCGGGATCGGTGGCGGGAGCGGAGATGACCACTTTTTTCACCGAGCCGCGAATGTGCTTGCGGGCGTCCGCGCCCTTGGTGAAGAGGCCGGTGGATTCGATGACGATGGAAGCGCCAACGGAATTCCAGTCGATTTCAGCGGGATCCTTGATGCGGAAAACTTTCACGGCTTTGCCGTCGACGGAAATGGTGTCGTCGGTGTGGGTCACGGTATTCGGAAGATTGCCGAGAATCGAATCGTATTTGAGCAGGTAAGCGAGAGTTTTCGAGTCGGTGATGTCGTTGACCGCCACAATTTCGATGGACGGATCGCCCAGGGCCGCGCGGAAAATATTGCGGCCGATGCGTCCGAAACCGTTGATGCCCACTTTCGTTGCCATGAATCCTCCCAGGAGATTACCGCGCGGCGCAGCGCCACACGGAGCGAGCTAAACCATTTTCCGAAACGAAAATGCTAGGTGGTGCGGGACAAAAAGTCAACGGACAACGCAACGAGTAAAAGGGGAATGCATTACGGAAGCGGCCAAAAGGCAGGGCGTTCCGAATCAGTCGAATTCCTTGACGCGAATGACTTTGTCGCCGGTAAAGGTGACGAAGGTGGTACGGGCCGGCGGCGTGCCGTAGATCCAGTCTTCGGTTTCGGTGCCATCGGGATCGCGCTCGCGAACTTTGTGTTCCGGGCGGCCGAGCGCGGCCAAAACCATTTCGTGATTCATGCCTTCGAGCGCTTCGTGGTCGGTGATGGCCTGCTTGAATTGCGGCGGCAGAGTGTCGATCCAATTGATGGCGCCGGAATGTTCCTTGGAAAAATCGAGGAAGGCCTGGAGATCGGTCATGACGTCGTCGGCACTCATATCCGGGACGTTGCGGCCGAAGTCGAGAATCAGCGTGCCGCCTACGGGCTGCTGCTGCGGCAGTTCCGAGGGAGTGGCGGTGGCTGGCCCGGAAGAGCCGCCGCCCATACCGATCTGAATGTGGTCGCGCAGGTTGAAGTGACCTTTCCCGCCCCCATTGATCGCGATGACGATTTCTTTAGGATGAAATTCGACGGCAGTAACTTGCACGGTATCGCCGGGAACCGCGGCGGGCGGGTGGCCGTGCAGGGCGTTGCGCAAATCGGTTTCGTCGAGTTTCTTGCCGACTTCGATCCGGAACCCTTTTTTGCCGGAAGGAATGGGCTTGAGGGCTTTGGCGAATTCGCCGGAAATGTAGCGCACTATTTCGAGGCGCGATTGAGGTTGCAGCGGCGAGCCTTTGCTGGAGGCTTGCTGCTGGGCGGATAGGAAAACCTCAGAGTTCGATTTAGGCGCGGTCGAAAAGTCGGGCTCGGCACCGGGCAGCATAGGCGATTTGTAACGGTTCACATCTTTGGTATCGGAACCAGGCCCCAGAGCGAGGGCTGCCGCCAGCACGAGAATGGTTCGGGTCAACATGCGTCGTTCGTGGCCTATATTCTATGGCGAATCGGCCGCGTGGTGATATGGATTCTGCAAGGGGCTGCGGGGTTGCAGGGGTGGTTCTGGGTCGAGTACTGGGCCGAGGGGCTCGGGCAGCCACCGAACCCGAATCGCTAGCGCGCGAAGGCTCGCGCGGCACGCCGGGTAGTCAGCTATTGGCGGCGCGGACTTTAGCGACGGAGTGGATCTTTTCTTCTTCGAGTTTTTCGTGGGCCAGATGCGGCTCGAAGCAGCGGCGGCAGCGGGCTTCGTACATGTTGCCAGCGCCGACGACGATCAATTCTTCGGAAGCGACCAGGCGCTGGGTGTGGACGGCGGGATTGCCGCAGCGCATGCAGATGGCGAGGAGCTTGACGATTTCTTCGGCGACGGCGAGGAGGCGCGGCATAGGCTCGAAGGGGCGGCCCATAAAATCGGTATCGAGGCCGGCGACGATGACGCGCTTGCCCATGTCCGCGAGGCGGACACAGCTTTCGACCACGGATTCGCCGAGGAATTGGGCTTCATCGATGCCGACGACTTCGGTGCGGGGCGCGACTCTGGCGAGGATTTCTTCGCCGGTCTTGATGAGTTCGGAATCGAGTTCGAGGCCGGAGTGGGAGACGATGCCGTTCTTGGCGTAGCGCTGGTCGATGACCGGCTTGAAGATTTGGACGCGCTGCTTGGCGATTTCGGCGCGGCGCAGGCGGCGGATCAGCTCTTCGCTCTTGCCGGAGAACATCGGCCCAACGACGACTTCGATCCAACCCATGTTGCCCTTGACGATGTCCACGCACCCTCCGCTAATTTCTTAAAGGTAGCATATTGCGCCGAAATTTCGTTCGGCCGCACACTTTTCTACTGCTACGCCGACTTTGCCGCGGCGGAATAAATTTCGCGATTGTAAAACGGCGCGAGGGCGTTGATGACGGCAACGCGGAACGCTTCCTGGCGGCTGACCAGGTTGCGGCTGAGAATTCCCCAGGCGCCTTCGGCATCGCGGATCCCGTGGCGGCCGGCGAATGAGTCGATCGCTTCGGAAAGTTCTACGCCGTCGTCGACGACGATTCTGGCGAGGATTTCGGGCAGGAGGATGGCTCCGGATTGGCCGAAGGAACCGGGGCCAGCGCCGTCGGTGACGTAAGCCCAATTTTCGAGGAAGACCCAGCGCTGGCCGGCTTCGCGGACGACGTCGAATTCCGGAACGACGTCGAGATTGGGCATGACATCGGTGCCGGGGACGACGTCGATGCCACCTTCGAGGCCGATGAAATAATTCCACGATTTATTTTCGGCGCGGGCGATTTGCAGCAGCGCTTCGGCACGGTGGCGGGAGCCGGTCATTAGATCTTCGCGGGACAGTGGTGTGTGGCGGACGCCGCTCGCGACTTCGACTCCGACGATATCAAAATCGGGGAAGGCGAAGGGCATTGAGGAGAGAGCTTCGGTGACGGCTTTGAGCTTGGGACCGCGAGTGCTGCCGACGGCGACGATAATTTTTCCCATGCCGCGGAGATTCTATCAATCTTTCCAGAGCTGGTTTTGTTTTTCTCGGGCGTAGCGGGCGGTCAAAAATTCCTTAAGTTCCTCGACGGTGGTGAAGACCCGGTCGGTGCAGCCCAGCATCCAGCCGCTGATTTCGCCGTACGGAACATCGCTGACCAGGTAAACGGGAAGGCCTTTGCGATGCGCAACGGTCATCTCAGCGGAAGTGCCACCGCTCTTGGCCCGCGCGTCCCAAAAACAGATCAAGTAGTCGGCTTGATTTTCGATCAAATCAAGATCGAAGGCGATGATCTTGCGGATGACGCGGCGGAAGCGGTCGACGTCGGTGGTTTTCCATTCGCGAAAATTGGCGAGTTCTTCGGGCGTGAGGCTTTTCTTTTCGTCCTCCGCCGGATCGTAGAAGCGATGGCCGAGGGTTTCGCGGAGAAATGGTCCGAGTTTGCGGCGCCAGAGGCGGCCGTTATCTTCAGCGAATTCGATTGGACCGCAGAGGTAGGCGAGCATGGGGAATGGGCGAGGCAGAATCTAGCACGGTGCGGTGAGTCTGGAAAGAGCGGGCGTGTGCAAAATTACAAAGCGATGAATGGAGCGGGATAAGAGAATCGAACTCTCGCCTCGACCTTGGCAAGGTCGCGTACTACCACTATACGAATCCCGCGCACGGCAAAGAAGTGCGTTGCTTTATTTATAGCACGGGCTCTGGGCATGGACAAGGCCCCGGAGCCTGCTGAGTTACGCCGGTTGTCGCAGCCAAAGCTGCGCCCCCCAAAACCGGCTTGGCCGGAGCCCGTAACGTAGGCCTCCGGTTTTCCGTTATTAGTAAAGAGGGCTTTAGAAATGGCAGAGGTTCCCTGCAGGCTAGTCGACTTCCATGATGCGGGTCGATTTCACCACTGGGGACTTCTTCTGGCGCTCGGCAAATTTCTGGGCGCGATCGCGGTCAATGTAAACGCGGGCAAATTTTTCGCCGTCGGCGTAATAGACGGTGACTTGCCAGTGATGATGTTTGCGGCGGCGATCGCGGCTCATGCGACTGGTCTTCTTGAGGGTCTTGGTTTTCTTTTTCAAGTTTTGGGCCCCTTGGACGATGTGACTATGACAACTTTAAAACCGACGCGCAAGTAACGACTTAGGGGTTAACGCGGGGATACCGTACAACGAAATAATTTGGCAGACGGAATGCATGTTAGAACGTCAAACCGGGAAACAGAGAGGAAATACCGGTGAAGGTGGAACATTCGGTCATGGTCAAACGTAATGAAATATGGAAGAGAAAAGCAGTGCTGGGGGATGCGATGGTGATGCGCTGGGATACGAATTTCCAGATACAGGATATGCGGAATCATGCGCCGGAACAGGTGCGGGGATTGGAAACATTGCTCTTGCGGGGCACGAGCCTGACGCCGGATCCGAAACATCCGGGATTCTATGAGATTTATAACGACGCTGAGGTGTACTACGTGCACCTGGTTCCGAACAGCGGGAAGGTTTTGCTGCTAGCGACGTGGTCGATGGCCGAGCAAATGGCTTCGGCTTGCTGCGGAGCCTAGACCAGATTCGCGAATAGAGTGTCCGGTTCCGCGCAGTTGATTTAGAGAAACGGGGCGATTAAAAAGCGAGATCGGAGGGTTTGAAATTCAACGTATCGAGAATTTGCTTCTTTAATTTGTAGACTGCGGGACTTTCGCTGTTGCGCGCGTAGACAAAATCTCCGGATTCTTTCGAAATTGAAATTGTAATTTTCTGGCCGTCTTTTCCGGTGAGAACCACTTCGAAGGCAGGCTTGGTAAATTTTGCTGCGATGTCGGCGCCGGGGTGATCGATGATCTGGTCGGAGCGGGCTTGATCGAGCGCGGTGAAAAGTTTCTCCAGCGACGCTGATTTTCCTTTCTGATCGGTTGGTTCCTCGAACGACCACTCCCCTTCTCCCTTGCGGCTACAGACGATGGTTCCACTGGCGTTGTGAATTTCCGCGCGGGTGATCGCGGCGGGGTCGAGGTTCGCGGAGATTTTCTTGCTGCGCAGATCGGAATAGGATTGCGCGAGTTTTTTATACAGATCCTGATTGATGCGGAAAATGGTGGGGCGCGAGGTGTCGCGGGCGAAATATTCGTCTGCGTCTTTTTTGCCGACGAGCAGCGTGGCGGACTGGCCTTTGGCGTCGGCCGCGGTGAAAGTAATGGCGGGGCTGGCGAGGCCGTAGCGGGCGAGATTGTCCGCGGATTCGCTTTCCACGCTGACGAACTTGGCGTTGGCAATGGCGGAGATCAGGAAGTTGGTAGCGTCGGCATCGGCGGGGCTGGCGGCGGGCTTGACGAAATTCCAGGCGGCGGCTTCGCCGTTTTCGCGGGTGGCGGAAATTTCTCCGGAGGCGTTTTTCAAGCCGAAGGAACGAACGTTCGCGGGATCGAGGTGCAGGACGCTGCGGTCGCGCAAAACTTGCAACGGTTTATCCGAGCTGACCAACAGAGCTTCGGGAAGCAGCGCGACACTGGTGCCGTGGTCGACGACGGCGTAGACGGAATCTCCGGTGAAATCTTTTTTGCCGAGCAGGACGGAATGCTTCGCGCCATTTTTCAGCTGAAAATCGAGGCCGACGTCGGGCGGAGTGAGGCCATAGACTTTGAGGCGGTCGGGCGTACCCGGCTCGGATTCGGAGGTGCGGGCGGCGGCAAGCCCCTGCACGATGCCGTCGAGGGACGCGGAGTCGGCCCCGGTCTGCAATGGCTGAATGATTTGCCAGGCGCCGTTCTGCTTTTCGAAGGTGACGGCCTGGGATTTGGGATCGGCGGGGTAGGAAATCGTCAGCGACCGAATTTCATCGGGCTGAAAGGTGAAGGCGAGCTTGGATTTATCGTCGGGAATTTTGGCGGCTTCTTTTTCGCCGCGCTTCCAATCGAAATAATACGCGGCAGCACCGATCAGGATGGCGGCGACGAGAATGATTAGCGTGGATTTCTTCATGGTCTTTTTGGGGGCGCGGGATTAGCGGCGCTTCCACCAGATCATGATGCCGGCCAGGATGACGAGGCCGGGAAGAAACAACTGGTCGAGCCACTTGAGGGCGGCGCTTTGGGCGGCGGTGAGATTGACGCGGCGGTTGGTGGCGGCCTTGGGGCGAATCGAGATGAGATTTTCATCGGCGGCTAGCCAGTCGATGGCGTTGTAAAACAAATCGCCGTTGCGCTGCTGGGTCAAGTAAGGATTCATAGCGAACTGCGAATTCCCGATGACCACGAGGCGGGCGTTTTTGTCGCCGACTTTACGGCTGCCGGAAACGCCGAGTGAGAGCGGGCCGCGGACATCGACCTTCGGATCGAACGTAACTTTGTCGCCCTTGGGCAAGGACGGGATGGTGAAGCTGCGCTCGGAGGTTTTGAGCAGCTCGACCATAGTGGGAAAGGATTTGCTTTTATCGAGGATTCCGGCAGTGCGCGCGAGCGGAAAGAAAGCAGCGGAACGTTCGAAGCCTTTCGTGATGGGGCTGGCGCCGAAATCGACGACGATGGGAATGGTGGGGCCGGCGCCAAAAACCTGGCCCATGCCGCTGGCGTCGATGACGATATTGTTGCCTAGCGAAACATTCCAGGATTGGAAGAGGTCGTCGAGTTTGGGATCGGTGGACGGATCGACGAGGATTAGCGCGCCACCGGCGGCGTCGAGATATTTGCCGAGCCAAGCGGTTTCTTGTGGGTAAAAAGATTGTTTGGGGCCAGCAATGACCAAGTCAGTGCAATCCGCCGGGACGCCGCTCTCGGCGATCAGGTTGATGGCCTTGGTGAGGTAATTTTCTTTTTTCAAACCGGCGTCGGCCTGGGTGAGGCCTTCCTGGGAGGAATCGGCGGTGGAACGTTCGCCGTGGCCGGTGACGAAGCAGACGGTTTTCACTTTGTCGCTGGTGATTTTGAGGATGGCGCCGGTGACGTCCTGCTCGGCGACTTCGCCCTGGGCTCCGGCTTCGACGCGGGCTTTGCGATCGCCATAACCGACAAACACGTCACCAAGGTGCGAGGCTCCGTAGGAGGCGGCGATTTCGGGTTTCTGATTGGGGTCGACGGTTTGGGATTTGAAATGCGGACCGACGGAGCGGTATTCGGCCATTAGGTCGTCGAATCCGGCATTAGGCGTTTTGTCGAAACGGATGACGGTGAGGTCTTTCGGCAAAGTGGAAACGATCTGGCGAGTCTGATCGGAAAGGGTGTAGAGCTTTTCGGTGGTGAGATCGAAGCGCTTGTGGTGGCGGTAGCCGACGAAATTGGCGACGACGAGAATGGCGATGACCGCGAGGGCCAGGACGGAGGTGTTGGCTCCTTGCTGCGAGGAGCGTTTGGAAAAGAAGGTGATCAGGCCGCCAAAACCGATGACGATGGCGGCGAGCAGTGAAACTGCTCCGGCAATCAGCAAACCTTTGCTGAAGGTGAGAAATTCACCCTGGATGGCATAGCGGAGATAGCCGGCGATCAGCATAGCGACGCCGAGCGTGGCTATGAAGCGGGCGGTTTCGTTACGATCCCATTTCATCCTGCAAATTCCTCCCAAGAACTTTTAGCTTGTGCGTGTATCACCGGGCTGGCGCTAGGCGCGGCGCCAGCGCATGGAATCAATCGAACGGACGGTCAAGAAAACGAAAAGGGCGATGAAGCTGAAGTAATAAATCAGCGCGGAGGTATCGACGACGCCGCGGGTGAAATCGTCGTAATGGCGAATGACGGAAAGATACTGGACCACCACTCCGAAACCGGCGTCAGCCGTGCTGCCCGCGTCGAGAACCCAAACGAAAAGAAAGGCCGCGAAAGTTAGAACGGCGGCGATGAGCTGATTTTCGGTGAGGGACGAAATAAAAATGCCGAGGGCGATGAGCGCGGCGCCAAGCAGAAACACACCGGCGTATCCGGCGGCAACCATCCGCCAAGGCGGAACGGGATCGCTGTGCAGGCACATAAAGGCGATGAAGGTGGCAGTGGGCAGCATCATCAGCACGAAGAGAGTGAGAGAAGCGAAATATTTGCCGCATACGATCTGGGTTTCAGTGACCGGCGAGGTCATGAGCAATTCCATGGTTCCGCGTTTGCGCTCTTCGGAGAAGACGCCCATGGTCAGGACGGGAGTGAAAAATAAGACGAGGGTGGAAAGCAGCCCGAAGAAAGCGCGCATGACCTGGCCGGGCACGTCGATTTGCGGGGGCAATCCGCCCTGCATGCCCATCATTTCCATTTGAAAAGATTCCCGGATTCCCGCGGCCAAGAAAAGATTGAAAAAATAGGCGCCAAGGAACAGGAAGACGCCGATAAAAATGTAGGCGATGGGCGAGACGAAGTAATGGCCCATTTCCTTGCGATAGACTGCGTAGAAACTCTGCATCGTTACGTTACTCCTTACGGGTGTGGTGCGTTTTCGACTCGTTCGTCAGGCAGCCGTTGCTTCCGCATGGCTGGCATCATCGGTGGTCAATTCCAGGAAAATATCTTCGAGGCTGAGGCTGACCCCGCGCAGCTCGAACAGCGCCCACCCGTTGCGGACGATGGCGGCGGCAACCTGACTACGAGCGTCCGAACCCTGAGCGGTTTCGATGGTAACGATGGAATGATCGCCGCCGGGAAGCGCTTCGACTACGACATGCGAGACGCCGGGAACCTGAGACAGCGCCGGGCGCAGCGCTTCCGGAGGCGCCTGCACTTCAAGGCGAATCTTCTGGCCGCTCTTCATCTGCGACGTGAGATTTTGCGGCGTATCGACCGCGGCGATTTTTCCTTTGTTGATGATGACCACGCGGTCGCAGGTCATGCTGACTTCCGGCAGGATGTGCGTGGAAAGAATGATGGTGTGGCTGCCGGCCAGGCCTTTGATCAGGTTGCGAACTTCGATGATTTGTTTGGGGTCGAGGCCGACGGTGGGCTCGTCGAGGACAATGACGTCCGGATCGTGGACCAGGGCTTGGGCGATTCCGACGCGCTGCTTGTAGCCGCGGGAAAGGCGCTTGATGAGTTCGGTGCGGCGATCTTCGAGATTGGTTTTGCGCATGGCGTCGGTAACGCGCGCGGCGCGATCGGCGGC
>DASWVE010000171.1:0-11046 GCA_036401315.1 Candidatus Acidiferrales bacterium
ACCGCACCCTTCAGAAAACGAAGAGTGCGGCACCCGGAAAGGCCGAGGCGGGCGGGTCTGAGACCCGCCCCTACAGGGTCTGAGGTGGGTGGAGATTCTCTTTGGGATTGGTTTGAATAATAAAGGCAGTGGCTAGTTACTAGTGGTTAGTGGCTGGGGGGGCGGGCTACGAGGCGTCCGGGCGAAACATTAGTGGATAAGATCCTTCGTCGCGGAAGGCGCTCCTCAGGATGACGAACTAGCGCGAATACGCTGGTTCTACTTGCCGGCGGAGAATTCGGTGGCGTCGTCGGGGTAGCCTGGGCCGCGGGGTGGGAAGGCGCGGCGGCGGGTTTCGATGCCGAGGCGTTTGATTTTTTGGTTGAGGGTGGAGAGTGGGACCTGGAAGCGTTCGGAGGCTTCGGTCTGGTTCCAGTTGGTGCGTTCGAGCATATCGACGATGATGCGGCGCTCGACTTCTTCGAGGATCTCGAAGAGGGAGGGCGAAGCGCCTTTGGCGCCGGGCTCGCCGGAAATGGCGGGCATGAATTCGGCGAGTTGCAGGCGGACTCCGCGAACGATTTCGCGGGAGCGGACGGTATCGGGCAGCAAGTCACCGTCGATCGATTCCTGATTGGAAAGAACCACGGCGCGTTCGACCGCGTTTTCCAGTTCACGCACATTTCCCGGCCAGTCGTAATCGATCAGCAGCTTCATGGCGGCGGTGGTGAAGCGGCGCGGCGGCTTGGTGTTTTCCTCGCAGAATTGCAGGAGGAAGCGCTCGATGAGCAGCGGGATATCTTCCTTGCGCTCGCGCAGCGGCGGCAGATGCAGCGAGATGACGTTGAGGCGGTGAAACAAATCCTCGCGGAAGCGGCCTTCGCGGACCAGTTTGGTGAGATCTTCGTTGGAGGCGGCGAGGATGCGGACGTCGACTTTGATGGTGTCGGTGCCGCCGAGGCGCATGAATTCGCGTTCCTGGATGACGCGCAGGAGTTTGGCCTGGGTTTCGGGGCTGACCGTGGAAATTTCGTCGAAGAAAATGGTGCCTTGATCGGCGACTTCGAAGAGACCTTTTTTGGAGGCGACCGCGCTGGTGAAAGCGCCCTTCACGTGGCCGAAAAGCTGGGATTCGAGCAGGTCGCCGGGAATCGAGCCGGTATTGATGGGGATGAAAGCCTTGTCCGCGCGGGTGGAGGCGGAGTGAATCGCTTTGGCGATGACTTCTTTGCCGGTGCCGCTTTCGCCGCTGATGAGCACGGTGGAACGCGAGGGCGCGACCTGGGTGACCAGATCGAAAACGATCTGCATCTTGTGGCTTTTGCCGATGATGTTGGGAAAATTGTAACGCTGCTTCAAGGCGCGCTTGAGTTGGACGTTTTCATCGCGGAGGCGGCGGCCTTCGACGGCCGCGGAAATCTGGGCGACGAGTTCGTCGTTGGACCAAGGCTTGGTGATGAAGTCCTGAGCGCCACCTTTGAATGCGGCGCGCGCCATGTCGATCGAACCGTAAGCAGTGATGAGGATGATGGAGAGCTGCGGATCGCGCAGGCGAATTTCGCGGAGCAGGTCGAGGCCGTTGCGATCGGGCAGACTGACGTCCAGCAGCATCAAGTCGAAAGGATTGTCTTCGAGCTTCTGCAGGCCGGCGGCGCCATTTTCAGCCAGAGTGACCTGAAAATTTTCGGACGTGAGTAAAGCTTCGAGACCCTCCCGGATTTCGATTTCGTCGTCGACGACAAGAATAGAACCCTTAGGCATGAACCGGCTTCCTGGCTACGGGAAATTCCAGGCGGAACGAAGTTCCCTTTCCTGGAGTGGAACGCACGTCGACTTTTCCGGCGTGCTCTTTAATGATGCCATAGCTGACGGAAAGACCCAGGCCAGTGCCTTTGCCGGTGGCTTTGGTGGTGAAGAATGGATCGAAGATGCGTTGCAAATTTTCGGGCGGAATTCCGGCGCCGGTGTCGGTGACTTCGATGGCGACGGAGCCGTTATTGGCCAGAGTGCGAACTTCCAGCATTCCGCCCTGAGGCATGGCATCGCGCGCGTTCATGAAAAGATTCAGGAAGACCTGCTGCAGGCGGGTGATGGAGCCGAGGACGGCGGGCAATTCTTCTTTGTAATTCTTGACGACGTTCACTTGCGCGGTCTTCAGCGGATGCTGGACGAGAGCGAGAGTTTCTTCGAGGACGGAGTTGATGTCGACCTCGATGAGTTCGGCGGCGCCGGTGCGCGAAAAATTCAGTAGGTTGTTGACGATTTCGCTGGCGCGGAAAGTTTGTTTCACGATGCGGTCGATGGTCTGCTGGCGCGGATCGTCGGCGGGAATCTGCTTGGCGAGCATCTGGATGTAATTGGAGATGACGGCCAGCGGCGTGTTGACTTCGTGGGCCACGCCGGCGGCGAGCAGGCCGAGTGAGGTGAGTTTTTCGGTCTGGACCATTTGCTCTTCGAGGCGGACGCGCTGGGTGATGTCGTCGAGGAGAATCAAGCGGCCGAGACGAGCGCCATTTTTGCCGACCAGCGGAGCGATGGAAGCGTTCACCACGGCGCGGCCGTTGGCGCGAGTTTCGAGGCGGAATTTGTAGATTCCGGCGACGTGATCGTTTTTGGCATGCGACGTAATTTCGGAAACGAGGTCCGCAGGCAACACATCCTGCAACTTGCGATGCAGCGCTTCGGTGCGCGAGATGCCTAGCAGGCCTTCGAGCTGAGGATTCCAGGACTCGATGCGGTCCTGCAGATCGACGGTGACGACGCCGATGTTCAGAGACTCGACGATATTTTCGCTGAAATCTTTCAGGCGTTCGATCTGAATGGCTTTCTGTTCGAGCGAGTGGTAGAGGCGGGCATTTTCGATAGCGATGGCGACGTATCCGGCGATGGTGAAAAGCAATTCGAGGTCGTCGCTGGAGAGATAGTCGCCGTCGACGGTCTTGCCCAGGCCGAGGACCGCGACCGAGCGGTCGTGGAAGCGGCAGGGGATGAAATAATTCAGGTCGAGTTCTTCGAGCGAGCGGCGGACCGAAGGAGTTTCTTCGCTGGCGGCGCGGGCCGATTCGAAAAAGAGGCAGCCACGTTCGGCGGCGAGGCGTTCGGAATTCAAGAACGAAAGATCGAGCGGGCCTTCCGGTCGAACTCCCATGGAGCGCGCCAGAGTAAAAACACCGGGCTGCGACTCGTCTTCGAGGAAGATGGCGAGGCGATCGACGAGCAAAGTTTGCGAGACGCGGTCGAGAACAGAGCCGACCAGCGGCTCGATACGGACTTCGTTAGTGAGGGTGCGGCCGAATTCGATCAGGGTGCGGCGGTAATCGAGACGGTCGCGATAGAAAAAGCGATCGAGGCGAGTTTGCACGCCTTCGCGCAGCGGCTCGATGAGGAACGCGGCGACGACGATGGCAATTACGCCGCCGATGGGGCCGGTGGAAAGGCCGGGGCGGTGGAAGAGCTCGCCGATGAGGGCGATGACCGCGAAATAAATTCCGACGACGGCGGCGGTGGCGAAGGTGTAGGCCAGGCCGCGTTTGAAGATGATATCGACGTCCATCAGGCGGTAGCGAATGATGGCGTAGCCGAAGCAGAGCGGAATCAAGGCGAGCGAGAAAACGGAAAGCTTCATCCAGGGCTGCGGAACGGCGTTAGCAAAATCCTTGGGCAGGACGTAGAACAGGAAAAACGGAATGATGCCGGCGAAGGTTCCGGCGGTGACCCACTTCAGCTGTTGACGCAGGATGCCGCTGGGCGCGCGGAAATAGCTGGCCAGGAAGATTCCGGCGGCGATCAGGAAGTAGACGCCCATGTAGGCGAGGTCGAGCTTGTCGATAATTTCGCGGCTTTCGATGGAGGGCAGGAAATCGAGCGTGCCGGTGGCGATGAAAATTTGAAGAGTCAGCAGCGCGGCGGGGACGCTGTAGAGCGCGGCGAGTTTGGGCCAGAGGGTACCGCGGCGCTCCGGAAAGACCAGGGCGAAGTGGACGAGCAGCGCGGGCTGGATGAGCCAGGCGACGGCGTTGCCCCAGTAAATGATCCAGTCGAAGGAATTCAGTTTGCCGCTGTAGTGAAAGCTGTACAGCACGAACGACACGAGACAGAAAATGTAGAAATGAATGGCGCGGGGCGCGTTCCAGCGGCGGACAAAAATGAAGAGGCCGATGAACAAATAAAGTAGCGCGGTGACGCGGAGATAATCTTCGATGGACGACGGGTTTTCCTGGGGTGCAGCGACCAGCGGAGTTTCAAAGGCGCGGCCGTCGCGGTGGAGCTGGTAACGAATTTCGGTCCAGGGAGCGACGCGGAAGAGGATGCGAGTAACGTCGGTGGCACGACGAACGGTGGTGCCGCGGACGGTATCGACGACGTCACCCTCCTTGATCCCGGCTTTGGAGGCGGGTGAGTCTTTAACGACGTGCCAGGCGGTGACGCCGTGGACGGAGTCCATCCAAGTGACGCCATCGTCGGGCAGAATGAAGCTGGAACGCTGCTGGAAATTGAGGACGGCGAATACGACGGCTGCCAGAGTCAGCAGTGCCAGTATGACCGCGCCCAGCCGCATGCGAATACTGTCGATCACTCGGGGTACACCCGTATCCTTACCGGTAAGTAGCGTAGCACGTCGAATTCCAGCAAATCACAGATTCGTAAAATCATAAGTCTATCATTTTCTGCGAGATACGGTAAGGCTCGGACGGGGTACAGCTGAAGATACTGATTATAGGAACGAGCTTCCCGAATCCCGTAGGGCGAACTTTCCTAAAACTGGAAGCTAACGCCGCCGCGGAAGAAGCGGTAAGTGGGAACCAGGACCACCTGACCGTCATTGGTGGCCAGCGTGACATAGCCTTGGGCGAAGATGTTGCCGCAATCGGCCAGGATTTCAGCGTGGCCGGGGATGAATGACGGCAGCTTCTGGCGCAGCTGCAGGCTGAAATAGGGATCAATGTGGTAAGTGGACTGGCCGTAGGCATCCTGTTGGGAAACGGCGGGACCGTTTATCCAGCGGTAACTGGTGACCAATTTGGTGCCGGTGTGCGGGACTTTGGCGGTGAGACGGGCGGCAGCGCTGACGCGATATTGGGTGGCGAGTTCATTGCGCAGGGCGGCTTCGACCGGGCTTTCATTTGGAGAGAGCGCTCCGGCGTAGGCGTAAATCATGGTCATGTCCAAATTGCCGGACAAGCGCTGCTGATAGACCAGGCGCACACCCATGGAGCTCATATTTCCGGCGTCGTAAGAAAAGGTGTCGGAAAAATAATCCGGCAGATAATCGGGCCCGGAGACTTGGCCGTGGCCGAAGACCGCGGTGTGCGTGGAACTATCGTGAAAGACGGAGGCGGTGAGGCTAGCCGATTTGTTCAGGTCGTGCTCGATGGCGAACTCTTCGTGCAGGCCATTTTCGAGGACCGAGTGGCCGTCGCGACGGAGCAGCGTGGGAAACTGGTCGAGCTGATTGACGGTGGCTTGCAGTGTGCCTTCAGGCCCGGCGGAATCCTGCCAGGTATTGGTGGTGACCATCACCGAAGACTGCCAGGTCGGGCTCATGCGAACCGCCATTTCGACCCGCGGACGCACGGAAGTGGCGAGGCTGGAATTCAGCGCGGCGGCGAGAACATCGGCGCCGTAACGAATGCTGACTTGATCGCCCAATTGAAAAGCGGAATCGTGGGAGAGGCGCATGCCGCGATAGTTCGGTCCGGAAGCGCCGAGCTGCGTTTCGCGAATGAGCAGGGTGGTGACGGTGTTGGAATCGGCGTCGTTCGAAGGCAGCCACTGAGTGACGAATCCGCCGGATTGCGACCCACCCTCGTAGCTGAACTGGCCGGCGGTCAACATGCGGCCGAGGCCACCGAGGCTGTATTCGTAAGCGAAAGCGGTGGCAGGCGAATCCGCGCCGGTGGAAATTGAGCCGGGATGATCGGAACCGGAAATGAGTTCGAGGCGGCCGCGCTGCTGCGGAGATGCGGATTTGTGATCGAAGGTGCCGACGCCGACGCCGACGCCGGGGCCGAGGATTACGTCGCCATCCTGCCAGCGCAAGACCGGCCGGGTGGCGGCAGAGGTGCGCAGCACCCAGGACCATTCATCGGAAGAAATTTGCTGATCGGGCTGGCGGCGCAGTTTGTCGAAAGAAGTGAACACGGTGCCGAGAACGATTTCGAGCAGCGTGGTGTGCTGGTCGTTGACCTGGATGTCCGGTTCGACGACAGGCAGGAAGCCGGCGAGAGTGACCTTGATGGAATAAATTCCAGAAGGAAGCGTGGCGGTGGAGAAGCGGCCGCGGTCATTGGTGAGCAGTTCGAAAGTGTTAGAGGCGCCGAGCAGCCCGGCGGAGCTGACGATTACGGTGGCGCCCATCTGCGGCGTGCCGGAGGCGTCCATCACGACGCCCGTAATTTTCCCGGTGCTCGGAGCAGCGCGCAAGGCGGAGGGATACACGCCAAAGGCAATAGCAAACAGCAGCGCCAAGGCTGCGGCGCGGTACTTCAGGACGTTCACAGGCTTACCTCCCCTGTGGTGGCGGTGCGTTTCCGGCCCGAACGGTGAAATTGGTGGTCGGGGTTATGGTTTTCTTGGACAGATTATCGGTGACCGCGACTTCCAGCTTGTAATTACCGGGAGCGAGAGAACCGAGAGTGATGATGTTTTCGAGCGTGAGCTCTTCGCCATGCTCGGGCAATTTATCCTGAGCGATTTCGAATTTCAAAACGGGGTCGGTGCCTTTTTCCTTGGTGACGCGATATTCGACGGAAGCGTCGGCTTTGTGGGTCTTCTCGTCGACCTTCAAGTTGTAGACCTGCAGGAAAACGCCCATCTGGTCGGCGGAGCTAAAGCTGGCGTCGATGCGCGGGCGGACTTTGACGTCGCCGAGCACGAACTGGCCGAGGCCGATATCGTGGGCCGAAACGCGCTGGATCTGGTCGGCGAGAATTAGAGTGCTGGAGGACAGGTTGTCGTCTTCAAAGCGCGGGACGGCGAGGCGGGTATTCACCACGCCGACGTTGCCGTTGTTGGTGTCTTTCAGCACGATATCCAGGCGATAGAGGCCGGGAGAAAGCGGAATGGCTTTCTGGTAGATCGAAGCGGTGGCCAGAGACTGCTGCAGCGAGGCACTGGGCACATCGCGACGGACGGTGTCTTCAAAAGTGTTGACGATGCGGCCGCTCAAGCTGGTGATGCGGCCGAAGAGATTGACGTTGGCGGATTGGACGCCATTCTTTTCGGCGAAACTGAGCTGCTTGGTGGGGATCTGAATGGTGATAGGCACCAGGACGGTATCGGAAGTGATACGCAGGAAGTCGGTGCGGTATTGGAATTTGACCTGATCGCGGACCACACGCGAGGTGACCACGGCTTCGAGGTCCTTGAATTTGACCGGGGGAGCCTGCTGAATTTTGGCGTAGAGCTCGAGACGATTGAATTCGTTCAGAGTGGTCGGCGTGCCGCCGCCGATGGAAGGCGCCATGTGGGTGCCGTCCGTGTTATTGAACCGATCGTTCTTGCTGGCGAGGCCCAGGCCTTCCAATTGGGTAAGGCCGGCGCCGGGAACGTAGAGCAAGGCGTCCTTTTCGCTGGGATCGGTGGTGAGCTTGTACTCACCGGTCAGCGTGGGGTCGACGAATTCGAGTTCGACGTTTTCGCCGATGCCTTCGAGGTAGCGGTAGCGCCAGTCTTCAAAGGGATAGGTGGAGGTTTCGCCGCCGCCTTCGGACGAAGGACGGTCGTAAGAGCCGCCCGACGGATGGGAGTCGACTTCGTCGGCCGGGCCCCACATGATGTAAATGCGGCCGCGATCAGTTTTCCAGCCGGGGATGCCGGAGGAAAAATGCTCGTTGGTATAGGCGATGCGGCGGTAGTGTTCCTCTTTGAAGGTATTCTCGGCGGAATCGGGGTCGGGATTGCGGCGCTGCCAGAACTGCTCGATGAACTGCTCGCGCTCTTCGTTGGTCGATAGGTGCAAGAAGGCGCTGCGTTCCTCGGGGGAAATGATGTAAATGACATCTTCGTTCAGCCACTTCTTATATTGGGAGTCGAGTTCCTTGTAGAGGTCTTTGTCGCGCTGGGAGCGCGCTTTGGCGGCTTGTTTGGCGGCTTTCTTGTCGGCTTGCGGGTCAGTCTGCTGCCCTTCACCCTGCGCGACGGCGCGCGGAGCGCAGACGACGAGACCAGCTAAAGCAACGAAAAGAAACAATTTGCTGCAACGGCCCATGGTGAACACCTTTTCCCTGCGGAAGCTGAAAATACTAACCTGTCCACTGGTACAGGTCAACGACAGAATCCCCGGACCACTGCTTTGAAACTTGGAATCCCGACGGGGCGCGGGGGTTGCCTGTGGTATTTGGGGGAGGTGCTGGATTACAATGGAAAAGCACGAGTTGGGTGGCATCGGCTAGGATTCGAGACTGTGACGCAGCGTCCGGTGGATTTTAGGGCGCTTTATATCCGTAATTTCGTACCTGTCCTTCTACTCGAGCCCGCGTCTAAAACTGGAAACATTCCGCACCCCTGAAACGTAATCATAAAGTGCGGACGGTTGCGGCCAGAAGTGTCCCTTTCAAAGGTAGAAAGCAATGAAAACGTGGCAGAAAATCTTAATCGCGGTGGGCATCGTCGCGGTGCTGGGCGGAATCGTCTGGTACAGCATCTACCAGAACAATAAAGGCGTGGTAACGGTCCAGACCGGGCACGTGACCAGGGCGGATCTGACTTCGATCGTGACCGCGTCGGGTGAAGTGCGGCCTAAGACTTATACGAACGTGCTGGGTGAAGGCATCGGCAAGATCACCGAAATCGTGGTGAAGGAAGGCGACCAGGTCAAGAAGGGCGACGTCTTGCTGCGGCTCGAAAGCATTCAGCCGGGCGCGGACGTACTGGCGCAAAAGGCGGCGATTGAAGGTTCCGAAGCCGGGATGCATGTGGCGGCGGCGAATTACGATTCGGCGGTGGCGACGCTGGCGCAGCGGCAGTCGGATCTGGAAAAAGCGAAATTCGATTGGGAGCGTGCGGAGAAGCTGTATCAAGAACAGCTGATTTCGAAGCAGGAGTATGACGCGAACCACGCGACGTATAACGGCGCGGTGGCGGCGTTGAACGCGAGCAAGGCGCAGGTGGAGCAGAGCCGCGCGGCGCGGGAGCAGTCGCGGTTCGGGATGGATCAATCCAACGCAATCTTGCGGCACACGCAGGATATTTTGCGGAAAACGACGTACACGGCGCCGATCGACGGAATTGTGAGTTACATCGCGGTGCGCGTGGGCGAAAACGTGGTGCCCGGCATTCAGAATGCTGAAGGCAGCTTTCTGATGACGATTTCGGATATGAGCGTGGTGACGGCGGAAGTGAAAGTGGATGAGACGGATATCACCAACGTGCGGCAGGGCGACCTGGCCAACGTGACGATCGACGCGATTCCGGGAACGACATTCAAAGGCCACGTGAGCCAAGTGGGCGAGCTGGCGATTTTGCGATCTTCGGGGCAAGCGGCGACTACGCAGACCACGGCGAATACGCAAGAAGCGCGCGATTTCAAAGTGGTGGTGACCATCGACAATCCGCCGAATGCGCTGCGGCCAGGATTGTCGGCGTCGGCGAAAATTGAGACTGATCACAAGAAAGACGTGCTGACGGTGCCGATTCAGGCGTTAGCCGTACGCACGCAGAGCGATCTGGACGAAGCCCAGAAGAAACAGAACGGTAGCGTGACGCTGGCCGCTCCGAAGCCGGCAGCGGGCGACGCGCGCACGGCGAAGAAAGACGTGCAGGGAATATTTGTAATCCGCGGCAAGAAGGCCGAATTTATTCCGGTGACCACCGGGATCACCGGCGTGACGGACATTGAAGTGAAAAGCGGTTTGAAGGATGGCGACGAGATCGTCATCGGAAATTATAAGGCGCTGCGGACGCTGCGTCCGGGCGCTTCCATCAAAGTGGACAATTCCGCGCCAAAACACACCGAAGACACTTCGGGCCAGAGTTAGGGCTTACCATAGGGACTCAGGAGCTCGCTCACCACATGGCCGTCGGAGACATCGCGTTACCGCAGAGCTATCGCCAGGATTTGGTCGATGCCGGCATCGTCATCCAGACCGACGAACTCTGGAAGACGTATGAAATGGGCGTGGAGAAACTGCACGCGCTGCGCGGCGTGAGCATCGAGATTCATAAGGGCGAGTATGTGGCGATCATGGGGCCGTCGGGCTCCGGCAAATCGACGCTGATGAATTTGATCGGGTGTCTGGATTCGCCGTCGAAGGGTAGCTACTGGTTGGCGGGACGTTTGGTAAGCCAACTGGATGACGACGAACTGGCTTACATCCGCAACAAAGAAATCGGATTCGTTTTTCAGACGTTTAATTTGTTGGCGCGGGCGACGGCGTTGCACAACGTGGAACTGCCGATGATTTACAACGGCACCGGCAGCGAAGAGCGGCTGCAGCGGGCCAAGGAAGCGCTGGCGCGGGTCGATTTGAAAGATCGAATGTTGCACCGGCCGAATGAGCTTTCCGGAGGACAGCGGCAACGCGTAGCGATTGCGCGGGCGCTGGTGAATAGGCCTTCGATATTGCTGGCGGACGAGCCTACCGGGAATTTGGATTCGCAGACTGGCGAAGAAATCATGGCTTTGTTCGCGAATCTGCATGAGCAGGGGAATACGATTATTTTGGTGACTCATGAGCCGGATATTGCGGCGCACGCGCATCGGGTGATTCGTTTGCGCGATGGAAAGATTGAGCGAGACGAGCGGACGCGGTAGATTTTTTCCTTCCTGGCGGTAATTCCCTTTCTTCAATTCGGTTTTTGATTCGCCGTCATTCTGGGTTCAGCGGAGAATCTCATCCAGCACTGAGTTGCGCCAACCAGGACGTCGAAGCGGCTTCGTCGTATTAGTCCCGATGCGGGAGCATTGATGAGATTCTTCGTCGCTAAAGGCGCTCCTCAGATGGTATGAAAACAGGCGTGCCTCCCGGGGGTACGATCGTGCTCGAAGCACAGACCCATAGGAGGCACGCGATGATCCACGTAGGAGTGGACCTTCACCAGAAATCTTGCTACATGACGGCGCTGGAT
>DASWVE010000172.1:0-2256 GCA_036401315.1 Candidatus Acidiferrales bacterium
GATGATCGGCGCGCGCAACGTGGCGGACATGACCAAGTTCGGCATGCCCGGGGTTTTCGCGCACGGCGATTTCGACACCTGGTCGCCGGGCTATTTGATGTTTCTTGCCGCGATGCACAACGGAATCAGCCGTCTATACGAAACGTTCGGAAATGGCGGAGCCGACACGCGCGAGCGCACGCTGGAGCCGGATGAATATTCGCGCACCTGGTATCGCGCGAATCCGCCGCTGCCCAAGGTGCTATGGTCGCAGCGCGACAACAACAATTACGAACAGACCGGCCTGCTCGTTTCGCTGCACTACTTCAACCAGAACAAGCGCATGTTTCTGAAGAATTTCTATCTCAAGTCGAAGCGCTCGATTCAGAAGCCGGGCGCCGAGGGGCCGGCGGCATACGTATTGCCCGGCAATGATCCGCGAAGCACGGTGCAAGCCGATTTGCTGCGCGTCATGCTGAAGCAGCACGTGGAAATTTCGCGTGCCACCAGCGCTTTCCAAGTGACCATGCCGGCCAAGAAGGAAAAGAAACACGACAAGCACGCGGACACTGCCGAAAAGAGCAAGCCCACGGCAACGGCCGGGACAACGACAACAGCAACGGCGGCGGCAAAGGCGGCGACAACGGAGACACGTGAATTCCCAGCAGGTAGCTACGTGATTCGCATGGACCAGCCGTATTCGCGCGTAGCCGACGCTCTGCTCGATTACCAGTATTGGAGTCCGGAGGATCCGCAGACCACGCCCTACGACGACACGGCCTGGACCTTTGGCGAACTCTTCGGCGTGCAAGTGGTGCGCGTCACCGATCCGAAAGTTCTGACCGTGGCCATGGAACCGGTGAAAGAATTGCCGGCCACTGGAGGCGTGCAAGGAACAGGCAGCGTCTTCGCCATCGAGAATCACGCCGAACCCGCCCTGGCCACGCTGCGCTACAAGCTGAAAGACGCGAACATCGACACCGCCGAAGAAAGCTTCAGCTCCGGCGATCACAAATTTCCCCGCGGCAGTTTCCTGATTCGCGGAGTCCCCGCGGCGGACCTGGACGCGGCCACAAAATCAGTGGGCCTACGTGCCGTTGCGCTCAGCAGCGTACCGAGCGTCAAGACGCATCCCGTACGCGCCGCGCGCATCGGTTATGTGCACACATGGATCAGCACCCAGGCCGAAGGCTGGTGGCGTCTGGCCTTCGACAATATGGGCATTCCCTACGACTACATCAGCACGCAAACATTGGCCAAGACTCCGGACCTCAACGCCAAGTACGACGTCATCGTATTTCCGCCGGTCGGTTGGAGCGGCGCCAGCGCAACGATTATTTCGGGCCTTCCTACAACGTGGGGCAATGCACTCCCGTGGATGAACACGCCGGAAACGCCAAACCTCGTCGGCAAGAATGATTCCACGCCGGACATCCGCCCTGGGCTGGGCTGGGAAGGCGTAGCCAACCTGCAGAACTTTGTGGCCAAAGGCGGCTTGCTGGTCACGGCCACTGACACTTCGCAGTTCGTGATGACCATCGGTTTGGCCAACGGCGTGACCAGCACCACTTCCGAAAAAATGAAAATTGTCGGCTCCATTGTCGGAACGCGGGTGGTCGATGGCGCCAGCCCGATCGCCTACGGATACGACGAAAAAATCTCCGCCTATTGCGACAACGGTCCCATTTTTTCTGTGAACAGCATTCTCGGTTCGCGGCGCCGACATCTCGGCCCGGACACGACTTCGCGGCCCACAGGACGCGGGACCAAAGACGACCCGGACTTCGTGGTTGGGCGCCCGGTTTTCGAAGTGCCGGAAGAGCCGGAGCGCGAAATCTGGGAAGCACCGTTGCCAACCGATGAACAGCTCCACAACAATCCGCGGGTGATTCCGCCGGCGTCTCGGCCTCGCGTGATTTTGCGCTATGCGGACACGAAAGATCTGGCCATTTCCGGTTTGGTGGAAGGTGGCGGAGAAATCGCCCAGCACCCCGCGGTTGTCGACGTGCCAAGCGGCAGCGGTCACGTGGTACTTTTCTCTATCAACCCGGTCTATCGCGGGGAAACCGAGAACACCTATTCGCTGGTGCTCAACGCGGTGCTTAACTACGACAGCCTGAACACAGGCCGTAAAGACGCCGACCGCTAACCAGGGGCGGCCCGTCTCCGAACTTGCACTGAAAAGGGTTTGGAGTACAATCTCGCCCATCATGCCGACCCGGAAAGCCAAAAAAGGCGCAGTGCGGCGACCCCAAAGGTCTAAGGGCCCGAAGGCCA
>DASWVE010000173.1:0-25516 GCA_036401315.1 Candidatus Acidiferrales bacterium
GGGCCGCCTACTCACCACCCACTTGACCACCGCTTTTTTTGCCAGCATCATCTGGTCCTTCGCCGCCGCCGGCCTCGCGCATGGTCTTTCCAAGACCGTCGCATTCGAAGGCTTAAGCCATCGCTTCCGCCCCGAGATTCCGCTGATCTTCGGCACCGGCCTGCTGCTCTATCTTTTGTCCGTAGCGTTTTACTACGTGGTCATTTCCGTCGAAGCCTCGCGCGACGCCGAAGCCCGCGTCATGAAAGCCAGCGTCCTCGCCCGTGACGCCGAACTAAAAGCTCTCAAAGCCCAGGTCAATCCGCATTTCCTTTTCAACAGTCTCAATTCCATCAGCGCGCTCACCAGTTCCGATCCCGCCAAAGCCCGCGAGATGTGCATCCTGCTCGGAGATTTTCTCCGCCGCACCCTGGGCCTCGGCGAAAAAGCCGCGATTCCGCTGGAAGAAGAACTCTCGCTGATCCGCGCCTTCCTCGCCGTCGAAAAAGTCCGCTTCGGCGCCCGCATCCAAATGGAAGAAGACATCGACCGGGACGCGCTCAGCGTTCCCGTCCCGCCGCTCCTGCTCCAGCCCCTCGTCGAAAACGCCGTAGTCCACGGCATCGCCAATCTGGTCGAAGGCGGCTACATCCGCCTCGGCATCCACGCGCACAATGGAATCGTTTCCATCGACGTCGCCAACAGTTTCGATCCGGACGCGCCGCCCAAACGCCGCAGCGGCGTCGGCCTCGCCAACGTCCACCAGCGTCTCCAGACCCGCTACGGCAACCTGGCCAGCTTCGCCGTAAAAACCGAAGGCGACTGCTTCAAAGTCGCCTTGACCGTGCCCGCCGAAATCGAGGTTCAACCCGCATGACGGCCGAAAAAAACAACGACGCCAAAAAGAAAATCCGCGCCGTCCTGGTCGACGACGAACAACTCGCCCGCCAGGTCCTCCGCGAATTCGTCTCCGCTCACGCCGACCTCGAAATTGTCGGCGAATGCAGCAACGGTTTCGAAGCCGTCAAAGCCGTCACCGAACAAAAACCCGATCTTCTTTTCCTCGACGTCCAGATGCCCAAACTCGACGGCTTCGAAGTTCTCGAGCTCATCGGCCAGGAAACTGCGGTCGTCTTCGTCACCGCCTATGACAACTACGCCATCAAAGCGTTCGAAGTCCACGCCGTCGATTACCTGCTCAAACCTTTCAGCGCCGATCGTTTCGACGCCGCTCTAACCCGCGCCAAGCAGCGCCTCACCGGCGCCACCACCCAAAAATCCCCCGCCGCAGCCGACCTCGCTGCCGCCGCCCGCCCTCCCGCGCAATATCTCAATCGCATCGCCGTCCGCGAAGGCGCCCAGGTCTCCATCATCCCCGTCGCGAAACTCGATTACGCCGAAGCCCAGGACGATTACGTCTCGCTAGCCACCGCCGGCAAAAAACATCTCAAACAACAAACCATCTCCAACCTCGAAGCCAGCCTCGACCCCGCCCGCTTCATGCGCATCCACCGCTCCTTCATCGTCAACCTCGAACGCGTTACCAAAGTCGAACCCTACGGCAAAGACACCCACGTAGCCATCCTAACCACCGGCGCCCAAATCCCAGTGAGCCGCGCCGGCTACGCCCGCCTAAAATCCTTCCTCGACCGTTAGTAGCCTCTAACGTAGCGGCCACCTTCAGGTGGGCCAGTTGCCTTGCGGTCGCCTTTCTGGGTGCCGCACTCTTTGCGCTTTTCTTCAAAGCAAAGGGTGCGGGTTTAGGTTCAACCTCACCACCCGAAACCGTCCAAGCGTGCGACTCGCGCCCCACCCAGACACCTCGCCTTACCACCAAACCAATCCGGCTCTGCCGCCGAATTCCGCGCTAGCACCCACCCGCCGTTGGCCGTCATCCAGAGGAGCGTATTCCGCGACGAAGGACCTCTCTTCGATCTCCCCTTCTTGTCCTGGTGTAAAACATGCGTCGCGATCGATTCGGAAGGGCGGGGCTTCAGCCCCGCCGTAAACCCCACGCCCACGAGCGGGCTTTAGCCCCTGAAGCCACGCCTTCATCGACCCGCAGCGTTCGTCCATGCTCAAATACACATAGTTGTGAATACGAAAAAGTAGGACCGGCGGCGCGGGGGACATCTAGGAATCTCAGCGGCGATCGTGGGACATAGGAGGAGCGAGGTAACCCATTCCGGAAACGCCGCCCACCAGCGGCGCAGCCTTCGGGTCGGGGCCGTAGCGGTTCTCGCCAGGGTCACCCTCTTTGACGGTAAGAAAAAACAGGTATAACGCGCCAATCAAGGGCACCATCCCGAACAAAAACCACCAGCCGCTGTGGTTGGTGTCATGCAACCTGCGGACCAATTTCGCCAAAGTAGGGATCGTGGTGGCTAAGACATATATAAACGGAAGGGCGATGAAATACCCAAACCCAGCTTTGCCCAGGTAAACGGCGAGCACAAAGAGCCCCAGGGCAATCAGCTCGCTAATCAGCGTAAACATCCAATATTCCCGGCGCCGAGCCCGCCCGCTGAACACCGCGTATTTTCTAAGTCCCTCGAGATACCAGTTCACGGTGAGTAAATCTATACCACGCGCTACCTCTTGCGGCGCGACATTTCTCGTTTCGAGGTTCGGCTATTCCAGCCCGCTGGCAGCCAGCACTCTCGCTCGCTCCAGCGCCTGCTGCACGCTGCGGCAAATATTTTCACCGCCGACGTGCCGCTCGAATTCCGCCTGCCGCATCAGCTGCGCCGGTTGCTCTCTCGCTCCGCACAAAATAAAGTCCCGGCCGGAACCGTGAATCACGTCCGCAAGTTTTTCCAGGGCTTGCAAACCCGTCGCATCAATCGCCGTCATGTTCCGCAAACGAAGAATTATGATCGGCGGCAACTCCGCGACGTGCGCCGAAATTTCTTCGATCTTGTCAGTCGCTCCGAAGAGAAACGGCCCATGAATGCGAAAAATCGTGACGTACGCCGGGATGTCCTTGTGCTGCAGTATGTGCTCGTACCCCTCTTGCAGATATTCTTCCGTCACTCGGGATACGGTCGTGGTCTCCGTCACTTTGCGGATGAACACCAGCGCCGCCAGAATCATCCCCACCTCGACCGCAACGGTCAGATCCGCGAAAACCGTCAGTAGAAAAGTCGCCGCCCACGTCATGATTTCCAGCCGCGTAAGTTTCAGCAGCGCCGCAATCTCCTTCCATTCCCCCATGTTGTAGGACACCACGAAGAGGATCGCCGCCAGCACCGCCAGCGGTATGAATTTCGCCAGCGGCGCCGCCACCAGCACAATGACCAGCAGCGTCAGGGAGTGGATCATGCCCGCCACCGGTGTTTTCGCTCCCGAGCGAATGTTCGTCGCGGTTCGCGCGATCGCTCCCGTCGCCGGCAAGCCGCCAAAAAGCGGTGACGCCATATTCGCGATGCCTTGGGCCATCAATTCGACGTTGGGGTTGTGCTTGTCCCCACTCATGCGGTCCGAAACCACTGCGGACATCAGCGATTCGATCGCTCCCAGCATCGCCACGGTAATTGCCGGTGAAATCAAGGGACGCATCAGGTCGAAACGAAATTGCGGAACGTGGAACGCGGGCCACCCCGCCGGGATGCCACCGAAACGCGTTCCGATCGTTTCCACCGGCAGCTTGAATACCACCACTGCGGCCGTTCCCAGCACCAACGCCACGATGTACCCCGGAACCCTTTTCACGAACCGCATGCACAGCACAATGACCAATAAAGCCGACAGACCGAGCCCAGCCTCCAGCCACGAGAACGATGAGAAGTTTTGAGCCAGAGTCTCGATTCGCGCCGCGAATTCACCCGGGACCTTCGCGATTTTCAACCCAAAAAAATCCTTGATCTGCGTGCTCGCGATGATCACCGCAATACCATTCGTGAATCCGATCACCACCGGACGAGGAATGAATTTCACCGCGCTGCCCAGCCCGGTAACCCCGAGAAACACCAGCATCACGCCGGCCATCAGCGTGCACATGTACAGCCCATCCAGTCCATGTCGCGCCACGATCCCGTACACCACCACCACGAACGCACCCGTAGGCCCGCCAATCTGCGTGGAGGAACCGCCCAAGGCCGAGATCAAAAAGCCGGCGACGATCGCGGTGTACAGACCGGATTGCGGCGACACTCCCGACGCAATGGCGAACGCCATCGCCAGCGGCAGCGCTACCAGCCCAACCGTGATTCCGGCCAGCAGGTCCGCGAGGAATTTCCGCCCGTTATACCCTTCCAGACACTGGAACGATTTCGGGAGCCAATCTCGGGTTATCATTTCGGACTTTTTCGAGTAAGACGACGGACACCGTGAAGTATAGACTCGCGATTAGGCTGAGAAATATGAGCATTCATCGTCGTTTCCACGCCGAATGCCGCGCGCCGAACCGGCGAGTTACGTCGACGCCTGCGCACGAGCATGTCGTTGGTGAACAGGAATAAAGAATTTTAGGTCCATTTAACGGAGTTCCTCTCATGCCCAGGCTATGCCCCATTCTCGCGATCGCCCTCGCCATGGCGCTGTCTTTTCCCGCATTGCTCCACGCTATCGCCTTCGAGAAGTTCGACCGCTACAACCCCGCCGCCCAGGGCGAATGTCTCGCCAACATGGTCCAGATGACCAAGCTCGCTTTCCGCAACGAAGGCCGTCCCGACCTCGCCGATCAGGTCGACCGACTCTTCACCGCCACCGAACCAGGCGACACCTCGCCCGTCGGAATCGTAGAACTTGTCCGCAACGTCGCGCGCGCCCGCGTCGCCGACTACAAACGCGTGAATCAAGATCCCCAGGCCCGCCGCATTCAGGTCGAAGACGCGCTCTTCGTCACCCTCAAGAAAAACAACATCTTCACCGACGACATGAAGGATCTGCAAAAGATCACCAACCTGGAGTTCGGCAGCGTCACCGGTACCTCTCACAACTCCACCGGCATCGTTGGAATCGAAAAGAAAATGCGGGACGAAAACGCCAAAAACCCGAATAGCTGCGCGTTTATCGCGTTTCTGCACTTCGGGCTCGACGAACAAATCGCGGATCTGGACCAGCAGGATGCCGTGCTGCGGCAAAAGGTCGCCGACATGTACGACTGCCACTCCATCGTGCTCGCCGATGGCCGGCACGTTCTTCCCGACGAGAACGGCGATTTCTGGGTCATCACCAGAAACGTCGACGATCGTATGGATCTCAAGCTGCAAGGTCAGTACAAGTTCGAAGCCCAAAGAATTTTCGCCTGCCGCCAGGCCGGCCGAGTTAGCCAGCGCGAGCAATCCGCCGAGCACGAACGCAATACATCAGCGCGGCCACTCCGGCCGGAGTGTTCAACCACAACAGCCCACTCATCAGCAACGCGCCCGCAAATCCGCCGACGCTGTACAGGCCGTGAAATCCGGACATCAAATTCTCGCCACTCGGCTTTTCCACCAGCACGGCCTGCATATTCATCACCACGTCGATCGCTCCGATCGATCCGCCAAACAAAAATAGCGATAAGCCCAGCGTGATCGACGACGGCGCCACCGAAACGGCCAGCAGCCCCAGAAAAATCGCGCCCGCCGAAAATTGGATCTGGTTGTTGAAGCCGACGCGCCGAAGCGGCTGGTGTCAGCCTTCGCCTCAAACGAAATGCGCGTCCATCGCGCAAAAAAACTCTGAATACCAGAATCGGGGAGCGAACGCGGCGGAACTATTCGTACCGCAGCGCCACGATCGGATCGACGCGCATCGCCCGCCGCGCCGGAACGTAGCACGCTACCAGCGCCACGAAAAAAAGCAGCGCAGCAACAGCGCCGTAAGTAGTCGGATCGTGCGCCGTCACCCCGAACAACAAATTCGCCATCAACCGTGTCAACGCAAACGCGCATCCCACTCCAATCACCACGCCCACCAGCGCCAGCTTCGCGCCCTGCCTCAAAATCATTTGCATCACGTCCGCACGTTGCGCCCCCAGCGCCAGCCGAATTCCAATTTCGCGCTGTCGCTGCGACACGGTGTACGAAATCACGCCGTAAATCCCCACCATCCCCAGCGCCAACGCCATCACGCCTGCGATTGCCAGCATCACCAGCGTAAACGAAGTCCTCGCCACCGATTTTTCGTACACTTCCTGCATCGTGCGCACCGACGCCACCGGCAAACTGGAATTCACCGACCACACCGCCTGGTGCACCTCACTCAAGAACGCCTCCGTCCCCGCGCGGTCGCTGCGAATCTCGAACGTCATCGTTCGTATCGCGTTCACCGGCCCGGGGCCAAAAATATTCTCCGCATACGGCGGCCAGTAAACCGTTTCCGGCGCCGGGTCTTGCACGCCCTTTTCGCGAACGTCCTGCACGACTCCCACGACTTCGTGCCACGGCATGCTGTCAAATTGGCGCACGCGCTTGCCAATTGCCGCCGACGGGTCGCCCCACATCTCCCGCGCCAGATTCTCGGAGATCATCACCACCGGGCGCTGGTCGTAAATTTCGCTCCAGGTGATTTCACGGCCGGCCACCATCCGCGTTCCCGCCGCCCGCAAAAATCCCGGCGACCCAAATTTGAAAAATCGCATCGGCACCGATTCATTGTCCGAATAGTTTTTGTCCTCCGCATAAATCCCGTCCCAGCCGGAGTCGAATCCTTCCATCGGCATTTCGTTCACGAATCCCGCCGAAGCGACGCCCGGAATCGCCGCCAGCTTATCCAGGATCGCGTTCTGCGTGCGCGCAACCATTTCCGGCTGAGCGATCAGTGTTTCCGGAATGTTGATGCGCATCAGCTGCAAATGCGCCGCATCCCTGAAACCCGGGTCGACCGTTCGCAAAGCGCGGAACGTACGGATCATCAATCCCGCACTGACCAGCAGCACCAGCGCCATCGCCACCTGGCTGATCACCAGCAGATTTCGCGCGCGATGCCGTTCCTTGCTGACGCTCATGCTGCGTCCCGCGCTCCTCAGCTCCAAAGAACTTCGCGGTCCCGCATATTTCAGCGCCGGGATCAGGCCGAGCAACCAACCGGAGAGCACCGACAACATCAGCGTGAATATCAACGTTCGCGCATCCAGCGAAATTTCATTCAACCGCGGCAGGTTCGCCGGCCCAATCGCCACCAGAAAACGCACTCCCGCGTAGGCCAATACTCCGCCCAGCGCGCCTCCGAAAATTCCCAGCATCGTGCTTTCCACCAGCAGCCCGCGCACGATTCGTCCCCACCCGGCGCCCAGCGCCGCGCGCACCGCGAGTTCCTGCTGCCGCGCTTCCACCCGCACCAACAGCAGATTCGTCACGTTGGCGCAGGCGATCAGCATCACCAGCCCCAGCGTGCCCATCACCACCCACAGCACGTCGCTCACGTTCCCCACCACTTCCTGCTTCAGCGGACGCAGCTGCGGCGTAATTTGCCAGCGGTCGTACCAGTGCGGATCGCTCCCGGGACCGTTCGACCACGACGCCATCCAGACCGGCAGCATGCGCGTCATATCCGCGTCGGCTTGCGCGATCGTCACTCCCGGCTTCAGTCGCGCAATTCCGTGTAATCCAAACCCCGCCAGAATCAACTTCGCGCGATCCAACCTCAGCGGCACGATCACGTCGAAATCTTCATTCACCACTCGGAATCCCGTCGGCATCACGCCGATAATCTCCCGCGAGTGCGCATCGACCATCAGGTTCCGGCCGATCGCCGAGCGGTCGCCTCCAAAATGGCGCCGCCAATATCCATCGCTCAATATCACGCGCTGTGGGCCGTGCGGATCCTGATCTTCCGGCGTGAACCATCGTCCTACTTCTGGAGGAACGGCTAGCGCCTGCAGCAGGCCATCGCTAACGCCGATGCCGCGAACCTGCTCCGGTTCCGCCAGGCCGGTGACGTTCGCCACGCCCGTATCCCACACGCCCATCGCCTGAAACGCCCGGTTGTGTTCAGCGTAGGTGAAATACATCGATGCCGAGAGCAGCAATCCGTTCTCAAAGTCCGCCAGCCCCGCCGCGCCCGGCGCCGCCTGGTGCAGCGATACCAACCGCTCGGAATGTGGATAGTTCAGCGGCTTCAGCAGCACACTATTCACCACACTGAAGACCGCGGCGTTCGCGCCGATTCCAATCGCGATCGTCAGCAGGCCCACCACCGTAAACACCGGATTGTGCCGCAGCGTGCGCCATCCATGACGCACATCCGCGAAAAAGTCTTCCACCGACGCCCAGCGCCACACCTCGCGCCCATCCTCTTCCGTCAGCGCCGGATTCCCAAACTCGCGCCGCGCCGCGTGTTTCGCATCCTCGCGAGACATTCCGCCGGCCACCAACTCCTCGACCTTCTCGTCCAGATGCCCCTGGATCTCTTCGGCCAAGGCGTCGTATTGCCGGCGCCGCGAAAAAAGCTGCTTGAGCCAGCTCATGCTTTCTCCGGAGCCAACACGTGCGTAATCCCCTGTAGCATTCGCTCGAAACTCGAAACTTCCCGTTCCAGCCGCTTGGCCCCCGCCGCCGTCAGCTTATAGATCCGCACCCGGCGGTTCGTCGCCGAGATCCCCCACTTCGCTTCCACCAACTCTTCCTTCAGCAGTCGCTGCAAAGCCGGATACAGCGACCCCTCTTCAATCTGCAGCAAATCGTTCGACGTCCGCTTGATGTGCTGCACTAACGCATACCCATGCAAAGGCTGCCGCTTCAAAGTACGCAGCACCATCATCTCCAGCGCCCCCGGAAACAGATCGCGTTCCACTGTCTTTTTCGTAGCCACGAATCTTCCACCCTCGGCCCAGCCTTAGACTCTACGACTCAAGGCCTAGAGCAAAATAGTATGGGAGGTGGTGGTAGTCAAGTGAATTTAAATGCGAAACGTCTACATTCACGGATCGCATCGGTTGCGGGGTCGAGTTGTACCGGATTATCGTTCGGATAGAATCGCGAATTCGCCGTCGCTAAACTTTGCTCCGAATTTTGGGAGCCACTGCCCTGCCGTAGTCAGCGGCCACAGCGTCCAAGTGGCCGGGGCGGTGTCGGAGGAGAATTCGCAGACGATGGCGAGTTCGCCTTGCGCTGCCTGGAGCGTAGCGAGTTCTTCGCGTTGCACATCGCGATGGCAGATTTCGTTCCCGGCGTCGTCGAGGATCGATAAGCTCCAGAGTTGTGAATCGTGCAACGAATTTTTGGGCACTTGCTCCGGCGTGAAACGCAACGTGGCGATCCACGGATATATTTTGTCGGGCCAGTCGGCGGCAGCGTCCGGGTTAGGCGGCTCCGCCCCGCGCAGCGTGTAACCCTGCGCCTTGCGGTGGCGAAAAGACAATCCGGCGTAGGCTTCGTAATCCTTTAGCGTACGGGCCGCGCCGAGTCCGAAGGCATCCAGCGGTTCGCCGGCCAGCAGCCGGCTGACCTTGCGACGGCTGCCCTCGTCGAGCTCATTCCATCGCGTGGACGGCCGAGCTTCGTCGGTATGATCGCCCCAATGCTTCGGTTCCTGCGCGCGAGTGTAATCGTGCCAAACAATCGCCTCGGCAGGATGAAACAAATCATAGCCATGCGTGAACGCGCGCACCGTCATCGAAGCTTCTTCGCCCATGAAGTACAGTTCCGGATCGTACGGCACTTCCCGCACCAAACTTCCGGGCGCAAACAGAAATCCCGCCGCCAGGTAACGCGCGCGCAGCGGCCGCCCGGGCGAACCACCGCGAGGAAACGGGCCCGGGCGCAGCTGCGGAATTCCCTCCGGCGTGAATTGTTGAAAAACCATTTGCAGCGGATCGCCGGCCAGGATTTCGTTGGGTCCGGGGGAAAATGGCGGAGGATAGGTGCTGACGATCGGTTTTGCGCTGCCCGTCGCGGCCGCGGTTCGTAGCAGCGCATCGTCCCACCCGGGCGCGAACCGGCAGTGCGAATCCACCTGCAAGAACCAATCCTCGCCCTGCCAAAGGTTCATGATCTCCGCGCGGGCCCAACAGGCGCCTTTGCTCTCCCGCCAGTGAATTTCGCGAATTCGGAATCGGGGATCGCTCGCAAACGGCAAAGGCGGTTCGTTGTCGTCGCGCTGCCAGCAAATACCGAAGCGGAGGCGATCTGGATGGCTGGCCTTCCGCAGGCAGTCTTCGACCGTCGGGACCAGCTGCGTATCGCGGTAAGCCGCAAGCGAGACGAAAATTGAAGCCGATTCCGAAGATGTCATTCTTACCCTTTCCGTACCGGGTTCGCCTTAGGCCTCATCAGGCCACTCCCGTCCCGCAGCATACGTTAACAGCCGCAGTCGCTCGAGACACCCTGAATCGCCCCAACGGAGGCTGTTTTGCCTGCGTCGAAAAGAAAAACAAATTAATTCAATCCACTTCACCCACTCCTGCGTAGTCAAGCCGGGGTGTAATCCTGGGGACGCAGCCCGCCTGGCACGGTGGCACTCACCGTGACACGCGCGACCATACACTAGCGCTTGCGGCCGCACTCCTACCCGATTTTCCAGCCTGATAGCTTGAAGGAGCTTACGCCGTGGAAAAAGACAAACTAGCCGAGTTGTTGAACCGCGCAGTATCCCGCCGTAAATTCGTCGCGCGAGTGGGGGCCACCGCAGGTGCTTCCGTAGTGCTTGGCGTGGCCGGTTGCGGCGGCAGCGGCAGCACGCCGACTCCGACGCCAACCCCGACACCGACACCAACTCCAACGCCGACACCAACTCCCAAGGCATTCACTGATGCCGACATTCTGAATTACGCGCTAAACCTGGAATACCTCGAAGCCCAATTCTATTTGTACGCGGCGACGGGCGCGGGACTGACACCAGCAGATATCGCTCCCGGCTCGGCCTCACCGTATCAGACGGTAGGAACGGTTACGCTGGGCAACGCAGCCGCAGTTTCGGGTCTGACCACGGCGCAACAGCAGATCCTGAACGAAATCGCCTACGAAGAGCAACAGCACGTCCGTTTCCTGCGCTCCGCGTTGGGCAGCGCGGCCAACCCGATGCCGAGTATCGATCTCTCGTTCTTCGGCCCGCTGGCGGTTGCGGCAGGCATTGAGACCGATCCCACCGCGTTCAATCCGTTCGCCTCCTTCGACCTCTTCCTGGTCGGCGCGTTCATTTTCGAGGACGTCGGTGTAACGGCCTATTCCGGAGCAGCAGGCTTGATCACTCCGGCAGGCGTCACGGCGGGTTATCTCACGGCGGCGTCCGGCATTCTCGCCGTCGAGGCGTATCACGCCGCGTATATCCGCACGGCGCTGACCGGCCGCGCCGTTAAGGCCGGAGGCTCGACCAATTATCCCTACGTGGGCTACGCGAATCAGGTCGAAGACTTGCGCGCCATGCTCACCGTGGGCAACAGTGCCGCACCGTCCACGTCGGGCTCGGTCGAAACGCTTTTGGTGATTCCGACCAGCGTATCGACGCCCAGCGCCATCGTCGCCGCCGATCCCACGAACGCCGTCGGATTTGCGCGGACCATCAACCAGGTGCACCACATCGTCTATGGCTCGCCCACCGTTGGCGTCGCCAAAGGCGGATTCTTCCCGAACGGAACCAACAGCGTGTTTGCGACCACCACCGCGTAGTCCAAATCTCGATTGGAAAAAGGAAAATAAAACATGGCTAACAAAGAGACAGAAGTTTTGGATGATGTGATCGTCGCGGGTCGTCGCAAAATGCTGGCGATGGGGATTTCGTCGTTGGCGGGCCTCGCTGCCGGCGTGGGTTTCTTCGCGAAATCCGCGCAAGCAGCGGCCTACACCGACGCGGATATTTTGAACTTCGCGCTCAATCTGGAGTACCTCGAGGCGAATTTCTATTATCAAGCCGCCTTCGGCACCACGATCGATGTGGCCAATTCGGCCTCGACCGCTGCCGGAGCTCCGCTGATCACGCTTTCGGGAACGGTAGGCACCGCCGGCACGGTGAGTGGAGGCAGTAAAGTTCCGTTCAGCGTGACCCAAGTCGGCTCGTATGCCGTGGAAACGGCCGTCGAAGAAGGCAAACACGTAAAGCTGCTGCTCGGCGCGCTAGGCACCGCGGCCGTAGCCCAACCCGCCCTCAACATCGGGACCGCGTTTATGACCCTGGCCACCGCGGCCGGTATACCGAACGGCGCTAGCTTCAGCCCGTACGCGAGTGACGACAACTTCCTCGTCGGCGCGTACGTATTCGAAGACGTGGGCGTCACCGCCTATCACGGTGCAGCATCGCTGCTCACCACCCCGGCCAACCTCACCGTAGCCGCGGGCATTCTGGCGGTAGAGGCTTATCACGCCGGCTTGATTCGCACTTCGATGAACACCATCGATCCCACTCAATCCAGCTTCGCCGCCTACACCAACAAAATCTCCAACCTGCGCGCCACCCTTTCGGCGGCAGCACTGCTCGGCGCCACTCCTGGACCCTACGATTCGCAGCCGGATGATTTTGGTTTGGCCACGTTCCAAGGTTCATTGGCCGGCGGCGGCAATGCGACCTGCACCCGCATCACCGACGCCGATCAGACCAACGTAATCGCTTTCGCCCGCAACACGACGCAGGTGCTGAACATCGTCACCGGCGGCGGCGCAGTATCCGGCGGCAACGTAGTGAGTCCCGCGACGGGAGTCTTCTTCCCCAACGGCCTCAACGCCGGCCCGAACGGTTTCAAATAGCAGCAGGCGCACAGCAGGAAGTTTCAGAATCAGTTACGAGAAAAAGAACCGGCCTCGACTCCCGTCGAGCCGGTTCTTTTTTTTGGTGTCTCCACCAATAAAACGTCGTCGATCTGGAACTCGACAATACGCACAACCCGCAACAGAACTTCGCTACTGTGGCAATCCCACCTTCCGCAACAACTCAGCAAAACGGGGATCGGAACGCAAAGGGTCGAGGGCGAAGTTAGTATTCATGCCCTCCAGCAGCCAATCGCGCTCCCGATAAGCGGTATTCAGCCACTGGAAAGCCTGATCTTTGTCTCCAAGGTCGGCGCAAAGAGCGGCAATCATGTACGCGGAATAATAGCCAGTCTTGCGTTGCGCTCGCCGGATTTCAATCCCTTTCGTCAGCGCCCCCTTCCAGCCCCCGGAACGAAATCCTTGCTCCACGGCCGAACCGAATTCAGCTTCGTTTCGTTCGCCGGAAAGCTGGCCATAGGCCTTCCATTCTTCAACCACCTGCGCGTAATTGCGTTTCCCCCAATACCCCCAGGCCAAACAGTTGTGCGTTAGGGCGAACGCCGGGTTATCGTTCGCGACCTTTTCGCAGAGGGCAATGGCCTCGTCATATTGTCTCGCGTCGATGTAAATGTACCCTGGACCCAGGCTGATGACTGGCGAGAGCGGGTCAAGTTCGTGCGCGCGTTTGGCTTCAGCCAGTGCCTCCTGCTCTCTGCCTCCAATCATGCCCATGTCCCACGCGTAGAATGCGTGTGCGGTGGCATCGTTGGGGTCGAGTTCCACAGCCTTCTTGTACTCCGCCTCCCCTCCGGCAAAATCCCAGTCGTACTCCGTCTCGCTGGTGCCCAGAACCGCATGGGGCTGAGCTAAGTTCGGATCGAGTTCTATCGCCTTACGAGCGGCGGCATTCGCCTTTGGAAAATTTTCGCTGGGACTGCCATTGAAAGAAGTCAAACCAATATAGGCGACGGCCAGGCCCGAATACGCTAAAGCGTAGCCGGGGTCTTTGGCGATGGCCTGATTGAAATAGGAGATCGCGGTGGTGACATCCGGAAACGTTAATTTGTTGAAGTAATACAGACCCTTTAAATACGACTCATAAGCTTCTGGATTTTGCGTGCCCTGTTTAGTGACCTGTTCCCGCTCTGAAGTGCTCAGCTTAGAACGCAACTTTTCCGCGATGTCACCCGCAATCTGCCGCTGTAACCGGATGATGTCCGCGCTCTTGACGCTGTAGTGCTGCCCCCAGATTTCGGAGTTATCCCGCACATCGATAAGCTCCGCGCTTACTTCGATTTGGTCGCCTCGCGGCACCACCCTGCCGCTCACCAACGCGGATACGCCCAGTTCATTCCCGGCCTGGTGCATATCCACGTCTTTCCCTTTGTAGTGGAACACCAGATTGCGAGACTTCACCTTGAGCTGCGGCACATGCGCGAGGTTGTCGATCAACGATTCGGTTATGCCGTCGCTCAGATAGTCGGTATTGGCGTCTCCACTCCCATTCGTGAAGGGCAGCACGGCGAGCGAATCGATCCTGGACCCGGCACCCGACGAACGCCAGCGGTACGTCCCGTAAGTCAGAGCCGCCAGAATCACTACGGCCGCGGCGACCGTCCAGAGACCTTTGCTTTGCCAGGCCGACCGTCGAACCGCCGCGGCGCCATCGGCCTCGGAACTTGCCTCCCCGCCGTTCACCACCACCGTATCCGCAGAAGCGGGTGCGGCTGACGAAGGCAAACTTGCACTCGCATTCACCGACCCGATGAAGCGATAGCCACGGCGCGGCAGCGTTTCCACAAAGCGGGGACGTTCAGCCGAATCACCCAAAGCTTCGCGGACTTTGTTAATCGCCGTGCTGAGGCTGTGGTCGAAATCGACGAAAGTGTCCGCTTGCCAAAGTTTGCCGCGTATTTCTTCGCGGGTGACTACTTCGCCCTGACGCTCGAGCAGGAGCGCGAGCAATTGGAACGGCTGCGCCTGTAAACGCAATCTACTGCCGTTCTTCAACAGCTCTCCGGAACGCAAGTCGACCTCGAATCGATCGAATGCGATGCGTTGCTGCTTGGATCCGGTCGGCGCCATGCGGAATACCCTTGGAGTTGCGGGTCTTGAGGGTACCAAAGTCAGCATATGCGTCAAATCGCAAATTTCGCCGCCAAAGAATACGCACGGAAGCCCGGCGAAATCCGTAATAAAGGCTTAAGCCTCAAATGTTTACCTGTTGAGGAAAAAGTGAACCGCAATTGAGCCGCGCTGCATTGCCTCACCCTCGCCGTTGCCGCAGAGTGCGCACGTCCCGCAGACATTTGGTGTCCCGACACCGAAGTCACCATAAATCACAGGAGAAACCACGATGCATGCATTCCGCAGTTTGCGAACTTCCCTGACTTCGCGTTGGTTCGATCTGTCCGTGAAAACTCTCGCCACGCCGCGCTTTGTGTGGCTTCCGCAAATTTCACCATGGCCCAGGCGCCTCCCGTCCCACCGGGCGGCACCGTTTACGCCAGCGGTCTGGAGGGACCGCGCGGCATCACCTTCGGCCCCGACGGACTTCTTTATATCGCTGAGGCCGGAACCGGCGGAACCCAGCCCACGCCGGCAAATTGCCAGGCGGTTGTGCCGCCCGTCGGACCCTACACCGGCGGACTCACCGGCCGCATTTCTCGAATCGAATCCGACGGCACTCGAACCACCGTGGCCGCGAATCTCCCTTCGGCGCTAAGCGCAGACCCCAGTGGCGACGTGGAAGGGGTAGCCGGAGTGGCCTTCGCGAACGGCCAACTCTACGCAGTGACGGCCGGCGGCGGCTGTTCACACGGGAATCCCAATTTCCCCAATTCCGTGGTCCACATCGATAAGAACGGTAACGCCCAAATCGTGGCCAATTTGAGCCAGTTCTTTCGCAATCACCCGGTAGCCCATCCCAACATCGGGCCGACCGGCGACTTCGAACCGGATGGCGTGCCCTATCAAATTAAATCGTTTCGCGGTGATTTGCTGGTGATGGAACCCAATCATGGCCGCTTGCTGCGCATCAACCTCACCGAGTGGTTCGAACCCTTGATCCAGCAGATCAGCGATATCTCCGCGCCCGTAGGACATGTGGTGCCCACCAGCCTCACGCATAGCGACGACCGCTTTTACGTGGGCAACCTCGGGCTGTTCCCAGTGGTGGTCGGTTCGTCGAAGCTTTACCAGGTCACTCACGAGGGCTACGTGATCGACTACTGGGAAGGCTTCACCACCATCGTGGATGTGCACGTCGATGATCAGGGTCGCTTGTACGTCCTCGAATTTTCCAGCGCGGCCGGCTTTCCCGCGCCGGGCAACGGACGCATTCTGCGCATCACCGGCACCACCGTGGAAGAGATCGTCAGCGGCCTCAGCGTTCCGACCGCCATGACCTTCGATTCGCACGGTGACATTTACGTGAGCGATCTGGGCGCGGCGCCCGCAGGAGCCGGACGTATTCTGCACTTCGACAATCCCGTCTCCGGCACCGTCATCACCACCATCAACGTCCGCACCCCAGCACCGCTGAAATATTAGTCTCGGTCCGGTCGCCACCCCGCAATCGGATCGTTCGCAAGCAGGGCGAGGTCTCAGCAGATGTGAATCCGCCGAGACCTCGCTTCCGCCTCGCCCTCCAAACCACCAGTACTCGCCTCATTCTGAGACGTTTCCGAGTCCCCTTACTCCCACAACTTCCGTCCCATCCCCCCGTAACCACCTGTATATTGCGACCACCCTGCTTTCATAGTAGTGTTCCTCGCATGCCCCGCCCCACCTCGCGAAGGACTTCCCGCTCTCGCGTTAAGGGCACTAAAAGGAGAGGCAGGAAAATGGCATCCCCGGCGGACGCAAAGCTACCCAACAATTCCGGCAAAGAGAACGCAGAAGGCGCGAATGTAGACAAAATCCGCGACATCTTATTCGGCTCGCAGATGCGCGATTACGAGAAGCGCTTCATGCGCCTCGAAGATACCGTGACCAAAGCGATCGAAACCCTGCGCGACGATATGACCAAGCGCTTCGATACGCTCAGCAATTACATGAAGGAAGAAGCCGACTCCCTCAGCCAGCGCGTCAAAGCCGAAAAGGCCGAACGCAGCGAGTCCCACAAGGAAATCGCGCGCGAAATGAAGGACGGCGCCAAGGTCATCGAGAAAAAGCTGGGCCAGCTCGAAGAGCAGATGTCCGACGGCCACAGCGAGCTGCGCACCAAAATGCTCGAGCACTCCAAGGCCGTGTCTGCCGAAATCGATAAGCTGCGCCGCGATACCACCGCCGCGCTCAATCGCGAAGTCGACGTCCTCCGCGACGAGAAAACCGATCGCGCCGGCCTCGCCGACCTGTTCACCGAATTCTCCCTGCGCTTGAAGAATAAATTCGAGCTGCCGGAAGAATAGTTGGAAGTAAATTCGATTTTGCTTCGACCGGGCGGGCTTCGCCGCACCAGCGCCCGCTGTACCGCTTCCCTTCCTTATGGCCGAGCAAGCGCAACGCCGCGCCCCGATGGCGCAGGCTCAGGAAAAATCAACGGACAATAACCACGCCTACGAAGAATTGCGCCACCTCATCGTCGCCCCGGAAACCGAGGGCCTCGCGGCGATTGAGGAGCGGCTCGACAATCTAGAAAAACGTACCTGCGACGTCAGCGAAGTCGTCGCCGAAGCCATTCAGATGCGCAGCGCCGGCGGCGATCAAGCCCTCGCCGACGCGCTCGCTCCCACCATTCAGGAAACTTTGCGCGAATCCGTCCGCCGCAACCCGCACGTCCTCGCCGACGCGCTCTTCCCCGTCATGGGCCCCGCCATCCGCAAATCCATCACCGAAACTTTGCGTGGCATGCTCGAAAGCTTCAACGAAGCGCTCGACAATAGTTTTTCCGCGCGCGGCCTGAAGTGGCGCGTCGAATCCATGCGCACCGGCAAGCCCTTCGCCGAAATCGTGATGATGCACAGCCTGCTCTATCGCGTCGAACAGGTTTTCCTGATTCATCGCGAAACCGGCTTGGTCCTGAATCATCTCGTCGCGCCCACCGTCGCCACCCAGGATCCCGATCTCGTCGCCGGCATGCTCTCCGCCATCCAACAGTTCGTCCGCGACTCCTTCAAATCCAAAGACAGCGAATCGCTAGGCAGCTTGAACGTCGGCGACCTTGAAATCTGGATCGAAGAAAGCCCCAACGCCATCCTTGCCGCCGTTATTCGCGGCCACGCCCCCGCCGACTTTCGTCAGGTCATGAACGAAGTCCTCGAAGACATCCAGCGCTATTTCAGCTCGGCGCTAGCCAATTTCAAAGGCGACGCCGGCCCTTTCCGCGCCGCGGATGAACGCCTCTCCAAACTTCTCGAAACGCGCTATCGCGAAGCCCCAGCCACTGACCAGAAAAAACCCCGTGCCCTCATGATCGTTGGCGGTATCGCCGCCGTCCTGCTCCTCGGCTGGCTCGCCTATTCCACGTACCTTCTCGTCGAGTGGTCCCGCTTCCTCGGCCAGCTGAAAAAACAACCGGGCATCGTCGTCGTGGGCTACAACAAAGACGGCCGCACCTTCCACATTCAAGGCTTCCGCGACCCGCTCGCCGCCGATCCCAAAAAACTCGTCTCCGAAGCCGGCCTCGACCCCGAAAAGGCCGACCTGCAACTCGCGCCGTTCTATTCGCTCGACGACGAAATCGTGGCCCGCCGCGCCGAAAAAATGCTGCACCCGCCCTCCACCGTGAAACTCGCAGCCAAAGCCGGCGAACTCACCGTCGAAGGCTCCGCCCCCCAGCAATGGATCGCCAAACTCGAAGAGCGCGCCCCGCTAATCGCCGGCGTCACCGGCCTCGATGAATCTCATCTCGTCAATTCGAACCTGCAACAACTCCTCAACATCAAAAATTCCGTCGAAACGGTGGTTCTGCTTTTCCCGCTCGGTAGCGCCGATCTCGAAGACGGCCAGGACCAGAAACTCGCCGAAGTCGAAACCCGCCTCCGCGAACTCCAATCGCAAGCCGGAACTTCTGGCCAGTCCGTAAATGTCGCGCTCGTCGGCCACAGCGATACCACCGGCATCGAAGGCACCAACCTCGTTCTCAGCCAGCAGCGCGCCGAACAAATCCGCCGCCTGCTTTTCCGCAACGGCGTCAAACGCGAATTGCTCCGCCCCACCGGCGTCGGCACCACTCAGCCTCTCCGCAACGAGGATTCCGAAGAGGGTCGTCAGCTCAATCGCAGCGTCACTTTCAAAGTTTCCTTCGCGCCCATCGGCGCCGCAGGCGCTACGGCGGCCACGACGAACGCGCATCCCGCCGGCCCCGCCGGGAACTGAGCCAGCGCCGCCATGATCCAGAAAAAAATCTGCATGCTGGGCTCTTCTTCAGTAGGTAAAACCAGCCTCGTCCGCCGCTTCATCATCAGCATTTTCGACGAGACCTACCACACCACCATCGGCGTAAAAGTCGACAAAAAAGCGGTCAAGATCGGCGCCGAAGACGTCACCATGGTCATGTGGGATATTCACGGCGAAGACGTCTACCAGAAAATGAACATGTCCTACCTGCGCGGCATGTCCGGCTATTTGCTCGTCGCCGACGGCACCCGCCGCCAGACTCTCGACGACGCCCTCGCCCTCCACGAACGTGTAGTCCTCGAATTCGGCAAAGTCCCGTCGCTCCTGCTCCTGAATAAATTCGATCTCGCCGACCAATGGGAAATCGATCCCGCGCAAACCTCCCGGCTCAGCGCGGCCGGCTGGAATGTTCTGCACACCAGCGCAAAAACTGGTGAACGCGTCGAAGAGGCTTTCCTACAGCTCGCCAAGATGACTCTGAGTGAATAAATGTCCGCCGCCAAGTCCATCTTCGAATCCTTCTTCTCCACTCAGGGTTTCGCGCTCTTCGAATACCTCGACCACGGCGATTTCCGCTTAATCGGCAGTTGGCCCGGTTGGTGCGACGCACTCTGGGGCAATCTTCCGGCCCAAAACAAGCAAGTCCGCCTCGGCGACGTCTCGCCCTTCCTCGAAAACTTCATTTTCGATGCCGAAGAATTTTGGAAATCCAAATCCTCCGGCTCCGCGAATTCCGGCAATTGGACCGAACGCGATGCCGCCGCCCGCGAAATTCCGCTCGAAGCTTCCGCCTACCTTTTGGACGGCCGCCGCGTCCTGGTCGTCCGCAACCTTTCCGGGACTTTCGACCAGCAGCAGGAGATTTTTCAAACCGCCCGCGATTCCCTGCTGGTCTACGAAAAGCTCCTCCGCGAAATTCAGAAAAAAGAAATCCTCCTGCACTGCATCGTGCACGATCTCACTCAGCCGCTCAGCGCCATGAACAGCGTCTTTCATCTCCTCGAGCGCGAGCATCTGCCGGCCCAACTCAAGAAATATGTAAAAACCGGCGAACGCGAATCCCAACGCCAGGAACTAATGATCCGCGGCATTCTCGAAGCCTTCTCCAGCGATCTCGCCGCTCAGAATTCCAAGCAGGAAAAATCCGGCGACTCGCCCGATCTCGCCGAATGTGCCCAGCGCGCCGTCCGCGATTTCGATACGCCTTTCAGCGACCACGACATCGGCCTCCGCTTCGATCCGCGCGTCAATAAATCACAGAACTGGCGCGTCCACGGTGATTCCGCGCGCATCGACCGCATCTTCGGCAACCTGCTCGAAAACGCCATGCGTTACAGCCCGAAAAACACTACCGTCACGGTCGGCGTCGAAGATCAGGGCGCCTTCGTTCTCGCCTTCGTCGATGACCAGGGCCCCGGCCTGCCCAAAGATCAACCGGAAGCCCAGCTCTTCGCCCTCTTCTCCAAAGGAAAATCTCACGCCGGAAAAGCCGGTCTCGGTTTGTATTTCTGCAAAATCACCGTCGAACGCTGGGGCGGCTCCATCGGTGCCGAAACCCGCTCGCAAGGTGGCTCGCGTTTCTGGTTTCGTCTGCCCCGCGCGACCAAAGCTGAGATCGATCACGCGCCAGCCGAATCGCACGCGCCCGCAGCACCCGAAAGACACCAAGAAAAATCAAAACCAGTCAAACGCCTCCGCATCCTGGTTGCCGATGATGCCGATATCAACCGCGAGTTGATCGTCGAGCTCCTCGAAAAGCGCGGCCACATCGCCATCGGCGCCGCCGATGGTCGCGCCGCCGTCGCCGAACTCGAGAAGCACGATTTCGACGTCCTCCTCATCGACGAAGAAATGCCCCGCATGACCGGCCTCGAAGCCACCCAAGCCATACGCCAGCGCGAAACCGGAACGGCTCGCCATCAGATCATCATCGGAATTTCCGGTCACGCCACCGAAGAAGACGAAACCCGTTTTCGCGAAGCGGGCATGGACGCGCTGCTCGCCAAACCCGTCCACATGCAAAAACTGTATGAGGTCGTGGAGTCCACCGCTGCGCCCGCTGTCTCGGCGCCTCTCCCGCAGTCTGCGCCCGCCGCTCAGCCGTCGAGCGAATCCGCGCCGGCATCTACGCCGCCGGCTCCCGGCACGGCAATCGGTAGCGTCGTCGATCACCTCCGGCGCTCCACCGGCGGCAACGAAAAACTGATGAGCTCGCTGACCGCGATCCTCCTCAGCGATGCGCCCAAAACTCTCGCCCGCATCGGCCGCGCAATCGCCCAAAATAACGCCGCCGACCTCCGCGCCGCCGCGCACCTGCTCAAAGGCTCCCTCGCGATTTTCGGCGCCGCGCAAGCCGTCGAACTGGGCCGCAACCTCGAAATCATGGGCCGCGATTCCAATCTTCGCGAAGCCCCGCTCGATTTCCGCGCCCTCGAAAATGAATTTGCCACGCTGCGTGAAGAACTCGCTCCGCTGGTCCAAAAAAAGAAGACCCCGAAGCCTGCGCCAAAACCAAAATCGAAAGCAGCCGTCAAACGCCGCAAGCGATAGCCTCTCATCCTCTTTTTTGCTGACTCATCCGTAACGCCCCGCGCACACCCGCTTGCCAGGCCTTCCCATCAGAGCGATACTCGAATCATGAAGCGCTCGTTTCGTTTCGTCGCGGCCGCCGCTGCACTAGCTAGCTTCGCCCTACTGGCCGCGCAAACCCGCGCCGACGAAATCAAATTGAAAGACGGCTCGAAAATCACCGGCACCATCGTCGGCTTCGAAGAAAATTCTTTCAAAGTAAAAACCAGCTACGGCTTCGCCGTAGTGCAAAAAGACCAGGTCGTTTCAATCACGGTGAGCAACGATTCACCAAAGAAATCCGCTTCCGCTTCGGAAAAGGACGCCGCCGTAGAAACTTCTGCGCCGTCCGCACCTTCGAGACCTGCAAAAAAAGACGCCGTCGCAAATCCGCCGGCCGCCGTTTCGACGCCAGCTCCAACCGTCGCCGCCGCGAAACCCGCTCCTCCTCCGCCTCAACCGGCCCCAGTTCCGGCGCCAAAACCCGCAGCCCCCGAACCGATGCGCGAGCAAGTCGTCGGCAACACCTACACCAACCAAACCTACGGCTTCCAAATGTACAAGCCGCCCGCCTGGAAAGTGATCGAAGGCGCGCGCACGCTTCTTCCCGGCTCCATCACCGCCATGGGCAACGACGATCAAACCACTTATTTGCTCATCGGCCAGGAAGCTGCCGGAAAATCTCTGAACACCGACATCGACGCCACCGAACATCGACTGCGCGACATCCTCGACAATTTCCGACCCATCGACGAAAAGCGCGTCACCATTTCCGGCGTCAGCGCCATCGAACACCACTTCCGCGGCAGCGTCGACCAGAAAGATTGGTCCGGCGTCGTCGTCTATCTTCCGCGCGACACCCACGTCTACACCATCTTCGGCATGACCCTCGCCGATACCGACCTCGTCCAAATCCAGGAAAATATTATTTCCCGCGCCATCTCCAGCCTGCAGTTTACGAAGTAAACTCCCCACCGCGTAGGCTTGTGTCACGCAGCGAATCGCGCCGCGCTTGCAACCAACTCGCGACAATGCGTAACTAATCTACGCATGCGCTCCGCAATCTCAATCGCCGCGACAACTCTTGCGCTGCTGAGCATCGTCGCGGCCACCAGCCATTCGCAGAACTCTTCCGCGCCCTCGCAAACCACACCACCGGCTTACTACCGCGACGTTTCGCCCATCCTGCAGCAACATTGCCAAAGCTGCCATCGTCCTGGCGAAATCGCGCCGATGTCGCTAGTCACCTACGAACAGGCGCGCCTCCGCGCTGCCGCGATCGCTAGCGCCGCAAACGACCGCCGCATGCCTCCGTGGTTCGCCGACCCGAAATTCGGTCACTTCTCCAACGACCCCACGCTGACGCCCCAGGAAATCGCGACGCTCGTCAACTGGGCCAACGCCAGCGCGCCCGCAGGCAATCCGACCGACGGCCCGCCGCCGCGCGTCTGGACCGCAGGCTGGAACATTCCGCAGCCCGATCGCATCATCACCATGCCGAAACCCGTCGCGCTTCCTGCGCACGGCGACGTCGACTACACCTACGAAATCGTGCCCACGAATTTCACGCACGATGAATGGATTCAAATGTCGGAAGTTCGCCCGTCCAGCAGCGAAAACGTTCATCACGCCGTCGTCTACATTCGTCCGCCGGATTCGAAATGGCTCCGCGCAGCCCCAGTCGGCGTTCCCTTCACCGCCGCCGACCTCACCGACGCCGAATCGCGCCACGGCGCGCATTGGACCGATGCCGACATTCTGCTGGTGTACGCGCCGGGCAGCATGCCCGACCAGTGGCCCGCGGGAATGGCCAAATTCGTTCCCGCCGGATCCGACCTGATTTTTCAAATGCACTACACCACGCACGGCCACGCAACCAACGACCAGTCCAGCATCGGCCTCGTCTTCGCCAAAGAGCCGCCCAGGCAACGCGTGCTCACCCTGCAGCTAACCAACGACCGCTTCGTAATCCCGCCCGGTGCCGACGATTTTCGCGTTGAAGCGCGAGGCAGTTTGCCCAACGATGCGATGCTACTGAGCTTTCTCCCGCACATGCACCTACGCGGAAAAGCCTTCGAATACAACATTCTTCGCGCAGGAGAAAAACCGGAGACGTTACTACGGGTGAATTGGGATTTTTACTGGCAGATGAGCTATCGCCTAGCCCAGCCCCTGCCTCTAAAAGCCGGAACCGAACTCCAAGCCGTAGCGTGGTACGACAATTCCAAAAACAATCCACACAACCCCGACCCGGACGCGGCAGTCCACTGGGGCGATCAAACCTACGACGAAATGATGGTGGGATTCTTCGACGTCGCCGTCCCGGCAAGCATCGATAAATGGAAATTCTTCGTCAGGCCCAGTGGTACAGAATCACAAAAATAAAAGAGTCGTCGCGATTCGCATCCTACGGGTTTACTAATTTCCATTTTCTCTTTTCCATTTTCAGAATTTGGTCACTTCGCTGAAATGGAAATCGCGAATCTTCATCGCCGGAACCACCATGTCAAAAGACTCTTCACCCGAAGCGCGCACCGAAGGCCCCATCATCTCCACATTAGAAAGCGCGGCGATGATGCTCTGGTTGAACCGGAAATTCCGAATCCCACCGGCAATTTTGCCATCCTGAACCAGAAACGTCCCGTCCCGAGTCATACCCGTAATCGTCTTGTCGTAAGGATCCACTTCGCGGATGTACCACAAACGTGTAACCAGCACTCCTCGCTCCGTAGATGCAATCATCTCCGCCACGGATTTGTCTCCGCCGGCAAAAACCAGATTCGTCGGCGCCTCGCCATGCTCGTTGGGCAAAGTGAAGCCGTGCCCCGTAGGCTTGGTCTTCATTTTCTTCGCCGTCGCCCGCGAATACACCAAATCCTTCGGCACGCCGCGCTCGACCAGCAAAACGCGCTGCCGCGGCAAACCCTCGCCGTCATATTCCGGCCCGATCTGTAGCGGATGATAAACGTCGTCCCACAAGGTGATGTTCTCGCCAAAAACTTTGCGCCCCATGCGGTCGTTCAGGCAAGAACGCTTGTCGTGCACCGCCGTGGCCGAAAAGTCATAAAACAGCGAACCCAAAAAATCCAGCGTCGCCGAAGGCTCCAAAATCGCGACATGGTGCCCCGGCTTCAACTCTACCGGGTTGCGCGAAGTCGCCGACTTATGGCTAGCGCTCGCCGCCAGCGCGTCCGGATCGATATCCTCAACATCGGAAGAACTGGCCTTAGCCCATCCCGAAGAATTCGGCTCCAGAATCGTGATCGAAAATTGCGCCTCCGTATGATCGTGCCGCGCAAATAACCCGCGCGAATTCGCCAGCAGCATGCGGTCGTACCCCGTAGCAAAAATTCCCGCCGCAGTCTGTTTCTGCTTCTCCGCAAACTTGCACACCCGCGCCACAGCCCGAGCCCGATCTTCCGGGGTCGCCGCAGCCGTAGCCTTAATAAAATGGTCGACTTTCTTGTAGCTCTGCCGCTTCAGCATCGGCAGCAATTCAGGACTCTTCGGCTCGTTACGCGCCAGGCGGCTAGCCGCCGCGATCACCCGCCGCAAAGAATCATCGTCGGTTTTGTTGGTAGTCGCCCGCGCGGTGCGCCCATCCAAAACTACGCGCACCGAAACGCTCAAAGTGTGTTCAGCAACATTCTGATGAATCGCGTTGTTCGCGAATCGCGTCAACGCATCGACGCTCAAATCGATCTCGACTTCCGTTTCGTCCGCGTCGCTGAATTTCAGCAAACGCTCCGCCACCTGCTCCATCTCCGCGACGCTGAAGCGCCCCGGTTCGCGACGCCCAGCCCCAGAGCCGCGCTTTCCGCGCGCCTTTTTTCTAACGGCGGTCATTTCGCGAAGGCCACTCCCACCTTAATGTTACGAAACCGTGAAGGCGAAGCCCCATGCCCAGTCCCCATGGTCTGCATCGGCTGCCCCTTCCCGCAATTCGGCGTACCCCACAAAGTCCAATGTTCCCGCGAGCAAATCGCGTCGCAACTGTTCCAAAATTCCGTGGTGATTCC
>DASWVE010000174.1:0-7546 GCA_036401315.1 Candidatus Acidiferrales bacterium
GCCGCCTTTGCCGGCCCGCAAGCGCATTGAGAATATCGATTTTGAATTCGATCTGGATATGTACCGCGGGACGGCGCCGATGTATTTCGGCTCCTATGCGCTGCCGATCGTAGAAACAATGAAACGAACGTTGCGACCGGGCGACACTTTTCTCGATGTGGGCGCGAATATCGGATACCTCTCGGCCATCGCCGCGGGACTGGTGGGCATGTCCGGGCAAGTGCATTCTTTCGAACCGGTGCCCGAATATTTCCGGCGGGTGGAACGGCTGGCGAGTTTGAATCCGCAGTATACGATTCGGGCGAAGGCCTGCGCGCTAGGCGAGGTGCCGGGAAACTGCACGATTTATGTGACGCGGGAGCCGGGCCAGAGCACGCTGGTGTCCGAGTACAAGGCGGAGCCGGAGGTGGTGGCTACGCTCGAGGTGCCGGTGATTCGGCTGGATTCCTACTTGAAGGAAAACGGAATCGAGCGCGTGCAGCTGATCAAGATCGATGCGGAAGGGTTCGAGCTGCCGATCCTGAAGGGGCTCGATGGCTTTTTTCGCAGTTCGCGGTGCCGGCCGGACATTATTTGCGAGATCGCGCCGCGCGCTTATCCATTGATGGGCCGCAGAATCTCCGAGCTGGCCGAGTATATGGCGGGATATGGCTACGAGGCGCGCGACCTGTTGGACGGAGCGACTCCGATTCAGCTGACGGAGATACGGCAGGTTATCGATGTGCTTTTTTCGGTCCGTGAGAATCGCCGTTGAATCGAGCGGGCGAACGCGCTGTTTTGCCGGGCTTCGAATTTAGCGGGAACGCGGCGCAATCACTGGCCGTTTTAGGCCTGTCGGTAGGATTTGGGTTCCTGCTGTGCGCGATCGATTTTACGCCGCACACCGCGGCGTTGGCGGTCTTGGGCTTGGCGGGCCTTGCGGTCTTGCTGGCTTACCCCGAATTAGCTCTGGCGCTTTATGTTGTGATTGGCGACGTGAAAGGCGATGAGCGAGTGGCCGGGTTACTGCCGTGGGATCTGACGCTGGTGCTCGGTGGAATTCTAGTGGCGGGAATCTTGCTGAATTTCCTGCGTAAGAAACCTGCGGCGGCACTGCCCGGATCATATTTCCTGCTGCTGGCGTTGGTCGTAATGATGACGGCGAGCCTGAGTTATACGCCAGTTTTCGAAGCAGGATTGGAAAAGCTGGGGCGTTTTTTGACGGTGACGGGGATCGTAATCGTCGCGCCATTTTTTGTTTTAGGCAGCGCGGAGGCGATGAAGAGGTTCCTGGCCGGATTTTCCGTGGCGGCGCTGGTGATTTGTGCTTACTCGCTCACGTCACTGGGCGGCGAGGACCGATTAGTGACGCCCAGCAGCAACACGATTGGCCTGGGTCACATCGCCTGTGGATTGATTTTGATCATCTGGTTTGGCGTGCTGCCGCGGTGGGGATTCTGGAAACGCATGATGCTGTATCCCGTGCTGGCCGTTCCGGTGGTGGCGCTGATCGGTTCCGGATCGCGCGGCGCGGCGATGGCGCTGGGTTTCGTGCTGCTGGTTAGCGTGGCGTTCCATCGCGAGTTGCTGCTGGATCTGGGCTGCATGTCGGCGATAGGAATTGCGCTGGTGCCGTCCGTCAATATTCCTCGAGCGTCGTTCGAGTATTTGGGCACGCTGGTCAATTGCCAGAGCGTCAAGGCGCTCTTGTTCTTCCGAGCCGAACTGCTGGCGTATGGATGGGATCTGCTACAAAAACATCCATTGCTTGGCGTCGGGATTCAGGGATTTCGCTATTACTCGCCAAACGCCGGGCTTTACAACTGGCCGCACAATATTTTTCTGGAAGTGAGCTGCGAGATGGGTCTCGCGGCGGGTTTGCTGGTGGTCGCGCTATTTGTTATTGCGGCGCGCGAAGCGTGGCGACAGGTTAACGATCACGACGCGCCGTACGTGACTTTGTCGCAGATTGCGGCGGCGTTGTTGGTGGTAGGGATGGTTAACGCGACGAACACCGGCGACATTAATTCGGATCGTTCGACGTGGCTTTTTCTGAGCCTCGTTTATGTGGTGCGGGAGATTCGCCGAAATGCGCCAGTGGCGAACGTCCTATACCTGCGGGCTGTGCGGGGCGCCGAAGCCTAGAATCACTTTGCTGCGTGCCACAAATCCTTGGCTACTTTCGCAAACGAAGTCTTAGTGCTGCCCAAACCGAAGGGACCATTCCGCGCATTCGCGGTTTGCCACTTCACGGCGGCGCACAGTGAATTGAAGAGCCGCTCCTTCCACATGCAGTGTAAGCCGCTGGCCGACGCGGGAGTCGCGGTGCTCTACGCTTCGCCGGCCATAAACGCCGGGCGGCAGCGCGGCATGCGCTTCGTTCGCTTGCCCAAGTTGCGCGGGAAGCTCCGGACATTTCTTGCCTCTCCGTCGTTGCTGCGCATTCTATTGAGTTTGAAAGCTGAGGTTTACCATTTTCAGGATCCGGAACTCTTGCCGCTGGCGTTTGCGATGAAGGTGTTTTTCCGGAAGCGAATCGTTTTTGATTGCTACGAAGACTTCCCTTCCATGGCTTACACGATGCGTGGGGTTCCGGCGATGCTACGGCCAGCGGTGGCGAAGGCGACGCGCGGAGTGTTGGGGCTGGCGGCGAGATGTTTCGACGGCGTGATGACCGCGGACGCGCTGACCCTGCGCGGCTTTGGCGGCGGCGGAAAAAGCAAAAAGCTGACGTTCTACAATTTTCCAAATCCTGAGTTCTTCCCGGCGCCGGAATCCGCGGCGAAAGATTTCGACATCGTCTATCGCGGAGGGCTCTCCGAACGAGCCGGCACGTGGCAATTGCTGGACGCCATCCGGTGGTTGGCGGTACGCGGCAAGCCGGTTCGCGCGCTGTTGATCGGCTACTGCGACAGTCCGGAGATCGAGGCGGCGCTGCGGGAACGAATCCGTTTGCTGGGTTTGTCCGAGGCGGTCGAATTGCAGGGGCGGATTGGCCACGGCGAAATGGCCAAGGCGCTGGGACGCGCGCGCATTGGCGTGAGCCCCTTGCAGGACATTCCCAAGTTTCGCGTCAATATTCCGGTGAAGGTTTTTGAATATTGGGCGTGCGGGTTGCCGGTGGTGGCGACTGACCTGGCGCCGATTCGGCCGTTTTTCAAGAACGTGGACGGCGGATTGCTGTGCCCTCCCGGCGACGCGAAGGCGCTGGCGCAATCGATCGCGTGGCTGCTGGAACATCCGCAATCGGCGGCGCGCATGGGACAAAAGGGCCGAACCGCAATCGAGACGAGATTTACGCACCGGGATGAAGTTCGCAAACTGCTCCGATTTTATTCCCGCATCGTAACAGCGCATTAAGTACTGCCTATTCCTGCAGGAGAAACCGAAATGCTTGAACCTTTGGTGCGAACGAATCTCGCGCGGCTGCAGGGAATTTATGACCGGTTTCCGCCTCCGGCGCGAAACCTGATGACCAGCGCGCGGGGATGGCTGCTATCGAATATCCGCTACTCGCGCCGAACATTTTCGTATTTGAAGAGTCTGCGCGAACACGAAGAATGGTCGAGGGAAGATGTCGAGGCGTTCCAACTTCGGGCGCTGCAAGGGACGGTGACGCAGGCGTGGTGCAGCGTGCCGTACTACAAGGACGAGCCGTTTACCAAGATATCGACGTTTGACGATCTGCGGAGATTGCCGGTGCTGGAGCGCGAGACGGTACGGAACAATCACGAACTATTTCTTTCGAGCGAAATTCCGGCCTATCGAAGAATCCGCGCCGGAACGACCGGGACGACGGGCGGAAATTTGAAGGTCGCGTATACAGAGGAACTAGCGAGCGCGAATTGGGCGATCTTGCTACGGCAATGGGCTTGGGCTGGGGTGCAACCGTTGCACCCGCGAGTGAGTTTTTTCGGGGCGAAGATCGTGCCGACGGAGCGAGCGGAGCCTCCATATTGGACGGTGAACCTGACGGAACGGCAGACGCTGATGAGCATTTTTCATCTTTCGGCTCGGACCGCGGCGGATTATTTGAAATTTCTGCGAACGCGCGCGGATTCGGTGCTCGAGGGATTTCCTTCAGTGCTGGCGATCCTGGCGGATTTCGTGCTGCAGGCGGAGACGACGATTCCGATGCACACGGTTTTCACCAGCGGCGAACCGCTGTATCCGTGGATTCGCGAAAAACTCGAAGCTGCGTTTCAGTGCCAAGTGTTTGACAGCTACGGGATGACGGAGTACTGCGGGGCAATTCAGCAGTGCACTGCCGGGCAAATGCACCTTATTCCAGAATTTGGATTTTTGGAAATTCTGGATGAGCAGAACCGACCGGTTCCGGAAGGCGAGGAAGGATTTTTCGTTTGGACTGGCTTCTTGAATCGAGCGATGCCACTGGTGCGTTACCGGATCGGGGACCGGGGCCGGTGGCAAGAGCATCGGACTTGCGGATGTGGGCTCAATTTCCCCTTGGTGACGCCGACGATTACGCGGGAGAGCGACATTCTGCGGTGCACGGATGGGCGGTTGTTTTCTCCGCGGGCGTTGAATCAGATTTTGAAAGGTGGCACGTCGCTGCGCTCCTGCCAGTTCATTCATGAGCGGCCAGATCGAGTGGTGGTCCGAGCCGTACCCGGAAATTCGCGCGGCGCGGAGGAAATGATGCGGATTCGGACCAAGCTGGAGCAGCTGCTGGGGCCGTCGATGCGCGTGACGGCGGAGATTGCGGTGGGGCCGTTGACACTGCCGGGCGGAAAAATTCCTTTGATCGTCAATCAGGCCACGGCCAAGAGGTTCGCGGAATCGTTTCGAGGAACGGGAAGATGAAGGGCAAAAAGCTGATCGTGAATGCGGACGATTTGGGAATGAGCCGCGGAATTACGGATGCGATCCTGATCGCGCACCGGTTTGGGTTCGTGACCAGCGCGTCGTTGATGGCGAACATGCCGGCGTCGGAGTATGCGGTGGAGCGGCTAGCGACTGCTCCCCGATTGGAAGTCGGGATTCATTTGAATATTTGCGCGGGAAAGCCGATTTCGCATCCGAGTGAAGTGGCATCGCTGGTTGGAGTCGACGGGCGGTTTCACCAGCCGGCGATTATGCTGCGGAAGCTGCTGAGCTTTCGCGTGGACTCGCGACATCTGGAGAAGGAATTTGGCGCGCAGATTCGTTGGGCGCGAAGCCGGGGAGTGGCGTTGACGCACGCCGATTCGCATCATCATATGCACATCTATCCGGCGGCGGTAAAACCTTTTAGGCGCGCGATCGCGGCGAACGAGATTCCTTGCGTGCGGGCTTCGCGATGCACGGTTTGGCCGCCGTCGACGCGGATGGGCGGGCCGCATGAAGGGGGTTTGGCGCGTAGAGTGTTTACACAACTGTATCGGCGGGCGCTGCAATCGACGGTGCTGCGCAAATTCCAGACACCGGACAGCCGGATTTCGTTTTTATCCGAGGAACGAAGAAACCTGGAGGAGCTCGATCACGCGTGGCGGCGGGCTTTTCACAACCTGCCGGGTGGGACATATGAATTGGCTTGCCATCCCGGACTTCCAGAGGCGGGATTTTCGGAAACGGATCCGATTCAGCGGCAGCGACAGGATGAATTCCGCTGGTTGACCGATCCGGAATTCCGGGAATGCATCCGGCTGAATGGGATCGAGTTGATAACGTACCGCGATTTGTGCGACCGTAAATCGGTGGGACGAGCGCCGCAGCACGCGGTGGCGCAAAGGAATCCGGGATAATTTTGTTGGCGATTCTATTTTGGGTGTTCGCGGGGATTATTTTCTACGTCTATCTTGGGTATCCGCTCGTTTTGGCTTCGGGTTTGCTGGCGCCGCGTTTGAAGAGGTCCGGGGCGGTTACGGCGGCTGCGTTGCCGAGGATCAGCGTGATCGTAGCGGCGCACAACGAAGAATCGGCGATCGAAGCGAAAATCCATAATATTTTGGCCGCGGATTATCCGCGTGATTTGGTGGAGATACTGATTGGAAGCGACGGATCGTCGGATCGCACCGAAGAGATCGTGCGCAAATACGCCGGCGACGGAGTGGGTTTGATTTCTTTTCCGTTGCAGCAGGGGAAGAGTGCGATTCAGAATGGGCTGGTGGCGGCGGCTTCCGGCGAAGTGCTGGTGTTCACCGATGCGGATTGCGAGTTTGGTCCTCAAGCGCTGCGCGTGTTGGTTGGTCATTTCGGCGATTCGCAGGTGGGCCTGGTTACCGCGTGTCCTTCGTATGTAAATGAAGAGGAAAATCCGGTCACGGAGAATGAAGGCGTTTATCTGCGATATGAGTCCTGGCTGCGGCGGCAGGAGAGCGAGCGCGGATTGCTGGCGATGGCTTCGGGATCGCTTTTTGCAATGCGGCGGTCGCTGTGGAAGCCGCTCGATCGAAATTTGGGTGATGATTTTGAGTTGCCGCTGCGGGTGGCTTTGGCTGGGGCACGGAATGTGGTTGATCCTCGAGCCCGAGTGACTACGCGGCTTTCGCAGAACGATCATGGATCGATGTTCGCGTTGAAGGTGCGGATCATCAGCAAGGATTTTCGGGCGCTGCGAAAATATGCGGCGATATTGAATCCGTTCCGACACTTTCGGCTGGCCGTGGCTTTGTGGTCGCACAAATTGCTGCGGTGGCTGGTGCCCTACTTTCTGCTGGGAATGCTGGGATGCGGTTTGCTGTTGATGCATGCGATGTTCTACCGGGCCTTTGTGGTGGGGCTGCTGGCGTTCTTTGCGATCGCGGCGGGCAGTTCCCTTCTTGGTAAGCGCAAAATCGGTCTGCCATGGTCGGTGCCGGCTTCGTTTTGCATCGTGAATCTGGCTGCATTTTTCGGGATTCTGAAATCGTTCGGCGGCCGGCGTTCCGGTTCCTGGACTCCCGTCCGAAACTGACGACTCGCTCTCTTACACACCTGCATTTTTCTTCGTAAATAGCTCGCCTGCCCTGCAAGACATCGCAACAGCGTTCATGAAAAACAAACAAATCTTCCGGAATGCCGCGACCACCATCGGTCAAGTGATTGGTAGCGCGGCGATACTCTTTGTGCTGTATCGATTTTTGGTGAGCAGCATTGGGGTCGAACGGCTGGGTATTTGGTCGCTGGTGCTGGCCACGACTTCGGTCGTGACGCTGGCGAACCAGGGATCCTCGACGAGCATTGTGAAATTTGTGGCGAAGTACGCGGCGCAGGGAAATCGGGGGACGGTTGCGGTTTTAATCGAGACGGCGATTCTTACGATCGCCGGCCCGCTGACACTATTGTGCTTAGGGCTCTATCCTCTGGCGCAGTGGGGGTTGCGGGTTGTTTTGCCTGTCGGGCACGTGGCGGAAGCGGCTGCGCTGCTGCCTTACGCTTTTCTTAGCCTGTGGTTCAACATTTTGGGCAGCATTCTGCTGGCCGGGTTAGCCGGCCAGCAACTCATAACATTTCGCAACTACGTGGTATTCGGGGGATCCGCGATTTATCTGGGGCTGGCATTTTTATGGGTGCCCCGCTATGGACTACTGGGATTGGCATTCGCGCAGATAACCAATACCCTGGCGTGCTTTGTGGCGACTTGGAT
>DASWVE010000175.1:0-21749 GCA_036401315.1 Candidatus Acidiferrales bacterium
CCCAAACATTTCGGTATGGCATCATTGCGCTGGTGCTGATCGCAGCGCTGGTGGTTATTGGCATCGCGTGGCGCAACTCCTCGGTTCGCGCTGCGCGGGGGCTGGCGGCAGCGGCGAAGCCGCGGGCCATCGACCCCGAAGCCGAGCAGCTCTACTTAAAAGGTATTTTTTATTTCAGTAAGCGTACGCCCGACGCTTTGCATCAGGCCGTGGATTATTTTACGCAGGCGGTGGTGCGGGATCCGCAATACGCCGAAGCCTACGTGGGCATGGCCGATTGCTATAACCTGCTGCGCGAATATTCGCTGATGCCTCCCGAGGAGGCTTATCCGCGCGCGGCCGCAGCCGCGAAACGCGCCATCGCTCTGGACGATTCGCTTTCGGGCGCGCACAGCTCGCTGGCGTTCGTCGATTTTTACTGGTACTGGGATGTAACCGGCGCGGAGCGCGAATTCAGCCGGGCCATCGCGCTCGATCCAACTTCCGTCGTGGCGCACCACTGGTACGCGACGTACCTGTTACACCTGGCGCGCTTTCAGGATTCGCTCGACGAAATCGAGAAAGCTCAAAAACTGGATCCGAAATCCACCGCGATTCTGGCGGATAAGAGCCTGATCCTCTTCTACAGCGGCCGCAGCGATGAGGCCGTGGCGCAATTGAAACAACTCGAAGCGATCGAGCCCGATTTTCTTTCGCCGCACATGTATCTGGCGATGATCTATCTGACGAAAGGAAATTATCCGCAGTATCTGGAAGAGTCGAAGAGGTCAGCTACGATTCTGCATGACGAATCGGGCCTAGCCGTGGCGGCTGCGGGAGAAAAGGGGCTGGCCAGCGGCGGAGGCCGCGGCATGCTGACCGCGATGCTGAAAGAACAGCAAGTTCTGCACGCAGCGGGAAAATTGCACGCCTTCAACTTGGCGCAAACCGCGGCGCTACTGGGACGCAAGCAAGAAGCATTGGATTATTTAAACGATTCGTACACGAAGCGCGATTCCGAAATGGTGGCGCTACGCATCGATCCGCTGCTGGCCAGCCTGCACGACGAGCCGGGCTTCCGGGACTTGAGCGCCAGGGTTGGACTTCCCGCCTTGCCTTAGGCAATTTTCCGCTCGAGCTATACCTTCCTATTCCTTCTTAAGCCGACATCGTCTTGGGACCGCTGGCCGAGAGGCCGAGTTGCTCGCGGCCCAAGGGAGTAAGGTCGCCCTCCGTCGCGCGTCCTTGGAAATCGACTTCGAAATTATCCGGTGCAAAATCGGGAGGCGTCTTCCCCGATAAGAAGGCCGGCGCTTGACGCCGCAAGTATGCCGAGTTCTTGGCGCAACCCGGAGTCGAGGCAATGTACATCACGTTGCTGTAACCCTTCCCGCGATGTTCGTTTTCGACGGCGTGAATCAGATCCGAATGCCAGAAAACCGTGTCGCCCGGTTCCATGAGCGGAATCGAAGAAACCGCCTGAATCAGTAGGCTGTGATATTGCGGATTGATCGAAAGGGCGCGGCCCGGTTGCGCGCCACAGAGATCGTCTTCCGGTACATCATCCTGTAAAGCGCGCAAGAGTACGTAGACCATCGCGTCGGCAATCGGAATCAGTTGCAATGTGCCGTCGCCCTGTCCCTGCCGCGTCAGCGCCGTCCAGCCCTGGAAGGTCCGGAACATCGAACACACCGCGGGCGAAGAAACTTCCTGCACGTCGGGACGCCAGGCGGCGTCGAAAGCGTTGTATTTCTTCCAGTCGCCCGAAAATACGTGGCGGTAAACGTTGCGGAAATTTCCGTCGAGCCAGCGTTCGACCGAGCCGCCATCGACGTGCGGCGAAAGACCGAGCGAAGCCGAGCCAGCGGGGCGGCGCCGGATGCGATCGGCATACGCGGGAGTTTCATTCGCATCGAAATACTTTTTGCCTTCGCTTTCCGCTTGCCAAAGTTTGTTGAGGAAGACGCGAACCTTGGTGAGCGATTCGGACTGCCGGGCTTCCACCTGCGGCCGCGACCAGTAGATGCCGTAAATCTGGGGCTTGGCCGAAGCGAGCGTGCCAAAATACTTGTCTTCAGCGGCGTTGGCCAATTTCGCGTCGAGGCCATTTTCCTCGACGTATCTCTCGATTTCGCGGTCCCAGGCCTCGGCTTGGGCCGGATCGAAGGTGCGGCGGATCACGCACGCACCGCGTTCCTGGATTTTTGCGGCCATTCCCGGTGCGACGGTGCCGGCCGCAATATCGGAATATTGCACGATGGGAATTACGGCGTTGCCCGCCTCACGCTCCGCGACAATCGCATCCACCCTCCGGCGCATCTCCGCTTCGACTTCGCCGAAAACCTTGGTGTAATTCGGCAACGCCGCGCGCAGCGATTTCTTGGTGTCGCGTACCATTTCCGGCAAATTTCCGATTTCGAGTGACATGGTGGTCTCCTGTGCAAGCCGCAAAAAGGGCAGATGCGGAGGGTGCAGTACATCCAGAAGCGCTTTGGCACAAACCCGGCCGCGGTGGAGTCTAAAGCTAACCCAAAGAGTCAGAGTCAATCAACCGGCTTCGCTGAGGCGCCTGCAACGGCTATCGAAGCGTTATTTAGCATGCTTTGGCGCAATTTTCCAGAAAAGTGGCGATCCGAACGCGGTCCGGCCCTAAGAGCAACCGTTAACGGCCAATACACGCCGGCCAGACGGAACCCAATCGCGGCGGAACGGCCACTCGCTGAGCCCGTTAGAATAAAAGTTACTTTAACTCATACTTGTTATATAAGGACCCGTTCAATGACCCGGCCCATTTCCCAGATCCTCTTGGTTGTTCTGCTGTTCGTCTCCGGTGGAGTTCATTCGCTGGCCGGCGATGCCGTCGCCTGGAACTTCAAGCGCTTTAGCGATGACGCAGCAGCCCTCTACGCGGCTGCCGCCAGCGTTCCCAACCCGCCCGGCGCGGATGTCCTGGTGGTTGACGACGAAGAAACCTACGTCTTCGATAACGAAGGCAAATCGGTTTTCACCCGCTACACGCTGTACAAAGTAATCACCCAGAAAGGCGCCGACGGGTGGGACGGGATCAGCAGCGCGTGGGAACCCTGGCACCAAGAGCGTCCCGTGATGGAAGCGCGGGTAATTACGCCCGACAATGCGGTTCACCCCCTGGACCAGAAAACCGTAACAGACGCGCCAGCCAAAGAAGACGAAGATCAGGTTTACAGCGACCGGCGCGTGTTGCGCGCGCCCCTCCCGGCAATTTCCGCCGGGTCGCTGGTCGAAGAGCAAGTGGTCGTGACCGAAAACAAATCTCTATTGGGACTTGGGGCCGCCGCCCGATCTTATTTCGGCCGGCCGGTTCCGGTGCACTTCACCCGATTGGTGTTGGATAGCCCGGCATCGCTTCCGATTCACTACGAGTTGCAACTTTTGCCCGACTTGAAGCCGGAGCGCAACGAAGCCGAGGGACGCGTACGGCTGACTTTCTCCCAAGGTCCAATTGAGGCCCAGGATGAGGCCGTCTCGCAAGTGCCGAGCGACGCCGCCATCTATCCGAATGTATTGTTTTCGACCGCTGATTCCTGGCAGAAGATCGCCGCGGACTACGCCAAGATCGTGGACGCCCAAATCGCATCCGGCGCCCTTCAGCCGACGGTCGACAAGCTGATTGCCGGGAAGGAATCTCGGGAGGACCGAGCGGCAACGGTGCTGCAATATTTGGGTCGCGAAGTACGCTACACGGGCGTGGAATTCGGCGACGCCGCCCTGACCCCGCGTACGCCGGCCGAAACATTAAAACGCAAATACGGCGATTGTAAGGACAAAGCGACTCTGCTGGTCGCGATGCTGCGAGCGGCGGGAATTCCCGCTTACGTCGCTTTGCTCAACGCCGGAGGGCGACAGGATGTCTCGCCCAACATACCTGGAATGGGAATTTTCGATCACGCGATCGTATTCGTGCCGGGCGCTCCAGACTTGTGGATCGACGCAACCGATGAACGTGCGCGGCTGGGACAACTGTCTTCGGCCGACCAGGGCCGATTTGCCCTGATCGCGCGGTCCGAAACCAACGCGCTGGTGCGCATTGCCGAAACCCCATCCAGCGAAAATCTGCTGATCGAAAAACGGGAATTTCAACTGGCGGAGAACGGTCCGGCGCGCATCGTGGAAATTTCCGAACCGCACGGAAGCATCGAATCGCCCTATCGTTCGTATTTCAGCGATCCGGAAGGGAAAGAGCTGCACAAACAGTTGAACTCCTACATGCAGTCGCAATACTTGGCGGAGCGCCTCGATCGCGTAGAACGTTCCGATCCCAGCGACACTTCCAAACAATTCACCTTGCGCCTGGAATCGAATCGCGGAAGGCGGGGATTAACCGAGCTGGATGGCGCGGTGATCGGCATTCGCCTGGAAACTCTTTTTGAAAGACTTCCCGCCGAATTGCAGGAGCGTGAACCAACCGTCAAAAAGGACGCGACCGACGCGGACAAACCGGTCAAACCCAGAACGCTCGATTACCAGTTACCAATAGCCTTCACCACGGAGTGGCAATACAAAGTGGTGCCTCCGGAAGGCTATCAAGCCAAGCCCCTTCCACCCGATAAACAAATGCCGCTTGGACCGGCACAACTGACCGAAAAGTTTACGGTGGATCCGGATGGAACGGTGCGCGCAGTGGTGCGCTTCGAGCTGCCCAAACGTCGAATTTCGGCCGCCGAGGGGCTCGAGCTTCGCACCAGGGTTGCAGACGTCCGTGAAGGCCCGCCGATTCTGATTTATTTTGAGCCTAAAGCGCAGGCCCTGCTTAATGAGGGGAAATATCGAGAATCCTTCGCCGCTTACCGCTCGTTGATTGCTTTGCATCCCAACGACCCCATCCGCCATTTGCAAATGGCTAAGGCGCTGCTTGGCGCCGGAATGGGAGAGTCTGCGCGCGAAGAAGCGCGGCTGGCCGTGAAACTAGATCCGAAGTCCGCGCTGGCGGAAAAAAATCTGGCGGATATCCTGCAGTACGATCTGGTCGGGCGCAAATTTCGACGAGGCAGCGACTATTCCGGCGCCGAAGAAGCCTATCACGCGGCCAAGAAACTCGATCCGGATGATTCAACCATTCCCGGCAACCTGGGGATTCTCTTGGAACACAACGCGGAAGGCGAGCGCTATGCCCCCGGATCGAAATTGAAGGAGGCCATCGTCGAATACCGGTCCATGAAGGCCGAAGACCTGGCCAATGTTGGACTCAAAGACAACCTCGCTTTCGCGTTGTTCTATGCCGGGGAATATGCCGAGGCTCGAAAATATGCGGAGGGCCTGAACCCGCAACCAAACGGCTTGATCGTAGCGGCGGAAACCGCGACGAATGGCTCAACCGCCGGGAAGGCGGAAGCGAGCAAGCGGACCTCCACCGACGCGGATCGAAAAGAGGTGCTCACGACCGCTGGGAATATGCTGATGCGAGCCCGCCAGTACACCCAGGCCGCCGACCTGCTCGAAGGAGCGGCGTCCGGCGACAACGCGTCGAGCACGATGACGCTGGTCTCTATTTTGCGAAAAGCCCGGCTCCACGAACTCTTCCAGTACCCCGACGATGCCACGGGTGCGGCGCTACGCGCCAACCTGCTTGCGATGGATCCGGACTTGACGGCCGAGAAGCTGATCGCGATTCATAGCCGCAACGCGATTAAGGTGATTCACGACACCGAGCCGCGACAACTGAAGGCGTTGCTGGCTGAAGGACGCAAGACCCGGCGGGCATTGGGGTCAAACGGCTTCCCCGCCGACGTAATGCTGGATCTGGTGATGACCAGCATCGAGCCCACCACAGAAGGCGACGACGCGTCCGGATACCGAGTCAACTTGAAAATGGCAGGCGGCAAGAACGTCGCCATGTACGTGGTCAAGGAAGACGGAAAATACAAAATTCTGGACACTGTCGACAATCCTAACGCCGTTGGGCTTGAGATTCTGGATCGGGTCGCTGCCGGCAACCTGGCCGGCGCTCGCGTGCTGCTCGACTGGGTGCGAGACAGCCAGCACATCGCCGGCGGCGACGATCCGATGGTCGGCTTTGCGTTTCCACACCTCTGGACCAAGGGCAAGGCGGGCGATGCTGATCAAATGAAAATCGCCGCGGCGGCGATCCTGGACCAGAGCCGGCAGACTGCTGCGCAGGGAGTGCCCATTCTAGAGGCCGCGCTGAAATCGACAATGAACGACGCGGACCGAACGAATATATTGCAAGCGCTTAGGACCGGCTACTTCAATCTGTGGGAGTACGAAAAGCTGTTGGCGGTTACCGATGAATTGATGAAGAAGTTTCCTGATTCGAAAAACGTGCTGTTCAACCGGCAGGCAGCGCTGCGCGGGCTGCGCCGTTTTCAGGATGCGGACGCGCTGGCGAACGATTGGATCAAACGGTTTCCGGACGATATGGACGGACCGCGCTATCTGGTTTCCTCCGCGGAAGCGCGCGAGGACTATGCGCTGGCTCACAGCCTGGGGCTGAAGATCGCCAGCAGCGGCAAGGCGGAAGCTTCCGACCTGAATTCGGTGGCGTGGGACGCCTTGTTTACCTCAAAAGTGGACGACAACGACGTGCAAATCGCTACCCGAGCCGCTGAACTGACCCAGCAGCAAGATACGTCGATTTTGCATACGCTCGGCTGCGTTTACGCGGAGGTCGGAAAAACCAAGCAAGCCCGCGAAGTCTTGATTCAGTCGATGGATCAGTTGAATCTCGACGATCCTGATGAAAATTATTGGTATGCGCTGGGCCGGGTCGCCGAACAGTATGGAGAAGAGAAAGTCGCGTGGGCCGATTACAACCGGGTGGAGAAACCTTTGCGAGCCGCGTGGATTCCGAGTTCATCGTACCAGCTCGCGCAGAATCGCTTGAAAGTTTTGGCCAATAGTCCGCAGGCCGCGCGAAAGTAGGAATGAATAGTAGGGATTAGGGTCTTACGAGATATCGAAATGAAGTGGTGAGCCGGGTAGGACTCGAACCTACAACCCGCTGCTTAAGAGGCAGCTGCTCTACCATTGAGCTACCGGCCCACTGAAACTTCGAAATTGTATCACGAGAGTTTGCTCCACCCAACGCGGAACACGATCGTCGGCGCGGCAAAAGCGCTGCGAAATATTCGCGATCCCGCAGCTTATTTGCGCTGGCGCAGGGTGGCGGCGATTTCTTTGGCGATTTGGCGGGCGCGGACCAGGTCGCCAGGACCTAGCGAAATGGCGGCAACGCGAGCGTGGCCTCCGCCCCCGTATTTCTCGCACAGGGAGGCGAGGTTGACGTCCTTAGGCGGCTCTTTCCAGGGGCTGGTGCCTACCGAAATTTTGGCGCGTGCGGCTGAAGCGCTGACTCCTACCGAATACATCGCGTCCGGGAACAAATAATAAGGTACGAATTTGTTGTAGCCCTCGAGGTCCAGGTCGCTGACGTCAAAGTAAATTACGCCGTCGCGGGAATCGGCGCGTTCCCGGAAGACATCCATCGACTTGCGGTGGCGTTCGAGCAGCGGGTTCAGATATTTCTGCACGATGGGCAGCTGAATCATTTCGCCTAAGGATTTATAAGCCAGGTCGGGCACGAGTTTCGGAACCAGGTCGGGGTCGGGCGCCGCTTCGATCACCAGCGCGAGCTGCGTGGCGGGTTCGCTCAGGCTCACCGCGTCCTGCGCTGAGGCGAACTGCGCGCCATCGATGATGTCGCCCCAGTGAATCAGCTCGGCGATGGGTTTGGCGTCGAAGCCGAATTTTGCGGAAGCGACGTCCGCCAAAAATTTCGTGCATGATTTGTAGGCGGGATCGTAAAACTTCTTGCCGGAATGGTCGTTGCGGAACTGTTCGGCGTCGGCGGGCGTCAGGAATGCGCTCTGGTGATGGTCGAACCACCAGGTCAGCTTGGGCGAGTTGGAATATTTGAAATCGACGATGGCGTTTTCGTCGCCGTCGAAGGTGCCGTCTTCAAAGGGATGCGAGGCCTTGTGGGTCATCCCGGTGTAGTGGAAATCCGCGGCGGGATCGATGCGTTCGCGGTAGAAGCGGGTGAAGATGGCGGCCGAGGACGCCCCGTCGAAACATTTGTCGTGGAAACAGACCCGAACTTTCAAATCGCCGCTCCTGCCGCCCGATGTGAGTGATGCGAATGCCGAATGCCTGAATTGGAAAGCCAATAAACATGGACGTTGGCCTCGGGATTGTCAATAGACAAGCGGCGAACGCGAGAGGGAGCAGAGGAGGCGAAAGAAGACGGAAATAAGGGCCAAGCGGCCGCAGTCCACTCTGGCCGAGCGGTGAACTACTGAACTTTGCCCATCAACTGATCGGCGAGGTCGGCGGCCACCGGAATGCGAAACTTCTGGCCCTGATAAGCCTTAATCATCAGCACGATCCAGAGCACGAACCCGAGGATGGAAATCAGCCAGAAGACCCCGAAGCCAATACTGAAGCCGGCGCCGGCAATTAGCAGCGTTCCCATCACGACGCGCACGATCGTCAACCCGCCGAATACGACGATCGATTGCGCGGCGTGGAAGCGCACGAATGGCCGCTTATCGATGAAGAAGAAGACCAAGCCGGTGATCCAGCCGAGCACGTAGCACAGCAGTCCCGCGACATTTTCCGACATACCGCTCGTGCCCGAACCAGTTGTACTGGGCATGACCGTGCCTCCACTAGAAGCCGTTTGCGGGGCGCCGCAATTCGGACAGAATCCCGCGCCATCGTTCACAACCGCGCCACATTTTGTGCAGTGCGCCACGAAAACCTCCGCGACCTGGAGCGAGCGCCCCGTTGGCCGCGAAGCCTAGCAAACATCCGCCGCGTGGCGCAATTGGCAAATAGAAGCCCCGCCGCGACGGTTTCGTTAGCAGTCAACACGAGGCACCCGCATAAAATCTGTCCGCGCGGAACTCGCTGCTGATAAAATGGCGCTCTGCGGTCGTGGCGGAATTGGCAGACGCGCCAGCCTTAGGAGCTGGTGGGTGAAAGCCCGTAGGGGTTCGAGTCCCTTCGACCGCACCAATTCTTCTCGCTTATTTTTTGGATCCCGCGTGGCGTTGACGCCGAAGCCAAGTTTGCCTATACTGAATATTCACGCGGTGTACGCCAGCCGCGCTTCCCGGCCGCTTCCTTCTCGCAATTTGAACAGGTGCAAGGCAGATTTTAATTGGAACTCGGCTGTTCCCGCCGCTCCGACACATCCGCAACATCCTCCGGAGTCGAACCACAGTGAACTATAAAATATCTTGGATCCGTAACGCCGCGATCTTCGCCAGTATTATGACGGGACTTGGCTTTGCCTTATACTATTTCTCCCGAGCCACTAGGCCCAACGAAACAATTTCTGGTGTTGCGAGTGCACTCTTGCTACTTCCAGGCGAACTGTTCGCGGGTTTATGTGCCATGATCTTTTCTCCGCAGGGTGTCCACGGATTAAACGATTCTTATCTGTGGATTATTACGGTGGTGACTTGGGCTACCTATTTCGCGCTCGGATATATCGTCTGTTGGAACAAACTGTCAACAACGCCATGACAGAAGTCATTCATAGCTTCCGGATTTTCATATCAATACCGGAAGTTCATCGTCGATGCCTTGCTCAACAATCATTGTAAGCGAAAGGTTTTGACTGTTCTGCGCCTCAACGACCGATTGAACAAAAATGCCTCAGTGTCCCTTGGCAGTCTCAACGTCATGAGGAAATGCGCCTTATAGAATTTAGGTCGCCCAAACTTCGCTGCTATTCAATAGGGATTTTACCCCACGCTTTCCGAACGAAATCCCGCCAAGTTGACATAACGCGTGGGGTGGTTCCTTTTTCACGTTCCTATCCGCCATCCCCGCGTGGCGTTGACGCCGAAACCAAGTTTGCCTATACTGAATGCTCACGCGGTGTAGGTCAGCCGCGCTTCCCTGCCGCTTCCTTCTCGCAATTTGAACAGGTGCAAGGCAGATTTTAATTGGAGCTCGGCTGTTCCCGCCGATGCAAACTTTCGAAGATTCCTATGACTGAAGCCACCGCCGCAACCTGCAAGCGCGAAATCGAACTGGAAATTCCCGCCGAAAACGTAACGAAAGCCACCGAAAAGGTGGCTCGCGATCTGGCGCGCGTGGCGCGCATCCCGGGCTTTCGTCCCGGCAAGGCGCCGGTGACGCTGATCCGCCGCCGCTTCGCCGAAGACATTCAGGGCGAAGTGCTGCAATCGCTGGTTCCTGAATTTCTAGAAAAGGCGCTCGACGAAAAGAAGATGGTCCCGGTAACGCGCCCGGAAGTCGACAAAGTGGAATTCAAGGAAGGCGAGCCGCTGAAATTCCGCGCCGTTTTCGAAGTACTGCCCGAATTTGAGCTGGGCGATTACAAGAACGTAGACGTGCAGATCGACCCAGTGGAAGCTGGCGAAGCGCAGGTCGACAAAGCCATCGAAGAAATGCGCGAGCGTGCCGCCACTTTCGTTCCGGTAGAGGGACGCGCTGCGAAAGACGGCGACTTCGTGCTGATGAAGCTGAACGGCACGCCGGTGGGCGAAGGCGAGCCGGTGGAAGCCGACAACATCATGTGCCACATTGGAGCCGAAGAGACGCTGGAAAGCTTCACCGAGAATCTGCGCGGCGCGAACGCCGGCGAGACGAAAAAATTCCGCACCGAATATCCGGCGGATTATCCCGACGACAAGTTGAAGGGCAAGACCTACGACTACTCCGTCGAAGTGCAGAGCATCAAGGAAAAGAAACTTCCCGAAGCGAACGACGAATTCGCCAAGGAAGTCGCCGGCGAAGCCGCAGGCGTGACCAATCTCGCCGAAATGCGCAAGAAAATCCTGGAGAATCTCCAGGCGGCGAAAGAAGACCAACAGTCCGGGCAGGCCAAGGACAAAATTCTGGAAGCGTTGGTGAAGAAGCACGATTTCCCCGTTCCCCAGGCTCTCGTCGAGCATCAGATGGACGTGCGCCTGGAACGCGCGGCGCGCAGCCTGGCGGCCCAGGGCGTCGATCCCCGCACCGTAAATGTGGACTGGCGTGCGATGCGCAACGGCCAGCAAGAGCGCGCAGTCAACGACGTGAAGGCCGAATTGATCCTGGACCGCATCGCGACCGCGGAAAAGATCGAAGCCAGCGAAGAAGATGTGGATAAAGAGCTGAATTTACTCGCGGAAAATAGTGGCGAATCGGCAACCACACTTCGCGCTCGCTTGACAAAGCAAGGAGCGCTCGATAGGATGAAATCGAAGTTGCGCAGCGACAAAACAATCGATTGGCTCTACCGCAACGCCCGCATCGAGACGACAGCCCAAAGTGAAAAGTAAAAAGTTGGCCGGGTTCCTCAGCGCAGACAAAAATTCCAATGAGACAAAATAACGACGCGGTTCCGTACGCAACAACTCTGGTTCCTATGGTGGTCGAACAGACCAACCGGGGCGAACGGGCGTATGACATTTATTCCCGGCTGCTGAAGGACCATATTATTTTCCTGGGCACGCCGATCGACGACCACGTCGCGAATCTGGTGACGGCGCAGTTGCTGTTTTTGGCGTCGGAAGACCCGGAAAAAGACATTTCGATGTACATCAATTCGCCCGGCGGCTCGATTTCCGCGGGCATGGCGATTTACGACACGATGCAATTTGTGAAGCCCGACGTAGTCACCTACTGCGTCGGCCAATCGGCTTCGATCGCGGCCGTTTTGCTCGCTTCCGGCACACCAAAAAAGCGCTACGCGCTGCCGAATTCGCGAGTTTTGATTCACCAGCCGTGGATGTCCGGTCTCTCCGGCCAGGCCACGGATATCGATATCCACGCTAAGGAAATTATTCGCACGCGCGAGTCTTTGAACAAATTGCTCGCGGGCCACACCGGCCAGACTCTCGAAAAGATCGAACGGGACGTCGAACGCGACTTCATCATGACCGCCGAGCAAGCCAAGGCCTACGGCATCGTGGATGAAATCATCAGCAAGCACCGGTAACTCGATTCGAAGCCGGGCGCTTGAGTTCCTAAGGGTTAGTATCGAAACCGATGATTCCCTGCCGTCACTGCGATTTCCGTTTTACAATGGGAAAAAGGTCGTCGCGTTTGATGATTCATATCCTAAGGGGGCGTAACCAGTGAAGCGGTTCACTCCAGAAGAGCCGTTACGCTGTTCCTTCTGCCACAAAACGCAGGAGCAGGTGGAGAAGCTGATCAGTTCTCCATCGGAGTATCCGCGCTCGTACGTCTGCAATGAGTGCGTGAGCGTCTGCCAGCAGATTCTGGAAGACGAGAAGCGCGAGCAGGCCAGCCCGGCCAATCGCCGGCTTCCGCGGCCTCCCGAGATTAAGGCGTTTCTGGACGGCTACGTCATCGGGCAGGACAAGACCAAGAAGAAATTGGCCGTAGCGGTCTACAACCACTACAAACGCATTTTCCTGAACAAGCAGCCGGGCGATGTGGAACTCGCCAAGTCGAACATTTTGCTGGTTGGGCCGACCGGGACCGGCAAGACGCTGATGGCGCAGACGCTGTCGCGCATGCTGGATGTGCCGTTCGCGATTGTGGACGCCACCACGCTGACCGAAGCGGGTTACGTCGGCGAAGACGTCGAAAACATCATATTAAAGTTGCTGCAGGCCGCCGACGGAGACGTCCAAAAGGCCCAGCAAGGCATCATATATATCGACGAAATCGACAAGATTTCGAAGAAGGACGAAAATCCTTCGATCACTCGCGACGTATCGGGCGAGGGCGTGCAGCAGGCGCTGCTGAAGATCCTGGAAGGCACGGTGGCGAACGTTCCGCCGCAGGGTGGACGCAAGCATCCGCACCAGGAATTCACGCCGATCGATACCACCAACATTTTGTTTATTTGCGGCGGCGCTTTTGTGGGCCTCGAGAAAATCGTGGAACGCCGCGTCGGCCACAAATCGCTGGGCTTTCAAGCCGATGGGCAAGTAACCACGGCATCGAAGCGCAACATCGAAATGCTGGAGCAGGCACAGCCGACCGACTTGATTCGCTACGGCCTGATCCCGGAATTTGTAGGCCGTTTGCCGGTGATGGGCGTGCTGAGCGACCTGGATAAATCGGCGCTGGTGCGCATCCTGACGGAACCGAAGAACGCGCTGATCCGTCAGTATCAACGGCTGTTTGAATTTGAAAACGTGCGGTTGCGGTTCACCGACGACGCGCTTGAAACGGTGGCCGACCTGGCGCTGCAACGCAAAGTGGGCGCGCGCGGCCTACGCATGATTCTCGAAGATCTGATGCTCGAGATGATGTACCACATGCCGCAGCAGCGGAAATTGCGAGATTTCGTCGTCACCGCGGATATGGTCAAGGGCCGCGAAATCAATTGGAGCCTGCTGGAAAAGGCGGGCTAGTTTTACGGGTTTGTTCTAGCTGTTAGGCCAGATTCGCAATCAAAGGGGTTCGATGTTCAATCGGGAAAAATCCGAAGTGCGGCGCGTGCCGATGATGCCGGTCCGGGAAATGGTTATTTTCCCGGAGATGATGCACCCGTTCATCGTGGGCCGCGAAGCTTCCGTGCGCGCGCTGGAAGACGCGCTGGCCGGCGACAAGAAGATTTTTCTGGTCACCCAGCACGATGCTTCGATCGACGACCCCAAGCCGGAAGAGATTTATCAGGTTGGCACGCTGGCCAATATCGTTCAAAGCGTCAAGCTGCCCGACGGCAACATCAAGGTGCTGGTCGAAGGCACCGAACGCGCCAAGATCGTGCAGATTACCAGCGACGAAGGCTTTTTCCGCGCTTCGATCCGCGTGGTCAATTCCAAATCCGAGCCTTCCCCGCAGCTGACCCAGGCGTCCGAGCGCGTTACCGGCTTGTTCGAGCAGTATGTGAAATTGTCGCAGAGCCTCAATTACGACACCATGATCGCCGCCGTGCGCGTTGAAGATGCCGGAAAGCTTTCCGATGCCATCTCCGCCAACCTGCAGATTCCGGTGGAAGAAAAGCAGGAACTGCTGGAACTGTTCGAGCCGCTCGAGCGCCTGAACCGCATCGCGGATATTCTCGAAATCGAAATCGAAAAGCTGAACGTCGACCGCTCCATCAACACGCGCGTGAAGCGCCAGATGGAACGCGCCCAGAAAGAGTACTACCTCAACGAAAAGCTGAAAGCCATCCAGAAGGAACTGGGCCGCGGCGAAGCTAACGAAATCGAGCAGCTGAAAAAGAAGATCGAAACCTCCGGCATGCCCGAAGGCCCGCAGGAAAAGGCCATGCAGGAGTTGAAGCGCCTGGAAATGATGCCGCCGATGTCCGCGGAATCCACCGTTTCGCGCAATTATCTCGACTGGCTGCTCGCGGTACCCTGGAAGAAGCGCTCCAAGGAAATTCGCGACATCAAGCGCGCCGAAGAAATCCTTTCGAACGATCACTACGGCCTGGACAAGATTAAAGACCGCATCCTCGAATATCTTTCGGTCCGCCAGTTGGTCAAGAATCCCAAAGGCTCGATTCTCTGCTTCCTCGGGCCTCCGGGAGTCGGCAAAACCTCTCTCGCGATGTCGATCGGTCACGCTACTGGGCGCAAATTCGTGCGCGTGTCGCTCGGCGGCGTGCGCGATGAAGCGGAAATTCGCGGCCATCGCCGCACCTACATCGGCGCCCTGCCCGGCCAGATCATCCAGATGATGCGCAAGGCCGGGACCACCAATCCGGTGTTTGTCCTCGACGAAATCGACAAGATGTCCATGGATTTCCGCGGCGACCCGTCGGCGGCGCTGATGGAAGTGCTGGACCCGGAACTGAACCACGCCTTCACCGATCACTATCTAGACGTGGAATACGATCTCTCGAAAGTCATGTTCGTGTGCACCGCGAACGTGCTGCACACCATTCCGCAGCCGCTGCAGGACCGCATGGAAGTGCTGCGCATCGCGGGCTACACCGAGCAGGAAAAGTATCAGATCGCCACGCGCTACCTGATTCCCAAGCAGATTGAAGCGACCGGCCTCTCCAAGGAACAATTAAAGTTCAGCGACGATGCCGTCCGCGCGACCATTCGCAATTACACGCGCGAAGCGGGCGTCCGCAACCTGAACCGCGAACTGGCCAACGTTTCGCGCAAAGTGGCGCGCAAGGTCGTCACCGAAGGCAAAGATGTCGCCGTCGAAGTGACCCCGACGAACCTGAACGAATATCTCGGCATCGTGAAGTACCGCGACTTGCTGGCCGAGAAGAAAAACGAAATCGGCTTGACCACCGGCCTGGCCTGGACCGAAGTGGGTGGCGAAGTGCTAACCACCGAAGCCACCTTGATGGAAGGCAAAGGCCGCCTGACCCTGACCGGAAAGCTTGGCGACGTGATGCAGGAATCGGCGCAGGCCGCGATGAGCTACATCCGATCGCGCAGCCAGTATTTCAGCCTGCCCAAGGATTTCTACCGCCACCTCGACATTCACATGCACGTGCCGGAAGGCGCGATCCCAAAGGACGGCCCGTCTGCCGGAATCACGATCTGCACCTCGATCGTCAGCGCCTTGACCCTGATTCCCGTGCGCTGCGATATCGCCATGACCGGCGAAATCACTTTGCGCGGCAAGGTTCTGCCGATTGGCGGCGTGAAGGAAAAAATGCTGGCCGCGCATCGCCTCGGCTTGCGCAGCATTATTTTCCCGAAAGACAACGAGAAGGACATGGCGGATATTCCGCCCGAAATCAAAGCGCAGATGACCATTCATTTCGTCGAGTCGATGGATGAAGTTTTGCAGATTGCGCTGGAGCGTCCTTTGCCGATTCCCACCGATCCAGCCGTACCGGGAGTCGAACCCAAGTTCGGCGCGGACGTCGCGCAGGACAATGAACTAACCAATTGAACCCTCTGGTCCTTCCACATTCTGATCAGCAGGCTTGATCCGCGGCCAAAGGTTTGCTTTTGTCTGTAGCAATCCCGTTGCAAAAGCTTTACGTCTGAAATTGAATGGCAGGTTCGAAGTTGTGCCCGCCCAAATCCGTTCAGAAAATTCAAAATACCTGAAAAGGTCAACAAGGAATGAACACGATGAGTACCACCATTAGTCTGGCAGAACTGAAAGATAAAAATATTACCGACTTGGCCAAGATCGCCAAGGAACTCAACATTCCCGGCGCTTCGGGCATGCGCAAGCAGGAGTTGATCTTCCAGATCCTCCGCGCGCAGACCGAGAAGAGCGGCCTGATCTTCTCCGAAGGCGTGCTGGAATGCCTGCCCGATGGCTTCGGATTCCTACGCGCGCCCGAATACAACTACCTGCCCGGCCCGGACGATATCTACGTCTCGCCGTCGCAGATCCGCAAATTCGACCTGCGCACCGGCGACACCGTCTCCGGCCAGGTGCGGCCGCCGAAGGATGGCGAGCGCTACTTCGCGCTGATCAAGGTCGAAGCGGTCAACTTTGAAGACCCCGAAGTCGCGCGCAGCAAGATATTCTTCGACAACCTGACGCCGCTCTATCCGGCCGACCGCGTTCGCCTGGAAACCACCAAGGAAAACCTGACCGGCCGCGTGCTGGACATGCTCTGCCCCATCGGCAAAGGCCAGCGCGGCCTGATCGTCGCGCCGCCCCGCACCGGTAAGACGATGATGCTGCAGTCCATCGCCAATTCCGTGACCACCAATCATCCGGAAGTCGCGCTGATTGTGCTGCTGATCGACGAGCGCCCGGAAGAAGTCACCGACATGCAGCGCACGGTCAAGGGCGAAGTCATTAGCTCGACCTTCGATGAACCGCCGCAACGCCACATTCAAGTGGCCGAAATGGTTTTGGAAAAGGCCAAGCGCCTGGTCGAACACAAGCGCGACGTGGTGATTTTGCTCGACTCGCTGACCCGTCTGGGCCGCGCCTACAACGCGGTGACGCCGCCCTCCGGAAAAGTTCTTTCCGGCGGTATCGACGCCAACGCCTTGCAGCGCCCGCGCCGCTTTTTCGCCGCCGCCCGTAACGTGGAAGAAGGCGGATCGCTCACCATCATGGCTACCGCGCTGATCGATACCGGCAGCCGCATGGACGACGTGATTTTCGAAGAATTCAAGGGCACCGGTAACATGGAAATTAACCTCGACCGCCGCCTAGTCGACAAGCGCGTCTTCCCCACCATCGATATCAACCGCTCCGGCACACGTAAGGACGAATTGCTGCTGCCGCCCGACGAGCTCAACCGCATCTGGGTTTTGCGCAAGGTGTTGAGCCCGCTCTCGACCGTGGAAGCGATGGAATTGCTGCTCGGCCGCCTGTCCAAGACCAAGACCAACGGCGAATTCCTGTCGTCGATGTCGAGCCCGACCTAACCAGACATTATTTATTGGAATCGAACGCGGGAGTGTGGCGTAGAAGTACGTCTACTTTGCGGATGCTTTCGCGGTTCCTTCTTTGGCCAGCATCACTACTAATCTAGCCACTTCCTCAGGTTCCATCGCCGTGCTGTCCACCACCACTGCGTCGGGGGCCTTCACCAGCGGAGACGTGCTGCGCAGCTTGTCGCGCTGATCCCGTTCGTGAATTTCGTCCAAGGTTTTCTGCAGGTCGATGGCGTCGCCTTTCTGTTCGTGTTCGCGCCAACGGCGTTCGGCGCGCGTTTCAGGCGAAGCGGTCAGGAAAATTTTCAGGTGCGCGTCGGGAAACACCACGCTGCCGATGTCGCGCCCTTCCATCACCACCCCGCCGCGCTCACCGGCGCGGCGCTGTTCCGCGACGAGCACGTGCCGAACCCCCGCGTTGACCGCGATTTTCGAAGCCGCCTGGGAAACTTCCGGAGTGCGAATCGCGGCGGTGACGTCTTCCTGATCGAGCAGCACGCGCTGCGCGCCGCCGTCCGCGCGCAAATCAATGCTGGTTTTCTGGGCCAGGGCCACCAGCGCGTCGTCGTCTGCGCCGGCTTCCGCGCCGAATCCCAGGCCGTGGCGCAGCGCTTTCAGCGCCAGGGCACGATACATTGCGCCCGTGTCGACGTACACGTAGCCCATCAGCTCCGCCACACGCCGGGCCAACGTGCTCTTGCCTGAACCTACCGGCCCGTCAATCGCGATGACCAGTTTTTGCATTAAATTCGTTTGAAGGCTTTTTCGATCTCTCGCACTGAATAGCGCAGCACCACCGGCCGCCCGTGCGGGCAGCTCATCGGATATTCGGTTTTGGCCAGCTCGCCCAGCAGCCATTCCATTTTGGTGTGGTCCAGCGGCGTATTTACCTTGATCGCCGCGTGGCACGATGTGGAAGCCGCAATTTTGGCCTGTAGTGAATCGATCGAGATCGCCTGATTTTCCTTGGCGATGCCGTCGAGGATTTCGTAGAGCAGCCTTTCGGCGTCGCCGCTGGTGATGCCGGCCGGCGCGGCCTGAATCGCCACGCTGCGTTCGCCCATCAATTCGGCTTCAAATCCATTGGCGCGCAGTTCCTCGCCGATCTGCTCGAAAATCGCCATCTGCCGCGGATTCAGGTCGACGATCAGCGGCACCAGCACGCGCTGGCCGCCCATTTCGCCTTCGCGCCGCGCCCGCAGGTGCTGCTCGAAAAGTACGCGTTCATGCGCCACGTGCTGGTCGATAATCCAGAGGCCTTCGCCGTTCACCGCCACGATGAAGCTGCTGCTCACCTGGCCCAGGGGCTTCAAATCCATAATTTCGTCGGGCCGCGGCAGCGTGCCGGGAGCCGTCGCGGCGCTGACGTCCGCGACGGCCGCGCCCGCTTGCGGTGCGCCAAAGGAAAAATCCGAGCCGCCGGCCGGGCCGAATTGCAGGCGCTGCGGAACCGGACGGTCCGGCGCGCCAGTAAGTTCGTAGCCTTCAGCGGCGACCGAGCCAAAAGATGTAGGAATCACCGCGCGCGGCGGACCGTTAAGCGAATTCCCCGCCGCGTCCTGATCGTAGATGCTGCGCGCCACCGGCGGAGTGTCGCCGTTGCCAAACCCAGCGCCCGGCGTCAGGTTTTGCGAAGCACCGGCCGCGGCCGCGCGTCCCGCCGGAAAACCTGGAATCGGCCGCGCGATCGAAAGCGCGTGCCGCAGCGTATCGCGCGTAAAATCGTGGACGAACTGCGGATGCCGGAAACGCACTTCGATTTTCGCGGGGTGGACGTTGACGTCGACTTCCTGGCAATCCATTTCGAGGAACAGCAGGACCACCGGAAAAACTCCCGGCGGCGTGATGTTGCGATACGCTTCGTTGATAGCGTGAAGCAGCAGACGGTCGCGCACCAGCCGGCGATTCACAAAAATATAAATCCCGTTGCGATTGGTCCGCTGCACTTCGGGGCGCGAAGCAAATCCGGTCACGCGAATGGTCGGGGACTTTTCGCCGGATTCGAGCGGGGGTTCGTTAATCGCCGTGTGGATCGGCGCTTCCGCTTCCGGAATCTCCATCAGTTCTTCGAGCGCCTGACGGCCGAAAATCTGGTACACGCGGTCGGCCAGTTTCTCGACTGGCGCGCAATTCAGAATCTCCTGCGAAGGAGTTTTCAGCAGAAATTGCGTCTCGGGATGGGCTAACGCGTAATGCGTCACCAATGAAGCGATGTGTCCCAGCTCGGTGGTTTCAGATTTCAGGAATTTACGCCGCGCTGGGACCGCGTAGAAAATGTCCGAAACGCTAATCGAAGTTCCCACCGGCACGCCAGCGGGCTTCACGCTGATCAGCTTGCCGCCCGCGAATTCCACGCGAATGCCTTCGTTGTCCTCAGCGTCGCGGGTTTCCAGGACCAAACGGGAAATCGACGCGATCGAGGGTAAAGCTTCACCGCGAAATCCCAGAGTCGAAATGGAGAGTAGATCGTCCGCAGTCCGCAGTTTCGAGGTAGCGTGACGCTCAAAAGCCAGCAGCGCGTCATCATGATTCATACCGCAGCCGTCATCGACCACCCGAATCAGCCGCTTGCCACCCGATTCGGTTTCGATGCGAATGGACCGCGCCCCGGCGTCCAGCGAATTCTCGAGCAGCTCTTTCACCACCGAAGCGGGCCGTTCCACAACCTCGCCCGCGGCAATCTTGTTTGCGACATTTTCGGCGAGTATGCGGATGCGGCTCATCGAATAGGGCCTGGCTCCGACCGGTCCAGCAAATCGGTTAAGAACGGCGACTGGTTCAGCATTTGCCGGTCGAGATTTTCAGTTTCTTCTTGTTTGCGCTCATCCTCGGCCAGGCTGCGCAAAAACGTGCGCGTCCCGAACAGGCTGGCCATGAATACAAATACGATCAGCGCGACGCCGAACCATTCCGGAAAATGCGGCGCCTGCACCATGACCAGCAGGACGAAACTGATGGCGACGCCGAGGCCCAGCAGAACCATAAACTGCGCGCGCAAAGCCAAACGATGCATGCTGCGCACCAGCACCGACACCATCACGAGCGCGGCCAGCGCAATCGCAATCAATGTCGAATACGAAATCATGCGTCTTTTTTCGCTGCCTCTTCAGGTTTGATTTGTATCCCCAGTTCGTCCAGCTGTTCGGTATCTACCGATGACGGCGCTTCCGACATCAAATCCTGCGCCTTGGTGGTCTTGGGAAAGGCGATAACGTCGCGCAGCGATTTTTCGCCGGCGAGCAACATGGCGATGCGATCGATGCCCAGCGCGATGCCGCCGTGCGGCGGCGTGCCGTAGGTCAGTGCGTCAAGAAAGAATCCGAAGCGATGCCGGGCCTGCTCGTCGGAAAGCCCGAGCGCCTTGAACATGCGCGCCTGCATATCCTGCCGGTGAATTCGAATGCTACCCGAACCCAGTTCGTTGCCGTTCAAAACCAGGTCGTAGCCCTTCGAGCGGCACTCCCATGGAGCAGTTTCGAGCTTCTCGATGTCTTCCTCGTAAATGCCGGTAAACGGATGCTGCGCGCTCACCCAGCGCTTATCGCGCTCGCTCCATTCAAACAGCGCGAAACCGGTGATCCAGGCAAATTCCCACTTGGTGCGATCGATCAAATTCAGTTTGTCGCCGAGATACAACCGCAGGGCTCCGCCGACACTGAGTGAGGAGTCGGTGTGCGGAATCTGATCTTTCGCCGACGCCGCCACGATCAAGTCGCCGGCTTTCGCGCCCGTCGCATCCACGAGTTTCTTCAGTCCGTCGGCGCCCAAATTCTTTTCCAGCGCCGAGCTGACGCCTTCCGCCGTGACTTTCACCAAATAAACGCCGCGGGCTCCCGCAGCCTTGCCGGCCTCGGTCAGCTCGTCGGTCTGCTTGCGCGACCACGCCGCCGCGCCCGGCGCAACCACCGCCTGGACATTCCCTTCGAATTTGAAAGTCGCGCGGGCCGGCTCGAAATGCGCCGTCACATTCTGCAGCTCCATTCCGAATCGCAGGTCCGGCTTGTCCGAGCCGTATTTCTTCAACGCATCCTTGTAATCTAAGTGCCGAAACGGGCGCTGTACGTTCACGCCCACCAGCGCTAGCACGCGCTGCATCACCCGTTCGATCGCTTCGAAAATATCTTCCTGCCGCGGAAACGACATCTCGAGGTCCAGCTGCGTGAATTCGAGTTGTCGGTCCGCCCGAAAATCTTCGTCGCGAATGCATTTGCAAATCTGAAAATAACGGTCCATGCCGGAAATCATCAAGATTTGTTTGAAGATCTGCGGCGACTGCGGCAACGCGTAGAACTGCCCGTGATGAATGCGGCTCGGAACCAGGCAGTCGCGCGCGCCCTCGGGCGTCGAACGCGTCAGAAGCGGAGTCTCAATTTCGAAAAACCCCTGCTCGTCGAGGGTTCTGCGCATTTCCAGCACGATCCGGTGTCGCAGCTCGATATTGCCGTGCAGTTTTGGCCGGCGCAGGTCGAGATAACGGTACCGCAGCCGCGTCTCTTCGCTCGCGGT
>DASWVE010000176.1:0-1692 GCA_036401315.1 Candidatus Acidiferrales bacterium
ACATCGGGGTGACCGTTGCTCCAGTTCCAATGGACTTCAGCGCTTGGTTCGAAGTGTATTTGGAGGACCGCTGGTGGACGTTTGATGCCCGGCATAATGTGCCACGCATCGGACGCGTTTTGATGGCCGTCGGGCGAGATGCTTCGGACGTGGCGCTGACTACGTCGTTTGGTACTGCGGATCTGAAGCAGTTCAAAATCGTCACCGACGAAGTGCCGGAAAAGTAGAATTCGCGGAAGTGGTTCGTTTGGAAAGCGTGGCCCGCGAGACTATAATTGCAGCAGCGGGCTAGGCTGCGGTTGGCGATTGCCCGGAAGCCCGCAACGACATTCTTTGGTTTCGAGGAGCGCAATGTTTCCTGAAGAAATGGTACGGCCCATCCGTGAAGAATTGACCAACATCGGTTTTCGCGAACTGCGCACGCCAGCGGATGTAGACGGCGTGATGAAAAACGAGAAAGGCACCGTGCTGGTGGTGGTGAATTCGGTCTGCGGTTGCGCCGCTGGAAAAGCGCGGCCCGCGATCGCCGCGGCTCTGCGCCTAGGGCCCAAGCCCGAAGTATTGACCACTGTTTTCGCCGGGCAGGATCTGGATGCGACCGCGCAGGCGCGCAGTTATTTCACCGGGTATCGGCCGTCGTCGCCTTCCATCGCGCTGCTGCGCGACGGAAAAATGCAATTCATGATGGAGCGCCACCAGATCGAATCGCGCGACGCTCGCGCGATTGCCGAAGATCTGACCCGGGCGTTTCAGCAATTCTGCGCGCCAGCCACGACCGCCAAGACTACGGCGTAAGGTCGGAACTTCAGGGCATTCCACGATCGTTGGCGCCGGCACTCGGACGCTTGGAAAGTGCCGGCGCAGCTCTTTCTCGCATGCCTGGTTTCCCTTCTGTATACTCCAGCTACGTAACAGCATGCTAATCGCCTAGGTCGGGGGAATGATGCGCAAACGGGTCGGTCTGCTATTTTTCGCGATCGGAATTCTGGGTGCTGTAGGCACACCTGCGCAAGAAACACCTAATCCGGCCACCGCGCCGGGGAACTCTTCTGCCTCACCGCAGCAAAACGCTCCTGCGGAAAAACCGATGCGCATCCGCATCGGCGGCCCGATCGCCTCGGCCAACGTAACTCATATGGTGCAACCCGTTTACCCGGCGGCGGCGAAGACCGCACACGTTTCCGGAGCGGTCGTTTTGCACTGCATTATCGGTAAGGATGGCACCGTGCAACAGGTGGAGTACGTTTCCGGGCCGCCGTTGTTGATGAAGGCGGCCATGGACGCGGTAAGGCAATGGACCTACAAGCCGACGACGCTGAACGGAAAGGTGGTTGAGGTCGATACCATGGTCAAGGTCGTTTTTCAGTTGGACGCGTCAGCTTCCAGTAGTAGCGCGCCCGTCGAGGTGGCGCCGGCGGTGCCGGAGAAGCCGCTATCGACCGACGCCACGGTTTCGGCGCCGCGCGCACCGTCGCCGGCGCCGATCGATCCGCAATTCAAGACGGACATTCAAAGCTTGATGGAAGTGACTCACACCAAAGTTAAGCAGGAAGAAGTGATGCGCAAGATGTTCGAACCTTTGCGTCCGCAGATGCTCGCGGGACTGCCGGTGACGCCGAACCGCGAAAAAATTCTGGACGCCTATATCAACAGCCTGGTGGCCCTGGGGCAATCGGACGATTTCACCAATCG
>DASWVE010000177.1:0-1749 GCA_036401315.1 Candidatus Acidiferrales bacterium
GATCAGCATCACCAGACCGATCTGCGAATACACATCGCTCTCGATCTGCACCAGGTACGGCGGGTAAAACATGATCAGAAATTGCCTGCGCAGCCACAGAACCGCGAATGCGCCAAAAATCGCCACCGGCGTACTGAGCAAAACGCTGAACGGCAAAGTCCAGCTTTCGTACAAGGCGGCGAGAATCAGAAACACGAACAGTAGCGACACGCCGAAAATCGCCGCCGGAGGCACGCCTTGCCGCGCTTTCTGCTCCTGGAACGAAATTCCCGAATAGTCGAAGCCCATTTCGCGCGGCATCGTTTCCTTGAACACTTCTTCAAGCGCTGCCGAGGCCTGGTCGGCGCTATAGCCGGGCGCGGCGCTGCCGTTGAGCTGAGCCGATCGATACTCATTGAAACGCAGCGTAAATTCCGGCCCGACTCGCGACTTGATGTTGGTCACCGTGGTCAGCGGAACACTGTCGCCGTGACTATTGCGAACGTAAAACTGTCCGACGTTTTCGGCCGCGCCGCGAGCCGATTCCTCCGCCTCGATGTACACCTGCCATTGCCGTCCGAACCGGTTGAAATAGTTGATGAAATATCCACCCATAAAAGCCTGAATGGTTTGGTAAACGTCGCCGAGCGTCAGGCTCTGTTTCAGCACTTTGTCGCGGTCAACGTCGACATACTTCTGCGGGACGCTGGGAAGGAAAGTAGTGGTCAGGCTGCCGATTTCCGGACGCTTGCGGGCCGCCTCCATAAATGTGTTCGCGTTTTTAGCCAGGAACGCAATATCGCTCCCCGAGCGATCCTCGAGGATGAAGGTAAATCCACCCGCGGTTCCGACGCCCGGAATCGCCGGCGGCGAAAAACCAAAAACGATGGCCGCTGGAATTTGCGAAAACTCTTTATTCAAATGAGCCTTCAGCGTTTGAAATTGCTCCGCTTGGGTTTTGCGTTCGTCCCACAGCTTGAAGTTAACGAAGAGCGTGGCGTTATAGCTGGTGCGCACGAAACTGAGCAGGCTGAATCCTACGAAGGTAGTGGTGGTCTCGACGCCAGGCGTCTTTTTCAAGATTTGCTCGACCTGATCCACAACTGCGGTGGTGCGCTCGAGCGACGAGCCGTTCGGCAACTGCACGTTCACGTACGCGTAGCCCTGGTCCTCGTCTGGCAGGAAGCTGCCCGGCACATGACTGGCAAAAAAGAATCCGGCGACACCAAAACCGATCAAGGCCACCAAGGCCAGCACGCTTCGCCGCAAGATCACTCCGCTGATTCGCACATATCCTTCGTTGGCGCGGTCAAACGTACGGTTGAACCAGCCGAAGAACTTCGCCAGCAGTCCGTGGCTCTCTTCTTTCTTGCGCAACAGCAATGCCGCGAGCGCCGGGCTGAGCGTCAACGCGTTGAAGGCCGAAAAAATCACGGAAATGGCGATGGTCACCGCGAATTGCTGATACAACTTTCCGGTGATACCTGGAATAAACGCGGTGGGCACGAACACCGCGGATAACACCAGCGCGATGCCGACCACAGGCCCGGACAACTCCTCCATCGCTTTAAACGCCGCGTCTTTCGGCGTCATTCCCTCTTCAATGTGGCGCTCCACGCCTTCGACAACCACGATGGCATCGTCAACCACCAGACCGATGGCCAGCACCAATCCAAAGAGCGAAAGAGTGTTCAGCGAAAAACCAAAGAGAGGAAACAGAATAAAAGTGCCGATCAACGAAACCGGCACGGCCAGCAGCGGAATCAACGT
>DASWVE010000178.1:0-62858 GCA_036401315.1 Candidatus Acidiferrales bacterium
GATTTCGCGCTCGTAACGCGTCTTTCGTCATCCGAACCGGCCCTCGTCGTTCTCGATAAAAATCAACTCGCCGTTTATGAGCCGTTCGGGGCGGAACTGCATCTCTCACACGCCAGCGCGATTCCGCAATCCGCTGCTCTGGTCTCACGGGATCTCTCGGCCCAAATCGATTTAAAAAGCGCCTCGTTCCGGATCGCAAACCTGGAGTGCACGGGAGACCCCGATCTCACCGGCACCGTTCACTGCCGCAACACGAAGACTCCGGAGTCTCGTCTGGTGCGCGCCAAACCTGCGGATTTTTCGAACGGCGTGAGCGCGGCGCTTTCGGGAAGCTGTGCGGGCGAGTCCACTTCCCTCGTTAGCGGCAGCGGCGATTGGACCCAGACCGATTCGATTCAGGGTTACCTGGCCGCCGGCTCTTCTGCCGTAGCAACTTCCTCCGGCGCACCGCTTTCATTTCCAGGGCCGGTCATTTCTTTGTATCCCGAACCGGACACCACTTCCGCGCGCGCGATCGTGCACAATCTCAAGACCGGCGACTACGAGGCTTATATTGTTACGGCGACTTGCAATCACTAGCCTCGTCCTCGGCGCTGCACTCGCGCTCGCCGCGATCCCCGCGCGCACGTCCCGCCGTCCGCAATATGGAGGAACCTTTCGGGTCGAAATCGGCGCCGCACTCGCTTCTCTCGACCCCGCCACTTCCGCGGCGTCTGCGTCGGGCGATACATCCATCTGGAACCACGTCGATTCGCTGATGCGCGATCTGCAAAATTCCTTGATTGATCCTGCCTCCAATAACGGCCCTTTCCATATTTCGTCCTGGCAACCGAGCCGCCTCCTGACTCTCCAGGCCAACGACGCCTTCCGCGAAGGCCGCCCGTTCGTGGACGCCGTCGAAATTTCCATGGGCCGCCCGCTGCGCGACCGCCTGCTCGACCTCGAACTCAATAAATCCGATCTCACCGAAATTCCCGCGCCGGACGCGCGCCACGCCGCCGACCGCGGAATCCGTATCAGCCAATCGCAGCCCGACGAATTGCTCGCCGTGGTATTTCTCGAAAATCGCGCCACCGCCGATCCCCGCGCGCGCCAGGCTCTTTCGTTGGCCATCGACCGCGCCGCGATCGTCACCTACCTGCTGCAGAAATTCGGGGAGCCCAGCGCCGCGCTGCTGCCGCAATGGTCCAGCGGCACTTCTTTTTTATTTTCCATCGCTCCCGATGTGCCGCGCGCCAAGGAACTTTCCTCCCAAATCGCGCCTGCCCCCCACTTCGGGTTGGGATATGATTCCGCTGACCCGCTGGAGCAAAGCGTGGCGGAGCGAATCGTGGTGAACGCAAAAGAATCGGGCCTCGCGGTTTCCGCCGTAGGAATCGCCCCGCAATCCGCCCAGAAATCCGGTGCCGCGCCGACCACCGACGCCTTGGTCGTGCGCGTCGCGATGGATTCGCCAAAACCTGCGGCGGCGCTCGACGGTCTGCTCCGCGATTTCGGTGCGTTCGGCGCCGGGAATGTCTCCGCGAACCCGCTGTCCGACTCGGCAACGCCGCAGCAAATTTATGATCGCGAGCGCGAAGTTCTAGATTCCTATCGTATCGTTCCGCTGGTCTGGCTCCCGCAGGTTTACGGCCTCAGCGCGCGCGTGCGAAACTGGATTCCGCCCGGCCCCGGAGAAAATTGGCCGCTCGCCGACGTCTGGCTGGATCAAAACGTGGACCAGAATCCGAATCACGGGCAAGCGCAGGGCGCGGCCGCCGCACCAAAGGATCGCGAGTGACGTTTCGTTCCAAGTTGTTTCTGAATTTCATCATCGCGCTGCTGCTCGCAGTGGGCCTGGTCGCCGCCGGCGTCACCCTGGTCACCCGCCGCGTCTTCGACGAAATGAATCGCCAGCACACCGACGCGATGGTCCAGCAGTTTCAGCATGAATTCGAGCGCCGCGGCCAGGACGTGGCCCATCGCGTGAAAGCCATCGCCGAAGAAGAAGCCACCACGCGCATGGCCGTCGACCTCAGCCGCCCCAATGCCGATGTTTCCGTCTATGTGCACGACGCGCGCGGCGTCTCCAGCAGCCATCAGCTCGATTTTCTGGATTTTGTCGGCAACGACGGCGCCATCATTTCTTCCGAGGAATATCCCGCGCGCTTCGGATACAAACTTCCCTGGGTTACGCAGCCCGAAGATTGGCTGGCGCGCGGCGCTTTCTTGATGCGGGTTGAAACCGCGCAAGGCCCGGCGCTTGGCTTGATGGCGGTTTCCACCGTGCGCGTCGGCGATCGAGACCTTTACGTCGTCGGCGGCGAGCGCCTCGGCAAGGAATTCCTGCAGTCGCTCGTTCTACCCACCGGTATGCGTGCGCTGCTGTACCTGAATCTCGAACCCGAATTTCAGGAACCAAATCTGATCGACGCCAACGGTCCGGCCCCCGATGCCGACCGCTTTCAGCCGCTCGTCGAAAAAATCGAAGCGGATCCGGTGGAGCAGACCGAAAAAATCAGCTGGGGCTTCGATCCTTCGAACGCGGAAGTTCTGCACGCTCTGCCCCTCGTCGGCCGCCAGAAAGAATTGCTGGGCGTTTTGTTCGTCGGCAGTTCACAGCGCACCGTGGTCTCGCTCGAACGCCGCATCCGCTGGCTCGCGCTCGGCGTCGCGGCGGTCGGCCTGCTGCTCGGCTTGCTCCTAAGCTGGTGGGGCGCGGCGCGCGTCACTCGGCCGGTGCAGAAACTGGTGTCGGCGGCCCATGAAGTCTCGCAGGGCAATTGGAACGCGCACGTCGATGTGCGCGGCAGCGACGAGGTCGGCCAACTCGCCAAATCCTTCAACCAGATGACTACGCAGCTGGTCGAACAGCGCGAAAAACTGGTGCAGGTTGAACGCGTTGCCGCCTGGCGCGAACTCGCCCGGCGCCTGGCGCACGAACTGAAAAATCCGCTGTTCCCCCTGCAGACCACGGTCGAAAATCTGCAGCGCGCCCGCGAGCAGCACTCCGATCAGTTCGACGAAGTTTTCCGCGAATCCACCCGCATCATGCTCGGCGAACTCGACAACTTGAAAGCGATCGTCAGCCGCTTCAGCGATTTCGCCAAAATGCCGCAACCGGAACTCGCGCCGGTGAACCTGAACGAAATCGTGCGCAACGTGGTCAAGCTCTTCGAAGCCCAGTTCAACGCCGTCGGCCGCCCGCCCATCTCGCCCGAATTGCACTTGGCGGAAAATCTTCCGGTCATTCAGGCCGACGCCACCTTGCTTCATCGCGCCATCGAAAACCTGATCCTGAACGCCATGGACGCCATGCCCGCCGGCGGCGTGCTCATGCTGCGGACTCAGCCCATCGAGCACGGCGTCTCACTCGAAGTTTCGGACACCGGCACCGGCCTCACTCCCGAAGAATCGGAAAGAATTTTCACTCCTTACTACACCTCCAAACAGCACGGCTCGGGCCTCGGCCTCGCCATCGTGCAAGCGGTCGTCGCCGACCACGGCGGACGGATCTCGGTCGAAAGCGAATCCGGCGTCGGGACCTCATTCCACATCGATTTGCCCGCGAATCCGCCGCACAAGCCGCAGGTCTTTCCCATGGTCTTCGAGAAAAAAGAAGACGAGGCCTGATCTGCCGTGCCGACCAAAGCCAACATCCTCGTCATCGACGACGATGCGAATACGCTCGCCTCGCTAGCCCGCGCCTTCCGCCTGGCCGGACATGAAGCTACCGTCTGCGACAATGCCGCGCGGGCCCTCGATCTCGCCAAAGCCGAGCCCTTCGACCTGATTCTTTCCGATGTGGTCATGCCCGGTCGCGACGGCATCGCGCTGCTGGAAGATTTCAAATCGGCGGGCGTCGATTCCACCGTGGTAATGATGTCCGGGCAGGCTTCCATCGAGATGGCGGTGAAAGCCACGCGGCTCGGGGCCGCCGATTTTCTGGAGAAGCCCATCTCCACCGACAAGTTGCTGCTGACCGTCGAAAATGTTCTGCGGCTGAAGCATCTCGAAAACGAAAATCGCGATTTGAAAAAACGCCTGGGCCGTCACCATATCGTCTGGTCCAGCGCGGCCATGAAGGAAGTCATGGCTCAGGTCGAACAAGTCGCGCCCAGCGAAACGCGGGTCTGCGTTCGCGGCGAAACCGGAACTGGGAAAGAATTAATCGCGCGCACGCTGCATGAGAAAAGCGCGCGACGATCCGGCCCTTTTATTTCGCTGAACTGCGCCGCCGTTCCATCCGAGCTGATGGAAACCGAGCTGTTCGGCCACGAAAAAGGCTCGTTCACCGGGGCGGCCTCGCGCCACACCGGAAAATTCGAGCAGGCCCACCACGGAACTCTGTTCCTCGACGAGATCGGCGACATGCCGATGACCATGCAGGCCAAACTTTTGCGCGTGCTAGAAGAAGGAGAAATCGAGCGGGTCGGCGGCGACAAGCCTTTCACGGTTGACGTTCGCGTGGTCGTGGCGACTCATCGGAATCTCGAGGAGCAGGTGCGCCAAGGAACTTTTCGCGAAGACCTCTACCACCGCGTGTTCGTTTTCCCCGTGGTCCTGCCGCCCTTGCGCGAACGCCGCGAAGATATTCGCGTGCTGGCCGAATATTTCATCAAGCAGCTGGACGAACAGAATCACTGGAAGGCCAAAACGCTATCGGCTGCGGGCCTGGTGGAACTGGAAAAATATTCCTGGCCCGGGAACGTCCGCGAACTGCGCAACGTCATGGAGCGCATCTTGCTCTTCGAAACCACCGGCGACATCCAAGCCGCCACGGTGCTGCGTGCTCTTCCGCAATCCGCCGCGTCCGCGGTTGCCGCTAGCGGCACCGCGAATCTCGCCGGAGCCCTCGCCACCGGCATGTTGTCCCAGCGCGTCGAAGCCTTCGAGCGCGACACCATTCTTACGGTCCTGAAACAGAATCACCACCACATGACCAATACCGCCAAAGCCCTCGGCCTCGAACGCAGCCACCTCTACAAAAAGTGCCAGCAACTCGGCATCGACCTCCGGGCCATCCGCCAGACCGAATAGCCCAGCAAATTTCTAGTGCACATGCGGGGCGGGATACTTCAAAGCCTTCGCGCCCACACCTTCGGTCACCACCACCACGGTATCCGCCGGAATATCCTTCAGTGACTGCACGTACCCGCTGGGCCAGCGAATATCCAGCACGTCCACGTGATCGTGTTTACCCAATCCAAAATAAATCCGCGGGTCCTGCGCCGAGCAGTAGCTCATCCCGCCTTTCATCTGGTCGTAGCTCCGAAAATCGCCGGCCGTTACGCGCAGCGCCGCGCCAATGCCGTCGCGATTCGAGGTCACGCCAATCAATTTCACCGCCAGCCAGTGATTTCCGGCCGCCTCCGGCGAACTGCCACCTTCATTACGAAACAATTGCGCGTCTTCCCCGTTGTTGCTCACCAGAAAATCCTGCCAGCCGTCGTTGTCGTAATCGCCCACCGCCAGGCCGCGCCCCACGTGCTTGGCCCGGAAATCCTTGCCCTGCGTACGCGTGATGTCCGTGAACCGCGCCTCACCCAGGTTGCGATACAGCGTCTTTTCCTCTTCGTAGCTCACGTCGGAATGAAACAACGGAATGTTATCCAGAATGTGCCCGTTGATTACCAGCAAATCCCGCCAACCATCGTTATCGAAATCGAAAAACCGCGCGCCGAACGCACTATTCAAAATGTTCGACTGCCCGATGCCCGAAGCGATCGTAAAATCCGTAAAGGTCCCATCCCCGTTATTGCGATACAGACGATTCAATTCGAAATCCAGGTGGCTGACGAAAAGATACAGTAGCCCGTTGTTCATCACGTCGGCCGCGTCCGCGCCCATCCCCGCTTCGACCCGCCCGTCTTCGCTGAATCCCGCGTTTGATTTGCGCGTCGCGTCCCGGAACGTCCCGTCCCCATTGTTCAAATACAAAAAATTCCGCTGCGCGTCGTTGGCGATGAAAATATCCGGCCAGCCGTCGCCATCCAGATCCGCCAGCACCACCGCCAGGCTCTTCCCGTCCGTATTCCCCAAGCCGGCCTTTTCGGTCACGTCGGTAAAAGTTCCGTCGCCATTGTTGTGGTACAGCTTCGCCGAGCTACCGTGAAACTGGTCCGGCCGGCAGTAGGACCGGTAACCCGGCCGCTCGTCGCCGCACAGCACCGGATGATCCTCGTCGTACTGCACGTAATTCGTCACCAGCAGGTCCAGTTTCCCGTCGTGATCGTAATCGAACCAGCCCGCCGCCGTGCCCCACGCGCCGTCGTCGCCTACTCCGGCTTTTGCGGTCACGTCGGTGAACGTCCCGTCACCGTTGTTGTGCCACAACACCGAATGCCGGTAGCCGGTCATATAGATGTCCGGGAATCCGTCGTTGTCGTAATCCGCCACCGCGACCCCGAAGAAAAACGTTCCGTCGGTGTGAATCTTGCTTTGCGCGGTTACGTCGGTGAACGTCCCGTCGCGATTATTGCGGTAGAGCGCCGGCTGCGGCGGCGGGTCGGCGTGAAACCACGGCGTCACTCCGCTGTTCACGAAAAACGCGTCAAGGTAGCCGTCGTTGTTGTAATCGATCCAGGCCACTCCCGGACCCATGGTCTCGAGATACGTCTTCTGCGCTGAACTCGCCCGTTCGTGATGGAAATGAATGCCCGCCGCCTGCGTCACATCCCGGAACTGGACATGATAAGGATTGATCACGTCGCTGCGCCGCCGCAGCGTCAGGAGATCGTCGCCCTTCGGCGCAGCGGCGCCTGCGTCCGACTGCGTGCTGCCCGCAGACTGCGAACCAGTCGACGATTGCGGTTTCCCCGCCGCTTCCTGCGTGCTTACCCGCGACAGGCGCGCTCCCGCGCGCACGCTACTCCACGCAAAAGCGCGCGACCAGCCATCGCTCGGGCTCGCGGCCGCTATCATTAATAACGCGCATGCGCTGACCAACAGCAGCCGGCGGCGACGAATTAACACGGGGTTAGTTCCATTTCGGCACGAATCTTAGCAAATCCATTCATTCCCCGCCTTTGATGCGCCTCGCCCCGCTACGGGCAGCTTTCGCGGTCAAGCTCAATTCGCTCTCGCCGATTTGTAAAATGAATCCAACTTATTCTCCAGCGCTGTGGAAATCTTTTGCGCTCTTCGACTTTCGTATTGACTCCCCGCGCGACGAAGTTATAACGTGCCAACATTCTTTTTCATTGGGTGGGTTCTATCGCGAAATATGTGCGCGTCTCCCGAAAAATTCGGTAGGCATTTCTGTTTCTATTCCTCGCCCTCCCTGCGAACTCCGCCGAATCTCGACTCTTCACTGCGAATTTTCGGGGCGGTCCTGTTCGCTTTCCTTATTTTTTCGTTCGCGCCCGCGGCCCAAGCCAAATCCGTCGTCACGCCCGCCGCTCCCAAGAAAGTCATCATCGATACCGATCCCGGCACCGACGACGCCATCGCGATCATGCTGGCGCTAACTTCTCCCGAACTCGATGTGCGTGCCCTTACCGTCGTCCCCGGTAACGTCGAAGCCAAACAGGGTTTGGAGAACGCGCTGAAGCTGGCGTCGCTGGCCGGGCGCTGCGACATCGCCATCGCCGGCGGCGCGCAGCATCCGCTGTTTCAAAAACTCATCACCGCGCAGTTCTGGCACGGCGCTAACGGCTTCGCCAACGTCGACCTGCCGCCTACCAAATGCAAAACCGATCCGCGCTTCGGCCCCGACCTGATCATCCAGATGATCCACGAGAATCCGCACCAGATCACGCTGCTGCCCATCGGCCCGCTGACCAATATCGCGCTCGCTTTGCTCAAAGATCCTTCGATCGTGCCGTTGGTGAAAGAAGTCATCATCATGGGCGGCTCGATTTCCGGCGGCAACGTCAACGCCGCCGCCGAAGCTAACATCTATAACGACCCCGAAGCCGCCCAGATCGTCTTTCAAGCCGGCTGGCCGCTCACCATGGTGGGCCTCGACGTCGGTGACAAAACTCTCTACGGTCGCCCGCAGCTCGCCGAGCTTTCCAAGACCCACGGTCCGCTGAACGATTTCGCGGTGAAGGTTTTTACTTTCCTGCTCGACCTGGAAGTCAAATACGGCAGCGGCGGCGGCACGCCCATGTACGACCCGCTGGCCATCGCCGAAGCCGTCGATCCGTCCATCCTGACCACGACGGCCATGCACGTCGACGTTGAGACGCGCGGTGATTACACTCGCGGTGAAACCGTCGCGAATCGCCGTGGTGGAATCGAACGCAACGTGCTGCATGGCGATCATTATGAAATCGAAGGTCTCGACGCGGTAAAACCGAACGCCCAGGTGGCGACCGGCGTCCACGCCGAAAAGTTTTTCCAGCTTTTCAATTCGCGGGTGCAAGGCAAGTAGCGCAGCCCAAAGTTTTGTGAAATCGCTCGAGCTTGGCCGAATTTGAATTTGAAGTGGTTGCTTTGAATGGGGGGAACAACCATGCGGAACAGAATACTTTTTGCGTTAGTCGCTTTCGTTTTTGTTATGTGCTGGTCGCCGGTGGCGCATGGTCAGGCCAACGGCACCTTCTCCGGAACCGTGATCGATAAATCCGGCTCGCCGATCGTTGGCGCGACCATCACGATAACTTCGCAGGGCACCGGCTTGGTCCGCGACACTAAATCCGACGACGTTGGCCATTTCCTCGCGCCGTTGCTGCCGGTCGGCATCTACACCTTGCATGTCGAATTCTCCGGGTTCCAGTCCGCCGAAAGCCGCGACTTGCGCCTGCAGGTTGATGAGTCGCGCGAAGTCGATTTCACCCTGGTGCCTTCCTCGGTGAACGCCACCGTCGAAGTCACCGCTTCGCCCGTCGCGGTCGAAACCACCAACGCTTCGCTCGGCCAGGTCATCACGGCACAGCAGGTCACCCAGCTGCCGCTCAACGGCCGCGATTTCGTGCAGCTTGCCACTTTGACGCCCGGCACCACCGCGGAAACCAATACCAACAGCTTCTTCAATGGCGCGGCCAGCAGCGAAGTTTCCGCCCGCGGCTCCTTTTCGCTCTCCGTCGGCGGCTCGCGCGCCAATAGCACGGACTGGCTGCTCGACGGCAATGACAACAACGAGCTGACCGCCGGCGGCATCGGCATCCTCTCCTCGATCGATTCGATCCAAGAATTCAAGGTGCTGACTTACAACTATTCCGCTGAGTACGGCTACCGCGCCGGCCCCACCGTCTTGGTGACCACTAAGAACGGCAGCAACGAATTCCACGGCTCGCTCTTCGAATTCTTCCGCAACACCGACCTCGACGCCAAAAGCTATTTCGCCATCCTCCCTGAAAAATTTAACCTCAATCAATTCGGCGGTGCCATCGGCGGCCCCATCCGCAAGAACAAAACCTTCTTCTTCGTCGATGGCGAACAAAAATACCAGCGCCGAGGGATCACCTTCACGGGCCTAGTTCCGACTGCAGCCAATCGGACAGGTGACTTCACCGATGACCCTTACGGTATCGCCCGGCCGCTTTCTGGCGCTGCACCCACGAATGGATTTAGCTCGATCATCAATCCGAACGTTACCGGAGGCCCAAATCCCTACTTTCAGTGCGATGGCGCTGGCAACCCTTTGCCAGCGGCCCCCAACGGAAGCCAGCCAGCGGGAGTAAACTGCAACAAAATTCCCTCCAACTTGATCAATCCCATTGCGTCCGAATTGATCAATCTTTATCCGTTGCCGAACGCAAACCTTGGCGTTGCTAACGCGAGTTATAATTTCGTCAACGAGCCAACGCGCGCGCTCGACGAAACAAAATTCGATATCCGCGTTGATCACAACTTTTCGGCCACCGATACAATCTTCGCGCGCTTCAGCTACGATCAAGCCAATTCGGTCGTCCCAGGCGGCGGCGGTCCGGGTTCCTTCGCCGAATCCAACGCTTTCGGCAGCAACCAGGGCATCATCAACCATGGCCGCAACGTCGTAATCTCCGAGACCCACGTCTTTTCTCCGAACACGGTGAACCAGATCACAGGCGGCTACAACCGAATTTTCGATTACATCACCTCCCAGGGCACTGGCAGTTGTCAGGCGGCCATTTTCCAGATTCCCGGAGCGAACCTGGATTGCAACGCCAGCAACGTCTGCGCTCCTGGCGGAATCAGCTGCGGCCTCACTTCGACCCAGTTGAGTCAAAACTATTGGGCCCTCGGCGACCGTGGCTTTTCTCCCTTCACCGGCGGCACCAACGTGTTCTCCATCGGCGATTCTCTCGACATGATTCGCGGCAAGCACGATATCAAGGTCGGCCTGGGCATCCGCGCCAATCAAATGAACGTCAGAACCGAGGGCTTTCAGGACGGCTACTGGATTCTCAGCGGCGACTGGACCGGCGATGCTGAAGCGGATCTCGTCCTCGGGCTGCCTAGTTTGGCCATCCACGACCAAACCTTCGACGGCAGCACCACCGGCCGCCGCTGGAAAACCTACCGGCCTTACGTCCAGGACGATTGGCGCATCAACAAGAACCTTACCGTGAATCTTGGTCTCGCCTGGAATTTGACGACGCCCATTTCTGAAGTGGCCAACCGTTATGCTGATTTCAATCCCGCCAATGGCCAGTTCTTGATCGCCGGCAACACGCCCTTTGGCCCCAATGCTGGCAAATGGGTGGGAATTCATTTTGATAAAGACGCGCTCGAACCGCGCATCGGTGTGGCCTGGAAACCCTGGGGCAGTGATCGCACGGTGGTCCGCGGCGGATACGCCATATTCCACGATTCCTCGTGGAGCCAGGGCGCCCAAGGCCTATGGCAGAACCCGCCGTACTACGCCGAATCCGATTTGTTTGCGTTTCAGGGTGGCTGTACTTTCGCCACCGCCGCGTGCGCCACCATCTACGGCCAGACTCCGGGAGCCATTAGTTTTTCCGACGGATTTCAGCAATTCTCCGCTCCCCCGGATCCAGCAAGTTTCACCGGCACGATTCAGGCGCAAAATCTGAACTTCAAGCAGGGCATGGTTCAGCAGTTCAACGTGAACGTCGAACGTGAATTGCCCGGCCAGGTCGTTCTCACCGCGGGTTATGCTGGCTCGCGCAGCAGCCACATTCTAATCGACGGAAACAACCTCAACGTCACCACGCCCTCCGGTTGCGGCGGCGTCAATCCAGGCTACACCTTGGGTTGCGGTCCTGGCGGCTCGGCGTTGCCCATTCCTTACCCCGCGTTCCCTTTTTCCACCATTTCCAATATTTCGGATCAAGGAAACGCCCATTACGACAGCTTGCAGTTAAAGGCCGAGACCAAAAACGCTCGACATGGCCTTTACGCGCTCGTCTCCTATACTTACGCACGCACCCACGACAACGGCTTTTCCGATGGTCTCGGCTCTAACATCGGCGCCACTTATTATCCGCTCCCGGACTGGCGCAAGCTGGATTGGGGCCTTTCGCAAATCAACCTGAACAACAACTTCACCGCCAGCGTCATTTACGATTTGCCTTTCGGCCACGGCAAACACTTCGGTAACGAGTGGGGCACTGGACTGAACACGGCCTTCGGAGACTGGCAGGTAACCGCCATCGAAAAAATAACCTCTGGTTTTCCAATCTTCATCGTCAATAGCTTCAATCAATCCGGCGTCAACTTCGAGAACAACGGCAATAGCTGGAACCGCCCCGACCTGGTCGGCGACCCGAACGCGGGGGGCGGCGGAGGCACTTGCCCGGTCCGGGTTCATACCGTGACCAGTTGGTTTAACCCTTGCGCTTTTGCCGCCGCCGCGCCGGGTGAGATTGGAGACGCTTCCCGCACTCCCGTCTCGGGCCCCGGATTCGTCAACACGGATTTCTCGCTGATCAAACAGTTCCACCTGCCGTGGGAACGTCTCGGCTTAAACTTCCGTGCTGAATTTTTCAACCTGTTCAATCACGCTCAATTTGCCAATCCCAATTTCGATTTAAACGGTTCATCCTTTGGCGCGATCAACCAGACCGTCAACAATCCGCGGCTTGTGCAGTTCGCCTTAAAACTAACCTTCTGACCCGTGTCCCTCGCGGGCAGACCGCAACCTGAAGCAGAGCAGCCCACCGAATCTTCGGTGGGCTGTTCTGCTTCTCAACCGAATCGCCGGCGCTTTCTCCAAACCGTGGCCGGAGCTGCGGCCGCGGAATTCCTGATTCCCTCGCGCCCATCTCGCGCGGGCATACCACCCAGCCCCCGGGCCCAATCGATGACCCTGCACAAAACGTCTGCCGCCGAATCCACCCTGCGCTGGCCCAAACCCATCGGCAGTCCGGTCCTCGATAGCCTGCGCCCGGTCATCGAACATTCCCGCGACGTCAAAACCAATCTTCCCAAACTTATCGAAGTCGCCCAGTGGATGGCTTACGAAGAACTTCCCGTCCCGCAATATTCGATTCCCTTCGCCGCCGAAACCACCAACCCTTTCGCCGCTATCGACTTCACCATGGTCGCCGTCACCGTCGATTTCGCTTTCACTGATTTTCAGAATCACCTGAAATTTCAAGTCGATTACGCCGGAAAGCATTATTCCGATTCGGACGCGCTCTTCGCCTGCATGAAACGCGCTCTCGATGAAAATATCGACCTGCTCAATGGCGCGTATCTCGCGACGATCACCCGCGACCAGCTCGCCCACATCTTCCGCGGCAATATCGAACTTCCACTGCTCGATGAACGCGTCGAAATGCTGCGCCAAGCCGGCGTGGTGCTGAATTCCAAATACGGCGGCCGCTACCACAATTTCATCAACGACTGCGCCCCGCGCTGCTACGACAAAGGCAACGGCATCGTCGAGCGCCTCGCCGCTGAAATTCCGCGCTTCCACGATTCCAGCCCCTACGACGGCCACGAAATCAAAATCAACAAACTCGCCCAGCTCGGCGTCTGGATCATGTATTGCAATTTCCGCCAGACCGGCGCGTTTCAGCTCGACGACACCGAAAAACTCACTGCGTTCGCCGACTACATCGTCCCCGCCGGATTGCGCGTCATGAACATCCTCGAATATTCGCCGGCGCTCGACCACGCGATCAAGACCTACCAGATGATTCCGCGCGACTCGACCCAGGAAGTCGAAATCCGCGCCCACACTCTTTACGCCACCGCCCTGCTGCGCGAAGAGATAAATAAAATCCGTCCGCCGGAGATGCAGACCATCATCCCGCAGGTCGATGCGCGCCTCTGGCTGCCCTACCACACCACTTTTTGGCCGCACCATCTCACGCGCACTATCATGTACTGAGTTAAATTGACTGGGGATCACCGGCCGCCAGTTCGCGGTGTGCTTGAATCTTTGAACTGAAGGGCTAATTCGACTCGGACTTGTATTTTCTGGGACCACGGAGGCGGTATGCCGATTGACAAGATTTTTGGTGAAGCGGAAATCTCTGTTCGCAGAAACAATTCGCCGCGTCGCAATTACATTCTGTTGACGGTTTTGGTTTTTCTGGTTCTACTCGGCAACGTCCCCGGGGTTTCTGCCCAAGCGCCCGGCTCCCACAAAGTCATCATCGATCAGGACGCTTCCGGCCCCGGCGGCTCCGACATGCAAGCCATTCTCACCATCGTGCAATCGCCCGCCACCGAGGTTCTCGGCATCACCGTCGTCACCGGCGACGCCTGGCTCGCCGAAGAAGTTCAGCACACTTTGCGCCTGATGGAAATTATCGGCCGCACCGATATTCCCGTCGTTCCCGGCGCCGCCTTCCCGCTGGTAAATTCCAAGGAATACATCGCGCGTTGGGAAACTCTGCACGGCAAGATCGTCTATCAAGGCGCCTGGAATTTCGCCGTCGGCGGCCCCGTCCACGGCCCGTGGGAAATTCCGCCGATGTCCGAAGGCGCTCCCACCAGCAAACCCGCCGCCGAAGACGCCGCGCACTTCATGATTCGCATGGTTCACAAATATCCGCACGAGGTCACCATCTACGAAGGCGGCCCGATGACCAATCTCGCCCTCGCTCAGGCCATCGATCCCGAATTCGCTTCGCTGGCCAAGGAATTAATCGTCATGGGCAGCAGCCTGAATCCGCAAACCGACGATCCCGAATTCACGCTGACTCCGCGCCGCGAATTTAATCTGTGGATGGACCCCGAAGCTTCCTCCCGCGTGCTGCACTCCGATTGGGCGCGCGTGGTGGTCACCACCGTGGATATTTCCATCAAGACCCACATGACCAAGGAACTCATCGCGCAGATCGCCGCCGGAAAAACTCCCGCTGCCCAGTACACCGCGAAATACGCGCAACCGGGTTATCTCTGGGATGAGCTGGCCGCAGCGGCCTGGCTCGATCCCTCCATCATTACGAAAACTCACAAGGTCTACATGGACGTCGAAACCGACCACGGCGCCGGCTACGGCGACACGCTGGTCTGGGTCGAGCAAACCCGCCCGCACTTGGGCGAGCGCGAAGTCGAAATTCAGGATGATCTCGATCAGGAAAAGTTCTACCGCGAGTTCGTCGACCTCATGATTCGGCCCACGCCGCCGCCCCATGTTGGCAAATAGCTGCGCCGGGAATTTTACGAGGCCGATGTAGTCATGTGCCGCCGGGGTTTGTTCTTGACTCGCCTGTCGCGCGGAACTATAAGCACATTCGGCATGCCGGCCCCTGCTCTCCACCAACCAGCTTCAACGTCGAGCACTTCCAGCATAAAAGTTTTCTCCGCCGCTTCCCTTGCTTCCAGTTCGAAAGTTTTTGCAGTCCTGCTCACTTTGCTTCTGTTCGCGTCTGCCGCTTCGCCTCAGGGTCGCCGCAAAGTCATCATCGATCAGGATGCCCGCGGCCCCGCCACCACCGATCAGCAGGCCATTCTGATGTTCCTGCAATCCCCGCAGGTTGAAACTTTAGGCATCACCATCGTCAGCGGCGATATGTGGCGCGATGAAGAAGTGGCCCACACCCTGCGCATGCTGGAACTCACCGGTCACCCGGAAATTCCCGTCGTCCCCGGCGCGATTTATCCGCTGATCAATCGCATGGAAGTGATCGACCGCTGGGAAGCCCTCTACGGCAAGGTCCACTACGAAGGCGCCTGGAACAACCACAAACCCGGCGCGAATTCTGCCAGCAGTTTGCGCGGCAAGTATCATCCTCCGGCTGAAGTTCCCGATCTGATCGAAGGCAATCCGACGATCAAGCCCGCGGCCGAAGACGCCGCGCATTTCATCATTCGCATGGTTCACCAGTACCCGCACCAGGTCACCATTTACGCCGGCGGTCCTTTGACCAATCTCGCGCAGGCGCTCAGCATCGATCCAGAGGTCGCGGATCTGGCGCAGGAACTTGTGGTCATGGGCGGCGCGCTCGCCGCGATCTACCCCAACGGTCCGCCCACCGAACTTCGCCGCGAATTTAATTTTTGGTGGGACCCGGAAAGCGTGCACATGACGCTCACCGCTCCGTGGCACAAAATCACCGTCACTACTGTCGACATTTCGATCAAAACCCGCATGACCAAAGCGATGCTCACCGAAATCGCTAAAATTCAAACTCCAGCCGCCCAATACGTGGCGAAATACGGCGACAAAGAATATATGGAATACATGTGGGACGAACTCGCCGTGGCCGGTTGGATCGATCCCAGCATCATCACCAAGCAGTCGCAGCTCTTCATGGACATCGATATTTCCCATACCGCCAATTACGGCAACGTCCTGCTGTGGGATAACACCGACCGTCCCGGGCTCGATGAACAGCTGGTCAATCTGCCCGAGGAACTGGACAGCGCGAAATTTTACAAATTGTTTGTGGATTTGCTCGCGCAGCCTTCTGCTGCGCCTGTGGCCGCGCATTAGAATTACCAAGCGCTGAGGATTTCAAGGAACCTATGCCTTCAAGAGTGGATGTGGTCGGAATCGGCAGCTGCACCGTGGATTATTTCGCCATCGTGCCGCGGCTGCTCGCCGCCGAAGAAAAAATCAACGCCACCCGCATGGAAATCCATGCCGGCGGCGTCACTGCGAACAATCTCACGCAGGTGGCCCGTCTCGGTGCTTCCACCGGCTGGCTCGGCCTGATCGGCGACGATGAAAACGGCCGCATCATCCAGAAGGCTTTCGCTCACGACCACATGGACGTTTCCGGCGTCGAAATCGTAGACGGCCAACTCTCTTCCCTCACTTGGATTCCCGTCGACGCCGAGGGCGAGCGCTGCATTTACATGTTTCCCAACGTGACCGGGCAAATTTCTGACTTTCAAGTGCTCACTCGTTTCGCGCCGCACATTAAAGCCGCCAAGCATTTCCACACCGAAGCCTCGCAACTCCCCATCGGCCCGGTGAAAGTCGCCATGCAAATCGCCCACGATGCCGGCGTCCGCGTGATTTTCGATCTCGATGTCTCGCCTGCTTTTTTCGCCGCCGCGGATTTGGGCACGCAAGAGGAACTGACCGAGGCGTTGCTTCTGGTCGACGTGTTGAAGCCCTGTAAAGCCGCCGCTCGCGAACTCACTGGCGAAGGCGATTACGAAAAAGTTGCGAAGGATCTTTTGCGGCTCGGTCCCACCACCGTCGCGATCACCCTCGGCGCGGACGGCTGCCTCCTCGCTACTCCCACCGAAATCGTTCACGTTCCGGCGTTCAAAGTCGCGGTGGTCGATACCACCGGAGCCGGCGACGCTTTCATGGGTGGCTTGTCCTTCGGCCTGCTTCAGAATTGGGATCTCACTCGCGTCGGCAAATTCGCCAATGCCTGCGCGGCACTGTGCTGCACCAAAGTCGGCGCGCGGGCCATGGCCAAATACGACGAAGTCGAGGAATTCATCGATAAGCACAACCGATGAACCAATGAATTCAAAACTCGGACATTTTGGTCAGCTCGAAACAAAAGGACGTCCATGTTCACACCGGTAACGTTTGGCACCGCGCTGTTAATGATGATCATCTCGGCCGTCTGCTGGGGCTCCTGGGCCAACACCTTCAAAGGCGTGAAAAATTATCGCTTCGAATTGTTCTATTGGGACTACGCGGTGGGCATCTTCGTCACTTCGCTGATTCTCGCGCTGACCATGGGCTCGACCAGCAATGACGCGTCGAGTTTCCTGAACAACGTCCGCGCCGCCGACATGTCGAACATCGGCTGGGCCCTGCTGGCCGGCGTGATTTTCAACCTCGCCAATCTGCTGCTCGTCGCGGCGATTGATATGGCCGGGCTCGCGATCGCGTTTCCGGTAGCCATCGGCATCGCCCTGGTAGTCGGCACCGTACTGAGCTTTGTGCAGCAGCAAAAAGGCAACGTGACCATGCTCGCCGCCGGCGTACTCTGCGCCGTCGTCGCGGTGATTCTCGACGGCAAAGCCTACGGCCAGATCAGCGGCGAGAAAGCCGTCTCGCGCAAAAGCATCATTACCTGCATCGTCTCGGGCGTGCTCATGGGCCTGTGGGCGCCTTTTTCCACCCGCGCGCTCACCCACGGCAACGCCCTCGGCCCCTACAGCATCGCGGTCTTTCTCACCGGCGGCGCGCTGCTCTCCTGCTTTTTGTGGAATGTTTACTTCATGAAAAAACCGCTGGTCGGCGAGCCCGTCGCCTTCAGCGGATTATTTCGCGGGCCGCTCAGCGGCCACATCCTGGGCTTGCTCGGCGGCGCCATCTGGGCCACCGGAACCGTTTTCAATCTGGTCGCCGGAAATTTCACCGGCGTCGCCATTTCATACGCGATCGGCCAGTCCGCGCCGATGGTCGCCGCCCTCTGGGGAATTTTCGCCTGGAAAGAATTCGCCGGAGCCAATCGCCGCGCCCAAGCCTTCCTCGGCCTGATGTTCATCTTTTACATGCTGGCCATCTTGTTGATCGCCCGCGCCAACACGGCGGGCTAGCAGAAGTGCAACCCGAGCGATCGTGGTTCGGTAAAATTAAATCGGGGGAGGACGGAATCCTCCTGCGGCTTCTTCGATTTTCGCCGCCACCGCCAACACCGCTTCGTCGTCCCAGGGCCGGCCGATCACTTGCACGCCGATGGGCAAGCCCTCCGGCGATTTCCCCACTGGAACCGACACGCCGGGATTTCCCAGCAAGTTGAACCATTGCGAATAACTCATCGCTTTCAAATATTCGACCTTGCGGCCCTGCACCTGCCACTCGCGCTCGCCATGGTGAAACGCTGGAACCGCGCAAACCGGGCCCAGCAAAATCGGATACTGCTCCATTTTGCTCAGCAAATTTCCGCGCAGCGCGTCGCGCCCGATCATGGTGTTCATCCATTCCTGCCCGTCGAGCGCCGGTTGCTGCGCCACTCGCTCGCGCCACGCGCGATACATCGGGCTCAGCTCGTTCTCGCGTCCGCGTACTGTCGGCTCAAACGCCGTCTGCACCGCACGCCCGAAAAGATTCCACCACAATTGCCATACGCGATCGAGATTCGGTGGCCGCCATTCTTCAACTTGAAAGCCCTGCGCTCGCAGGGTTTCAGCCGCCGTACGCACGGCCGCGGCGGTTTCCGACGTAACTGCAGTTACGCCATCGTCTTCGTAGTAGGCCACGCGCAGCTTTCGAATTTCTTTTTCTTCCCACTGGCGCAGCGGCACCGGCGCCGAAGCGTGGTCCTGCGGATCAAATCCCGCCATCACTTCGAAGAGCCGCGTCACGTCCGCGACGGTTCGCGCCAGTGGCCCGACCACGCCGAGATGGGTGAACGGCCCCGCCGAAGCGGGATAGTGCCCGGTCGAAGGAACGCGCCCAGGCGTCGGTTTCAATCCGCAAATACCGGTGAAATGCGCGGGAACCCGAATCGAGCCTCCGCCATCACTGCCCACGCCACCGGCGGAACAACCGGCCGCGATCGCGGCGGATTCTCCGCCGCTCGAGCCTCCGGGCGTCCTCGCCAGATCCCACGGATTATTCGTCCGGCCGTACAAAACATTGTCTGTCTCGTAGGCCATCAAAAATTCCGGCACATTGGTACTGCCTAGAAAAATGGCACCTGCCGCCCGCAGCCGCGCCACCAGCGGCGCGTCTTGGGACGCAACGTAATTCTTGCGCAGCGCGCTGCCACATTCGCAGGGCCAACCGGCAACTTCGACCGAACTTTTCATCGAGAGCGGAACACCAAACAAAGGTCCAAAGGAGTCCGCGGGAGAATCCTTCGCCAGCGCCTGCTCGGCCGCGTGCGCTTGTTCGCGCGCGCGTGCGGCGTCGACATAAACAAAGGCATTCAGCTTCGGATTGAGCTGCGCGATGCGCTCGAGATGAGTCTCGGCCAACTCGACCGGAGAAATTCTCCGGGCGCGGACCAGATCGGCCATTTCGACCAGCGATTTGTAATAAATCTCAGTCATTCCGACGGCGTTCGCAGAGCTTCGATTTTAGACGAGGAACGCGGGAGTCTAGCACGGCGACGGCACGGCGACGACGCTCGTGCGCTACGGCGCCAACTCCGCACAGCGGCTAATTGAAAAATACTATTGACTGTCCTGCAACCGAACCGCAAGCTTTCTGCTCGCACCGGTTTGTTCGCACGATTCTTACGTCCAAATCCGGCCGACAGCATGAAGCGACTCCTTCATTTCAGCCTCGCGATCCTGTTCCTCACCGCCGCCTACGTTTACGCGTGGCCTTCGGCTAACGTCCCATATTTCGCCGCGATTTTGATTCACCTGTTTACCGGGATCGCGTTTCTCATTCTGCTTACGATAGGCCTGCTGCCGATTCTGCGCCAGTCGCCCGCGGCGTCGCGCATCGGCTGGATCCTGCTCGCTTTCGGCGGAGTGCTGGGAATCGTTCTAGTTTTTACCGGTACGCGGCGGGCGGAATGGCCGCTGCTTTACATCCACATCGGTGCGTGCGTCGCCGGTGGCGCGATGCTCTTTTCCGGCTGGACCGCACAGCGCGGCTGGCTAGCCAACGGAGTCGCGGCAGGATTCGCGCGCAGCGTAGCGTGCCTGTTCGCCGCGGCGCTGATTTCCGGCGGCGCGTGGTGGTTGCGCACCGTGCCCTGGGAAAAATCGCACCGTATCGAAAATCCGGCAATCGCTCCGACCGCCATGAACAACGAAGGCGACGGGCCGCAAGGACCATTTTTTCCCAGCTCCGCGCAGACTTCCGACCACGGCCACATCCCGGCCAATTATTTTACCGAGTCCGATTCCTGCCAGCGCTGCCACGCGGATATCTACAAGCAGTGGAAAAGTTCCTCGCACCATTTTTCTTCGTTCAACAATCAGTGGTATCGCAAGAGCATCGAGTACATGCAGGACACGGTCGGAGTAAAACCTTCGAAGTGGTGCGCCGGATGCCACGATCCGGCGCTGCTCTACAGCGGGATGTTCGATCGGCCCATTCGCGAAGTCGAGGACACGCCCGCGGGTCAGGCGGGATTGGGCTGCATGATGTGCCACTCGATCTCGCAAGTGAAGAGCACCATGGGCCAGGCTGATTTCCTGCTGGAATATCCCGCGCTGCACAAAATGGCCGCCAGCAAAAATCCGGTGATTGTCCGGCTTCACGATTTTCTGACCGAGTTGAATCCGGAACCGCACCGCCGCGTATTCCTGAAACCCTTCATGCGCACGCAGACCGCGGAATTTTGTTCGACGTGCCACAAAGTGCATTTGGACGTGCCGGTGAATCATTACCGCTGGGTGCGCGGCTTCGACGATTACGATAACTGGCAGGCCAGCGGAGTTTCGTTTCAGGGCGCACGTTCTTTTTATTATCCGGCCAAGGGACAAAATTGCGCGGACTGCCACATGCCGCTGGCGCCATCGACCGACGCCGGAAGTTTCGCGCCAAAGCCCACCGGAATTCGCGAATGGTTCGCGAGTTTGGGCTCGGCCATGACGAACGGCTCGGTCCATTCGCATAGCTTTTCGGCGGCGAACACGGCGCTGCCGTTCGTGAATAATGATGCGGGGCATCTGGCCGAAACTGAGAAATTCCTGACCGACCACGAAGTGAGCGTCGACATTTTTGCGATTTCTCCGGAGAAAGCTGCTTCGCCGGCCACGAAGGCCGGAAACCCGCCGCAGGGTGCAATGACTTCGCCGCCGCTCCAACTGCAAACAACGTTCGCCGTCGGCGAAGAAGCGGAAAGCTCCGTGCCGGTCAATGAATCTCCGGAATCTGCGACGCCGGTGGAACTGCTCACGGCGCCACTGAACCGCGTCACGGCCTCGGTTCGCCGCAACGGAACCTACCGCGTGAACGTGGTGGTGCGCACCCGCAAGGTCGGACATTTTTTCCCCGGCGGCACGGTCGATGCGTTCGATTGCTGGGTGGAACTAACCGCGAAAGACGATAAAGGGCAAACCATTTTTTCAAGTGGCGAGGTAGAAGATGGTGGAAAAGGTCCAGTCGACCCCGGCGCCCATTTTTACCGCTCGCTGCAAATCGATGCGCACGGGAATCCGATCAATAAGCGCAATGCCTGGGCCACGCGCGCCGTGGTCTACGTCCACCTGATTCCGCCCGGCGCCGCCGACACGATTCACTATCGGCTGCAAGTTCCGGCAAACGTGTCCGGACCGATCCATCTCGATGCCAAAGTGAATTACCGGAAGTTTGCGTGGTACAACACCCAATTTTCTTTTGCGGGCGTGCGCCAGCCGGATCAGTCGGCGGATGCGGCCGCGCCGAGCTACGACGATTCGCACTATGCATTTACCGGAGACTCTTCGAAACTGCCGGGTGGCGCGAACGGAATTCCGAATCCTCCGATCGTGGTGATGGCCGAGAGCAAAGTGGATTTGCAGGTTTTGCCCGTGGGTGCCGCCGAACCTACGCCGAACGCGGCGCTGCAAGCCGACGACTGGACGCGCTGGAACGATTTTGGCATCGGATTGTTTCTGCAAGGAGACCTGACTGGCGCCGCTGGCGCTTTTGAGAAAATTACCCAGATCGATCCCAAGAATCCCGACGGCTGGGTGAACATCGGGCGTGTGAGAGTGCAGGAAGGAAATTTGGGCGCAGCGAAAGAAGCGCTGGAGCGCGCGATGTCGTTGAGTCCGAATCTGGCGCGCGCGCACTTTTTCTACGCACGCGTTTTGCGCCAGCAGGGCCAGTACGACGCGGCCATTCCCCACCTGCAGACGGTGCTGGCGCAGTATCCGCGCGACCGCGTGGTTCGCGACGACTTGGGTCGAATCTATTTCTTGCAGCGCAAGTACACTGATGCCTTGCGCGAATTCAATGCCACCATCGCGATCGATCCGGAAGACCTGGAAGCCAATTACAACCTGATGCTGACCTATACGGGACTGGGCCAGCCGAATCAGGCCGCCGAATTTCAGAAACGCTACCTGCGCTTCAAAGCCGACGAATCGTCGCAGACGCTGACCGGCCCCTATCTGCGGACGCATGAAGCGGACAACAACGAGCGCCAGCCGATCCACGAGCACGTTTCGAATCTGACGCCAAAATCGAAAGCGCCAATCACCGCATCGCTTCGCACTGGCGACGCAGGTCCGGGTCATCGCGGCGAGGCTGGCACAGTTGCCCAAATACGCACGGAAGCCAAGGTGCACGAGTAGTGCAAACTCATCGAGAAAACAAAACCGTACTTTGGTCAGGCTTGGGCGGCCTGTTTTTTCTTTTGATCCTTGGCGCCGTTCTCAACGCGCAAAGCGCCGCGGTTCCGGTCGGCACGGAGTCGCCGGCGTCCGCAGTCCACTTTGAAGACATCACCAAGGCTGCGGGGATTCATTTCATCCACAACAACGGCGCGACCGGAAAAAAGTGGCTACCGGAAACGATGGGCCCGGGCGTGGCGTTCATCGACTACGACAACGATGGCTGGCAGGATATTTTGCTGGTGAATGGCATGGATTGGCCGGGCCACACGCGCAAACATACGACGCTGGCGTTGTATCACAACAATCAGAACGGCACGTTCACCGACGTCACCCAGAAAGCTGGCCTCGCCGTAGAAATGTTTGGCATGGGCGTGGCCATCGGCGATTACGACAACGACGGGCGCGACGATATTTTCATCACCACGCTGGGCCAAAGCCATTTATTTCACAACAACGGCAACGGAACTTTTACCGACGTCACCAAGCAGGCCGGATTGTGGGGCCCGAACGAATTCAGCACCGGGGCGGCGTGGGTCGATTACGACCGCGATGGAAAATTGGATCTCGTCGTCGCCAATTACGTGCAGTGGACGCCCGCGACGGATATTACCTGCATGCTCGACGGCAAAACGAAATCGTATTGCACGCCGGAAGCGTACAAAGGCACGTCGGTGCGACTGTGGCACAACCGCGGCGACGGGACGTTTGAAGACACAACGCAAAAAGCGGGGCTATACGACACGAATTCGAAGAGCCTGGGCATCGCGGTGTTCGACGCGAACCAGGATGGCTGGCCGGACATTCTGATCAGCAACGACACCCAGCCCAACAAGCTGTACCTCAACAATAAAAATGGAACGTTCACTGAAAACGGCGTGGCTTCAGGAATCGCTTACAACGAGGACGGAATCGCGCGCGCCGGCATGGGCGTGGACTCGGCCGATTATGATCGCTCCGGCTCGTCCAGCGTGGTGATTACTAATTTTTCGAATCAGATGCTGGCGCTGTATCACAACGAGCGCAATGGGTTATTTGTGGACGAAGCGCCGCAATCGGACGTTGGTCACGCTTCCCTGCTGACACTCGGGTTTGGCTGCTTTTTTTTCGATTACGATTTGGATGGCTGGATGGATCTGTTTGTCGCGAATGGTCACATCGAAGATGCGATCGAGCGCGTGCAGCCGCGCGTCCGGTATGCCGAACCGCCGCACCTGTTTCACAATTTGGAGAACGGCAAATTTCAGGAAGTGACCAAGTCGGTAGGCGCATCTTTTGCGGCGCCGCGAGTGGCACGTGGCGCGGCTGACGGAGACATCAACAACGACGGAGCGCTCGACGTGCTGGTGGCCACGAACGGCGGCCCCGCGGCGCTCTTCCGCAATACCGGCGCGACCAATCATAGCTTGCGCATCAAGTTGGTCGGAACGAAGTCGAATCGCGACGGGATTGGAACGGAAGTGCGGGTAACGGCCGGCAGCGACGCGCAAACCAAAGCGTTGCGCAGCGGCTCGAGCTATCTTTCTTCGAGTGAACTGGTCTTGACTTTTGGCCTCGCCGGCCACACCCAGGCCGATGCAATCGAACTGCGCTGGCCCAGCGGGCAAACCGATTCCTTGAAAAACGTCGCCGCCGACCAGATCATCACGGTCAAAGAAAAAGAAGGTATCGTGGCCGCAAAGCCGCTGGCAAAACGGTAGAATAGCGGCGAGGCATTCGCTGATGCAGAAATGGAAGTGGCTGTTGGCGGTGACGATCTCGACCGGGATCGTGGCTTCGTCGACCATTGGCTCCAGCCGGCCGCAGCAGAACGCCCACCCGCAATACTCCACTGCAAAACCAGCCGATGCGCCTGCGGAGGAAACGCCGCAAGCCGATCCGCGCGCGGAAATCACGCGCGAAAATAATTTCGGCGTGGCGCAGATGAATCGCCAGCAGTTCGAAAAGGCCCTGGGAAAATTTCAGCGCGCCTGCATTCTGGATCCGGACACCGACACCGGCTGCCTGAACGTGGGCATCGCTTTCCTGAACATGCAGCGTTTCGACGAAGCGCGCGTGATTCTGGAAAAATCGGCGCAGCGCGATCCGCAAAATCCGCGGGTGTGGTTCAACCTGGGGCTGCTGGAAAAAGCTTCGGGGAATGCTCCCGCGGCGATCGCGGATTTTCAGAAGGTGGCGGCGCTCGATTCCTACGACGCCGATACGCAGTACTTTCTGGGGCTGATTTATTCGCAGCAGCAGGAATATGACAAGGCGATTGTCGCGTTCCGCAAAGCGATCGCGCTGAACCCCTTTCAGGTTTCCGCCGAATTCGGCCTGGCGCAAGCGTTGCAGCGTAGCAACGACACCGTTCACGCCAAAGAGCACTTCGACAAATTCCAGCATTTAACTTCGGAGAAGCTGGGGAAGCCGATCAGTTTTATTTACGGCGAGCAGGGTAAATATTCGCTGGCCGAAGTGCTGCAACCCGCGCCGGAGCCCGTGCCGCCGGCCATGCCTGTCCATTTCGTGAACGTAACAGCCGCGTCTGGACTGCCGGTGCGTTTTGCCGCCGCGACCGTGCCGCCGGTTGCCGCACAGCCGGAACCGGCCCCTGCGGCGACGGGCGGCGCTACGCCACACAACACCACGCGCACCCGGCGGATACCCGCGAAGAAAGGCGAGGCGAATTCGCTGGCGCGATTTCTGGGCAGCGGCGCGTGCATCATTGATTACGACGGCGACGGTCGACCCGATATTTTTCTGGTCGACAGCGACCGCAAAGGAACCTCCGCGCTTTACCGCAACCTCGGCAATGGCCACTTCGCGAACGTAACCCAGGAAGCGAAGCTCGAATTTCGCGGGCAAGGCATGGGCTGCGCGGTCGGTGATTACGACAATGACGGTAAGCCGGACTTGGCGGTGAGCATGGACGGCCGGGTACTGCTTTTCCACAACGAAGGCAACCGGACGTTCAAGGATGTGACGCAGGAGTCGGGGATTTTCACGACGGGTCTGGCGTTGGGGCTGACGTTCATCGATTACGACCACGATGGCGATCTGGATTTGTACGTCACGCGCTTCAACGATTTTCCGCTGGCGAATCCTTCGCAGGCTTTTAGCTTTCCTACCGACGCTGCCCCGGCGGGCAACGTATTGTGGCGCAACAACGGGAACGGCACGTTCACCGATTGGACCAGCGAGGCCGCCTTGGGTGGTGATGCGCCATCAGTCGGGGCCATCGGCAGCGACATTAATAATGACCGCGCGATCGATTTTGTAGTGACCGGCTGGCGGAAATCGCCGGGCGTTTATCTGAATCAGCGCGAGGGCGCGTTCAAGCCGGCGAGTCCGTGGTCGAGCGACATGCCGGCGCCGACCGCGGGAGTGGTGGCGCTTGATTACAACAAAGACGGCTGGATGGATCTGGCGTTCACGCACTGGGGCTCGCCGGGATTGAGTTTGTGGCGGAACACGGAAGGAAAATCGTTCGATCGCGTGCCGTTGCCGGATTTGGATTGGATGCGGGCCTGGGGCGTGGCGCCCATCGATTACGATAACGATGGTTGGATCGATCTGGTCGCGGTCGGCGAGAATTTTGCAAGCGAGGGACATATCGTTCTGTTCCGCAACGAAGGCGCGGCGGGATTCCGCGATGTGACGGCGGCGACGGGCCTGGACAAAATTGTTTTGCACAATCCGCGAGCGGTGATTGCGTTCGATTTCGATGGCGACGGAACATCGGGATTGCTGATCACGCAAAACGGATTGCCTCCGGTACTGCTGAAAAACGAAGGCGGCAATGGCTACAACTGGCTGCGCCTTGCGCTGAAGGGTGAGAACGACGCCAAGTCCGCAATCGGCACGAAGGTCGAGATGTTTGCGGGCGCTTTGCGGCAGAAATGGGAAATCCCCGGCGCTTCCGGTTATCTGGGGCAGGGGCCGGCGTCGATCGTGGCTGGGTTGGGCGTGGAAAGAAGCGCCGATGTGGTGCGCGTGTTGTGGCCCACGGGCGTGCTGCAGGATGAGCTCGAAATTCCGGCGCACAAGAACGAAGAGATAACGGAAATTGACCGGCGCGGAAGTTCGTGCCCGATTGTTTTCGTGTGGAACGGCGAGAAATATGAATTTCTGGCGGACATGATTGGTCCGGGAATCGTCGGCCACTGGACCGGACCGAACCAGCGCAACACGCCCGACCCCGACGAATATTTCAAAGTCACCGGCTCGCTGGTGCAGCCGCAGGACGGGCTGATCCATTTCCGCATGATCGAGCCGATGGAAGAGCTCGATTATCTGGACAAGGTGCGGCTGATCGCAATCGACCATCCAGTTGACGTTGAAGTTTATCCCAACGAACGATTCGCGAGCGCGCTACCGTTCCCGGAATATAAAGTGATCGCGAGCCGCGGAGCGCGGCTGCCGGATGGCGCCTGGGACGATCAGAATCACAATATTCTGCCGCAACTGAAAGAGCGCGATCGCAAGTACGTGACAAATTTCGAGCTGGCTCCCTACGCCGGATTTGCGGCGATGCACGGGATCGAACTCGACCTGGGCGCGTGGGACGAATCGAGGCCGCTGCGGCTGCTGCTGGACGGCTTCACCGATTATTTCAGTGCCAGTTCGATGTATGCGGCTTGGCAGGCGGGGATCACTCCGGTGCCGCCGTTCGTGGAAGCGCAGGACGATTCGGGAAAATGGCAGATGGTCGTGCCGGATATGGGTTTCCCGGCTGGACTTTCGCGGACGATGGTCGCGGACCTGACCGGAAAATTGCCGCATGGCACGCGGTTCATCCGCATCAAAACGAATTTGCGGATTTACTGGGACCGCATCCGAATCGACAATTCGCCGGCCGATGTGGAATTTACCCAGACCGAAGTACCGCTGGCCAAGGCAAACCTGGCGTTTCGCGGCTACCCGCGCGTGGTGGAAGGCAATCCGAAAAACGATCTGACCTATGTGTATGAAGACGTCAGCGCGACGGGCCCGTACTCGCGGCAGACGGGAAATTACACGCGCTATGGCGATGTTTCAGACCTGGTGCGCAAGACCGACGAGAAATACGTGATCTATGGATCGGGCGATGAGATCGCGGTGGATTTTGACGCGACGCATTTGCCGGACATTCCCAACGGATGGACGCGCGATTATTTTTTCTATGCCGACGGGTTCGCCAAGGACATGGATTTTTATGCGGCGCACGGCGATACGGTCACGCCGCTTCCCTTCCACACGCCGGTCCCGTATCCCTATCCGGTGGGCGTGAATTATCCCGAGGACAAAGATCACCTCCAGTACCTACTGGAATACAACACGCGTGGCGTGGCCGGTCCCGCGGTGGATAGTTTTATTTTCAAATATCCGGAGCGGCAGAAGTAGAAGTAGCGGGCGAATGCGCCGCCGTAGGCCCCACGCCGAGGTTCCGCGCGTCTGCAACACCTTGAATGACCGCACTGGGCGTGATAATTTTGTAATTTCACAAATCATCAGGTCCGTTACGTGACAACGTCGTTGTCCAATCCAATCGCCCAAAATCCGCAAACGAAGAATCAGGCGCCCGGCGCGTCGGTGCGCGAGCCTGTCTTCTGGCGGGTGGAAGGCAGCCTGGTGAATCTGACCGCAGTCCGACCGGTTGGATTTTTTGCCTGGAATTCGCAAAGTTTCCTGCAGCGCTGGAGCCGCCGCGGGGCCATGGCGCTGCTGGCCGTGGCGCGGCCGCTGCTGTATATCACCAACCGGGAATTCGCGACCCGCCTGCTGCACACGGTTTTGCGCGGAGTAAGCCGCGACCGTCTCGACCTGCTGGGCGAAGAATTTTTCGAATATTCGCTGAAGCCGCGATTGAAGGCGCGCGGAATTGCGCTGTTGAACGAAGCGATCGCATCGGGAAGCGACATCGTGCTGGTCAGCCAGGGGCTCGAGCACATCATGCGTCCGCTGGCGAAACACTTGGGGGTAAAGCGCATCGTCGCGAACCGGCTCGATTTCCGCGATGGGCAAGCGACCGGGCGTTTGCTCGATCCGGTGATTCGCCCGCGCGGGCTTTTCGCACGTTTCACTGGTGGCCAGCCGAACGGACGAGTCGAACGTGACAAATTGGTGTCGGTGCTGGGATTTGAAAACAATCCCAGGCTGCTGGAAGAAGCGATTCGGCCGGCGGACCGGCCTGACGCCAAGGTGCGAAAGCCCGTCGTGCATTTCGCGTCTGGTGCCAACCGCCAGCGGTTGTCGGTACGCGAAACTCTCGCCGGAAAACACATTCTGCTGATCGGTGCGACCGGATTTATCGGAAAGGTTTGGCTGGCGAGCTTGTTGAACGATCTGCCGCAGATTGGGCGGATTCATTTGCTGGTCCGGCACAACAAGTCGTCGAGTTCGGCCGAGCGCTTTCAGCGCGTGCTGGAAGAGTCTCCGGTTTTTGAGGGGCTGGCTGAACATTACAGGGATGGCTTCGCGGAATTCTTGCGCGAACGGATCGAAGTGGTCGACGGCGACGTCAGCAAACCGGACCTGGGACTTGCGCCCGCTGTGAAGCAACGGCTGGCCCGTTCGCTGGACGTGATCATCAATAGCTCCGGGCTGACGGATTTCAATCCGGACATCCGCGACGCGCTGGCGACTAACGTACGGGCCACGGCCTACACTCTCGATTTTCTGCGAGAGTGCGATCACGCCGGACTGCTGCACCTTTCCACTTGTTATGTGGTTGGCCAGCGCGATGGACGAGTGATGGAAGTCTTACCTCCGAACTACACGCCGCGCGGAACGAAGGGCTACGACGCGATGGCGGAGTGGCAACGGCTCGAAGATCTCGTGCGCGAAACTGAAACGCGCGCTGAATCGCCGGAAGTCACGGAGGAACTGAAGAAGGCCGCGCAAAAAAAGGAACATGCCGCGAAAGACCTGCATGGGGCGGCGCTCGATAACCAGATTCGCAAGAACCGGGTCCGTTGGTTGCGACAAACGTTGACCGACGCCGGATCTAGCCGGGCGGTGGAGCTGGGCTGGCCGAATACCTACACCTTTACCAAGAGCCTGTCCGAATCGCTGATTCGGAACTTCATCGATGCGAATCCTTCGGCGGCGGTAGCGGTCGTGCGACCGGCCATCGTGGAATCTTCGCTGGAGAAGCCATTCCTCGGATGGAATGAAGGAATCAATACTTCGGCGTCGCTTTCGTACTTGCTGGGAACATTTTTCCGGCAACTGCCCACCAACGAGGCGAAGTGCCTCGACATTATTCCAGTGGATCTAGTGACGCGCGGGATGACGCTGATTTCCGCGGCGCTGGTCGAGCGTCGGCACGCCGAGGTCTACCACTTGGCTACGTCGGTGGCCAACGCGTGCAACATGGGGCGATCGATCGAACTCACCGGGCTGGGACACCGCAAATTTTATCGCGCGCAAAACGGACTGGAACACCGGCTGCGGCTGAAGTTCGATGCGATTCCAGTTTCGAAGGCGCGCTACGACACACTTTCCGCGCCGGCGCAGAAGGCAATCGTCGAAACCATCAATCGCACCGCGCAGCCTTTCTCCTCGCGGCCGCCGCTGGCGCGGGCGCAGCGCGAACTGGAAAAGGTAATCAAGCTGATTTCACTTTTCGAGCCGTTCATTCTGCACAACGATCACGTATTCGAGGCCGCGAACATCGAGCGCCTTTCGGCAGCGGTGCCGGATGCCGAACAGGCGGACTTTGGTTACGACGCGCGCGCGTTGGATTGGTGGGATTACTGGATCAACGTGCACATTCCGGCGCTGCGCAAGTGGTGTTATCCTCTCATCGAAGGCCGGCAATTGGAGCCTCGTCCGCGACGTTCGGTGCCGCTAACGAGCGAAACCGAAAAAGCCGAAGCGAAAGTAGCGGGTGCGGCGCCCGCAACGGCGTCCTGACACTCACTTACTGTGGCTATTCTCCTAACAGGATCTACCGGGTACATCGGCGCACACATCGCGTCGAATCTGCTGAACGGCCATTCCGATTCCTTGAACCTGCTGGTTCGCGCGCGCGACGAGCAGGAGGCGCGAGAGCGACTCTGGCGCGCGCTGCAACTACACGTGGATTTTCCCACGTTTGATTCGTACGTGAATTCGCGGATTCGAATTTTCCGCGGCGACCTGACCGATCCGCAATTTGGATTGCCGATCGACCACTACGCGGAATTGGTGCGCTCGACCGATTCGATCATTCATTGCGCCGCGTCGCTGAACCGCAAATCCGAAAAAAGCTGCCTGAACGTGAACCTGCGCGGGACGCTGGAAGTGATTCAGCTGGCCATGCGCGCGCGCGACCAGCATGGGCTGCGGCGATTCAGCCACGTCAGCACGGTCGCGGTGGCGGGGCACCGGTCCAACGAAGTGGTCGAGGAAGATTCATCGATCGATTGGAACCGCTCCGACTACGATCCCTACGCGCGCACCAAGAAATTCTGCGAGCACATGGTGCGGCAGCTGCTTCCGGATGTTCCGCGGACGATTTTCCGGCCGAGCATTGTGCTGGGCGACAGCCGCCGGCCGGAGACGAACCAGTTCGACATGGTGCGCGCGTTCGTTTTTCTGGCCGGACTGCCGGCGCTTCCCTTCCGCCCGACCGATCGCATTGATATTGTTCCGGTAGACTTTGTGGCCGACGCGGTGTCTACGCTGCACCAGAAAGAAAAGCCGCTGCACGATATTTATCATTTGTCATCGGGCACTGGCGCCGAGACTTTCGTGCAACTGACTGATGCGCTTTCCGAAGCGCAAGGAAAACGCGGACCAAAATTCGTGCCGGCGTTTGAGAAGACGACGGCGCAGATGGTGAATGCTCTGGCGGGCCGCGCGGGGAAAATCGGCGGCCTGGCGACGCTATTGAAAGTCTTTCTGCCCTACCTAGTGTGGAACACAGTTTTCGATAACACGCGCGCGGTGGAGGAGATGGGCCGCCGTCCGGCGCCGTTTTCGCGATACTCTTTTCCTTTGCTGAAATTCAGCCGCGAAAATCATTTCGTCTATAAATACCGCGAGTGGCCAGCGCTGGCCAGTTCCAACACAGCAGCGCGCCAGGCCGGCGCCGGACAGGACGCGACTTCCCGATGACCGATCTGCTGCTGGAAGGCTGGGTCAGCAGCCTTATCGAACTGAACAAGTTCGAGCATATGCTGGGCGCGGGCCAGGCCTGGAAGCCCGGAAACAAACTTAAACTTCTTTTCGCCGGTTATAACGGGACGCGCAATACGGGCTCGGATGTGCGGGTGGAAGAAATGATCCGCCAGGTGCGGCGCATTCTGGGCGACGAGAATCTGGCGTTGAACGTGATGTCGCAGAATTTCGAGCTGACCCGCGGATATTTCGGCGACGCGCAGCAGGTGCATCTGCCGGATGTCTTTCCTCCGTTTCTTCATTCCGAAGTGCGAAAAAACGACGGTGTGGTGGCCTGCGAAGGCTCGATGTTCAAAAGCAAATTCGCCAACGCGCTGACCACGATGATGATCGGGACGCTCGGAATCGCTTCGGCGCAAAATAAATTGAGCATCGCGTACGGCGCCGAGGCCGGGGATATGGATCCGCTGGTGCAGAAAATGTGCGCCCGCTATTGCCGCGATTCGCTGGTGATTACGCGCAACGTGGAATCGCAAGCGGTGCTGGGCAAGCTAGGAGTGCCGACGGAACTGGGGACCGACACAGCGTGGACGTTCGAACCGCTGGGGCCGGAATACGCGACGAAGACTTTGCGGGCCGCAGGATGGGACGGAACAACTCCGGTGCTAGCCGTTTGCCCGATCAATCCTTTCTGGTGGCCGGTGACGGCGTCGATCGTGAAGTGGCTGGCTCATTCGGTGGCTGGCGCTTACAAAGACAGCTATTACCGGACGATTTATTTTCACAAATCGGGGCCGAGCGTGACGGCGGCGTACGACAAATACTTGGCGGCGATGGCCGCGGGCGTGAAGAACTACCAGAAGACGCGCAAAGTTTTTCCGGTGCTGGTCGCGATGGAAATGCTGGACCAGGATGCTTGTGAGCGAGTGTCCGCGGCGTTGGGCGGGGCCCCAGTTTTTGGTTCGAAGCAATACAACATGTATGAGCTGGTCAGCATTTTGCGCGGGAGCGAGCGGATTCTTTCGTCGCGCTATCACGCGATCGTCACTTCTATGCCCAGTGGGGTGCCGTCGGCGGGTGTGACCATGGACGAGCGCATCCGGAACCTGATGCGCGAGCGCGGACACGATCATTTGCTGATGCGCGTGGACGAACCGGATCTCGCGGACAAGATTGTCAGCGCGCTGCAAGCACTCGACACCGATACCGAAGCGGTGCGCGACGCGATGGGCCGCACCGTGGCGCGGAATCTGCAGATGATGGCGCGCATGGGAACCTACTTCGAAGAGCAGGTGGCCAAACGCTATCCTGAATTTCCAGTTCGCCGCGGCGTGCTGGGCTGGGAAGAATATCTGCCGCAGCTGAGCTCAAACATTTTGAAACTGCTCGAGGCACAGAGCGGTGTGCTGAATTCCTGAGACGCGATGGCGCGCCGATGACGTTCCTCGAAACAATCTTCGAAAGACTGCAACGCGCCGAGAGCCGGACCGTCGTTTCCGAAATTCACGATGGGCAGCTCCGCCCGGTGACCGGAGCGCAACTGCTCGTAATGGTGCAGCAGGCGCGGCAATTCTTGCGCGCGCGTGGATTGAAGAAAGGCGATCGCTGTGCGCTGCTGGCCTCGAACAGCGTCCGCTGGATCGCGCTGGATCTGGCATTGTTGGCCGAAGGCGTGGTCGTGGTGCCGCTCTACTCCCGCCAGACTCCCGCCGAATTAATTCACATGCTGCGCGATTCGATGCCGCTGCGGGTTTTCTGCACGAATGCCGCGGTGGCCGCGGAGCTGAAGAAACTGTGGCCTTCGGCACCGAATATTTCCCTACTGGACAGCATTTTTGTGGACGAGCCCACCGCCGCGACTCCGCCGCTGAAACACGACGATGCGGACATCGTGACGATTATTTACACGTCCGGAACTTCGGGCGAAGCGAAAGGCGTGATGCTGAACGCGGCGAACGTGACGTTCATGCTGAGCTGCACGAATGCGCGGCTCGACGAATTGATGGGAGCGCGGACGGAGCCGGACCGGATTTTTCATTACTTACCATTTTCGTTCGCGGCATCGTGGATCGCGATGCTGTCGTTCCTTTCGCGCGAGAGCACGCTGACGCTATCGAGCGATTTGACTAAGCTGGCCGAAGAAATGAAGCTGGCCTCGCCCAATTATTTCCTGAATGTGCCGACGCTGCTCGAACGGGTGCGCAAGAAAATCGAGGAAACCATCGCAGCGCGCGGGGCTCTGGCGTCCACCGTATTTTCCAAGGCGCGGAACGCCTATGGGCGCGGCAATTCGAGCCAAATACAATTTGGCGATTCGTTTTGGCTGGGCGTGGCGAACCGGTTTATGTTTCCGACCATCCGAACCGGGATTGGCGCGAACCTGAAGGCGCTGATTTGCGGGTCCGCTCCGCTGGCCTTGGAAACGCAGCAATTTTTCACGATGCTGGGAATTCCGGTGCTACAAGTGTACGGACTGACCGAGACGACAGCGATTTGCACGATGGACGATCCGCATCGAGCAGTTGCGGGCAGCGTGGGCGTGGCCATTCCGGGCTCGGAAATGCAGATTGCCGAGAACGGCGAAATTCTGGTGCGCGGGCCGCATATTTTCCCCGGCTACTGGAAGCGTGAGAAAGCCACGGCGGAAGTGCTCGAAGGCGGCTGGTTTCACACCGGCGACCAGGGCGAAGTGGATGCGACCGGAAACTGGCGGATCACCGGACGATTGAAAAATATGATCGTTCTGAATTCCGGGCACAAAGTTCCGCCGGAACCGCTGGAAACGGCGCTGCTGCAGGCTCTGCCGAGCGCCGAGCAGGCCGTGCTGATTGGGGAGCAGCGCAGTTTTCTTTCGGCGCTGGTGGCGATGAATTCACCGGAGGGAGCCGGCGACGCAGCGGCGCAGTCAGCGATCGACCTGGTCAACAAGGAGCTGCCGCACTACAAACAGGTCCGAGCGTTTCGTATCGTGCCAGAACCATTCAGCGCGGACAACGGAATGCTGACTTCGAATGGTAAGCTGAAACGCGACGCGATCGCGCAGCGTTATGCGGCGGAAATCGAAGAGATGTACGCGAAGAAAGCCGAATGAAAACCTTTCAAGGAAAAACTCTTTCGTGGAGCGTTGAAGACGGTGCGATCAACCTGATACTGGACCGCGCGCCGTGCAACGAGATCGGTTCGCTAACGCTGCCCGAGCTGGAACTTTTCGTGAAGGCGCTGCCGGAGCTGCAGCCGGATACGCATGCTTTGATCATTTCCAGTGCCCGGAAAGAAGGATTTTGTGCTGGAGCGGATTTGCGGGAGCTATATCGCGAATCGCAACCGCTGCCGGCTGGCGAGCGGGCCGGCCGCTTGCGCGATTTTCTGGAGCGCATTCACCGGGTAATGAACGCGATCGATACGGCACCGCTGACGACGATTGCGGCGGTCGAGGGAATCGCTTTCGGAGGCGGGTTTGAGATCGCGCTGGCCTGCGATTTGATCATCGCCGACAAGACGGCGCGTTTCTGCTTTCCGGAGTTGCGGCTGGGCTTGATCCCTGGATTCGGCGGAATTCCTAGATTGAAGCGCGATCTGGGCAACGCCGTGGTTCGCGATTTGCTGCTGACTGGGCGCAGCATCAATTCCACCAAAGCGCAGACCGTGGGGTTGGTGAGCCAAGTGGTATCCGAAGGCGACGCGCTGCGCATTGCGCGGTCGACCGCCGCGCAATTGAAGAAGTTCGACCGCGGCACCGCGATCGCGGCCAAGACTTTCATCAAGCCGATTCCGTTCGACGAGCTGCGGCGGGAGATCGAGATTTTCTGCGAGCTTTTCGCACGCCCGGTTGTGCAAGAGGCGCTGCGCAAGTTCACCGAAAGCACCGACGCACTGCCCTACTTGCCCTAGATTCGCGGTTTCGCTGGCGATTTGTGGCAAAATATGAAGAGATGAGCACAATACAAGACACCACCAACGAAGTTCTGGCGCTGGCGTCGACCCATTTCAAGGTCCCGCTGGAAAAACTTTCGGCGGATGACGATTTTTTCAAGACGCTGGGAATCAACAGCCTGCAGGCCCTCGATTTGCTGACGCGCATCGAGCAGCATTTTCAGATTGAGCTGCCCGACTACGAACTGCAGGGCGTCACCGATTTTCGAACTCTGGCTGAGCGCATCCAATCCCGCCTGTAATGCTCGACCTCCACCAATACAATTCCCTGGGCGACGCTTTACGAGCGGCGCTGGAAACCTGGCCGGACGAAACCTGCCTGATCGAAGCCAATCGCGAACGCGAGAATGCGCGGTACACCTACCGCCAATTCAAAGAAGCTGCGTTGCCATTGGCCAGCGCGATGCAGCGCGCCGGATTGGCGAATGGCACGCGTGGCGCGATGCTGCTGACCAACCAGTCGAAATGGCCGATTTCGGCGTACGCGATTTTTTATGGCGGCGGCGTGCTGGTGCCGCTGGATTACATGCTCAAGCCCGAGGAGCAGATCGAGCTGCTGGCTCACGCAAAACCTGAATTCCTGGTCATCGAGAATCATCTGTGGCAGCGGATCACGAAGTCGCCGGACTTTGGAAAGCTGCACATCCGCGTAGTCCTGGTGACCGAAGCTCCCCCGAACGCAGAGCTGGCCAGCGCGCAGCGCTGGGAAGAATTTCGGGATGCGACGCCGCCGGCGTTTGTGCCGCGAGAGCGCAAAGATGCGGCGTGCATCGTGTATTCCTCTGGCGCGGGCGGCACGCCGAAGGGCTGCGTACTCACGCACGACAATTATCTGGAGCAGTGCGTCGCGCTCACTTCGCTCTTCCCTTTCTGGCCGGGCGTGCGCTACCTGAGCATTTTGCCGACGAACCACGCGATCGACTTCATGGTGGGATTTATCGGGCCATTCACCTGCGGCGCGACGGTGGTGCACTTGCGCACGCTGCAGCCGACCTACATTCGCGAAGCGTTCACGAAATATAAAATCACCTACATGGCGCTGGTGCCGCGCATCCTGAAGGAGCTGGAGAAAGGGCTGCGTGAGCGCTTCGCGGAGTTGCCGCCAAGAAAACGCATAGTGTTCAATGCGTTAGTAGGAGTGAACCGAGCGCTGACCAAGAAGCGGCCGAACCTGAAGTTGAGTCGCAGGTTGCTGAAGCAAGTGCACGACGCGTTTGGCGGCGAACTCCGCGCGTTTTTTGTGGGTGGAGCGTTTACTCCGCCGGCGACGCTGCAATTCTTTTACGACCTGGGAATTCCGGTGGGCAATGGGTACGGCTGCACCGAAGCGGGCACGGCAATCACCTTGAACGATTTCAAACCGTTCCGCGCGGACACGGTGGGCAAAGCCTTGCCTGGCACGAAGATCGAAATACGCGACGCGGACGCCGAAGGCGTCGGAATCGTAGCGGTAAACGGACGAACGGTCATGTCCCACTATCTGGACGATCCGCAACTGACGGCGGAAACGATTGTCGATGGCTGGCTGATTACCGGCGACGTGGGGCGGATCGACCAGTACGGCCACCTGCATCTGCTGGGTCGCGATTCGAATATGATCGTCACGGCTGAGGGCAAGAACGTATATCCGGAAAATGTTGAATCGCATTTTGACGGCGTGAAGGTGAAAGACTATTGCGTGCAGGCGGCGAATTTCGTCTGGCCCGCGCAGGATTTGGAAAATGAGCAGCTGGTGCTGGTGCTGCACCCGGAGAACGGGCAGTCGATCACGCCGGAATTGATCGCGAATATTGTGGAACGCAACAAGCAACTGCCGAGCTACAAGCGGGTGGCGGGTTACCTGGCGTGGGAGACGGACTTCCCGGCGACGGCCACGATGAAGGCGAAGCGCAAGCTGCTGGCGGCGGAGATTCGGGGAAAATTGCCGCGATCGAGCGTCGTTCCGCTGTGAGCAACGGCGAGCGATCGATGGGAAGGCCGCGTTGACGGCCGGCGCGAAGTTTCTCGCCATCGTGAATCCGGCGGCGGGCGGAGGCAAGAGCGGAAAACTGGCTCCAGCGGCGCTCGAACGGGTGCGGCAACTTGGAATCGAAGTTGAGGTGCGCGAAACGTCGGCGGCCGGACAGGCGAGCGAAATCGCGCGCGAGGCTTACGGCCAGGGCACACGGAACTTTCTAGCGGTCGGCGGCGACGGGACTTCGTACGAGATCATCAATGGCCTGTTCCCCGAAGCGATGAGCGGCGGGCGGCCGGCACTCGGGTTTCTGCCGCTGGGCACCGGGAATTCTTTTTTGCGCGATTTCACCACTCGTGGAGTAGAGAACACGATTGAAGCGCTGGCCGCGAACCGGCGCCGCGGGTGCGATGTGATCCGGCTGCGCCACACCGAGGGCGAGCTGTACTACATGAACCTGCTGAGCCTGGGCTTCCCCGCGGAAGTGGGCGAGACGGCGAACCGTCGATTCAAACGTTGGGGCGAGCTTGGATATATTTTTGCGGTGTTTCGCCACGTGGCTAATCTTGAGCACCAGAGCTTCGGGCATCGCCTCGACGACGCCAGCGACTGGAACCGCAGCCGGAATTTATTTTTGACCTTCAGCAACAGTAAATTCACCGGTGGCAAAATGATGATCGCGCCTAAGGCCGACACCGCCGATGGATTGATCGAATACGTGCGGTGGGGACCAATCGGACGCGCCGGCCTGATCTGGACTCTCCCGCGGCTTTTCACCGGAACGCATATCCACCACCCGATGGCGGCGCGCGCGGGAGCAAAGCACGTCGAATTCGATCTCGACGGACCGGTGAATGTGATGGTCGATGGCGAGAGCCTGCGGCTGCAGTGCCGGTCGCTGGAGATTGTGCCGAACGCGCTGGACGTGATCGTATGAGAAAAACGTACCTGACCGTCCGTTCGGCGATTCTGTGGACGATCAGCGGAATTCATTTTGCAGTAGTGTGTACGCTACTGATCTTGCTGGCGGTATTTATCGATCCGCGCAAAAACGATTGGCCGCAGCGCCTATTCTTCCGGAACATTCTGAGGCTCGCGGGAGCGCGGTTCGAAGTAAAGCAGGCGCCGGGATTCGATGCCAAGCGGACAAGCCTGTTTATCTGCAATCACGTGAACCTGTTCGATCCCTTCGTGATTTATTCGGCGATCCCGCAATTCCTGCGCGGATTCGAGCTCGAATCGCATTTCAAAATCCCAGTGTATGGCTGGATGATGGGGCGCTTCGGAAACATTCCCGTGCCGGATGCGCCGAGCCGCGAAGGACTAGAAATTATGCGGAGCCGGGCGAAGGTCGCCTTCGATTCGGGCATCAGTTTGATTGCGTTCGCGGAAGGATCGCGCACCCGCGACGGTCATGTGCAGGAATTCAAGAAAGGAATTTTCAGCCTGGCGCAGAAATTTGGAATTCCGATCGTACCGATGAGCATGACCGGTTCCTATCAATTCTTCCAGACCGGAAACTGGATGCTCTTCCCCCGAAAAATTACGGTGTATCTGCACGATACGATCGAGACCAAAGACGTCGCGCGCGGTGAGGTTGACGAATTGCGACAACGAGTGCAGGACATAGTGGCGGAACCAGTGGAAGCGGAACTGGCAGCTAATCCAGTCGAAAAACTCTGAATCGGATTTAGAAGGATTGAGACGCGCGCGCTTCAGGCAGCGAGCGGCCTGCGCGCAATTCCTGCCAGGTATAGACCACGCGATGGATGACGGTAATCGTCGAAATCATCGCGACCACCCACAAAACCTGTGCCATGCGATTGAAAACTCCGCCCATGATCAAGAGCACCAGGCGTTCGGGCCGTTCCATAAATCCCACTTTACAGGACGGAATCAGGGATTCCGCGCGCGCGCGCGAATAGCTGACCATAAACGAACTGGCCATGGCAACGGCGGCCAGCGCCATATAAAACGAACGGCCGATCAGCGTGTAATGCACGACCAGGCCCATGTATAGCGCGAGGTCGGCGTAGCGATCGAGTGTGGAATCGAGAAACGCGCCGAAGGCAGTGACGCGGCCGACGCGGCGGGCCACCTGGCCATCGGCCATATCCAGAAACGCGGCGAGAAATAAAACGGCGGCGGCTTGGCGAAAACGCCCCATCGCGAAAAGAGCGGCGGCCCAGGAATTTACGGCGAGGCCCAAAAACGTAAACATGTTGGGCGTGATGCCAGTAGCGGCGAGGCCGCTGACCACATGGCGCAGCAACCAACCTCCGCCTTCGCCGATCCAGTAGGTGATCGGCTTGCTACCCTGATGCTGTTCGGCTTCCATCGGCAAAATCATACTCCCAAATTTCAGAATCAATCGCTCGAATAGCGCGAGACGGCTGCTACGGCTTTGCAGCAAACATTTCCGGAACTTTGCCGGAGTAGTGCAATTCAGCCTCCGTGAGAGACTGGATTTCTTCCGGGGTGAAACCGGGCGCCACTTCGCGCAGGCTCAGGCCATCGGACGTGACGTCGATCACCGCCAAATCAGTAACGATGGTGTTCACACATTCGAGCGCGGTCAAAGGGTAGTCGCAACGTTTCACGATTTTTCGCGCACCGTCTTTCGAGGTGTGCTCCATGGTGACGATCAAACGCCTGGCACCGACGGCGATGTCCATCGCGCCGCCGATTCCCCCAGCTCCACGCGCGCCCGGAACGCGCCAGTTAGCCAAGTCGCCGCGTTCGGAAACTTGTAGCCCGCCGAGGATGCAAACATCGAGATGACCGCCGCGGGTCATCACGTGCGCATCTTCCTGCGCGAAGAACGAAGCGCCGGGAACCAGGGTGACCGGCACTTTCATGGCGTCGACGAGGTCGAAATCTTCTTCGCCTTTCGCCGCGCGCGGGCCCATGCCGAGAACTCCATTCTCACTGTGAAAATAAACGGTGACGCCCTTAGGAACGTATGCGGCAGTCAGGTTGGGAATGCCCCAGCCCAGATTCACGCAGGCGCCGTCGGGAAGTTCGAGAGCAGCGCGGGCGGCGATTTGCTCGCGAGTTAGACGCGGCTTAGACATAGCGCAGACCCTTGGCGACGACCATGCGGTGGACGAAAACGAACGGCGTGACAATCACTTCGGGATCGAGCGCGCCAACCTCGACGATTTCTTCCACTTCGACAATCGTGGTTTTTGCGGCGGTGGCCATCACCGGATTGAAATTGCGCGCGCCCTTGCGGAAAACCAGATTGCCGAGCTTATCGGCGCGGAAGGCTTTGATGAAGGCGTAATCGGCGCCGATGGATTGTTCGAGGATGCAGCGGCGGCCGCGGATGACGCGCTCCTCTTTATTTTTAGCGACATCGGTGCCGACGCCGACAGGCGAAAAAAATGCCGGAATTCCAGCACCATGGGCGCGCATCCGTTCGCAAAGAATTCCTTGGGGCACCAGTTCAAGTTCGACTTCGTTCTTGTCGAATTGTTCCTGGAAGTAGGTGGCGCCGGGACCCGGGAAGGCGGCGGTGACGCGACGGATCTGGCGGTTCTTGAAAAGAATGCCAAGTTCGCCTTCGCCGGTGCCGCAGTTGTTGCTGATCACGGCCAGGTTTTTGGAGCCTTTGCGCGCGAGGCCTTGAATCAGGTTGTTCGGGAAACCCGCGCCGCCAAAGCCGCCGAACATGATGGAGGCGCCATCGGGAATATCGGCAACCGCCGCATCGACCGAAGGAAAAATCTTACTCTGCTGGGTCATAGCTTCCGGGAAAGGTCATTTGTGCCGCCGAAAATTTTAGCGAGTTCGCCGCGGAACCGCAACACGGCGGTGCTGAAACAGCTGCGCGACGCAAATCGCGGAAACGGTTGACCGCGCGTGGCCTGAGGCGTATTAGTAGTGCGCGAGAACAATCGAATGACTCGACCCAAACTGCTGGTACCGAGCGAAGCCGCCAAGATTCTGGGCATCAGCTACCCGACCATCAAGCAGTGGATCTACAAGAAGAAGTTACGGACGATCCGCACGGCCGGCGGGCATCACCGGATTCCCGAATCCGAAGTGGACAAATTCCTGCATTTGAAGACGGAGCGGGAACCAGTGGCCGAGCGGCGGGAAAACTACCGGCGCATCAGCGGACGAAACCAACTGGTGGGTCGCGTGATCGAAATCAAAATCGATGGCTTAATCGCGCAGCTCCGGCTTTCGATTGGCGGTCAGCACATCACCTCGATCGTCACTGCCGACGCGGTACGCGAGATGCGCCTGAAGGTCGGCGACAAAGCGGCGGCGCTGATCAAGTCCACCGAAGTGATGATCATTAAGGCGTAGTTCTGCCCTGCCCTGGAACGTTCGTTTTCATTTTTCCTGGCATCAATTGCACTCTGGTAGCACTTCGCGACGAATGGGAAGCAGACTAGTTGAAGACTGAGGGGAGGTTGATTCCTACGTGTTCTTTGCCGCAGGCGCAGAGGGCGCGGAAGTGGATCGCGCTGGCTCCCTCTGCTCGCATCACGAACCAATCCGCCGTTTCCAGGATGACGGTGCGGCCTAGAGTTTTGCAGGTGACACTGAACCGACGCAATATATTCAAACTATTCAAACCTGAAATCTCCTGCGAATAAACGTGCTCTCTCCACTCAATTAGACGCGTAACGGCGGGTATCGACTCAGTTATTACGCAGATTTTCGGGCGTGAGCGAGGCGGTCCGAGCAGTGCTATGACCTTGACGGCGCAGCGGTTGCACTACGGTTCGGGCCATTTCAGCTTATCGGTTTTGATTCGCAGCAGCTCGTTGGAGCCGTCCATGATCGCAGCGCGTTCGTGATATCCGTTGTTCGACCGGGACAATTCCTGCAGACGGGCGTAGATCGCGGCTTCCGCTTGAAACACTTTTTCCTGCAACGCTTCCAGTTTGGTTTCCAGCTGAGCCTGACGCAGCGGCGTCTGCCATTGCGGGTACGGCAACTCGTCGAGGCTGACGACGTGCAATACGGCTTGCAACGGAACTTGCTCGAAGTGTGTTTTGAGTTTCGGCATGGCGAACTCCTTTCAGGTGCGTTAAGGAAAGTAGCGGAGGGTAACAGATACGGGCTAACTCTTTGGGTAAATCTTTGGGCGGAATTAGAAGGCCGAGGCGGGTGGGGAGCGCAGGGCTCGGGCGTTCTCCTGCGGGAAGGGGTACGGGCTAAAACATTTAACTTAACGTCACTGGCACGTCAGCGCAACGATAGCGTTACGTTAGTTTAGCGTGTTATTCACGGCGATAACCGAATCCGGGGGAGAGGACGGTCATGGCTACACAAACGAAAGCGCCTTCGCACTTCAAAACGATGATTCAGGCCGAGGTCCCGCAGGGCCGCAACGGCAAGCACAAGGAAGTCGTGACGCTGATTTTGAAGGATCTGGATGGCCTGAAGGCGGGCAGCGCGATCAAGGTGCCGCTGGCGGATCTGGCCGAGTCCAAGGAAAAAGTGCGGTCCGCGCTGAATCGCGCGACGCGTAAGGGCAGCCGTAAGGTGGCGACGGCCAGCGACGCTGCGTTTTTGTACGTGTGGAATACGGACTAGGCCGAGTCCGCGCAGCGTGGTGGTAGCGGTGCGATGCGAAATTCCGTGGTGAAACTTTCCTTCCTGATACGTATGGTGCCCGGGGTGGGGGTCGAACCCACATGCCCCGTAAGGGACAGCAGATTTTAAGTCTGCCGCGTATGCCATTCCGCCACCCGGGCGGGGTGGAGAAAACTTCCAAAGGTTAGCACGAGGGCTGGGGCGAAGGCACGCGTTCGCGGGCGTGTTCTGCGGAGTGGTGCGCCCAGACAAGCAGTGTGGACGCGGACGAGTTGGTGTAGGCTTGGCGGCTGCGAGCGGGGAGCGCGAGCGATTCACATGCGAAAACCAATTGTGGTGGTGGGAAGTATTAACCTGGATTTGGTGGCTACGGTGGAGCATGTGCCGATGCCGGGTGAGACGCTGACCGGGAATTCGTTTCATACGTTTCACGGCGGAAAGGGTGCGAACCAAGCGGTGGGGGTGGGGCGGCTGGGGTATCCGGTGAGCATGGTCGGCAAGGTGGGCGACGACGCGTTTGGCGGAGAACTGAAAGCTGGATTGGCCAAGGCGAAAGTGAACGTGAAGAGCGTGCAGCGCGTTAGCGGATCGTCGGGCGTGGCGCTGATCAACATTGGGAGCGACGGGCAGAACCACATCGTGGTGGTGCCGGGAGCGAACGGCAAGATGGCGCCGAAGGATATTGCGGCGCACAGTGGGCTGCTGAAGAAGGCGGGGATGATTCTGGCGCAACTGGAGATTCCGCTGATTGCGCTGGAGACGCTGGCGGTGTTTGCGCACCGCAACAAGATTCCGTTGATGCTCGATCCGGCTCCGGCGCGGGAACTGCCGGCGGGAGTGCTGCAGGCGACGACTTGGATCACGCCGAACGAGAGTGAAACGCGGACGTTGTGCGGGTTGGGGGCTCACGAGCCGGTGACTCCACAGACGGCGGCGCGGTGCGCGGATTTGTTGTTGGCGCGCGGGCCGGCAAATGTGGTGATCAAGATGGGAGCGCAGGGGGCTTTTGTCGCGGCGGCGGATGGAACGCGCGAGATGGTGCCTTCGTTTGCGATGAAGGCGGTGGATTCGACCGCGGCGGGCGATGCGTTCAACGCGGGGCTGGCGGTGAGTTTGCTGCGCGGGAAGAAGCCGCGAGAAGCGGCTCGTTATGCGTCGGCGGTGGCGGCGATTTCGGTGACGCGGCAGGGCGCGCAGCCCTCGATGCCGACGGGCCGCGAGGTTGAGCGGTTTTTGAAATCGCAGAAATAAATCTTCATCGTCTCTCATCGTCTTAAATCTTCGACGGTCAGTGCGATTTTGGTTCTGAACTCAGTTCCGGCTGAGGCAGGTCGCCGCCTAGAAGTTCGTTCTGCCGGCGTTCGCGGCTGGCGTTCAGCAGCGTGGTAGCTTCGGCTAATTCTTCCCGCCCTTCCTTGGTGCGTCCCATGCGAATTAGAATTTGGCCCTTCAGGTTGCGGTAGTTTGGATTTTTTCCATCGATCGCTTCAGCACTATTCACCGCGGACAACGCCTGGTCGAATTTTTGCTGGTGTTGGTACAGGCGCGCTAAACCGAAGTACGAACTGGCGAGATGGGCATCGAGGCGCAGGGCGTCTTTGAAATTTTGTTCCGCTTTGGCGTCGTCTTGAAGATAGGAATAGGTGACGCCGAGGCGGTCGTAGTTGAAGGCGACGTCGGGCTCGAGGGCGGCGTCCTGCAGGAATTCGTCGCGGGCTTTTTCGAATTCGGTGCGCGCGAGATAGGTGAGGCCGAGGTTGAAGTGGAGGTAGGGCAGGTTGGGATCGAGTTTGGCGGCTTGCTGAAATTCGGCGATGGCTTTGTCGTTTTCCTCGCGATTGAGGGCGGCTTTGCCGATGAGCAGGTGATATTCGGCGGTATTCGCGCCGAGTTCGACGAAGCGGCCGAGGGCGCGTTCTTCGATTTCGGCTTGGCCTGATTTGTTGGCGGCGTTCCCCAGGACGTAGAGGTAATTCAAATCGTTGGATTCCTGGGGCCAGAGGGCGTCGAGGAGGCGGACGGCGTCGGAGTCGCGGCCGGTGAAGAAGTAGCAGAGGCCGAGGAGGTATTGGGCTTGGGTGGAACCGGGTTCGTCGCGGACTACGGATTCGAAGGGGGCGATCGCGGATTGGAAATCGTTTTGGCGATAGTGGACCAGGCCGATGTTCAGGCGGACGCCGGCGACCTGGGGGGCTGCTTTCTCGGCTTGTTCGAGTTGGATTAGAGCCTCAGACCAGGTTTGGCGGCGCATGGCGACTACGCCGAGGTTGGCATGGGCTCCGGCGGAATTGGGGTCGAGGGCCAGGACGCGGGTGAAGGAGGATTGGGCGAGATCGAGGTCGCCCTGGCGGAGGGCGGCTTCGCCTTGCTGGAAGATCTGGGCTATGGATTGGGAGTCCTGGGTTGTGGCGTTTTGAGGCTGGGCGGGGAGCGGCGATGGGACGGAAAGCATGGCCAAAGCGAGGGCCAGAACCCCGAGGCCAAGGAGCGGCTTTTCTGGGTCAGATATCACGGTTCACCGTAGCACGGATTTTTTGGTTTGGTTGGCGGATGGGTAGAAATGTTAACAAAAAATTGTCGATTAGAAATGGGTCAAAGTATTGATTGAGTGGGAGATAAGACCGATTTCTAATCGCCGTTGTGTCGATTAGAAATGGGGGCGGGGTGGTTGGGATTTGTATTTTTGGGGCGCCCATCTGGCTTGCCTCTTGGCCAATATTTAGAAGAAAGCGATGCATGATAACACATGGGTATGGGTGATGAAAAGGTACACATCGTGGGTGGGGTGGGTGGTGGCTGATTTGGGTGGGGCTCAAGGCTGTGTCGCACCTACGGCGCTCTGATGCCTTTTTGTTTTGGTACCCGGCCCTTACGGGCCGGGCTAACTTATGCCGCGCCTGCGGCGCTGGTGCAATGCTGCCGCGGCGGTAGTCGCGCTTGGCGCGGGATCGTTTGGGTAACCGGGCTCACAGGTCAAAGGCGGTGGCAAGCCACCGCACTCCAAGGTGATTTGGGCGGCGTGGAGGTTGAGGACGCTGCGCAACGACGGTGGGCGCGGGCTGCGCGCTTCGCGTCTTGGCGGGACGGAACCGAGGCCGAGTGGGAACCTTTCGATCCGGGACCGGCGGATCTCCGGGTGAATCGCGATGCGGGCGATTCGGTTTTTGGGCTTGACTTATTTTGCTGGGCGTATATAAATCCGTTTTAATAAATTTAATAAAAGGTTTGGGGTGGGGTTCTGGCGGCTGATTTCGGGCCGATTGAGCGGCGGCAGGCGTGGGCGGTTCCGTCTGGCGATTGGTGTTCCCTCCCCAGTTGTTTCCAAAACATAGAGAAGCGAAACGGCTGGTCATATTTGTCGTATTGCTCAGAAAGTTTGGAACCTTGGAGAGAACGATGAAATCGATTCGACTCGCGTTTGGATTGCTGGTGGCGCTGCTATGCCTGAGTGGGGCGGCTTTCGCGCAAGACACCGGCACGTTTACCGGCACGGTTCACGACTCGACCGGCGCCAGCGTAGCCGGCGCCGAAGTGACGATCGCGAACAGCGCGATCGGCGTGAGCAAAGTGGTGACGACGAACGCGGACGGCGACTGGGTGGTGCCGTACCTGCCGACTGGGGCTTACAACATCAGTGTTAGCTCGAAGGGATTCAAGAAGTACGAAGCGAAGGGCGTGGTGCTGCGCGTGGGACAAAAGGCGCGCGTGGACGTGACCTTGGAAGTGGGCGCGATCACCAACGAAGTGGTGGTGGCGGGTGAGGGCCTGGCGCAGGTGGAAACGCAGTCGGCGCAAGTGGGCGGGACGATCACCGGAACAGAAATCACCCAGCTGGAACTGAAAGGTCGCGATTTCGCGCAGTTGATCACGCTGACTCCTGGGGTGAACAACCAGAGCGGACAGGATGAAGGCACAGTAGGCATCGCCGGAAACGTGGTGTATTCGGTGAACGGCGGCCGCGGTGAAAACAACAACTGGGAAGTGGACGGCGGCGACAACATGGACAACGGCAGCAACAACTCGTTGAACGTGTATCCCAGCCCGGATTCGATCCAGGAAGTGCGGGTGCTGACTTCGAACTACGGCGCGGAATACGGGCGCAACGCTTCCGGAACGGTAGAAACCGAAATCAAGTCCGGGACCAGCAGCTTTCACGGAGATGTTTACGAATTCGTGCGCAACGACATTTTCAACGCGCGGAATTATTTCGCTCCGAACGTGCCGCCGTACAAGAAGAACGACTTCGGCTACACGATCGGCGGGCCGGTTTACATTCCGGGGCACTACAACACGGACAAGAGCAAGACGTTTTTCTTCTTTTCGCAAGAGTGGCACCTGGAACGGGTACCGAATGTGTTCAACATTCCGGTACCTTCGGCGGCGGAACGAGCGGGAAACTTCAGCGATGTTTGTCCGGATCTAACCGGGTCCTTTGTGGATTGCCCGAAATTGCCGGGCGGCGGGACGCAGATCACCAACATCGATCCGAACGCGCAGAACATCCTAGCGGAAATCACCTCGCCCAACAGCGCGAACGGCGCGATCTGCGGGTCGACGATCAATGCCTGCTACAACGCGTCGATTTCGCAGCCGACTTTCTGGCGCGAAGAACTGGTGCGCGTCGATCACAATTTCTCGAATAACCTGCGGGGCATGTTCCACTACATTCACGATTCGTGGAGTACGACCACGCCTACGACGCTATGGTCAAATGCGACGTTGCCTTCCATTCAGACAAAATTCGTGGGGCCGACGACCAGCGCGGTGGCGCGGCTGACTTACACGGCTTCGCCAACGCTGGTGAACGAATTCGTCTTCAGCTATACGGCAGACCACATCAACCTAACGAACGTCGGGCCGTTTCAACTGCCTTCGGATTCGACGATGACGGGGCTGTTCCCGGATTTCGGCGGAAAATTGCCGACGGTAACGGTGAGCGGGAACCAGGCTTACGGCGCGGGATTTACCGCCGATCCTTCGGACGAACCTTGGAACAACGCGAACCCGACCTACACGATTCGCGACAATGTGACCAAGATCCTGGGCAAGCACACGCTGCAATTCGGAGCGTATGGAGTTATCGCGCAGAAGAATGAATTTTCGGGAACGGGGATTCAGGGCGCGCTGACGTTTGACGCGACCAATGCCAACGTGACCACGGGAAATGCGTTTGCGGACTTGCTGCTCGGAAATATTTCGAGCTTTTCGCAGGCCAACGCGGAGATCAAGTATTACCACCGGTATCAGATCCTGGAGCCGTACATCAACGACGACTTCCACATCACGTCGCATCTGACCTTGAACCTGGGCCTGCGGCTGAGCCTTTTCGGGACGTATTACGAGAAGGAGAAGAACGCATACAATTTCGATCCGGGAGCGTTCAACTTCAACAACGCGGTGGTGATCGGACCGAATGGAAACCTGTTCGATCCGACCGGAACTTTCCCGCTGGGCCCGACGGATCCGTTGAACTTCAACGGCATCGTGCAGTGCGGAGCACCCGGCGTACCACGGGGCTGCATGCAGGGGCATCTTTTCAATCCAGCGCCGCGGTTGGGATTTGCGTGGGATGTATTCGGCGACGGCAAGACTTCGCTACGCGGCGGCTACGGAATCTTCTTCGATCACGGAAACGGAAACGAAGCGAACTCGGAGTCGCTGGAAGGCAGCCCTCCGGGGGTGCTGAATCCTTCGCAATCAAACATCGCGGCGGGCATCAATGGCTGCACGCAACCTTCGGGCTACACCTGCATCGGCGGAGGGGGCGGAGCGCTGGCTTTCCCGCTGGGCGTGACGTCCATCCCCAACAAGGCGATTTGGCCGTACATGCAGCAATGGAACCTGAGCGTCGAGCGCGAACTTTTCAAGAACACGGTGCTGCAGGTGGGATACGTGGGGAGCAAAGGAACGCATCTGGCGGCACAACTGGACGCGAATCAATTAACGCCGCTGGCGGCGGCTGACAATCCGTACAGCCCGGGCGAGGCGATCGTGACCGATAACAGCTCGGGCCAGACGCCGAACACGGATTGCAACGCGCTGACAGTGAACGGTATTGCGCTGACGGGAGCGGCACAGACCCATCTAGGGATTGCCTGCGGAGGCGATCCGTCACCTTTCCGCAAGTACGTCGGATACGGAACGATTACGTCGAAGTATTACGGAGCCGATTCGAGCTACAACTCGCTGCAGGTTTCGGTGCGGCGAACGATTGCGCCTTTGGTCATTTCCGCGTCGTACACCTACAGCCATTCGATCGATAATTCGTCGGACTGGGCGGATCAGAACTTTGTGAATTCCTTCGACCCGCGGGCGAATCGAGCGAGTTCCAACTTCGACGAGCGCCAGATTTTCACGTTCAGCTATGTATACAGCCTGCCGTCGGGTCATCTGGAAGGATGGAAGAAGATGGCGCTGGGAGGCTGGCAGTATTCGGGAATCACGACGTTCTACACCGGGCAGCCCTTCAGCGTGCTGAACGGAATTTTTGCGGATAATGCGGGCGTGGCAAACGGAGTGGGCGCGAACGGTTCGTACCCGGATCTGGTGGGCAATCCTTACAGCAAGCCGTCACAGGCGATTCTGGATGCACTACCGCCAGGCTCGCCACCGCTGCTGTACAACCCGGCGGCGTTTGCGCAACCTACTGGTCTGACGTTCGGGACCGCGACGCGAAATATTTTGAACAACCCGAGCCGGTTGAATTTTGACATGGCGCTGTATAAGACGTTTCAGATTCATGAGGCCTTCGCGCTGCAATTCCGAGCGGAGGCGTTCAATATTTTCAACCACACGCAGTGGGAGAGCACGAACCCGGGGGGCGGTACGGTGGGAAGCGCGGCGGATGTGAATGCGACGATCACCTGCTACGGCGGAGCGAATAACTCGGCTGGGGACCCGCAGTGTTTGGGGAACAGCTTCCTGCAGCCGCAGGCAGCGCACGATCCTCGGATTCTGCAATTCGCTTTGAAGCTGTTTTTCTAAAGAATCGAAAGCAAGCTGGATCGAGAGGGCGCCCGGAAGGTCGGGCGCTCTTTTTTTTGGGCCTTTGCGCCGGCTAGGGAGCCGGCAGCGGGGTGGTGCTTTTGATTCCCTGCCCTTCGACGATTGTGTAGATTTTGTCGGCGGCGAGATTCTTGAGGATCTGAGTGGCGCTGTTGGGCCAGCGGATTTCTACGGTGTCGAGTTTGGATTGTTGGCCGAGGCCGAAATGGAGGCGGAGATCATTCTGGGAGAGGTAGCTGGAGCCGCCGCGGACTTCGTTCATTTGGGTGAGGGCGCCGGCGTGGACGGTGACGCGGGCGCCGATGGCGGCGCGGTTGGATCTGGTGCCGATGAGATGAAACATTACGCGATGATTTCCGGGGACGCCGTGATTCAGGAGGAGCGTCGGGGGTTCGCCGACGTTGAGGAGCAAGACGTCGATGTTGCCGTCGTTGTTTATGTCGCCGAAGGCGGCGCCGCGGCGAGAGGCTTGCGGGACGGATTGCAGGCCGGCGGCTTTGGCGGATTCGGTGAAGGTTCCGTTGCCATTATTCAGATGCAGGAGGAGTGGTTCTTTGTAACGGGCGGCGGATTCCAGCTGATCCATTTGCGGGTAGACGTGGCCATTGGCCACGAATAGGTCGACCCAGCCGTCGTTATTGAAATCGAAGAAGCCGGTGCCCCACTTCACGTACGCGTAGCCCGCCTTGGCGATTCCTGATTTCCAACTGACATCGTCAAAACCTTTTTCGCCGAGGTTATGGTAGAGGCTGTCTTCCTGGTCGGCGAAATTGGTGACAAAGAGATCGAGGCGGCCGTCGTGATCGTAGTCGCCGAAATCGACGCCCATGGAGCCGTCGGCGTCGCCTTCACTGCTGAGCGCGGCGCCGGCGAGCATGCCCTGATCGGTGAAAGTGCCATCGTGATTGTTGTGGTAGAGGTAGTTTGGGCCGGTATCGTTGGCGACGTAGAGGTCGGGCCAGCCGTCGTTGTCGTAATCGCCCCAGACGGCACCAAGGCCGTAATATTTGTTCGGGTCGTCCACGCCAGCTTTCTTTGAAACTTCCTCAAAGGTACCGTCGCCTTTATTGCGGTAGAGCAAGTCCGTTTCGCCAATCATGCCCCAAGGGCCGCACTGGACGACGATGCCGCGAAATTTGCAGGTGCCGAAGGCGGCAGGATCGGCGAGATCGACGTGAACGTAGCGGGCGACGAAAATGTCGACGAAGCCGTCTTTATCGTAATCGGCCCAGGCGGCGCCGGTCATGAAACCTTCGCCGCGGACGCCGGCTTTTTCGGTGACGTCTTCGAAGGTGCAATTTCCTTTATTGCGGTAGAGGGCGTTGCCGCCGTAGCCGGTGACGAAAATGTCGGGGAGGCCGTCGTTGTCGAAGTCAGCGACGGCTACGCCCATGCCCCAGCCTTTGCGAGTTAGGCCGGCTGGTTTGGTGGCGTCTTGGAATTGTAGCGGCGCAGTTTGGCGGTACAACGTGACCATGGGGTCGCCGCCGGCGTTGTAGCGTTCTACGGTCGAGCCGTTCACGACCAGCGCGGAGAGGTTGCCGCTATTGTCGCAATCGATGAAGCCGACGCCGCCGCTCATGGATTCGACGATGTATTTTTTCTCGGGGGAGGCGATGTGGGAGACGGTTAGGCCAGCGCGGGAGGAGATGTCTTCGACAACTGGAGCCGCGGGGGTTGGTTTTGAGGTTTGGGCACCGCTGATTAGGGACGTGAGCGCGACTGCCAGCAGAAATGCGAGAGCGAGAAACGGAGCCGCGGTGCGTTTGGAACTGAGGGTGTTTGGCAAAGCAAAGCGACTTTACCGCGGGCGTGAGCCGGTGTCTACGGCACTAGAATTCCGGGTTTGGTTCCGGCCACGAAGAGCGAGATGTTAAAAGGCCAGTTGCTGCGGAGAAGGTTTTTCCTGCAGGCAGTACAAGACCAGTTCGACACGTGTGGAGACGCCGAGCTTGTCGAAGATCTTAAAGAGATAATTTTTAACCGTGTGCTCGCTGAGTTCGAGTTCGGCAGAAATCTGTTTGTTGGTGAGTCCTTCGGCGACGAGGTGGACGACTTTTTCTTCGCGTTCGGTGAGGATATTGGCGCCGCGGGCGTCCTGGAGGCGGAGAGGCTTCACGTGGGCGAGCGCCTCGAGCAGATAGCCGAGATGCTCGCTGTTGGCCCAAACCTGACCTTCATGGACGGCGTGAACGCACTTGGAAAGCGTCTCTAGCGGCTCGTCGCGAAAGATGACGCCGTGGGCGCCGCTGCGAAAGGCATCGACCACCAAGTTACGCTCACGCGAGGAAAGAAGCATGACGGCGCGGGTGCGGGACTGGAGAGCGCGAAGCTCGCGCAAGACACCGAATCCGGCGAGGGGGCCGTCGTGCAGTTGCGCGCTGATGATGGCGACGTCGGGTTGGCGTTCTTTGAGCAGCTTGATGGCGTGGACGGACTTGACAGCGGTAGCGAGCACACCCACGCGATAACGCCGGGGGCGAAATGCACTCTGAACCAGTTGACAGTACATCTCGCTGGCTTCAGCGATGATGACGTTGACGACGTTCGTCTGAGACTCCAGCGCCTTTGACATTCACATCCTTGGCTCTGATGAGTCTGGAAGGGTTGAGGCGATTGTGGCGCGATTTGATGCCATATGCAAGGAACAAGTTAGGTTAGGTACTTATCGATAACTATGCGGGGGAGAAAGATTCGGAGGGGAGACCGCGAAGGTGCCCAGGCGGGGACCGCTTCCGGGGTCAAAATTTGGAGCACGGAAGACGCCGGGAGAAGCGGCGACGGCTCGTCTGGTGGAAGGCAACCGCATGGCTTCGACCACGACCGTGAGTCATATTATCAGCCGCGGTCGAGGTCCAAGGGGATCGGTTATTCCGACCGACTTCGGGTTCTAAACCGTTGCAAACCTTTCAATTAACATAGTCCTCGCGGCGAGAAACTGCGACCGGCTCATGGCCCATAGCAGGATTGGGTACCGATTGCGGAGGACGTATGTCTCCCAGAATGGAGAGACGATACTCCCCTGGGCCGCTATGAGACTTTCGTCTTTTCATGTTGGATAAATTCATCGTTCTCTTTCTAGTTCCTTCTCTGGTTTTGTCATCATTCGTGACAACTCAACTCGCACCAGCGTACTCGCCCGCATCAGACTTTACGCCTCTTGCGAGGCACAGCAGGCGAGCGTAGGTTAGCGCACCACAGAAAATGCGAAATGAATCAGAACACGGCGGCGCCATAAAAGTTCCGCAACCAGAGCGATTGTCTCAGGGGGCGAAGGCGAATGAACGGCGCTGCGCGCTGCGGCATGCGTTGCACGCGCGGGCGGTTTTTGCCTGGGACGATGCCAGCGGAGAAAGACGGGAGAGCCGCGGGCATACGCGAGACGTGGGCCAGAAAGGGGCGTTCGTTTTATCGGAACTCTGCCCGCCGCGGGGAGCGTGCGTATCACTGAGCATCTTCCTGCCGGTGGTGGGGCCGGAGACGCGGGTGATGCGGATGGAAGTGGAGGCAAAGGTTCTGCGCTCCGATGCCGCGCCCGGCACGCAGGGAGCGATTCGTCCGTCGGGATTTGCGGTGAGCCATCAGAGGGTGAATCTTTTTTCGAGTTGAGCCCATGGCGGGAAGTTAGGAGCGCGTGCATGCCTAGGTTTACGGTGCGGTTACGAAGCCAGTCCTTGACGGCGCTCCTGTTGGGATTCGCTTTGAGCAGTCTCGTTTCGGGAAGACCGGCAAGAGCGCAATCGAAACCACAAGAGCGACAGTTGGCGCAGGTAACGAATCGAATTTCCGAATCGCCGGAGGCATCCGGCCAAGAAGCTGCCGGCGGGGCGAAAACAGCCGATGAGGGCCGCCCTGCCTTGCAGCGGCGCGACAATTCGCGGTACCGATTGTGCGCAAGTGATGTGATTGCGCTGACCTTCCCGCAGACACCCGAATTCAACCAGACGATCAATGTGCAGCCGGACGGATTTGTGAGTTTGGCGGGAACGGCCGACGTGCACCTGGAAGGCCTGACCAGCGCGGAATCGATTGCGGTGATCAAGACCGCCTACGAACCGATCTTACACGATCCCCTGATTACTTTGGAATTGAAGGATTTCAACAAACCTTACTTTATTGTGGGCGGCCATGTTTTCAAGCCGGGCAAATTCGATCTGCGTGGAGAGACCACGGCGACGCAGGCAGTAGCGATTGCGGGCGGGTTCATGGAATCGGCGAAGCATTCACAGGTGCTGCTGTTCCGGCGGGTCAACGATTCGTGGCTGGAAGTGAAAAACCTGGATTTGAAACACATTCTGGAAGGACACGACGTCAGCGAAGATCCGGAGATCCGATCCGGTGACATGCTCTACGTTCCGCAGAACTTCATTTCCAAGGTGAAAAAGTTCATCCCGAATTATGGGATGGGTTCGTATTACGACTTCCGGCCCTAACGCATTCGGAGCGGAGCTCACGACTTGAAACCTAAGACCGACGCACTGACGATTCAACCGAATCCACCTATCCTCGCACTCACTTTGCGGGATGCCTTGATGCCGGTGTTCCGGCACCGGCGGCTGGTGACGATGATTTTCCTGGGGATTTTCCTGGGCGCGCTGGCGGCGCTGCTGTTGATGCCGCGGAAATACGAAGCGGAAATGAAAATCCTGGTGAACCGCGAGCGGGTGGACGCGGTGGTTACGCCCGATCCGGACAATGTGAACGGACCGGGAATCGTTCCGGCGGTGAGTGAAGAAGACCTGAATTCGGAAGTGGAATTGATCAAGAGCCGCGACCTGCTGGAGCGGGTGGCCGTCGCGTGCTCGTTGACGGATCAGCCCAAGTCGGGGCCCAGCCGGTGGCTGAACGCGCTGGGGGATTTTGTGCGCGAGACGCCGTCCACCGGGCAGACGAAACTGGCGCGGAGCGTACAGGACCTGGAACAGCGGCTGATCGTGGATCCGATGAAGAAAACGGATTTGATTCGGGTGACGTATACGGCGCGCGATCCGGAGCTGGCGGCACGGGTGCTGCAAACACTGGCAATCATGTATCAGGAAAAGCATGCGGCGGTACACCGGCCGCCGGGAACGTTTCGATTTTTCGATCAGGAATCGGCGCGCTACAAGAATGAATTGGCCGGGGCCGAAGCGGAATTGACGCAATTTAATGCGCGTGAAGGGATCATCGAAGCGGCGACGCAGAAGCAGCTGGTGCTGCAGCAACTGAACCAATTCGAAGCGGAGTGGCAGCAGGCGCAGGCAAATTCGTATCAGGCGAAGGCGCGGGCGGATGCGTTGCGCGATCAGGCCGCGGTGACCCCGGCGCGACAGACCACGCAGGTGACCAAGAGCGCGAACGCGCAACTGCTGGCTGCATTGGAAGGGACACTGCTGAGCCTGCAATTGCGGCGGGCGGAATTGCTGACCAAGTATGCGCCGACCTACTCGCCGGTGACAGAAGTGGACGCGCAGATTCGGGACGCACGGGCGGCGATTGCGAAGGCGGAAGAATCGCCGGTGGAGCAAGTGACCACCGACCGGCTGCCGGCGCAGGACTGGATCACGACAGAACTGGCGCGGGCCGAAACCGACCGATTGGGATTGAACGCGCAGGCCGAGGCGACAGCGCGGGTGGTACGGCGGTACGAAGGTTTGGCGCGAAACCTGGATGCGAAAGGCCTGGAACAAACGGATTTAGTGCGGAATGTGAAGACCGCAGAAGACAACTATCTGCTGTATGTACGAAAGCGCGAAGAAGCGCGGATTTCGGACGCGCTGGACAGCAAGAGGATCGTGAACGTAGCCATCGCCGAAGCGGCGACCGTGCCGGCGCTGCCGACTTTGCAGCTCGCGTGGATTTTGCTGGGCGGATTTTTTGCGGCGAGCGTAGTCAGCGTGGGCACGGCGTACGCGGTCGACCGGCTGGATCCATCGTTCCGCACGCCGGACGAGCTTTTCCGTTATTTGGACACCCGAGTATTGGCGTCGATTCCGAGCGGCGAGGACCGGGAATAATGTTTCTCGAATACTTTGGATTGATCGAGCAGCCGTTCGGGGTGACGCCCGATCCGCGATTCCTGCACATGGGAGCCAAGCACCGCGAGGCGCTGGCTTCGCTCTGGTACGGGACAGATTGCAACCGGGGATTTCTGGCGCTGATTGCGGAACCGGGGATGGGCAAAACTTCCCTGCTCTACCAATACCTCGAAGGGTTGCGCGGCAAGGCGCGGACCGCTTTTATTTTTCAGACGGACTGCAACGCGCGGGATTTCATGCGGCACATTCTAAGCGAACTGGGGATCGAGCATGACGGCAAGAATTTGCCGTCGATGCAGGCGATGCTGAACGAAGTGCTGCTGGCCGAGATGAAAGCAGGGCGCCGCCTGATCCTGGTGATCGACGAAGCGCAGAACCTGGAAGAGCGGGTCCTGGAATCGGTTCGCCTGCTTTCAAATTTCGAGACCCCGTGGATGAAGTTGATGCAAATCGTGATTGCGGGGCAGCCGCAATTGGCGGAGCACCTGTCGAGGCCGTCGATGGCGCAACTGCGGCAGAGAATCTCCGCGGTGATCCGGTTGGAACCGTTCACGGCTGAAGAAATTAACTCTTATATTGACCACCGTTTGTGGGTGGCGAGTTATTCCGGCGGGCCACTATTCACCGTGGGGGCCCGGGTAGCGATTGCGAAGTACAGCCGCGGGATACCGCGGAATATCAATACTTTGTGCTTCAACGCGATGTCCGTGGCGTATGGGATGAATGTGAAGCAGGTGGATGCGCGGATGGTGCAGGAAGCGGCGGCGGATGTGGAGATGGAGTCACTGCTGCCGAAAACGCAGAAATTGGCGCCGTTGCCAGTCCCGGCAAAACGCGTCCCGGTCCGTTCCGCTCCGGTGGCGCGTCCAGTGGTGAGGGAAATTCCGGCGCGAGCGACGCGATCATCGGCGAGATTGATGGTGCCAGCTTTTGCTGGATTTTGTGCGTTGATGCTATTGGCGACGTTTTTCTGGGTTGCGTGGGAGCGAGGAGAACGGACGCCGCCTTTCGACACGCTGATGGCTTCGACGCCGCCCGCAGCGCTGACGGGACCCGGACTTGATGCGACTCAAACTTCTTCACTCGAAAATGCGTCTGGTGACACGGTCCAGGGTGCGGAGATGAGTGGCGCCGGAGATCAGGCGGTGGCGGCGGAGGTCTTGGGAGTGGGGACTATGGGCGACGAAGCTGCGGCCGATCGAGATCGTGTTCGTAGCGCGGTTCCGGCGGGTTGGTCACCCGCGAGCATCACCGCGGGACTTTCGCACAACGATGAGATTTTGACGATCGTGGTGGAGAGAGAAGTCACGCTGCGGCAGCTGGCGACGCAATATATCGGCCGATTCGACGAAGTGGTTCTGGAAGAAATTTTTACTTTGAATCCGGATATGCACCGGGTCGGATCGATCGAAATTGGGCAGCGGATGCGTTTGCCCTTGTACCTGCGGAAGGAATTCAAGAGGTTGCCGCAAGTCGAAGCGCAAAATGCGCCGCTCGAAGCGGTGAAGGAACTGCGGTGAGCCGAAACTTCGACATTTTTCAGAAGCTGGAGCTGGAGAACGAGCCGGCTCGTCCGCAGGCAGCGACGGGCGGCGGGTTGGAAACAACGAAAAGAGAGCGGAAATTGCAGGAGGTGATCGGCGACGAAATCATGAAGCTGGTGCAGCGCGTTTTCATTTATCCCGGGGCGGCGCAGGCCCCTGGCGCGGTGACGTTTGCGGGAGTGGACAAATCGGCTGGATGCAGCTGGGTTTGCGCGCACGCGAGCGAGGTATTAGCCGAGCAAATCGCGGGGACGGTGTGCGTGGTGGACGCCAATTTACGGTCGCCGTCCTTGCATGAGCACTTCCGGTTCGAAAACAAATTGGGATTTGCGGATGCGGTCAAGAGCACCAAGCCGATGCACGAATATGCACGGAGGGCGTCGGGTAGCCATTTGTGGCTGATCACTGCGGGGACCATGGGCAAGGAGCCGAATGGAGCGCTGAATCCGGCGCGGTTGCGGGCGAGGCTGACGGAATTGCGGGATGAATTCGACTACGTGCTTTTGGATACTCCGGCGGTTTTGCTGTACGGCGATGCGGTGCTATTGGGCCAGATGACCGACGGAATGATTCTGGTGGTGGGCTCGAACGAGACGCGGCGCGAATCGGCGCGGCTGGCCAAGGAAAGCATCGAAAACGCGCAGGTGCCGCTGTTGGGGGCGGTCCTGAACCGCAGAAAATTTCCAATTCCTGAAATGATTTATCGAAAGCTGTAAACGGCGGGCGGCTAAGGGTGGCCACGCAGTCGGCGGGGTGTGCACGTCCGAAGGCCTGTGACTCAAGGGGCGGAGCGCGGCACATCGACGGCGTTTTCGGGACCTAATTTGTACGCGCTGGGCAGGCAAAATGGGATTAACGTGGTACGTCTCCCTTGGGTGCAAGACCGGAGACAACTGGGGATCAACGATGAGCAGCGCCTCAATCGAACAGGCTTCCCGCAGCGGATTTTGGCCTATGCAGGGCCGCGAAGCGACGGTTTCGCGCGGGATTGATTGGATATGGAGCAAGCAGCGGTCGGCGATCGTCCTGGCGTCGGAGCTGGTGCTGGCGGCAGCGGGATTCATACTCGCCACGTTGATTCTGGCGGATTCGTGGAGCGATCTTTGGACGCTGCGTTTCATGGCACCCGCGTTGGGTTTGTTGCTGATTTTCCGGCTGGCAGGCTTGATGAGTGTGCGGCTGTATAGCCGGTCGTTGCGAAACGCCAGCATACCGGATTTGATTTCGATTGTGGGTGTGGCGACGGCGGGGACGCTGGTGAATTGGGCGATCGTGGTGCGATTGTTGCCTGGGTTAAAAATGCCGGCGGCGCTGGTGGTGCTCGATTGGTGCTTTGTGGTTTTGCTTTGGGGCGGGCTGCATTTTGGCGCGCGGATTATGAGGGCGCAGAGCGCGGCGTGGAGGAAGACCGGGAAGCGGGTGATCGTGGTGGGCGCTGGCGATGCGGGGATTACTTTACTGAAGGACCTGGTGCAGGAATCGACCGGCGCTTTTCGAGTGGTGGCGCTGGTGGACGATAATCCGGAGAAGTGGAGGCGTTCGATCTGCGGGGTTTCGGTGGTCGGGGGAACACGGCAGCTAGCGCAGTTCGCGGCGGAATACCGAGCGGAAGAAATTCTGATCTGCATTCCCAGCGCGACGACGGCGCAGATACAAAATATTTTGAGTGGATGCCGGCAGACGGGAATTCCGGTGAAGACGCTGCCTTCGCTGAGTGAGCTGGCCGGGGGCAAGGTTTCGCTGCGGGATTTGCGGAGCCCGAAGATCGAGGATTTATTGCAACGCGACGGAATCCTGCTGGATGTAGAAGAAACGCGAAGCGTGGTGGGCGGGAAAGTGGTGCTGGTGACCGGCGCGGGCGGAAGCATTGGGTCCGAATTGTGCCGGCAGATTGCGGCCGCGGGCCCGGCACGGTTGTTGCTGCTGGATAAATCCGAGAACAGCTTGTTCTACATTCACCGCGAGATTTGCGAGCAGATGGACGCGGGGCGAGTGAAACCGCTGCTGATCGATTTGGTATGCCGGAAACGGGTGGACGAAATTCTGATGCAGGAGCGGCCGGAGGTGATTTTTCATGCGGCGGCGCACAAGCACGTGGGCTTGCTGGAATTACATCCACAGGAAGCGATTCGGAATAACGTGCTGGGGACGCGAAATATCGGGGAGGCGGCGATCGCTTGTGGCGCGGCGCGATTCGTGAATATATCGACCGACAAGGCAGTGCGACCGAAAAGCTACTTGGGACTATCGAAAAAGCTGACGGAGCTTTGCATTCGAGATCTGGCGGCCAGCGGGAAGAGGCGATTTTCGAATGTGCGGTTTGGAAACGTGGCCGGGAGCACGGGCAGCGTGATGCGGCTTTTCTGGGAACAGATTCAGAAAGGCGATCCGATCCGGGTGACCGATCCACGGGCCACGCGATATTTCATGTCGGTGCCGGAGGCGGTGCATTTGATTTTGCGCGCGGCGGCGCTGGGGAATGGCGGAGAAACTTTTGTTTTTGAGATGGGCGATCCGGTGAACATCTACGAGCTGGCCAAGACAATGATGCTCTTTGCGGGGCTGCGGGCCGAAGGAGATTTGGCGATCGAATTTACCGGGTTGAACGAGGGAGAGAAGGTTAGCGAAGAACTTTGGGAGGAGTGGGAACGCCCGGCGGCGACGGAAGATTCGAGAATCCTGCGAATCGCGGATCAGGGTGCGCAGGCGGCGGGGATTCTGGCGAAGATCGAACGCATGGAAGAGTTGTTGGGACACAGCGATCAAGATGGCCTGCTCGATTACCTGGACGATGTGGTGCCGGGCTTTCGCGAAAATCGAAAGACGGAAACGCCGCCGCAGGCTTTGGGGATGGGCGAATTTTCGTCGATCGTGGCGGTGGAGGCGGCATGAGAATCCCATTGGCGAAACCGGATATTGGCGAACGCGAAATCGAGCTGGTTACGGAGGTGCTGCGTTCCGGGCAGCTGAGCCTGGGGCCGCGGGTTCCGGAGTTTGAGCAGGCGTTTGCGGAATATGTGGGAACGCGCTATGCCATCGCGACCAACAGCGGTACGTCTGCGTTACATCTGTGCGTGCGGGCGCTGGAGATCGGCGAGGGCGACGATGTGTTGACGACGTCGTTCAGTTTTGTGGCTTCGGCGAATTGTCTGTTGTACGAAAAGGCGACGCCGGTTTTTGTAGATATTGATCCGGAAACGATGAACATCGATCCGGCGGCGATTCGGCGGACGATCGCAGAGGAATATCGCTGGGATCGCTTGCAGTCTCGGCACATTCACAAGCATACCGGGAACATCCTGAAGGCGATCCTGCCGGTACATGTGTTCGGGCAGCCGTGCGCGATGGGGGAGATGGTCGAGCTCGCGCGGGAATTCGATTTGATGATTCTGGAAGATGCGTGCGAGGCGATCGGGGCTGAATACCGCGGGCAACCGGTGGGAACTTTTGGCGATGCATCCGTGTTTGCGTTTTATCCCAACAAACAAATGACCACCGCGGAAGGCGGGATGATTGTTACCGATAATGCGCAGGTCGCGGCGGAATGCCGCAGCTTGCGGAACCAGGGGCGAGACGAACGGTCGGAATGGCTGAGCCACTTGCGGCTGGGTTTCAATTATCGGCTGAGCGATCTGCACGCGGCTTTGGGTTTGGCACAACTGGAACGGATTCAGGAATTGCTGGCCAAGCGAGCGCGAGTGGCTGGCTGGTATACGCGGCACTTGGCGGCGACGCCGGGCATGATGCTTCCGGAAGCGCCGCAAAGGGACACGCGAAGCTGGTTTGCCTATGTGATTCGCATCGCGGGTTCACAACCTCGGCCGCGACGCGATTTGTTGATGAACTGCCTGCATGCGCGCGGAATCGCGTGCCAGGCGTATTTCCCTCCCATTCACCGGCAGCCTTATTTTGCGGAGTTCGCCGCAGGGGCGGTACGCGAGTTGCCACGAACGGAGGATGCGGCGGATCGTTGCGTGGCGCTTCCGTTGTTTTCGCAGATGACGGAGAGCGAAGTCATCGAAGTGTGCGATTCGGTGCGGCATATTGCGGTAACGACGGCAGCGGATGGAGAGGCGGTGGTGGAAAGGCGCTACGCCGCGGCGGCTGGAGCGTCGGACTAGTCCCGTATCTCCTATTAGGAAATAACACCGTATTCACCTGCATCCCCGCCGCAGATGTTGCAGCGGCCGCGAGACACCAGCAGGTCTGAGACAAAATGAGTCTACAAATCCTCGGAAATTCGGCACGTCCGCCCGCTCTGGTTAGCGCGGTGCGGCGGCAGCCGCATCTTTACAGTGCGATCTGCAAGGCGCGATTGTTTTACTCGCGTCAAATCGCGGGCGCCCGGATGCGGGAAGTATTTCGCCGAAACGAAAATATTTTTGCGCTGTCCGAATTTGAGAATGTGCTCCTGGAATCCCTGCAAACGCACGGATACGCTTTGATTGACGGTTTTTTCCCGGCGGATCTGATCGATTCGATTTATGAGACGGCGGACCGGTTGTTCCGTGACCTGCAGATCGATCCGCTGCGCGCTTACTCGGTGCAGGCGAAGGAGCGCGATTCGCTGGCGGGGCTTTCGTACGACGAGCTGGCGGCTAGCGAGAAAATCGTCGCGCTGCGCGATCCGCTGGTGCAGATTCCAGAAGTGCTGCCGGTCGCTTTCAATGAAAGCATTTTGAAAATCGCGGCACATTTTCTGGGTTACGTACCGCCGCTGTACCGGGTGACGGTGGTGCGGGATTTTCCACATAACCGGCCGCTCCATTCGAGCAATTTCCACAAAGACAACGACGAATCGGATTCGGTGCAAATATTTGTGTATCTGGTGGACATCGACGACACGCGGGGGCCGCTGGTGTATGTGCCGGGATCGAATCATTACGACGTGCGTTCGTGCCGGCCGCGCTTGTCGCGCGACTTGGGAATTCCAGCGAACGACGGACGGCTCAGCGACGAAGAGGTCGAACGAATTTATCCGCGGAATTCCTGGGCCACGCTGCGTTGCAAGCGTGGGAGCATCGCGATGATTCACGGCAATGGAATACACAAAGGACCCGCGTGGGGCACGCCTGGAAGTCCGCTGAACCTGCCTCGAACGGCCATCAAGCTGGATTTGCATGGATACAAGGCTGGGGTGGTCCGGACTTTGCGGGAAAACAGGATTCGCGAAGCGGATTATCAGGGACTGACGGAATTGCAAAGGCTATTCGCGCACGCAGAACTGGTAACCGACCAACCACAGCCACTTCGGCACGCCAGCTAGGCCGCATCTTCTCTCCGGACCAAACATGAAATTAACCGCAACAGCTT
>DASWVE010000179.1:0-21818 GCA_036401315.1 Candidatus Acidiferrales bacterium
GCCCTTTCTTCCCGCCCTTAATTTCCCAACCGATCTCGGTAGAAAATTGAAAATGGTATCGCCGGTCGTCGATCGACCACGAGCGATTCGTCTCCATCAAAATCCCGTCATCCGTATCGGCGATCAAATCGTCGTATTTCCATTCGCCCGGATTGATGCTGATATTCGTCATGCGCACCATCGGCAGCCGGTTCCAACTCTCCGTGCGCATCGTCCCATTCGACCGCGTCTCGCCAATCGAAGACGCCAGCTCGCGATTGCTCAAATACCCAGTGAACAGGCCATTAGTGATAATCGGAATGCACTGCGCCGGAACGCCTTCGTCGTCATAAGCAAACGTCCCCAGCCCGGAACCGTGTTCCAGCCGCGCATCGGCCACGATATTCACAATGTCCGAACCATATTTCAGTTTGCGCAATTTTTCAGTTGTCAGAAAACTCATCCCGGCAAAATTCGCTTCCTGCCCGAGCACGCGATCCAATTCGATCGGATGCCCGACCGATTCGTGAATCTGCAAACCGAGCTGCGACCCGCCGAGAATCACCGTAGAAACACCTTCAGGGCATTGCACCGCGTGATGCAGCTCCACCGCCTCTTCCGCGGTCCGCTGCGCGTTGCCAACCAGATCCAAAGACTCAACCAGCTCGTATCCCTGCAGCGCATGCTGCCCGCCAAAACTATTCGGATATGACCGCTTCTGAATTTCGCTTTCCGCAAACGTAGTCGCCACAATTCCCGCGCCCGAATGCATCTTCACCTGATGAATCTGCGAACCAATGCTGGAAACAAAAAGCTGCTCGATACGCTTGAACGACATCGACCCTTCCGCGATCGTCACGCCTTTCACCCGGCGCATTTCCTGGTCCGCAGCCAGCAGCAAATCGATCTGCCGCTCCACCGGAATTTTGAATGGATCCTTCAGAAACGGATTCTGCCAGGTATCGACGTAAGCTTTTTCCGGCGCCAGCGAAACATTTTCCCGCTTCGCCAGCGACGAAGCCTTCGCAATCGCCACCGCTTCCGACGCGCAGGCCTGCACCCCTTCGCGCGTCAGCCGGTCCGTCGAAGCAAATCCCCACGCCCCGCTAGCGATAACCCGAATTCCAATTCCCAGCGTCTCAGTTTCGAGAATCGTCCCGACTTCCCCATTTTTAGTGCTGAGGTCGCGCTGGCGAATATCCATCACGCGCACGTCGGCATACGTCGCGCCCCGGCGCGCCGCAGTATCGAGGGCCCAATCCGCCCACGTTTGCATCATGCGCGGAAGTTCCCGGACCGCGCCGAAATTCGCGGCCGCACATGTAAGCGATTCATTTTCATGTTATTAGCACTGCGGTCCGTGCGAAGTTGTGCGCTCAGAAGAAAACTGCCGCTGGCCGGAAGATCGACGCGAGAAGCCCGGCTACAGACGTTCAAATCCGCCAAAAACATCCGCGCATTCTAGCACACGCCGGCGATTTCAAGCCGCACCCAGCTCCGGCCTCAATCACTTCTTTTCGTAAGAAAATTCTCATCGCGAAACTATCTTCTCCCCATGCGCGTCGTCTATACCCTGCATCCGGGGTGTCGTTTTGCGTTCGAATCAGCGCCTAAGCCAAGGTACAATGCAGCGAACGCAGGTCACATCCGAAACTCACGCCGCCCAAATGTCACATTTGCCTCAAACCGATCGAAACGCGACGCCGTTGTGCTGTGCCGGCAAACTGCGCCCAGGCGCATCCGCCCTCGCCGCGATTCTGTTCTGCGCGGGCATCCTCGCCGTCGGATGCGAGCAGAAACAAGCCGCCGGCAACCAACAGCAGCCCGCGACTCCGGTAAAAACCGCCGTGATCGCGCCAACTTCAATTCCCGAATCTTCCGAATATCTCGGCACACTGAAATCCCGCCACTCCGCCATGGTGAATCCGCAGGTCGAAGGCCAGGTCACCAACATCTTCGTGAAATCCGGCGACCGCGTAAAAGCCGGAACCCCGCTGATGCAGATCGACCCCCTAAAACAGCAAGCCACCGTCGGCAGCCAGGAAGCCTCGCGCGCCGCGCAAGAAGCCAACGTCCGCTTCGCGCAAGTCCAATGGGAACGCGCGCAGAAACTCTACGACGCCGGCGTCTCCAGCAAACAGGATTACGACCAAGCCAAAGTAAATCTAGACACCGCGCAGCATCAGCTGAAGTCGCTCGATTCCCAAGTGCAGGAACAGCAGGTCCAGCTGAAGTATTACAAGGTTCTAGCGCCGACCGCCGGAGTCGTCGGCGACATTCCGGTCCGCGTCGGCGACCGCGTCACCACCACCACCATGCTCACCACCGTGGACGAGCCCGGCCCGCTCGAGATCTACATCAACGTCCCAGTCGAGCGCTCCAAAGATCTGAAGATGGGCCAAAAAGTCCAACTGCTCGACACCCAGGGCAACATCATCGCCGAAAGCCAAATCGATTTTATTTCTACCCAGGTCGACAACAGCACCCAATCGATCCTGGCCAAAGCCACCATAAAAAATAGCTCCGACACCCTGCGCACTTCGCAATTCGCCCGCGCCCGCATCACCTGGCGCGTCCATGAAGGTCCGGTAATTCCGGTTCTCGCCGTGCAACGCATCAACGGCCAATATTTCGCCTTCGTGGTCGACGGCAGCGGTAAATCCGAAGTCGTGCACCAGAAAGTCGTCAAGCTGGGCGACATGACCGGCAACAATTACACCGTGCTCGATGGCCTGAAGGACGGCGACCGCGTGGTGGTCGAAGGCGGCCAGGATCTGGTCGACGGCGCGCCGGTGACCGCAACTCCCCAGGCCTCGAACGCAAAGACTCCGTCTTGATTTAATGTTTGAATCCCGTTTTATTCGCGCCGTAAAAAGGCCAGCGTAGAAATGTTTGTAGATTTTTTTATTCGCCGCCCGATTTTTGCCACCGTCTGCGCGCTGCTGATCATTTTGGCCGGCGCGGTCACCATTCCCACGCTTCCCGTCGCGCAATTCCCCGATCTAGCTCCGCCGCAAGTCAGCGTCAGCGCGTTTTACAATGGCGCCAACGCCCGCGCTGTCGAAACTTCGGTCACCACGCCACTCGAACAGCAAATCAACGGCGTCGAAGGCATGAAGTACATGACTTCCTCGAGCGGCAACGACGGCTCGAGCGGCATCAGCATCACCTTCGACATCAGCCGCAACATCGACCTCGCCGCCGTCGACGTCCAAAACCGCGTGAACCAGGCCCTCGGCCGCATGCCCAACGAAGTAAAAACCACCGGCATCACCATCGCGAAATCTTCCAGCAATTTCGTCTTTGGCGCCGGCGTCTACGCCGAACACGGCGAATACGACAGCCTGTTCCTCAGCAATTACATGGATCTTTACGTTCGTGACGCATTAAAACGCGTTCCCGGCGTCGCCGACGTGCAGAATTTCGGCGAACGCAAATATTCCATGCGCCTCTGGCTCGACCCGCTGCGCATGGCCGCGCGTAGCTTAACCGCGACCGACGTTCTCGGCGCCCTCGCCGAGCAAAACGTGCAGGTCAGCGCCGGTCAAGTCGGCCAGCCGCCTTCGAAAACCGGGCAGAGCTACCAGATCAGCGTGCGCGCCGTCGGCCGCCTGGTCGAACCTTCTGAATTTGAAAACATAATTTTGAAGACTGGCACCGACGGCACGCTGGTCCGCCTCCGCGACGTGGGCCGCGCCGAGCTCGGCGCCGAAGACTACAGCAGCAATCTGCGTTTCAACGGGCACGACGCGGTGGGCTTTGGCCTAACGCAATTGCCCGGTGCCAACGCGCTCACCGTGGACAAGTTGGCGAAAGCGGAGCTGGAGAAATTGTCGAAGCGTTTTCCGCCGGGAATTAAATACGCCGTCGCCTTCGACACCACCAGCGTAGTCGGCGAATCGATCAAAGACGTGCTCTACACCCTGCTCGAAGCTATCGTGCTGGTCGTCCTGGTCATTTTCATTTTCCTGCAGGACTGGCGCAGCACCTTCATTCCCGCCATCACCATTCCCGTTTCGCTGATCGGCACCCTGGCCTTCGTCAAAATTCTAGGCTTTTCGATCAACACGCTCACGCTGTTCGGCCTCACCCTGGCCACCGGCCTGGTCGTCGACGACGCTATCGTCGTCATCGAAAACGTCCAGCGCCACATTACCGAAGGAATTTCCGAGCCGCACAACGCCGCCTCGATCGCCATGAAAGAAGTGGCTGGCGCGGTAGTGGCCACATCGCTGGTGCTGGTCGCCGTTTTCGTCCCGGTAGCATTCTTCCCCGGCACCACCGGCATTCTGTTCCGGCAATTCGCGCTGACCATCGCCTTCTCCGTTTCGATTTCCGCGTTCAACGCGCTCACGCTCACTCCCGCGCTCTCCGCGATTTTTCTGGGTCACGAACACATCATCCGCAGCAGGATTTTCGCCGCGTTCAACAACATGCTCGCCGCCTTCACCAACGGCTACCAGAAAATGCTGCGCTTTATTCTGCGTTTCGAATTCGCGGCGGTGCTTCTATTCTTCTGCGTGCTGGGCCTGACTTATTACGTCTACCAGCATGTGCCCAAGGGCTTCATTCCCGCCGAAGATGGCGGCTACCTGATCATCGCCGTGCAGGGCCCCCCGGGCGCGTCGCTCGAATACACCACCAATATTTGCGCCCAGGCCGAAGCCATTCTGGCCAAAGTCCCGGAAATGGATAGCGCGTTTTCGGTCGCCGGATTCAGCTTCGGCGGCAGCGCCTCCAACCGCGCGCTGATTTTCGCCGGGCTCAAAGGTTTCGATCAGCGCAAAGGCGAAGAACATTCTGGCAACGCCGTGCTGGACCGCCTGCGCGGGCCGCTGTCTTCGATTTCAGGCGCGCAGGTAATTCCCTTCGCCCCTCCCGCGGTGCAAGGCCTCGGCCAATTCGGCGGGTTCCAATTCGTGCTCGAAGACCAACGCGGCTCGTCGATCCAGGCGCTTTCCGACGCCACCCAAAAAGTCATTCAGGAAGGAAACAAAGATCCGGGTCTAACCGGTCTGTTTACCAGCTTCAGCGCCAACGATCCGCAGTATGTGCTGACCTTCGACCGCGAAAAAGCCAAGGCCCTCGGCGTCTCGCTGAACCAGATTACCGACGCGCTGCAGGTCTACATGGGCTCGGTCTACGTCAACGATTTCGAATTCAATAATCGCGCCTATCGCGTCTACGTCCAGGCTGACCGGCAGTTCCGCTCCGAAGCGCGCGACATCAAGCAATATTACGTCCGCTCCGACAAAGGCACGATGGTTCCGCTCGAAAATCTCGTCGTCCTGAAGCAGGACGCCTCGCCCCAGGTCATCAGCCACTACAATCTTTTCCGTTACGCCGAAATCGACGGCTCGGCCGCCCCAGGAAAAAGCTCCGGCGACGCGATTGCCGCAATGGATAACCTGGCCAAGAAAACGCTACCACCGGGTTTCGCCTACGAATGGACCGGATTGTCGCTGGAAGAAATTCAGTCAGGCAGCCAGGCCATCGTGCTGTTCGGCCTCGGCATCCTGGTCGTCTATCTAACGCTCGCCGCGCAGTATGAAAGTTTTTCGCTGCCCTTCATCGTGCTACTCGCCGTGCCCACCGCGCTGCTCGGCGCCATCGGCGCGCAAGCGCTACGCGGCCAAGACAACGACGTCTACTGCCAGATCGGCCTGGTCATGCTCATCGGCCTTTCCAGCAAAAACGCGATTCTAATCGTCGAATTCGCCGAGCAGCTCCGCGAAAAAGGCCGCAGCATCATCGACGCCGCCATCGAATCCGCCAGCATTCGCCTCCGCCCCATCCTCATGACCTCGTTCGCCTTCATCCTCGGCGTGCTGCCGCTGGTCGTAGCCGAAGGCGCCGGCCGCATCAGCCGCCGCTCCGTAGGCACCACCGTTTTCGGCGGCATGATCGCTTCCACCTTCCTAAATCTAATCTTCATCCCCGTGCTCTACGTCCTCGTCCGCCGCCTCCAATCCGGATTCAAGAAAGAACCCCACCATGCCGCACCGCCGTTCCCTGTCGAAAGCTAGCTAGGTCTCAAAAAAAAAGGGCCGGTCTGAGACCGGCCCTTTACGAACGTAAATTGGAACAACGCGCCGCGACTACGTGCCTTCGTTCCAGCTGGCCAGGTAATGTTCCTGGTCCGCAGTCAGCTTGTCGACGTGCACGTTCATCGATTCGAGTTTCAGTTTGGCGATCTGGCGATCGATGTTTTCCGGAACCGAATAAACCTGAGCCTTCAGGTCCTTCGCGTTCTTCACCATATATTCCGACGCCAACGCCTGGTTCGCGAAGCTCATATCCATCACCACCGCCGGGTGGCCTTCGGCGGCAGCCAGATTGATCAAACGCCCTTCGCCCAGCAGGTAAATCTTGCGGCCATCTTTCATCGCGTATTCGTCGACGAAAGGCCGCGCCACTTTCTTGCCGCTCGAAAGCTTCTCCAGCGCCGGAATATCGATTTCGACGTTGAAGTGTCCCGAGTTGCAGATCACCGCGCCATCATTCATTTTTTCGAAATGTTCATGCGCCAGCACCGATTTGTTGCCGGTCACCGTGATGAAAATTTCGCCGATCTTGGCCGCATCGGCCATCGGCATCACCCGGAAACCGTCCATGATCGCTTCCAGCGCGCGCGTCGGATTGATCTCAGTCACGATCACATCCGCGCCCAGGCCCTTCGCCCGCATCGCCACGCCGCGTCCGCACCAGCCGTAGCCCGCCACGACCACCCGCATGCCCGCGATCAACATGTTGGTCGCGCGAATCACGCCATCGATGGTCGATTGACCCGTGCCGTAGCGATTGTCGAACAAATGCTTGGTCAGCGCGTCGTTCACCGCGATGACTGGATACTTCAACGTGCCGTCCTTGGCCATCGCGCGCAAGCGAATCACGCCGGTCGTCGTCTCTTCCGTGCCGCCGATCACGCCCTTCACCAGTTCCGGATGCTTAGTCAGCAACTCGGTAACCAGGTCCGCGCCGTCGTCCATCGTAATCTGCGGCTTGTGGTCGATCGCCGCGGCGATGTGCGCGTAGTAAGTCGCATTATCTTCGCCCTTGATGGCGTAGGTCGGAATTCCGTAATCCTTCACCAATGACGCCGCCACTTCATCCTGCGTCGACAACGGATTCGAGCCGCAGAGAACCAAGTCCGCGCCGCCGTCACGCAAAGTGATAGCGAGGTTCGCGGTTTCGCTGGTCACGTGCAAGCACGCCGACATGCGAATGCCCTTCAACGGCTGGTCCTTGATGAACTGCTTGCGGATCAATTGCAGCACCGGCATCTGCTGATTGGCCCACTCGATCTTGCGCTTGCCCTTTTCGGCGAGCGAAATGTCCTTTACGTCTCCTGCAAGCTTCGTTGCTGTTTCCACTGGAACCTCTCTGGGTTTTTAAATTGCTTTTGAATTGATTAAGTCGAATTCCGTTAGTTTAGCTGCGCGCCGCTACCACCGCGCCACGGCTACCTGCTTCCTTGCGAATCGCGTCGGCCTTGTCCGTCTTCTCCCACGTGAACCCCGGTCCCTTGCGGCCGAAATGGCCGTAAGCCGCGGTCGCGCGATAAATCGGACGCCGCAAGTCGAGCGTTTCGATAATGTCCTTCGGCGTCAGCTTGAAGAACGCGCGAATCAGTTCGGTAATCTGCGAATTGGGAATCGTTCCAGTGTCAAAAGTATCGGCCATCACCGAAACCGGTTCGGCCACGCCAATCGCGTAAGCCAGCTGCACTTCCACTTTCGTGGCCAGTCCCGCCGCGACCAAATTCTTCGCAATGTAACGCGCCATGTAGCACGCCGAGCGGTCCACCTTCGTTGGATCCTTCCCGGAGAACGCGCCGCCGCCGTGCCGGCTGTAACCGCCGTACGAGTCGACGATAATTTTGCGTCCAGTCAACCCCGCGTCGCCCATCGGTCCGCCGGTCACAAAACGCCCAGTCGGATTGATGTGATATTTGGTGTTCTTGTCGACCAACTCCGCGGGAACCACCGCGTCGATGACGTGCTTGCGAACCGCGACCTGCAAATCCTTCAGCGAAACTTTGTCGCTGTGCTGCGTCGAAATCACCACGCTATCGACGCGCGCCGGCCGCCCGTCGACGTATTCCACAGTCACCTGCGACTTTCCATCGGGACGGAAGAAATCAACCACGCCCTTCTTGCGAACTTCCGAAAGCTTGTGCGTCAGGCTGTGCGCCAATTGAATCGGCATGGGCATCAGCTCGGGAGTCTCGTCGCAGGCAAAGCCGAACATCAGGCCTTGGTCGCCGGCGCCGCCGGTATCTACGCCCATCGCGATATCCGGAGACTGCTTGTGAATGGTGCAAATGACTCCACAGGTTTCCGCGTCGAATCCGTACTTCGCGCGGGTGTAGCCCACGTCGCGGATCACTTCGCGCGCCAGGTCGGAGAAATCAACGTAAGTCGAAGTCGTAATCTCGCCCGCGACCACCACCAGTCCGGTGGTCACCAGGGTCTCGCAAGCCACGCGGCCCTTCGGGTCGTCGGTCAGCACCGCGTCCAGCACGGCGTCAGAAATTTGGTCGGCTATTTTGTCGGGATGGCCCTCGGTGACAGACTCCGAGGTAAATAAGAAGCGTTCGTCGGCATGCGCCAAGACAGTATCCTCCAGCGGAATGAAAGGCAAATAGGGGGCCTAAGTGCGCCTTCGTTGGTTAAATCCAAAAAGAAAGGCTATCACGCGCCTTCGAAAGGTGTCAATTCGATGCAGCGAAAGGCCTTAAATGCCGGTTGAACGGACGCCCGCGACCCGGAAATGCGCCACCGCCGGCCCAGAAATCCGCTGCATTAAAGTTTCCCCGTCCAGAAATCGGCCATGATTTTGCCGATTTCTACGATTCCTTGGGATGTTGCAAATCGCGACGGTATAGCAGGTAAGATCGAATAAACGGGTCAATGTCCCCGTCGAGCACCTTCTGCACGTCCCCGCGCTCCACCTTCGTCCGATGGTCCTTAATCAACTGATACGGCTGCATCGTGTACGACCGGATCTGGCTGCCAAAACTGATCTCCGGCTTCGAAGCGTCCAGCTTATTCAAAGCCTCCCGCCGCTTCTCCAGCTCCAATTCATATAGCTGCGAACGCAAAACCTTCATCGCGATTTCGCGATTCTTGTGCTGGCTGCGCTCATTCTGACATTGCACCACGGTGTTCGTCGGCAAATGCGTAATCCGCACCGCCGATTCCACCTTATTCACGTTCTGTCCGCCGTGTCCACCGGCCCGAAACGTATCGATACGCAAATCGTCCGGCTTAATGTTGATCTCGATCCGGTCGTCAATCTCCGGAATCACGAACGCCGAAGCAAACGAAGTGTGCCGCCGCGCCGCCTGATCGAACGGCGAAATCCGCACCAACCGGTGCACCCCGCTTTCGCCGGACAAAAGTCCGAAGGCGTTCTCGCCTTCGATCTGCACTGTAGCGGATTTGATCCCCGCCTCTTCCCCCGGCGTCGAATCCAGAATCGTCGCCTTGAAGCCTCTCTGCTCCGCCCAACGCAAATACATCCGCAACAGCATTTCCGCCCAGTCCTGCGATTCCGTCCCGCCGGCTCCGGGTTTTACGGTGATAATCGCGTTCAGCTGGTCCGTCTCGCCCGACATCAAGACTTTCGTCTCCAGCTCTGAAAGATACGCGTCCGTCGAGATCAGTTCCTTGTCGACATCCACCAGCAAAGAATTGCGTTGCGCATCGTCCGCCTCTTCCTGCGCCATGCTGATGTAGGTCTCGATGTCGCTGACCCGCGTATTCAACCCCGCGTCCGCGGTCAGACGGTCTTCGACCACCTTGCGCTGCTGCAAAGTGGATTGCGCTTTGGCCTGGTCGCCCCAAAAATTTGGATCGCTGGTTTTCGCTTCAAGCGCTACGATTTGCTGGCGGGCGCGCTCCACGTCAAAGAAAACTCCGCACCACGTCGACGCGTTTCTTCAGTTCCGTAAACCGGTGCTGCAAATCCTCAATATGCTCAGCCATAAAAGAATTGTAACTGCGAAAATCGAAATACGAAAATCCAAATCCGCCGCCGCATCACCGACGCGTGTTCTACCCCGCGCCCTCGGCGCGCCCCCGCCCCGCAGCCGTCATCCTGAGCGCAGCGAAGGATCTCATCCAGCAGCCCACATCGGGATCGCCACGACGACACCGTCGTTACGCTTGACGTAACTCGTCACAAGCGCTAGACTGAACCCGTGATCCTCAGCTATCGCGACCAGAGGACTCGGAATTTCGCTGCCGGTAAACCGGTGAAGGCCTTCTCCGGCTTCGAGCGACCCGCCCGCCTCAAACTCGATCGACTTGAGGCCGCCGCTTCGTTGCAAGACTTGGCCGCTCTGCCCGGCAACCGTTTCGAGGCCCTCAAGGGCGACCGACGCGGGCAATTCAGCATTCGCATCAACGACCAATGGCGCATTTGTTTTGAATGGACCGCCGGCCACGCGCCGGGTCCGTCCAACGTCGAAATTGTCGATTATCACTAGGAGAAATCACATGGCCGTGACTGCAATCCATCCCGGAGAGCACCTAGCAGAAGAACTGGAAGCACTGGATATGAGCGCCGCCGAACTCGCGCGCAAGCTCCGCGTGCCAACCAATCGAGTCACACAAATTTTAAACGGAACGCGCAGCGTAACGGGCGACACCGCGCTGCGCCTCGGACACTTCTTCGGCACCAGCGCTCAGTTTTGGCTCAACCTGCAAAGCCTCTACGAACTCCGTCGCGCGCAGGAAAAGGCCGGCAAGTCCATCAGGGCCTTACCCACGCTGAAGCGTCAAGAGCCCGTTCACGCTTGATCGATTCAGCGCGGCGTCGAAGACGCGCGCTTAAACAGCGCCAATCCCAGGAGCACCAACGTCACCACAATGCACATCCACGAAAACCAATCCCCAAACCGCGCATAGGGCGTCAAATCGCTGCGAAAATCATAAGGCGCCGAAAGCTGCCCCCGAATATCGATGGCCAGTTGCGCCGCCGTCCGTCCATAAGGATCGATAGATTCCGTATATCCATTATTAGTATCCCGCAGCAGCCACCGCCGGTTCTCCACCGCGCGCACCCGTGCCATGAACATATGCTGCTCCGGCGCCGACGACCGCCCAAACCACCCGTCATTCGAAATCGTAATCAAGAGCTGCGCGCCATTCGCCGTGAACTGCCGCACCTCCGAAGGAAAAATCGCCTCATAACAAATGAACGCGCCAAACTTCCCCTGCGGGATCGAACCCACGCTGTACGTCGATCCCGGCGTGAAATCCGAAATGTCGGCAGTCAGCCGTTTGGCAAACGTCAGCCATCCGCGCAAGGGCACGTACTCCCCAAACGGCAGCAGATGAATTTTGTCGTAGGAATAAACCCGCTGCCCCGCGGGATTGATCAGCACCGCGCTGTTTGAAGCCAGCCACTTCCCCGCCACATTCTTCCAATCCACCACGCCGACCAAAAAATAATTATCAGCATCACGCGCAATCCGCGCCGCGCGATCGGCAAACAAGGGTTCCTGCAGGCTAAACGGTGCCGGCACCTCCGGCCAAACAATCATCCCCGGCTGCGCCCGCGCCGCATCCACGCTGATTTTTTCCAGCTCGTCCAATTCGCCGGCATGCGCCGTCAGCCAATCCGGCGGATAACTCTCCGACTGCGGAAAATTGGTCTGCACCAAATGCGCCACATAACGCGGCGTGGCCGCCGGAACCAGATAAGGTCCAACCATCACCGCGACCAGCAGCACAATGGTCACCACGCTGGCCATCACTAAAACAAAACGCGTACGCGTCAAAACCGCGTAAGCCAACAACGACCCATAAGCCGCAATCAAAAAGCACAAACCATAAATCCCAGTAACACTAGTGATCTGCAGCAACGCCAAACTATGCGCCGCCGGATACCCCGACAAATCCCAGGACGACCCAATAATCGGAATGTTCGTCCGGAAATATTCCAGCGTCGTCCACAAAAACGGCGCCACCACGCAAGCCAACACTTTGCTTCGCCGCGAAGCCAACGCCACGCCCGTAGAAAAAACAGTGCAAATCAACCCGCCGATAAATCCAATCAGTCCCACAAAAGCCGCCGCGATCCACGGATCGATATTCCCGTACTGCCGCATCACCGTATCCACCCACGGCAGGCACACCGGATAAAAAACTTGCCCGTGCAGAAATCCATACAACGGCGCTTCCTTCAGCGGCGCGTCTACCGAAGCCAGCACCAGCAGGCCCATCGCCACCCACGCCAGCAAATAAAAATTGTAATTGGGAAAAGCCAGGCCGAGCGCGGCACCACTACCGATGGCGAGCAAAACTCGCGCGTAACGGGGCAATTTCATTAACGCTTAATTATAGACTTGAAACCGAGCTGTTCGAGCGCGCGTTTAGCGGCTTCAGCGGAGGCGAGATCGGGATAGGGGCCGACCTGCACGTGATAGAAAGTGTCGGCCGGCGAACTGGCCACAAACGAAGGAAATTTTTTCTTCTGCAAAATGTCCGCCATATCCAAAGCGTCGCGCTGCTGCTTGGTCGCGGCCACCTGCAAGACAATCGAATTCTTCCCCAGCGCCGGCGCCTGAAATCGCGCCGGCTCCTTCACTGCGACGGCGGGTTTCGTGGCGGCCGCCGGCGGGCTGTTCGCGTTTTTCTTCGAAGAAACTGGCACGGCCGGCGCGGACGATTTCGCCGGAGCCGCAGCCGGAACGGCCGGCTCCAGATGATTGTTCGCGGCCTTCCCACTCGAAGGATAAAAATCCCAGCCGCCATCGGGTGCCGGCTTCGACGCCGCTTCGGGCGTTTCTTTCGCCGCGGATTTCGCCGGAACCGCCGCCGGGCCGAAAGTTTTCGCGCTACCCGAATCCGCCTTCACCGCGCCGCCAAATTGCGTGCGGCCCATCACGTATCCCAAAGTAAAGAAAACGCCGCACAGCAACACCACCCCGAGAAACAAGCCGACCAAATGCCGGCTCTCGAGTACCCGGTCGCCACCGCCGCCGCGTTTTCCGTTCCCCGCCATTGCTTGCCTACTTCCCTCCCAACTGCTTCACCCACTGCGAAATCAAATCGATCGGCAGCGGAAAAACAATCGTCGTGTTTTTCTCCACCCCAATTTCCGTCAAGGTCTGCAAATAACGCAGCTGAATCGCAGCGGGCTCTTTTTCCAGAACTCCGGCGGCCTCCGCCAGCTTGGCCGAAGCTTCAAATTCGCCCTCCGCATGAATAATTTTAGCGCGACGTTCCCGCTCCGCTTCTGCCTGGCGGGCAATCGCGCGCTGCATATTCTCCGGAATGTCGACTTGTTTGACCTCAACCTTGGTTACCTTGATACCCCAAGGCTCCGTATCCTGGTCAAGGATTTGTTGCAGCTTGGAGTTAACCTTTTCGCGCTCCGATAGAATCGAGTCCAACTCGAACTGCCCCACCAGGCTGCGCAGCGTGGTCTGGGCCAGCTGCGATGTCGCATAGAGATAATTTTGCACTTGCGAAAGCGCCAGATTGGCGTCGACCACGCGGAAATAGCACACCGCATTTACTTTCACCGAGACGTTGTCGCGCGTGATCACGTCCTGCGGTGGCACGTCCAGTGTTTCAATTCGCAAAGAAATTCGGGTCAGTTTGTCGATCGGGAAAAATACCAGCTGCAAGCCCGCGCCCTTCGGTTCCGGCTGCATGCGCCCCAGCCGCAGCACCACCCCGCGTTCCCATTCCTTGATGACGTAAACCGAATTCACCAGCCAGAACAAAAAAATCAGAACTGCTACGCCGAAAAGAATCGTGATGAAATCCATGAACCTGCCTCCGCCTCTTCGTACCTGCTAAACAATTCTGGTAACTGCCTTGCTAGCGCCGGCGCCTTACGACCGCGATTCGACCGGCTCCACTTCAAGCGTCAGGCCCTTCACCCGTTTCACCCGCACCCGCGCGCCTTCCGGAATGCTTTCGCCCGGACGCGTCGCCGCCCGCCACAATTCGCCGTGCACGAACACCGACCCCATGTCGTCCGGATTCTGCCCGGAACCCACCGCGGCCCGCACTTCGCCTACTTCCCCGATCAATTCCTCTTTGCCCGTCGAAACTTTCCAGTCGCGCGAACGCAGCACCAGCCGCATCAGAATAATCACGATGATCCCGAAGGGAATCACCACCGCCAGCGCGGTCGAGATGCTCACGCCCATGCCCGTCAATGGCGAGCGAATCAGAAACAGCGCGCCCAAAACCATCGCCACCACTCCTCCCACGCCCAGCACGCCATGCGTCGGGAACTTCGCTTCCAGCACAAACAGCGCCATGGCCAAAACAATCAGCAGCACGCCCGCAAAATTAATCGGCAGCAGATGCATGGCGAACAGCGCCAGCACCAGCGCGATGCCGCCGATCACGCCCGGAGCGAACGCGCCCGGATGCGTGAATTCCACATACAAGCCCAGCACGCCCAGGATCAGCAGAATGAAAAACGCATCGGGCTGCACGATGCGGCTCAAAAACTTTTCGCGCCCAGTCATCTCGTAAGCATTCACGATGGGGTGCGCCAGTTCCAGTTTCGTTGAAGTGCCGTCGAAACGCGTGATCGTCCGCCCGTTCAATTGCGCCAGCAAATCTTCCTTCGACGCCGTAACGATATCGATCAGCTTGCCGTCCAGCGCTTCCTTGTCGCTAAAAGCTTTCGCGTCGGTCACCGCGGTCATCGCCAGGTCCACATTCCGCCCGCGCTTGCTCGTATAACTCCGCAGGTAAGCCAGCGCATCATTAACGATTTTCTTCCGCAGCGTCTCGTCGATCTGCGCCACCTGTCCGCCGATTTCCACGATGGGCGAAGCGGCTCCCGTCTCCGTCCCCGGCGACATCGCGGCCACATCGGCCGAAAGCAAAATGTAAAATCCAGCCGAAGCGGCACGCGAGCCTGTGGGATAAACATAAGTCACCACCGGCACCGGCGAGCGCAAAATAGCCTGAATAATCGCGCGCATCGAAGTATCCAACCCGCCCGGCGTATCAATGGTGATCAAAATTAAACTGGCATGCTCGCCATTCGCGCGGTCAATTCCCGCCACAATATAATCGGCCAGAATCGGCTCGATCTCGCCGTCGATGCGCAGCTCGACCACATTGCTGCTCGCCGGCGTGGAAGACGCCGGAGCCATCGCTTGCGAATTGGCCGTACGGGAAATAACGAAAAAGGAAAGAAGCGCGGCACACAGAAAAAACCACAAAAACCGCGATGAACGAAGGGCCATCCTGCGCAGCATTATAGCAAGTACCCAGATAAACGGCGATTTCTTGTGGGCCAAATCAACGCAGGTTCAGGCGCGTCACGCCGAAAAAAAAGCAGACCTTCCGCCCGTCCAGCAGGCCCTCTCAGCACCCAAGCTGAACCCGAGCTAGTTCTGGTTAGCCGGGCCAGTCGGGCTGGTCTTCTTCGCCGTGGTGGTCGCGTAAGCCGGAGCCACATGCAGCACTTCCTGCACGCCCGGATCCTTGATCACTTTGGCAAATGCCGGATCAGTCTGCGCCGTCAGCAATCCAGGATAACCGTCGTCGCGCGCCAGCTTCAGATAATGCGCGGAGCGTTCCGCGTCCCCGCGTTGCGCGTACGACTTGGCCACGAAGAAATAGAACAATCCGGGATCAGGCGTCGACCGCTGCTGCACCACCGTGCCGCCGTTGGCCTTGCGATCGAAAACAGTGGGATCCAAAGCCAGCGCATCTTCGAACGACTTCAGCGCTTCGGGATATTCCTTGTTGCAGAAGTAAGCGTAGCCCAGATTGCTGTACAAAGTGGGCAACTCCGGACGCAGCACGATGGCCCTCTTGTACAAGGTAATCGATTTGCCATAGTGCTTCTTCTCGTACTCAACCGTTCCGTAGTTATTCACCGCACTGGCGAAGTCCTTGTTCGCGTGAATCGCGCGCTTGTAGAACCGGCCCGAGCGGTCCAGGTCGCCGATCTGCTGGTAGGCCACGCCGATCTTGTTCATGATTTCGGCGTTCTTCGGATCCAGGTTCAGAACCTGCATGTAAACCGTGACCGCGGTGGGAAATTCCTTGCGCGCCATCATGATGTCCGCGCGCATTTCCAGTTGCCCACGCTGCTCCGCCGCCGAAGGCGAAGCCTGCATGATGTTGTAGCTGGAAGATGCGCCGGCGCTGCCGTGAACTTCGTGAGCGCTTACCGTGGTGGGAGTCTGATGCGCACTACTCGAAATTGCCAGCGTCATGGCCAGCAATACGGCAAAAAGAGTCGTTCGACCCATTGCCTTCTCCTTCCGCGCTTTCGCCTACGGTTGCGGTTGTGGCTTTGGGGAGTCCGCAGGCTTCTTGCTTGACCCGAAGATACCAAAAACCTTGTCAAGAAGCCCCTTTTTCTTTTTGGCTTCGGCGTCGGCGTTTGGGTCGGTTCCCTGGCCGCTTGCCTGGGAGTTGGTCCCGCCGTTGTTTACCGACCCGTTTGCTGGCGGATTGGGCTGAATGCCGCCCGGAGCCGGCGGGTTCGTCGGTCCGCCTTTGCCGAATAGATGCGATAGCCAGGTCCCCTGTGCGGCGCTGCCGTGACCGCCGTCGCACACCTGGGTCGGCTCGCTCCCGGCAATAAAGTATTCCGGCACCGACTGCGGGCAAGCCGACGAAGCCAGTTGGCCCGTCTGCGGATCGATCATTTCCTGAATCACGCCTTCCGGCTGCTCGAAATCCGTGGAATTTTTATATTCCGGCAAAGTCACCGCGCGCTTCATAAACTCAGCCCAGATCGGCGCGGCCGACTGGCTCCCCGAAAGCCCCAGGTCGCGGTTATCGTCAAACCCCACCCACACCACACACAGCAAATTTGAAGTAAACCCCGCGAACCAGCCGTCGCGCGAGGTTCCTGTCTTCCCCGCCGCAATCGGCGTGAAACCCATCGAACGCACCGTGACGCCCGTGCCGCGATTGATCACGTCCTTCATGATGCTCGTCGTCAGATACGCCACCCGCGGGTCGAGCACCGCATGCGTCCGCGGCCCCGAAGTCTCTTCCACCGTGCCGTCCGCAGCCATCACGCTGCGCAGAAAAAGCGGCTCGGCCCGCGTGCCGTTGTTAGCGAACGCCGTGTAGCCCGCCGTCACATCGATCGGCGTCATCTCATAAGCGCCCAGCGCCACCGCAGGGGTCGGCTGAATGTTGTTGCCCAGTCCCATCTGCCGCGCCACCGTAACCACCCGCCGGTAGCTGATCATCTCCGCGACCTTCACCGTCGCCACGTTCAGCGAATGAATCAGCGCATCCCGCACCATGACCGTCCCGTAAAATTCTTCGCCGTAGTTGTCCGGCGTGTATTCCTTCCCGTCGAAGTCGAAAGTCGTCGGTACGTCGTCAACGGTCGTCACGGGAGTAACGGTCGGCTGCACATTTTGCACCACATCATCGAACGCCGCCGCGTACACAAACGGCTTGAACACCGAACCCGGCTGCCGCCGCGCCAGCGCATGATTCAACTGGCTCTCGCCATAATTCCGTCCGCCAATCAACGCGCGAATTTCCCCGGTCTGCGGATCCATCGCGACCAACGCAATCTGCACATGCGGCGGAGGCTCTCCCGGCTTCGCTTTCTTCCACGCCGCGTATTTCTTCGCCAGCAGCTTGTCGACCTGCTCGCCGCCAATCTGCACCGCGGTATTCGCCGCCCGCTGCAACTGCGGGTCCAGCGTGGTGTAAACCCGGAAACTTTGCGACTCCAGATCCTGCTCCGAAAAATGTTCCAGCAAATGATCCTTAACCATATCCACAAAATACGGCGCCGAGCTGCTGCTCGACCCGCCATTCACGAAATGCAGCTTCAATTTCTTCGCCGCGTCCGCCTGATCCTGCGTCACGTAATTGTCTTCGACCATCTGGGCCAGCACGCGGTCGCGCGATTCCTCCGCGCGCTCTGGATGCCGCTCGGCCGACGCGTACCGGTTCGGCGCGCGAATGATCCCGCCCAGGAACGCCGCCTCGCCCAGCGTCAATTCGCGCACATCCTTGCCAAAATAAGCCTCAGCCGCCTCGCCGAATCCGCGAATCGCAAAACTTCCGCGATTCCCCAAATACACTTCATTGGCGTACAACTCGAAAATCTGCTGCTTCGAATAGCGCTCGTTGATCTCGATCGCCATCAATACTTCTTTCACCTTGCGCCGCCATTCGCGCTTCGTAGTGAAAAAGAAACTCCGCGCCACCTGCATGTCGATCGTGCTCGCGCCCTGCGCCTTCTGCCCCCGCCGCATATCCGCCAGCGCCGCGCCAAAGACCCGCACAATATCCAGCCCGCCATGCTCAAAGAACCGCTTGTCCTCCGCGGCCAAAACCCCATCGATCATGTCCTTGGGCAAGTCTTCAAACCGCACGATGCGCCGCTTCTCGCGCGAGCTATCGAACAGGTTGGTAATAACCTCCGGCTCCAAATCTGCGAAATCCCGCGCCATGCCATCATTCAACTGCGAAATCTTCGCCACCGCGCCGCCCGCGAACACCACCCGCAGCGCGTTCCCGCCGTGGAAGTAAGAAGCACTGGAAGGCCGAATCTCAATCGTCGCGCCTTTAGTCACAAACACGCCCGGCGCACCCTCTACCTCGCTTTCCTGATACCCAGCGCGCAGCAAATAAGTCGAGAGATCCGCGGCGGTCAGCTTCTCGCCGGTGTAAATATGGCTCGGCGCGCTGAACACCCGCGACGTGTTCTGGTAGATCTGCCCAGTCAGCCGCTCGTCGATCAGCTTCCCAAATTTGATGTAGTAGTAGGCAAAGACCGAAGTGCCCACAATAAATAGGAGCAGGACGCTCCCGAGAATGGCCAGCCCGATGCGCGACGTCCAGAAACCAGGGGTAATGCGGATCCGCAACTTGTTCTCCACTCGCTCGCCGCTGCTAGGTTAGACGCCACAAATTGTCACACGTTATGATGGGCGGAGCGATGCCAAATGTCGCCCGCGCGTGCCTGCACCGAATCAGCGCCCCGTGTCGCGTTCGCCGCAAAATAAAATGTTCGTTGGAAAGCGTTGGAATCAATGAAGGGTGGGTAGTGCTGCCAAAACAATCGCGCGAAAGAGCTACAGCGGTTTGTTATCGGCCGAATCGTGGAACTGCAAATCCTTCTGCATCACGACCAGGTCGACCGGAACGGTGTAATTCACGCTGATCTTTACGTTGCCCTGCTCGGAGCTGACCACAATGTCGTTCTTCTTCGCCGGGATGCCCAGTTCCTGCACCTTCTTCCAGACGTCGTCCTGCACGTCGGCCGCAGCCTTGCGGTTCACCATCGCGAAGCGCGCTTCCGTAGTGATCGCGTCGTTCAGCTGGTAATCGGCGAAATAAGCCGGGACGATGCGAAACGCGGCAAAGGCCATCACGCCGAGAACCACCAGCATCAGAATCGAGCTGATCCTTGACCCGCCGCGTTGCGAATTGCGATTGCGTTGCGCCATCAGAATCATCACCCCAGGAACGAATAGCAGTGACGCCATCGTAACACTTCGCTCGCGGGGCGAAACAGAAGGTTAAACCGTGTGTTCTGAATGAGTAAACGGGCGCGTATGTTCCGCATGTACAGGCGGAAGAATGGGTTACGGGCCTTTGAGACGGTGTTAGTCCTAGTACGCGCCTTACCTAACTCAATACGCCTTCGCGAAAATTGCCTTTTCGCTAGCCGCCTGCCCGCAATGGATGCACTTCCCGCTGCCGCCCGGCTGCTCCAAAGGGATGCATCTCATGGTCGCTTTGGTCTCTTCCTTAATATTGGCCTCGCAGTCGGCGTTCCCGCACCACCACGAAAACGCGAACCCCTTCTCCACCGCCGTCTTGAACTCCGCGTAATCCGCCGGCTCGTGCGTATTCGCCTTGCGAAACGCCAGCGCGCGATCGAACAGCGCCTGTTGAATCTCCACCAGCAGCGCGCTCACCGCCCCCGTAATCCCGTGCTGGTCGACGAACGTCTTCCCTTCTTTGCCCGGCTTATCCCGCCGCGCCAGCACCACCGAATTCTTGGCTACGTCCTTGGGCCCGAGTTCCATGCGCAACGGAACGCCGCGCATTTCCCAGTCGTTAAACTTAAATCCCGGACTCGACCCTTCGCGCTCGTCCAGCTTCACGCGAATATTCGCGTCGACCAGCTCCGCGCGCATCCGCCGCGCACATTCCATCACCGCAATTTTTTCTTCATCCGTCTTGTAAATCGGCACGATGACGATCTGGTAAGGCGCCAGCCGCGGCGGAAAAATCAAGCCCTGGTCATCGCCATGCACCATGATGATCGCCCCGACGAACCGCGTCGAAAGCCCCCACGAAGTCGTCCAGCAAAACTCCTGCACGCCCGTGCTGGCCAAATACTTAATCTCAAACGCCTTCGCGAAATTCTGCCCCAGGTTGTGCGAAGTCCCGGCCTGCAACGCTTTGCCGTCGCCCATCATCGCTTCGATCGAATACGTCCGGTCCGCCCCCGCGAATCGCTCCGCATCCGATTTTTTGCCGGGAATTACGGGCACCGCCGCTTCCTTCATCGCAAAATCCGTATAGATGTCCAGCATCTGCCGCGTCTCCGCTTCCGCTTCCTCCTGTGTCGCGTGCGCGGTGTGCCCTTCCTGCCAGAAAAATTCCAAAGTCCGCAAAAAAAGTTTCGTCCGCAGCTCCCAACGCACCACGCTGTTCCACTGATTGATCAGCACCGGCAAATCGCGGTACGACTGAATCCATTTCGAATACGCCCAGCCAATAATCGTTTCCGAAGTCGGCCGGATCACTAGCGGCTCTTCCAGCTCTTCCCCGCCGCCGTGCGTCACTACCGCCAATTCCGGCGAAAATCCCGCCACATGAGATTTTTCCTTATCGATAAAACTCCGCGGAATCAGCATCGGAAACGCCGCGTTGACGTGTCCCGTAGCCTTGAACCGCCGGTCCAGCTGCGCCGTAATGTTCTCCCACAGCGCCCACCCGTACGGCCGCACAATCATGCACCCGCGCACCGGCGCATAATCCGCCAGCTCCGCCCGAATCACCAGCTGGTTGTACCACTCCGAGAAATCTTCCGCCCGCGTAGGTAATTTCAGATCCGCCATGCAGTCTAAGCATCCTTAAACATAAATTTGGGGTTCGCGAGAAGCCTGAAAGGTTATGAGAGACCGCGACCTAAGTCAACCAAACCGAGCCGCGAACAACACATCGCGATCTCCTGCCCTGTCAACTGCCGACCCCACCCGCCGCGATTCTCGCCCCGCCACCTGTAGCGGCCAGCTTCAGTTGGGCCAGTTGACGTTGTCTTTGATTTTCTCTCCTTCGCGAATACCACCGGCCGCAACCACAAATTTATCGTCCCATCTGTCCTGCGGGTGTAATCTCGCCGTCAACCGCCCCCATGCATCGTCACCACGAAAGCATCCGTCTCCCCTCCGCCCACTACCTCGGCCAACGCCGCTATTTCATCACCATGTGTTGCGAAAAACGCCATCCCCTATTTTCTAATCCCGCCACCGTCACGTTGCTAATCCACGTCCTCCGCGAAAAATCCACCGAATACAATTTCGCCATCGACGCCTACTGCGCCATGCCTAACCACCTCCACTTTCTCGCTCGCGGCCTGAATCCATCCGCCAACCTGCTCGATTTCATCCACGATTTCAAACAAAAAACTGCCCACGATTACCAAACCGCGCACGGCCGAACGTTATGGCAGAAGAAATTTTACGACCACATCCTCCGCGAAAGTGATCACGGGGAATCGGTAGCCAACTACATCTGGCAAAACCCAGTAAGAAAAGAAATCTGCAACAACCCCCGGGAGTACCCAGCCTCCGGCTCGTTCACTCTGGACTGGAAAAATCTGATTTCGCCCGCAGCATT
>DASWVE010000180.1:0-3951 GCA_036401315.1 Candidatus Acidiferrales bacterium
CAAATCTTTCTCTTTCTCGATGCCCAGCCGCGAGCAATCCGAAATTGATATCCCGGCCCGTATTCGATACCTTCACTGCAGCCATGAAGCTGAATCGCACCCAAATCCTCGGCGTCCTGCTCCTCGCTGCCCTCGTTCTGCTCGGCCTCATGATCCGCTACTGGAAATTTTCCGGATGACCGGTCTCGCGCCCTTGGTCGTGATCCTCGGGCCCACCGCCTCAGGAAAATCCGCGCTGGGAATTGAACTCGCCAAAAAATTCAACGGTGAAGTTTTAGTTTGCGACTCTACCCAGATCTACAAACACTTCGACGTCGGCACCGGAAAAATTCCGCAACACGAACAGCAGGGAATCGCACACCATCTCGTAGACCTCATCGACCCTCAGGAAATTTTCACTGCCGGAGAATATCGCCGCCGCGCCGAAACAGTCCTCGCCGATCTGCGCCAGCGCGGAAAACTTCCCATCGTCACCGCCGGCACCGGTCTCTATCTTCGCGCGCTCCTCTTAGGCCTGGCCGATACGCCGGAGCGTTCCGAAACCATTCGCGCCCGCCTTCGCGCCAGTTCCGAAAAACATGGTCCAACGCATCTCCATCGCGTCTTGGCTCGACTCGATCCTCAATCCGCGGCACGCATCAATTCTGCCGATGAGCAAAAAACGATTCGCGCCATCGAAATGCGCATCCTTGCCGGAAAAACCGTGGACGAACTTTTCGCCGCTGGCCGCGACCCGCTCCCCGGGTTCCGTCCCGTGAAAATCGGTTTATCGCCGCCGCGCGAACTGCTCTACACCCGCATTCATCAGCGCATCGACGCCATGATGCAAGCCGGATGGATCGCAGAAGTCGCGGAACTGGTGCAGCAGGGAATTCCACCCGAGGCCAAGCCATTCCAATTCATCGGCTATTCCGACTGGCGCGAATATCTCGTAGGAAAAATTTCCAAAGACGAGGCCCGGAATAGAATCCAGCAATCGACGCGCCGCTTCGCCAAACGCCAACTCACCTGGTTCCGGCGCGAGCCCGACGTCCATTGGCTCGAAGGTTTCGGAGAGTCTCCTGAAAGTTTTTCTGCTGCGATTGAAATCATAAATTCACACAATTGCTAGGAATTTTGCCGCAAACTTGACGCGCGTTTCGCCGTCGGGTATTGTGCCGCGTCGCTTAGGTGAATCAAATGGCTTCCGCAACCGCTCTGAAAGCTTCTCCGCTCCAGCCCGAAGATTGGATTCGAGCTGCGTTCGCGCGTCTTTCCGCCGAAGGCATCGACGCCGTGCGCATCGAATTGATCGCGCGCGATCTCGGCGTCAGCAAGGGAAGCTTCTACTGGCATTTTCAGGATCGCGAAGAATTACTCGGCCGCATGTTTGATCGCTGGGAAAACGACGAAAACTCCTGGCTCGATGAAACCGTAATCACTCCGAAAGCCGCGGCCCGCTGGGCCCGCTTCGTCCGCCATTGCACCGACCCGCAGCTGGCCCGGCTCGAATCCGCCATGCGCACCTGGTCGCGCCGCGACGAGCGGATCGCCAGCCGCATCTCCGCAATCGAAAAGAAACGCGTCGCGCACATTTCCAGCGTCCTGCGCGCCATTGGCTTCGTTGCCCCCGCCGCCGAATCCTGGGCCGAAATCACGCTGCTGGTCTATCTCGGCTGGCTCGACCGCGTCACTCGCGATCTCGAATTTCAAGTTTCCGGTCGCACCCTCGACGAATTTTTCTCGGACTTGATCCTCGCCGCTTCGGACCGCTCTGCCGACCACTCGGCGTAGTGTCTTGAACCGGTAAAATGCCGTTCATCGCCGTACCATTTGCAAATCGCCCTTTCGGCGTATAATCGCACTGGAAAATGAACGAAGCGCTCCGCATCAGGTCTTCGCCAAGGCTCCCGCTTACTCCATGAAAAACCCACAAGCCGTTGATCCCCGCGAACGCGTCCTGCTGGTCGGCGTCAGCCTGAAAAAATCGCCGCGCGGCGCTTCCACCGACGCCACTGCCACCGGTCGCGATTCACTACTCGAACTCGCCGAGCTGGCCGAAAGCGCCGGCGCCAATATCGCCGGCAGCATGTTACAGGTTCGCGACGCGCTGGATCCCGCCACTCTCGTCGGCAAGGGCAAGCTCGAAGAAATCCGCATCGAAGCCGAGCTGCGCCACGTTCCGCTGGTTATCGTCGATCACAACCTGACCCCGGTCCAGCTGCGCAACATGGAAAAGATCATCGGCACCCGGGTGGTCGATCGCACCCAGCTCATTCTCGATATCTTCGCCATGCACGCCCGCACCCGCGAAGGCCAATTGCAGGTCGAACTCGCCCAGCTGAATTATTTGTTGCCGCGGCTCACCGGACGCGGCGAATCCCTTTCCCGTCTGGGAGGCGGTATCGGCACCCGCGGTCCTGGCGAACAGAAACTCGAAACGGATCGCCGCCGCATTCGCGACCGCGTCAGCAAAATCAATCAGGCCATTGAAACTGTCCGCCGCCAACGCACCACGCGCCGCCGCGCGCGCCAAGCCGTGCCGCTCGGCATGATCGCCCTGGTCGGTTACACCAACGCGGGGAAATCCACGCTATTCAACGCGCTCACCCATTCCGAAGTTCTCACCTCGTCGAAAATGTTCGCGACTCTCGATCCCACCGTGCGCGCGGTGCGCCTCCCGTCGCGCCGCCGTGCTCTGCTCTCCGATACCGTAGGTTTTCTGCGCGATTTGCCGCCCGATTTGATCGCCGCGTTTCGCGCCACGCTCGAGGAAGTTCAGGAAGCGGCGCTGATTGTACAGGTGAGCGACATCTCCAATCCGAACCACGCCGGCCAGGATGCCGACGTGATGAAAGTTCTGACCGACCTCGGCGTCCAGGATCGCCCACGCCTGCAGGTCTTCAACAAGACCGATTTGCTTTCACCCGAAGATCTCGCCGCCCTCATCAAAGCCAACGGCCGCAGCGCCAATAAAATTTTTACTTCCGGCGTTACCGGCTACGGTCTCGAAGATTTACTCGCGCGTATGGATGCCGAACTTCCCGTCGACCCGCTCGTTCATCTGCACCTGCGCATTCCCATCTCCGACGGCCGCCATTTGTCGTTGGTCCACGCCTGCGGCCGCGTCTTGAATTCCAAACTGCACGATAACCACATGCATTTGGAAGCCGAACTCCCGGAATCCCTCGCGCGCCGCCTCGATGACTTCATCACTCCTTCGTCCGCGTTTTCATCCGGCGATGATCGCAGCGCGCACGCCAAGCTCTAAACCCAGCCCCGTGACATCGTCGCCCACTGAAAAATAACGGTTTGTCGAAATAAGTCCAATCTGTGGAAATCGTTGTGGAAAAGGACCCGTCGAAAATTGACTCAAAAACCCTTATGAAATCGCATATTCCGCGCGATCGTCTTGGTTGCGTGCCCCTAACTCTCACATCTCAAACGCCTTAAGCGTTTTACGGTCTTCACCGTCTTTCCCGTTTCGGCTCGTTTCGGTACTCAACTGCCTCTCCAGCTTTTGCACAGATTTGCAGCGGTCCCATGCGCTAAGCGTTACTATCTCAGGGGTTTGCTGTATGCCTCGTTCTCTCTTTTTCTTCTCATTGTCGCATTGGGTGCATGCGAATCGCATCGTTGACTCGGATGGAACCGAGGACTATAGTTGCCGTGTTCCATAATTTTTCACTGGCCCAGCGCGTCGCGACGTTCCCCGGGAACACGATGAATCTGCCTAACAGTTTGACGACCCTGCGCATCTTTTTCGTTCCTTTGCTGGTTGTCGTCCTGTTAACCCGCCAGCCGAATTTCGATTTTCTCGGTCTGCCCATCCATTTTGAAGTGTGGGGGGTCCTGATTTTGCTGGCCGCGGCCTCCACCGACATGATGGATGGCTATCTGGCCCGCCGCCGCAAAGAAATCACCACCCTGGGAATTCTTCTCGACCCCATTGCCGACAAACTCCTGATTTCC
>DASWVE010000181.1:0-3491 GCA_036401315.1 Candidatus Acidiferrales bacterium
TCTCGGGTTTCTTCTTCATAGTGTTCTCGCTCTCGTAGTCTAGCTTTTCGCGCGCTGCCAGGATCCCACGCAAATTCCACGAAGGCATCTTACCCGACAACGCGGTACGAGACCGTGTCCTCGCCTCATTGCCGCTGCGAGGAGATCGTGGGAAACTGAGCGCGCTTTGCGGTGGTTTAGGCGAGGCGGGTAGTATCGGGGTCCTTCTGGCGCACGACATTCCCAATTCTTCTGCGGCTCCGCGGCGACGGTGGCGCATTGCGTTTTTGCTGTCGCTGGGCGTGCTGGTGAATTTCTTCGACCGGGTGAACCTTTCGGTGTCGCAGGATGCGCTCCACGCTACTTTTGGCATTTCGATGATCGCGTTTGGATTTCTTTCGAGTGCTTATAGCTGGACGTATGCGTTGACGCAGATTCCGGCGGGAGTGCTGCTCGATCGTTTTGGCGTGCGGCGGGTGGGGCTGGCCAGCACGGCGCTGTGGAGTTTGGCATCGTTCGGGGCGGCGGTGGCGACAGGGATTACGGGATTTTTTGGGGCGAGATTGCTGCTGGGAATCGGCGAAGCGCCGACGTTTCCGGCGAATGCGAAGGCGATTGGTTATTGGTTCACGGAAGGCGAACGCAGCCTGGCCACGGCGATCACCGATGCGGCGGCGAAATTTTCGACGGCGATCGGCGTGCCGATTCTGGGTTTGCTGCTGCTGCGTTTTGGATGGCGGTGGAGTTTTGCGGCGACGGGACTGCTGAGTTTTTTCTATTTGCTGATTTTCTACCGGACTTATTTTAATCCGAGCGAAGATGCGGGATTGTCGCGCGAGGAATTGGGATTTATGCAGCGCGGGCGGGTGCAGGCGGAGGGAGCGGCCGGCGCGCGCGGTACAGATGGCGGCGCTCCACGGGGAGCGTCGCTGGGATATTTGTTGCGACAGCCGAAGGTGTACGGGCTCGGATTGGGGTGGGGCGCTTACAATTACACGTTCTACCTGCTGCTGGCATGGCTGCCGAGCTATCTTTCGATGGCGCATCATGTGGATCTGGCGCATTCGGTGATGTACACCAGCGTGCCGTGGCTGTTTGCGACGGCGACGGACCTGGCGGTGGGCGGTTGGCTGGTGGATGATTTGATCCGGCGCGGATGGGACGCGAACCGCGTACGGCAGACGGTTCTGATTGTGGGTACCGGATTTGGTTTGGGAATTTTGGGCGCGGCGCACGCGAATACGCCGGGAGCTGCGTTGTTTTGGATCAGCATGGCGCTGGGGGGACTGTCGGCGGCGGCTCCGGTGGCCTGGACCGTGCCGTCATTGATCGCACCGCGCGAGAGCGTGGGGCGAGTAAGCGGGATCGTGAATTTTTGCGGGCAGCTGGGAGCGATCTCGGCGCCGATTGTGACTGGGTATGTGGCATACATCACGCATCAATTTGCTTCGGCGTTTGTGGCGGCGACGGCGATTTTGATTTTGGGAATTGGCGGGTATCTTTTTCTGCTGCGGCGGATTGAGCCGATCGCGGAGCCACAGGAATCGGGGATTTAACATATTGGCGTTTCGTTCTTGGGGCGCGAGGCCAGGACGGTGTTAAAGATGCGGATGCGTGGCAGGATTTTTGGTTGGGGCATGAGCGTGCTGCTGGTGTTGTTTATATTTGGCGGTTTTGCGCCGGCGGCGCGGGCGCAAAGATATTACGTCTACATCGGGACGTACACCGAGCACGGCAGTGAGGGGATTTATGTATGCGATTTCGACGCGGCGACGGGCAAGTTAGGCGCTCCGATGCTGGCGGCGAAGAGCGTGCAGCCGTCGTTTCTGGCGGTGAGTCCCGACCGGAAATTTATGTACGCAGTGAATGAGGCGGACACGTTCAACGGTCAGCCGGGTGGAGGCGTGAGCGCGTACGCGATTGATTTTACGACCGGGCGGCTGAATTTACTGAATGCGGTTTCTTCGCGTGGCGGCGGCCCGGCGTTCATTGCGCTGGATAAGACTGGACACTTTGCATTGGTGGCGAATTACGACGGCGGTAGCGTCGCGGTTTTTCGTTTGGGCGCCGACGGTAAAATTGGCGAATCGACGGGATTTGCGCAGCATGCGGGATCGAGCGTGAACCATGAAAGGCAGGAGGCACCGCATGCCCATGCGGTGGCGATGTCGCCGGACAATCGCTTTGCGATTGTGGCGGACCTGGGACTGGACCAGTTGCTGGTTTATCCGTTCGACGCGACGAATGGAACTTTGGGAAGTGCGCGGGTCGTGAAAACGGCGCCGAGCGCGGGTCCGCGCCATTTGGTTTTCAGCGCAAGTGGGAACTTTTTGTATGTGGTGAATGAGTTGGCGTCGACGGTGACTGCGTATTCCTGGGATGCGGCGAGAGGCGAGATGACTCCGGTGCAGACGATTTCAACGGGCCCAGCGGGGCCGCAGAACACGGCGGGCGAAGTTCTGTTCGATCCGGCCGGGAAATTTCTGTACGTGTCGAATCGCGGCGGCGAAAACAGTATCGCGGTTTTTCGGGTGGACGTCGGCAAGGGCACATTGCGGAGGATCGAATCGGTACCGACCAACGGGCAGACGCCGCGGAATTTTGCGTTTGATCCGTTGGGGCGGTGGTTGCTGGTCGGGAATCAGGATTCGAAGACGGTGTATACGTTCAAGGTCGCTAAACACTCGGGGCGGCTCAAGCAGGCCGGGCCGCCGGTGGCGATCGATTCTCCGGCGATGGTGGATTTCGTGACGCTACCCACGACGTTCGGGCCGATCATCGACGAAGGGTTGCACAAGAAAAACTAATTCAGCAGGCCCTTGATGCGGGTGCCGAGCATTTCCTGCGCGGTTTTTTCCGGGATGAATTTGCTGAGCAGGCCGAGGTCGGCGTCGATCAGGATTTGCTGGTCGGTGACTTCGACGGTGCCTTTGATGGGCGTGCTGAGCAGGCCCATTTTGGCGGAGAGAGCGAAGGTGAGGACGGAGCCTTTCCAGGATTTTTCCTTCACGGTGATTTTCACCGGCAGGCCTTCGGCTTGAAACATGTCCTGAAACGACTTGTCGACCGCGTCCATGATTTCTTTCTTGGTGCGATGATGTTCGAGCGTGACTTTCATAATCTCCCTCGGGCCGAATTGCTACTTTTAAACGTCCTTGCTGCCCTTCCATCGTACCGCGAAGTAGGATTTAGAAGCGCGGTTCGTGACTGGACATCGCGCGCGCGGATAGGGAGAATCAGGGCCGCGAGATTTTGCTGGCTGGTCTGAAAACAATGGGAAACGTGCGTTCACGATGAAAGAAACCTGGCGATGGTTTGGGCCGCAGGATCCAATTTCGCTGGAGCAGGTGAAGCAGGCCGGGGCGACGGGAATCGTCACGGCCCTGCATCATATTTATCGCGGCGAGGCGTGGCCGGTGGCGGAAGTGATGAAACGCAAGGCGGAGATTGAAGCGGCGGGGCTGGTGTGGTCGGTGGTGGAAAGCATTCCGGTGCACAATTCGATCAAATTG
>DASWVE010000182.1:0-1701 GCA_036401315.1 Candidatus Acidiferrales bacterium
CTCGAACGCGGAAAACAGTTTTTCCGCGCCGTGCTTGGCGCAGAAAGATTCTCCGGCGGCGCTAGCGATGGCCTCGACGTCATCAAGCGTCGCCACCTGCTCGCGCGAGAACCATAGCCAGGTTGCGGCGTGGCCGCAGACCTGGCACGCGCCGCCATTGTGCTGCAATCGCGCGGCAATTGCAGCAGAGACTTCCGGTGCCAGGCCGGCGTCCGCGAAATCGGCTTTTTCGACGAAAAAATACTGGGAGAGCAGTTCGGGGTCCGGCTCGAAGGCTACGAGTCGGCCCTCGTATTCGGCGATCTCGGGCGTCGCGGTGGTGGCCAGGCATTCCCGGCATAGTGTGACTTCCGGTCGGACGGCGTCACTACGCCTTCTTCGCTTGCCGCGCAGAAAAATAATGTCGGGAACCAGCGTCGCGATCCAGTTGGTTTCGCTGGCCAGATGAATGCACTCGGCCGGAGTTCCCTTCAGCCAGGCCCACCAGTTGCGGCTGCGCGGCAGGAATTCGATATGTGGATAGGCGTCGTCGTAAGAAATCAAAACTTTTCACCGGAAACGCTGGCCGAGCGGCGAGCCCACTTGGTTCGCCGTGCTGCACTCAGCTATGATACCGAAGCCGGATTTGTTCATAACGCTATTTTGAACTGCGCACGCGACACACACAGGAGGATGGAGAATGGCACTTACGGTTGGAGCGGCTGCTCCCGATTTCACGCTGAAAGATCAGAGCCAGAAAGAGGTGAAGCTTTCGGATTTTCAGGGGAAGAAGAACGTGGTCGTGGTGTTCTACCCGCTGGACTGGAGCCCGGTCTGCACGAATGAGCACGTGTGCTTCGTGAACGACATGAAGAATTTCGAAAAGCTCGATGCGCAGGTCCTGGGAATCAGCGTGGACAGCGCGTGGTCGCACAAGGCGTTTGCCGAAAAGATGGGGATTCACTATCCGTTGCTGGCGGATTTTCAGCCGCGCGGCGCGGTTGGCGACAAGTTCGGCGTGTACCTGGCGGACAAAGGAATCACCGGCCGGGCGATTGCGATCATCGATAAGGGCGGCAAAGTTGCCTGGTTCAAGAATTACGATATTCCGGTGGTGCCGGATTTGAAGGAAGTTGCGGAGGCTCTGGCGCAGGTGAAGTAACAGCGGGAACGAAGACCATCGCGTTTTGGTGGTGAAGGACCTCGTTAGAAATGGCGAGGTCCTTTTTTTGATTTGTCTGCGAATGAGCGGCTGACTGCTTACTGGTGGGCGAAGGTGCGCACGTAGTCGACGAGGTGCCAGCGTTGTTCGTCGCTCAGGGTGCCACGAAAAGCGGGCATCGGTTTATGGCCTTCGGTAATGATCCAGAACATCTCGCCTTCGGTGCGGAGTTTCATGGCGTGGGCGTCGCCAAAATCGGCGGGCGCGATGGAGAGCCGGTCGGCGCGTTCACCTTTACCGTCGCCGTTGGCGCCGTGGCAACTCTGGCAGCGGCTGACGTAATCGCTACGGGCGCTGGCCAGCGATTCGGGAGTCGAGGGGAATGGATTCTTGAGATTTCTGGCGCGGGCTGGAGCGCTCCAACCGCTGAGCGAATACAAAATGGTGGCGCCGGCCATAGCAACCATCAAGAAAACGACGAGTACGCCAATCACCTTGGATCGCGAAGTTTGGTTCTTGGAAGGCTGCGAGGATTTTTCAGATACTGTCATCGAAAGAAA
>DASWVE010000183.1:0-2997 GCA_036401315.1 Candidatus Acidiferrales bacterium
GGGCAAGACCTGGGTGCTCCGGCGCATCAACCTCGAAATCAACGAAGGCGATTTCATCACGGTGATGGGCCCTTCCGGCGCGGGAAAATCGACGCTAATGGGCATCATCGGCATGCTGGACGGCGCCTGGAAGGGCGAATATCACCTCTACGATAACGCGGTCCACAAACTCGACAATCGCCGGCGAGTAGAGCTGCACAAAAAATACATCGGCTTCGTATTTCAGCAATATCACCTGCTGGACAATTTAACGGTCGCCGAAAACCTCGACTTGCCGTTGTCCTACCGGGACATCAAGAAAACCGAGCGCGAAGGCATGGTCGCCGACATCCTCGACCGTTTCCAGATCGTCGGGAAAAAATCGCTTTTTCCCAATCAGCTTTCCGGCGGCCAGCAACAGATCGTGGCCGTCGCGCGCGCGGTGATCGGGAAGCCCAAGCTGATTTTAGCGGATGAGCCTACCGGCAGCCTGCACTCTAGCCAGGGCAAGATGATCATGGATTTGCTGCGTAAGCTGAACGACGACGGCACGACGATCATCCAGGTAACCCATAACAACGAATGGGCCGCGTACGGGAATCGCATCATCCAGCTCGCCGACGGCTGGATCGTGGATGGCCAGACGGCGCCCGGCGTGGCCGTGGCAACTCCGGCTCGATAGCAAAGGCTTCGGTCGAGTCAGTTTGCTTTTCATTTGCTGCTCCCTTTCACCGCGCCAGCGGCGCATGGTGGACAGAGGGTGACGAAGAAGTAAAATAGCTCGTCACCACCGGTCCTTGGGAGCCATGTATGGGAGCCATCTGGCAGGATTTGCGCTACGGCGCACGCATGCTACGCCGGAGTCCGGGTTTCGCGCTGGTTGCGATTTTGACTTTGGCCATCGGCATCGGCGCGAATGTAATTATTTTCAGCATCGTCGATGGAGTTTTACTGCGGCCGCTGCCGTTTCCGGATTCAAAGCGAATCGTCACGGTTTGGGAAACGGACGCGAATCGCAATATCGTGCACGGCACCGCTTCCGCCGCCGAATTGCTGGACTGGCAGGACCTGAACCATTCGTTTCAGGGGCTTTCCGGGGTCCGGGCATTACTTTTTACCATCGCGGGAAATGGCGAACCGGAACAAGTCTGGGGTTCGCAGGTGTCCGGAGATTTTTTCCGGACCTTGCGGGTAACGCCGATGATCGGCCGGGACTTCACAGCCGAGGACGAGCAGCCGGGCCACGAGAACGTCGTGATTCTAGGGTATGCGCTGTGGCAGCGGCACTACGGAGGAGATTCCGGAATCATCGGCCGGACGATTACGCTGGATGAAAAGCCGTTTGTGGTCGTCGGGATTCTGCCGCGAGACTTCACGCTGTACGGAACGATTCCGGAATTTGAAATCTGGAAACCGTTCGCGTTTACCCGAGCGCAGCTTGATCGCGAAAACCATGAGCTCGTGGTTTTCGGCAGGCTTCGAGACCGCGTCACGCTGCCGCAAGCACAGGCCGAGATGGAAAGCATTTTGGCCCGTCTAAAGCAGCAATATCCGGGGATCGACCAAAAGAACGGAATTCGCGTGGTGGGATTTCACGACGAACTGGTCAAGGCGCTTCGACCGGGTTTGCTGCTCCTGCTGGCCGCGGTTGGGTTTGTTTTGCTCATCGCTTGCGCCAACGTAGCGAACCTGATGCTGGCTCGCGCCTCGGTTCGGGAGCGGGAAATTGCAATCCGCGCATCCTTAGGAGCCGGACGGTGGAGGATTTTGTGGCAAATGCTTACCGAGAGCGTCTTGCTGGCGTTGATCGCCTCGGGAGTGGGAATCGCGCTGGCGTACCTGGGCTTGCAGTTTTTTCATCAGTTGATGCCGGCGGCGGGACGCGGACAGATCCCGCACATGGATTGGATCACGATCAACGGGAGAGTCCTTGGGTTCACCGTGATCATCGGGCTGGTGACCGCCGTGATTTTCGGATTGGCGCCGGCGATTCAAATTGCGCGGGCAGAACTTTACGAATCGTTGAAGGAAGGAAGTCGCGGTTCGACCGGCGGACGGCGCAGCCATTTCGCGCGGTCGGTGCTGATCGTTTCAGAGATCGCCTTCTCAGTGTTGTTGCTGATTGGCGCCGGACTGCTGGTGCGAAGTTTTGCGACGATGATGTCCGAGGATTTGGGATTCAATCCGTCGAAACTTCTAACCATGCAGATATTTCTGCCGGAGGCGCACTACTCCACGGTGCCGAGCATCGTGAATTTTGATCGGGAAGTGGTCGACCGGGTGGCCGCGTTGCCGGGAGTGGAATCGGCGAGCGCCGTGAATTTCCTGCCCCTGACGGGGTGGACCTCGTTTAGCGATTTCGATATTGCGGGGCGGGCCCGTCCGGCTTCTGGAGAACACTTTACAGCGGCGTACCGCGTGGCCGACTGGCGTTATGTACGCGCGATGGGAATGACACTGAAGGAAGGCCGGGATTTCGGCGCGGCCGACGGTCCGGATAGCGAAGGCGTGGTGCTCATCAACGAAGCGCTGGCCAATCGCTACTGGCCCGGTACGGATCCGGTGGGAACGCAGATCAGGTTAATTTTCCCAGCGACGCTTCGACCTTGGGATGCGCAGACGCGCGACGGCTGGCTGACGATTATCGGAATCGTGGGCGACGTGCGCGACTGGTCGTGGTCGGAGCCAAAGGTGGCGCAGCTGTACCTGCCGGCCACCCAGAATGCGTCCAAGATTATGCGCATTGTGGTGCGTTCGAACGGCGATCCCGGCCAACTCACCAGCGCCGTTCGGCAGGTGGTTGAATCGGTCGATCCGAATCAGCCGGTCACGGAAGTCAGCACGATGGACGAGTTTCTTCGAATCGTGATGGCCCAGCGTCGGCTGAATATGGCGCTGCTGGCATTCTTTGCCGCAATTGCGGCGGTGCTGGCGGCGATTGGGATCTATGGAGTGATGTCGTATGCCGTCACCCAGCGTTCGCATGAAATCGGAATCCGCATGGCGCTCGGAGCGGAC
>DASWVE010000184.1:0-36409 GCA_036401315.1 Candidatus Acidiferrales bacterium
GCTCGACCAGGGCTTGCGGCAGATTTTGCGCGCGCCGAAGCGGGTGCTGGAAGTTTCCGTACCCACCAAGATGGACAACGGGCAGATCAAAGTGTTCACCGGTTTTCGGGTGCAGCACAACGTGGCACGTGGGCCAGCCAAAGGTGGAATTCGCTACCACCCCGCGGTGACGCTGGATGAAGTGAAAGCGCTGGCGATGTGGATGACCTGGAAAACCGCGACGGTGAATATTCCGTACGGCGGCGGCAAGGGCGGAGTGATTTGCGATCCGAAGCGGATGAGCAAGCCCGAGCTGGAGCGGATGACGCGGCGATTCGCTTTTGAGATTTTACCGATCATCGGGCCAGAGCAGGATATTCCGGCACCGGATGTCTACACCGATTCGCAAACGATGGCCTGGATCATGGACACATATTCCATGACCAAGGGATATTCGTCGCTGGGCGTGGTGACCGGGAAGCCGATTTCGATCGGCGGATCCGAGGGACGCAACGAAGCGACGGCGCGCGGCTGCCTGATCGCGGTGGAAGAAGCGTGCAAACTGAAAAAGATGTCGCTACGCGGTGCCAGTGTCGCGATTCAAGGTTTTGGAAATGCGGGATCGATCGCGGCGAAGCTATTCGCGGAGAAGAAAGCGCGAGTGGTGGCGATCAGCGATTCGCGCGGTGGAGTTTTCAATTCGCGGGGCATCGATCCGCTGAAAGCGATGCGTTACAAGGAACGCTCCGGGACCGTGGTGGGGATGCCGGGAACTTCGCGCATCTCGAACGACGATTTGCTGGCGATGAAGTGCGATATTTTGATTCCGGCGGCGCTGGAAAACGTGATCACGCTGAACAACGCAGATCAGATTAAGGCCAAGATCATCGCTGAGGCGGCCAACGGGCCGACTACGCCGCACGCGGATGAAGTGCTGGCGCGCAAGGGCATCATGGTGATTCCGGACATTCTGGCGAATGCAGGCGGAGTGACGGTCAGCTATTTCGAATGGGTGCAGGACTTGCAGAGTTTCTTCTGGTCGGAAGCGGAAGTGAACGCCAAGCTGGAGATGGTGATCCGCCGCGCGTTTCACGAAGTGCACGAATCGGCACGCAAGCATCGCACGCACCTGCGCACCGGCGCTTATGCGCTGGCGGTGGGACGCGTGGCCGATGCGACGCTGGTTCGCGGACTTTTCCCGTAGGAAGATTTTTTGCAGTGGCGAACGGTTTTCGGTCCACCACTGCTATCTCCAAAATTAATGTTGCGCCTGCAGTAACAATCCGCGTACATTTTTGATTGCCGCAGCAGCCCGGGGAATTTTGGGCTCGCGCGGCAAATTTTTATTTTTGCCCTCTACCCGGAGACAGTGAAGCCATTGAGCAATCCAACGACGAATAATACTCCTCCCATCCTGCTGAGCATCGCGGGGTTCGATCCTTCGTGCGGTGCGGGAACTGGCGCGGACTTGAAGACTTTTGCCGCGCACAATTGCTATGGAGTGGCGGCGATCACGGCTTTGACGGTGCAGTCGACGCAGGGAGTTTTTTCGGTACATGCGACTCCGGCGGCTACGCTGCGCGCGCAGATCGATACGCTGGTGGACGATGTGACGCTGGCCGGGGTGAAGATCGGGATGCTGGCGAACCGCGGCAACGCATCGGTGGTGACCGAATTTCTGGACAAAAATAAATTCGCACATGTGGTACTGGACCCGGTCTTTCGGCCCACCGCGGGAAATGCGGAACTGCTCGATACCTCGGGATTGAAATTCGTGAAGGACGAATTGCTGAAACGGGTGAGCGTGATTACTCCCAACATGCCGGAGGCGGAATTTTTGACTGGGATGGAAGTGAAAGATGTGGCCTCGATGAAGACGGCGGGATTAAAGCTGATTGAAATGGGAGCACGCGCGGTGGTGGTGACCGGCGGGCATTTGGAAAAACCTACTGATGTGCTCTGTATTGGCGGCGAAGTGGAAATATTTGGCGGAGAGCATGTGAAGAGTGCGAACACGCACGGTTCGGGCTGCACGTTTTCGTCGGCGATTGTGGCGCATCTGGCGTCGGGCTTGCAGTTGCGGCAGGCGGTGATTCTGGCGAAGGCTTATGTGACGAAAGCGATTGAGAAATCGTATTCGATTGGAAAGGGCGCCGGGCCTTTGAATCAGTTTTACAGATTTTATCAGGAGCAACCGCTGCGGGGCGTGCATGAGGTGCCGCAGCATGGAATGCATCCGGCTTCGGAGCCTGCTGCACATTAAAGCTTCTGTTGCTTCGCACTTATTTCGGATCGTTCCCGCGTTCTTTCACGTAAAAATCGGGCCTCAGCGGCTAAAGCCATTTTCTCTTGGATGGCGTTTCGGCACGGCTGAAGCCGTGCCCTGACGAAAGGCGGCTGGTTGTTGAGATTTTCTTCGCGATTGTTGGTTGAGGTTTACGCGTAAAAAGCAGATCCCTCGCTTCGCTTCGGGATGACAACTTTTACTTTCTGAGTGAGATGTAGAATCGCGACGTGCGTCGCGTGCTGATGGGCATGCAGTTCCGCGCTACTGGCGCCAGATAATTCGGCCGGCGACGATGGTGGCGGTGGCGGCGCCTTTGAAGGGGCGGGCGTCGAAGGGAGAGTTGCGGGATTTGCTGGGGGATTCGGCTACGCGGTAGGTCCAGGATTGGCCGGGCGAGAATACGGTGACGTCGGCGACTTCTCCGGCAGCGAGCTTGCGGTTCATGCCGAGAACGCGGGCGGGGCCCGTCGTAAATAGTTCGACCAGGCGGGTGAGGGACATTTTCCCGGTGTGGACGAGTTCGCTGAGGCCCAGGGCTAGGGCGGTTTCAAAACCGGTGATGCCGAAGGGAGCGCGATCGAATTCGACGTCTTTGCTGGCGGCGTGATGCGGGGCGTGGTCGGTGGCGATGGCGTCGACGGTGCCGTCGACGAGGCCGGCGATCAGAGCATCGCGATCGGCGCGCGAGGCGAGCGGCGGATTCATTTTGTAATTGGTGTCGTAGCGGACGTCTTCGTCGATCAGCGTGAAATGGTGGGGCGTGACTTCGCAGGTGACTTTCAGGCCGTTCTTCTTGGCTTGGCGAACGTATTCGAGGGCACCAGTGGTGGACATATGCGCGATGTGCAGGCGCGCGCGGGTGAGGCCGGCGATTTCGACGTCGCGTCCGGCGCAGATCGATTCGGATTCCGCAGGAATTCCCTTCAGGCCGAGGCGAATGGAGCGCGGACCTTCGCGCATGACACCGCCAGCAAAAAGCGATGGATCTTCGCAGTGATCGATGACCGGCAAATCCAGAGTTGAACAGTAATCCATCACCTGACGCATCAGACGGGCGGTGGCGACGGGCTTGCCGTCGTCACTGACGGCGACGATGCCGGCGTCTTTCATGGCGGCGATTTCGGCGAGGGCTTCGCCTTTGCTGCCGACGGAAGCGGCGCCGATGGGCCAGACGCGGACGGATTTCGCGGCGGCGGCGCGCTCGACGATTCCGCGGGTGATCGAGGCATTGTCATTCACCGGCTGAGTATTGGGCATGCAGCAGACGGCGGTGAAACCGCCTTTCGCGGCAGAGCGCGTGCCGGTTTCGATGGTTTCGGACATTTCCTGGCCGGGTTCGCGCAGGTGGCAATGGAGATCGATGAAGCCGGGCGCGACAACCATGCCAGTGGCGTCGAAAACTTCGGCATCCGGAGCGGAGACGCCGGCGGCGATTTTCGAGATGCGGCCTTCGGAAAGCAGAACATCCTGCACCGAATCGGTTTTGGAAGATGGGTCGAGCACGCGGCCGTTTTTGATGAGCAACATTCGTTTCAATCCTTGGGCGAATCTTTTGGTTTTTCTTTCGCGGGAGGAGCTTCGACGGCAGCTCCGCCGACGAGGTGATAAAGCAGGGCCATGCGAATGGCGAGTCCGTTGGTGACTTGATCCAGAACGCAGGATTGTGGGCCATCGGCGACGGCCGGATCGATTTCCAGGCCGCGAATCATGGGACCGGGATGCAGGACAAGGGCGCCAGGATTCGCGAGCTTCAGACGGGCGGGCGTGAGCTGGTAGCCGAGGATATATTCCTCGGGCGCGATGCCGGGTTCGTGGAGACGCTCGGTTTGGACGCGAAGGACAATGATGGCGTCGGCATTCTTCAGGGCGTCTTCGATGCGGGAAACGCGGCGGACATTGAGAGCGAGCGATTCGAGTTCGCGCGGCACCCACATCGAAGGGCCGCAGAGGGTTATGTTCACGCCAAATTTGCTGAGCAGGAAAATGTTCGAGCGGGCGACGCGGCTGTGCAGGATGTCACCAAGGATAGTTAGATTTAGGCCTTCGAGTTTTCCTTTGCGGTCGCGAATAGTCAGCGCGTCGAGCAAGGCCTGGGTGGGGTGTTCATGTGTGCCGTCGCCGGCATTCACGACCGGCATGCCCAAGCGATCGGCGATCAGGTGCGGCGCGCCGGAAGAACTGTGGCGGATGACGATGCCGTCGGGGCGCATGGCTTCGAGGGTGCGGACGGTATCGAGCAGCGATTCGCCTTTTTTCACGCTGGAAGCTTCGGCCTGAAGATTCATGGTGTCCGCGCCGAGGCGGGCGGCGGCGGTGGCGAAGCTGATGCGGGTGCGGGTGGAGTTTTCAAAAAAGGCGAGGGCGACGGTTTTACCGCGCAGCGTGGCCAATTTCTTGAGGGGATGTTTCTGAAATTCCTGGAACGGCGCGGCCTGGTCGAGAATAAATGAAATTTGTTCGCGGGTGAGGTCTTCGATTCCGAGCAGGTGTTCCAAACGCTGCAGCACTGTTTCCCTTTAAGTCAGTATACCCCGGCCTCCGTCAGGATTGCCCGGTAATTAAGCGACGCGGTCGACCAGCACGACGCGCTCGTCGCCATCGATTTCTCTTAGGTGCACTTCCACGATTTCGGTGTCGCTGGTCTGCACTTTGCTGCCGATAAAAGAGGCTTCGACGGGCAGCTCGCGATGGCCGCGATCGATGAGCACGCAGAGGCGAATGCGTTTGGGACGGCCGAGGTCGAAGAGGCCGTTCATGGCGGCGCGAATGGTGCGGCCGGTGTAGAGCACGTCATCGACGATGACGAGATCGCGGTTATCTACGGAAAACGATATTTCGTTGGAGTGCACCACCGGCTGCGGACCTACCGTGGAGAGATCGTCGCGGTACAAAGTGATGTCGATGGTGCCGACGGGAATCTGGACGCCGGAAAAACTCTGGATGGTTTTGGCCAGTCGTTCGGAGAGCGGAACGCCGCGGCGGCGCACACCGATAAGGGCCAGATCGTCCGTGCCGCCACTTTTCTCCACGATTTCATGGGCGAGCCGCTGGAGGGTGCGACCGATCTCATCGGAAGATAGTAACTGCCGTTTTTCGACGACGCGCATCGGCGCACATCCTAGCACAGACCGGGGCGACTCCGAAGCTGGACTCGCGATGGCTAGCGGTGCGAGGCGGCTTTGATTTGCGGCCACAGAAAATCACGATGGAGCTGGCCAACGTGGTAGACTTTGGGCCGTGAGTTCGCCGGCGCCGGCAAGCAGCCCACCACGGCCCGCTACAGTTGACCTTCAAGTCAGCGTTGGCAGTATCTCCCTCAAAAATCCGGTAATCGCAGCCAGTGGAACATTTGGCTATGGGTTGGAGTTTGCGCATCTCGTCGACCTAAATGCACTGGGCGGGATTGTAGTCAAAGGGCTATCCGCCAAACCGATCGACGGGAACCCCGGGCCACGGATCTGCGAGACGGCCAGCGGTATGGTGAATTCCATTGGCTTGCAGAATGTGGGGGTGCGGGCCTTCGTGGCCGAGAAGCTGCCGGAACTGCGGCGGTTCAAATGCGCGATTTTCGCTAACGTCTTTGGATACACGATCGCGGATTACGTCGAGGTGATCCGGATCCTGGAAGACGCCGAGGGGCTGACGGGGTATGAACTGAACATATCCTGCCCCAACGTGGAGCATGGCGGCATGGAATATAGTACCGACCCCGCCTTGACGGCGGAGGTGGTGAGGGCAGCAAGGCAGGCGGCCAAGCGTCCGCTGTGGGTGAAGCTGTCGCCGAATGTTAACGCCATTGGAGTTACCGCAAAAGTGGCCGAGGCCGAGGGTGCGGACGCGCTGGTTATCGCAAATACCTATCCGGCACTGTGTATAGACGCCCACAGCCGGAAGTCCCGCATCGGTAGTACGACGGGAGGGTTGTCGGGCGCGGCTATAAAACCTATAACCATGAGGCTGGTTTACGAAGCCTGTAAGGCAGTGAAGATCCCGGTAGTCGGACTGGGAGGCATTGAAAAACCGACAGATATTGTCGAGTACCTGCTGGCCGGCGCATCGGCAGTGGAAGTCGGGACGGCCCACTTTGTGAACCCAACCGCAACCGAGCGGCTGATCAGGGGACTAGAAAGCTGGTGCAAAGAGGATAAGATTTCTATAATCAGCACTTTACGAGGACAGCTACAGAGATAAACCGATTGCGGCGAAGGTGCCAAGACGGTTAAAATCGTGGTGGTTCAAATAAAGGCTAGGAGACCATGAAAGCAAAGCTATTTATGATTCTGCAGACGGTGTTCTTAGGTTTGGGTATGCTCGTGTTCATACCTACCGCGAATCCAACCGCAGTGGGCAAGACGGGCAGCCCTCTCCCAATTGACATCGAAAGCGGCAAGGTGGCAAGCCAGACCAAGGCTGCCGCCGGCCAACCCAAGCCGTTGGCGGTTTGGGAATGCACCACGAGTTGGTACGGGGACGATTTTGACGGTCAGGAGACCGCGAACGGCGAGACCTACGATATGTACGCCGATACGGCGGCGCATCCGACCCTGCCCCTGGGATCAATCGTGCGCGTCGTCAACATGCGGAACCACCGCAGCCAAGTTGTGCGGATCAACGACCGCGGGCCTTACATCGAAGGCCGCGAATTAGATGTTTCCTACGAAGTGGCACGTAAGCTAGGATTCGACCAGCACGGACTTGCGAAAGTCCGGCTCGAACTCCTAAAGGTGCCTTCACGCCCCGAATACGTGCATCACGAAAACTGATCGTTGCTTTAGACACCGACCATTTGCACCCAGCGACAGTATTGGCTCGAGAACTTGCGGGCGTCGCCGGGATGTTCAAGGTGGGAAGCCAGCTGTTTACGAAGGAAGGGCCGAAGGCGGTTGAAAAGCTGGCCGGGCTGGGGTTTGAGATTTTCCTCGATTTGAAATTCCACGACATTCCGAATACGGTGGCGCACGCGGTGGCGGCGGGTGCGCGGCTGCCATCGGTGCGGCTGATGACCATTCACGCTTCGGGAGGGGCGGAAATGATGCGGGCGGCTAGGGAGGCGGCGGGTTCGCGAGCTGGGCGGCCCAAGCTGCTGGGTGTGACGGTTTTGACCAGCCTGGACGCGGCGACGCTGAAGAGCGTGGGAGTGAGTGCTCCGCCGCTGCGGCACGCGGTGGCGCTGGCGAAACTGGCGAAGAAATCGGGGATGGACGGGGTCGTGGCGTCGGCGCACGAGATTCGCGAGATTCGTAAGGCGTGCGGGCCTGGGTTTCTAATCGTGGTGCCGGGGATCCGGCCGGCGAGCGCGGCGGCGAATGACCAATCGAGGGTGGCGACCCCAGGGGATGCGATTCGCGCGGGGGCGGATTATCTGGTGGTGGGGCGGCCGATTACGGCGGCAGCGAAGCCGCGCGAGTCCGCGCTACGAATTGCGGAAGAGATCGCGGCGGCCTCTTAAGTCGTTCCAGTTCGCGGCACGTTTTTTTGCATCAACCCTCATTTGACCGCGCAGGGCCCCTTCGCTAGCATCGATTGAAATGACTCAGCTGGATTCCTGGCCATGCAAAATCTGAAGCACATCATCGTGGGGACGGCCGGGCACATCGACCACGGCAAATCGTCGCTGATTCTGGCGGTGACCGGCACGGATCCGGACCGGTGGGCGGAAGAAAAGCGGAGGGGGATCACGATCGATCTGGGATTCGCATTCCTGGATATCGGCGAGGTGCGCATCGGATTTGTGGATGTGCCCGGGCACGAACGGTTCGTGCGTAATATGCTGGCGGGGGTGGGCGGAATCGATCTGGTGCTGTTAGTGGTGGCGGCGGACGAATCGATCAAGCCACAGACGCGCGAGCATTTCGAGATCTGCAAGCTGCTGGGAATTTCACGCGGAATCGTGGTTCTGACGAAATCCGATCTGGTGGATGCGGACGTACTGGGCTTGACGCGGCTGGAAGTGGAGGATTTTCTGCGCGGGTCGTTTCTGGAAGGCGCGCCGATGGTGGCGGTGAGTTCCCGAACGGGCGCCGGATTGGACCCGCTGAAAGAAAATCTGCTAAGGCTGGGTGCCGACGTTCCGGCAAAAGATCCAAAACAGAATTTGCGGCTGCCCGTGGATCGGTCCTTTGCGATGAAAGGTTTCGGGACGGTGGTGACCGGAACACTGGTTTCCGGGATGCTGAAGGTGGAGGACGAAGTGGAAGTTTATCCGGGCGGACGGCGATTGCGAGTCCGCGGGCTGCATTCGGGCGGAAAACAGATTCAGCAGGCGGTGGCGGGACAGCGGGCGGCCGTGAATCTGGCTGGGGTGGAACACGGCGAAATCAAGCGCGGGACGGTTTTGGCTCCGGCGGGATTTTTTGCGGCGACGACGCGCGTTGACGCGCGCATCACGCTGCTGGGTTCGGCCAAGGCATTGAAGAATCGGGCGCGGATTCATTTTCATCAGGGGACGGTCGAAACCTCAGCGGAAGTGATTTTTCTCGAGGCGAAGACGGCGCTAGGGCCGGGCGAAGCGGGACTGGCTCAATTGGTGCTGAAAGAGCCCGTGTTTTTGCTGCCCGGTGATCGGTTCATCGTGCGGCAGCTTTCGCCGGTGGAAACGATTGGCGGCGGAGTAGTGCTGGACGCGCATGCCGGGCGGCACCGGCAGAACGACAGGACCGTCGCGAGCTACCTGGCAGCGCTCGAAAGCGGAAACCGCGAATCGATTTTAGGCGCAATGCTGGAACGTTCGTCGCGAGGATTGACGTCTGGCGAAATTCTGCTGAGGACCGGGTGGACAGCGGGAGAAATCGAGGCGGTGGCGGCAAAGCTGGCAACGGCGAAGCGGGCGCGCATGGTGGCGCAGCAGCCGGTGATGCTGGCAGCGGCGCAAATCCTAAGCGAGTGTGCTGCGACACTGAGCAAAGTGGTGGAGGAATTTCACAAAGCGAATCCATTGCTGCCGGGAATCCCGAAACAGGACTTGCTGGGGAGGTTCGGACATTCGCGGGCGGAAGTGGTGGAAGCGGCGCTCGCGGACTTGGTGCAGGCGAAAAAGCTGGCACTGGCAGGCGATCTGGTGCGCAACGCGGGCCGCGAAGTGGCATTGAGCGCGGACGAGGCCGAAGCGAAGAATTTGATCGCGCGCGAATTCGAAACGGCGGGTTTGGCGGTGCCGGGATTCGCGGCGGTACTGGAAAAATTGCCGGTTGATGCGGGGCGAGCGCAGAAAATTTTGCAGATTCTGGTGCGGGAAAAAGTACTGGTGAAGATTACCGGTGACCTGATTTTCCATCAGACGGCGCTGGTCCGGCTGCGGGAGTTGCTGGCGAAATACCGGAAAGAGCATGGAGACCAGCTGCCGATCGCTGCATTCAAGGAACTTACCGGCGTTTCGAGGAAATATGCGATACCGTTACTAGAACACCTTGACCGGGAGCGGCTGACGCGCCGGGTGGGCGACCAGCGTGTTATAATGTAGGTTCTGGCGATTTTTGGCCTTGGGACCGCGGCCTTTCGCGGCGAGCGAATCGAGTTTCAGAGAAAGTTTAAACGAGGTGACTTATGGGTGAGTTTAGCCCGATTCATTGGCTCATCGTGCTGGCGATCATCGTGCTGCTCTTCGGCGGGAAGAAAATCCCCGAAGTGATGAAGGGCCTCGGCGAAGGCATCCGCAGCTTTAAGGACGGAATGAGCGGCAACGCGCATACGACGCAAACGGTGAATCCGAACCCGCCGGTCACGCCGCCGGTGGTGACTCCCCCGCCCACGGCTACTGAAGAGAAAAAGTAGGTTTCGAAGCGATTTCGATTTTACGATTTGAAGATCAAACGGCGGCCTCAGGCCGCCGTTTTTATTTTTGGCGACGGCGTTCAGGCCGAGCGCTGATCGTTCCAGCGCATTTCCCGCAAGATCGACCACAGCCGGGAGAGCGGCAAGCCCATCACGTTGAAGAAATCGCCTTCCACTCCCTGCACGAATTTCCCACCGATGCCTTGAATGCCGTAAGCGCCCGCTTTGTCGAAGGGCTCCTTGGTTTCGATATAGGCGTCGATATCAGTTTCGGAGAGGCGGGTGAACTTCACCTTGGTGCGTTCAAGCTGCGCGAAAAAAATGCCGTCGTAGGCGCGGATGACGAAGAGGCCGGTGAGGACTTCGTGGATGGAGGCGTTTAGCAGGCGCAGCATGCGGCGGGCGTCTTCGGCATCCTTGGGCTTGGGCAAGATTTGATCCTTGGCCAGGACGACGGTATCGGCAGCGATGACGATGGAGGGCAGGCCATCGGCCATGCCGCGCATGGCCACCGCGCGACCCTTGGCTTCGGCGATGCGGCGCACGTAGGCTTCGGCGTTTTCGTTCGGCAGGATGGATTCGTCCACGTTGGCCGGCTGCACGTCGAAGGAAAAGCCGGCGTTGCGGAGGATTTCCGCGCGGCGGGGCGATGAAGAAGCGAGAATCAGTTTCAATTAAACCTCCCGATGATTGGCGAACCGGACGGCATTCGCGAGCAGGAAACGCTATCACAACGCCTGTACGAGAGTACAGGTTACGGGCGGTGGCGGATTGTGTGCATGCCGCGGCATCCGGCGTGGAAAGGCCTAGCGAGATGGTCTAGGCTTACAGGTGCAGAATCGGCAGACGCTTCGGATGCTGTAGGAACGCGCTGGGCCCAGGGAAACAGGATCAGACGAGATGGGATTTGTGTTCTATGCGAATTTTGTGAGGTTCGTGGTGCGCGGCGGACTGGCGATCGTGCTGCTGGAGCAGGCGCGGGCGCTATTGCGTGCGGCGGGCGTAGGACCGGAAGCCTGACAATAGCGGCAGGATTGGCGCAGGCATTTGGGATGGCGATTCTGAACTGGCGTTAGGCGCGGAACGGGGGGCAGAGGCGATGCAACTGACGAAAGAGCGGCGACCGAATCGGGTCGAGGTGCAGATCCAAGAACTCGGAACGCTTTCGCTGAACGCACCGAAGATCGAGGACTTCCAGTTTGTAAAATTCCGGATTGAGGGGCAAGTGGCGCATTTGCGCCTGGACCGACCGTCGCAGAACCTGCTGAACGAGCGGATGCTGATGGAAATCGCGTCGGGCATTTCGTCGGTGAGCGAGAAGCGCGACGTGAAGATGATTTTGCTGGATTCGGAAGGCAAGACGTTTTCAGGCGGAATTGAGCTGGGCGAATACACGCAGCGCCGCGTCTTCCAATTACTGGATGCGTTTCACACGGCGTTTTCGGCGATGATGGACACGTCCAAGCCGGTTCTGGTGGTGGTGAATGGTCCGGCGTACGGCGGCGGAGCGGAATTGGCGGCGCTGGGCGATCTGGTGATTGCCACGCCGAATGCGCGATTCGCGCAGCCGGAAATCAAGCTGGGCGCGTTCCCTCCTCTTTCGGCGGCCGTGCTTCCCTATATTTTGGGACCGAAGGTGGCGCTGGAAACGGTGCTGACCGGCGAAGCGATGACTGCAGAGCGCGCCAAAGAGTTGGGATTGGTGAACTGGCTGGTGAAGGAAGAAGACCTGGTGGGGAAAGTGGATGAAGTGGTCAGCAAGGTGACGGCGCAATCCGGCCCGGTTTTGACCATGGCGAAAAAAGCGATCCTGGGCAGTCTGGGCATGCCGCTGCGCGATGGGGTCCGCAATTCGATGAAAGTTTTCTTGAACGAACTGGCCGATTTGGAAGATTCGCAGGAAGGTTTGCGCGCGTTGGTGGAAAAGCGGGCGCCTAAGTGGAAGAACCGGTAGCCCGCGATTTCCGGTCCTTTGTGTTGGCTCTGGCAGTCACTCCGCAGTTTTTTCATACTCCTTCGCGCGATTGAACATCCAATCTGAGTTACTCTAATTTCGAGACGGATATGAGCGCGCCCTCCCAGGCTTCCACTATCAAACGAATCAGCCCGATGCTGGCAGTGGCCAACATGGAGCAGACGCTGGTGTTTTATCAGGACATTTTGGGATTTACGCCGACGATGAAATCCGCGGAATATTCGATCGTGGCGCGAGACGGGCAGATCATTCACTTCATGAAGGCGGCGTCGGAAGACATATCGAAGAGGCTGCGCGGGCATGTGGAGATTTATGTGGAAGTCAGCGGGATCCACGGGATCTGGGACCAGGTGAAGGATCTGAAATTGCGGTACAAGATTCGCGATCTGTTCGACCGCGAATATGGGATGACCGAATTTCACATCGAAGATCCAAATGGATATTTGATTTTCGTGGGCGAGCCGACGGCGGACGCAGGAAAAACCGGCACGGAGGCGGTCTGATTGACAGCCTCCAGGGTGGCGCTTACACTCACGGTGACAACTTAGCTGGCTCGAGGTAGCCCGGCGGACATGGAGTTGGTTCGCAGGGTAAAAATCAAAACTGGTTTTTGGCCAATTTGATTTTTAGGGAAGGCCGCGAAAATCGGCCACGGTCCCGCCACTGTAATCGGTTGATGGTTGCACGCAGCCGAAAGTCAGGAAACCTACCCGACCGGTCGAAGCTGACACTCTTCGCGAGAAAGAGTGTGGCGAACGCCTCGTTCTGTTCGCGAGGCTTTTTTATTTTGGAGATGATTTTGGAACGAAGGACGGCTTGGACAAAATTGGCACAGGTGGCCAGCGGGCTGTTGGTTTGCGCCACTATCGCGCTGGGTCATCCGATTCGGGCGCAAGGCTCCGAACTCACGCCAGCTGCGCGCGCGCAAGAAGCGGCAAAAACGGATTCGTCGCCGGCGACGAAAATCGTTACGGATGAGGCGGGGCGACGGGTGACGGTGCCGGTGAATGTGCGGCGCGTGGTTTCGCTGGCGCCGAATCTGACTGAGACAGTTTATGCACTGGGCTTGGCGGACAAGCTGGCGGGCGACACAAGCTATTGCGACACTCCGGAAGCGGCGAAGGAAAAGCCGCACGTCGGCGCGCCGGTGAATCCGAACCTGGAAGCGATTGTGGCGCTGCATCCGGATCTGGTGCTGGCGACTGCGATCAATCGCCAAGAGACGGTGGACGCGCTGGCGAGGCTGGGCATTCCCGCTTATTACACCGATCCGCGCACGGTTTCAGGAATGCTGGAAACGACGACGCTGCTGGGAGACTTGCTGGGCGCGCGGGAACAAGCCGCGACTCTGGTGCGGGAGTTGCAGGACACGCTCGACGCGCTGCAGCCGCAGCTGCGGGAAAGGCCGCCGGCGCATGTGTTTTTTGTGGTGTGGGAAGATCCGCCGATCAGTATCGGGCAAAATACTTTTATTGCGGACGCGTTGCGCTGGGCCGGAGCAGAGTCGGTGATTATCGCGAAGCAGGATTGGCCGCAGGTGAGCATGGAAGAAATTGTGCGGTTGCGGCCGGAATACATCGTGCTGATCAGCAATCATTCGGCGGATGGCGGCGACGCAGCGAAGCAGATCGACGATTTGCGCGTGCGCGCGGCTTGGAATGCGCTGGAAGCGGTGAAGCTGGGGCGGGTGGTGGTGGCGGATGAGGAGATCATGCGGCCTTCGCCGGGATTGGTGGGAGCGATCGTAACGCTGGCGCACGATTTGCATCCGGAGGTTTTTGGCTCGGCGGCCGCGAAATCGGCAGCTCTGGCGCGGGTCGCGGGATGCGGTGAATTGGCCCTTGAGCTGAAGGTCGAAACGGGCGCGGCGGTGGCATGCGCCCGCTGACGCCGCGAAAAATTGTGGCAGTGTGCGGCGCATTGCTGGGAGTGCTTTTTGTCGAGAGCGTGATTTCGCTACGGCTGGGCGCGTACGCCATGGACGCGCGGGACATTCTGGAGACTTTGTACCGGGGCGCGACTCAGCGCTGGGATGAAATTCCTCCGGAGTACCGGCAGATTATTTTTGGATTGCGTCTGCCGCGGATCGAGCTGGGAATTCTGGTGGGCGCGGCGCTGTCTACGGCGGGGGCGGGGTTTCAGGCGCTACTGCGAAATCCGCTGGCCGATCCTTATGTGCTGGGAGTTTCGAGCGGAGCGGCGCTGGGCGCGATTCTGAGTTTGATTGCAACGCCGCACACGGTGGGTGCGATTCAACTGGCGGCTTTTACGGGCGCAGCGCTGACGGTAGCGGTGGTTTATTTTCTGGGGCGGCGCGGCGGACAACTGGACAGCGCGACGCTGTTGCTGGCGGGAATCGTGGCGGCATCGTTTTTGTCAGCAGTAATCATGTTCCTGATGACCACCATCAGCGGACGCGATTTGCGCGGGATGGCTTTTTGGCTGATGGGCGATCTGCAATCTTCGCCGGCGGTGGGTTTGAGCTGGCTGTACATCGTACTGCTGATTGCGATCGGCTGCATTTTCACCACGTCTTCGGATTTGAATTTGATTTTGACGGGCGAGCAGGAAGCGCGGCATCTGGGCGTGAATGTGAACCGGGTGAAATTAGTGGTTTACATCGCAGCGTCGGTGTTGACGGGGGTGGCGGTATCGGTGAGCGGAACGATTGGTTATGTGGGATTGCTGGTGCCACACGTGATGCGGCTGCTGTTTGGAACGGACTACCGGTTGCTGATTCCGACTTCGGCGATTGGCGGCGCGATCGCGATTGTGCTGGCCGACACTCTGGCGCGGACGGTAGTATCGCCGGCGGAATTGCCGGTGGGCGCGATGACCGCACTGGCCGGGGCGCCGGTGTTTATTTATTTGATGCGCAGGAGAATTCGGTGAGCACGCTGGCTGGAAATAATGCGGCGCTGTCGTCGTCACGCGCCACGCCGCCAGGCGCGCCGGGCGGATCGCGGCTGAAGGTCGAGCAGGCCAGCTATGCGTATTCGGCGACGGACCGTTCGGCGCCGAAATTCACGCTGGGGCCGGTGAGCCTGGAAGCCAAGGAACGCGAGCTGATTGCGATCCTGGGGCCGAATGCGAGCGGGAAATCGACACTGCTGAAACTGCTGGCGGGATTGCTGAAACCTCTTTCGGGCCGCGTGGAAGTGGACGGCGACGAAGTGAGCGATCTGGAGCTGCGCGTGCGGGCCCAGCGAATCGCGCTGGTGGCGCAGGAAAGCGAACTGCTGTTTCCTTTGCGGGTGTGGGAATACGTGCTGCAGGGGCGCTACCCGTACGGGAAGCGCTTGCGATTCGAATCGGACGAAGATTGCCTGCTGGCCGGAAACGCGCTGGCGCAAGTGGGCGCGGACGGGCTGCGCGACCGCTGGATGGATCAGCTTTCGGGCGGCGAAAAGCAGCGGGTGATTCTGGCGCGGGCGCTGGCGCAGCAGCCTTCGTTGCTGCTCCTGGACGAACCGACGCAGCATCTGGACATCGGCGGAAAAGTGGAATTACTGCGGCGGCTGCGCAAGTTGGCGGACGAGCACCGCTACACGGTAGTGGTGGTGACCCACGAATTGAATCTGGCCGCGGAATTTTCGGACCGCATTGCGTTGATGCACAACGGGAAATGTTTGCGGATGGGCACGCCCGCAGAAGTGTACGAGGGCGAATTGCTGCAGCAGGTGTTCGAAGCTCCGCTGGAAGTGGAAATGCGGACGAGCGGGCGGCCGCGGGTCATTCTGGGCGGCGGCGCCTAAGACTTTTTTACGTTCGCGCAGATTTGTTTGGCTTCGCGGGCGAATTCGTTAGAAGTGAAGTGTTGTTGCAGGTCCGCTTCTAAAAGCGGCGCGGGCGAAGAGATTCGCGACGCCGTTCACAACCACACGAAACTCCGCGCTTGGGAAGACGGTGCAAAGCCGTCGCCGACGCGCGACTGTAAGGCGGCAATTGTTGTTCAGGGCTGGCCACTGTCTGGGCGGCGAATCGCGGGGTTTGCAGGCGATTCGAGGCCGGATGGGAAGGCCGCGTTGATGCTTCGACTTCGTGGACTGTAGGTTACGAGAGAGAGGCAAGCCGCCAAGCCAGGAGACCGGCGGAGTTTCAATCTGGACGCAGGCCAGCGCAGGCTGGGGCGTGCCCGGACAACCTTCAACTCCCGCGCGAGAGGGAGAGGAGGAAAAATGAAACCACGGTCGATCGTTTTAGGCTTCGCGTTATTTTTTGCGGTTTCGCAGTTCCCCACCTACGCACAGACTTCCCCTTCTTCCAATTCGCAAGGCGCTTCGATTTCCGGGACTGTTTTCGACCCGGACGGGCGTCCGGTGGCGGGCGCGCGGGTGACTTTGTTGTACGCGATGGCGCAATTCGAAGAGCGGCCGACGAACGGGCACGGACAATACCGGTTCGATGGTTTGCGCGGCGGCCACTATGAGATTGTGGCGACTTCTTCCGGATTCGATCAACTGCCGGAGGGCGTCGAGCTGCGCGAAGATGAACAGCATGCAAGCGATTTGCACCTGAAGCTGAGCGCGCTGCGGGATGTGGTGGTGGTTTCGGCGGAGCCGGGCGGGGCGCTGACGTCGCAGATCGGATCGTCGGTGAGCGTGGTGGGCAGCGGGGAGATCCAAGACCGCGGGGCGCAAGCGGCGCTGGACGTGCTGCGCGGGCTGCCAGGAGTGGAGATCAATCAGTCCGGCGGGCGCGGGACGGTGACCAGCGCGTTCATCCGCGGGGGCGATTCGAACTACAACCTGGTCCTGATCAATGGAATTCAACTGAACGATTTCGGCGGCGGGTTCGATCTGGCTCCGCTGTCTGCGGAGGGTGTGCAGCAGATCGAGGTGATTCGCGGGCCGGAGAGCGCGCTGTACGGCTCGAACGCGGTGGCGGGCGTGATCAACATCGAAACAATTCGCGGGGATGGGCCTTCGCATTTTTCGTTTTTGGGCGAAGCGGGGAGTTTGTATACGTGGCGGATGGCCACGACTGGCGCCGGACTGGACAAGGGCTTCAGCTGGGCCTACAGCATGTCGCGGATTCAGACGCGGGGACAGATTCAGAATGATGGTTACCGCAACCAGACGTCGACGGTTAGTCTGGGATATTCGCGTTCGCCTCGGCGGAAATTCAATGTGAACTTCTTTGGTGATGCCGGGGCGGTGGGTTTGCCGGGACCGTGGGGATCGGACCCGGATGGTTTGTTTCCGGGGCGGGATAAGGCGACGCACCAGAACCAGAATTTATTCGGATACCAGGCACAGGAGACGGAGCTGGTTTCCTCGCGATTTCAGCAGGTGACGACGGTGAGCGTTTCAACCGACCGGATCACGTTCGATTCGCCGCCGTTTCCGGACGGAGAAGGAGACTCCTTCACCAACAATTTGCGAGTGGTTGCAAATACGCGAAGCGAGATTGCGATCGCGGCGAAGGACACTTTGGTGGCGGGATTCGAATATGACCGCGACCAATTCAAGAATGCGTTTGTGGAGAATGCGGGCGACGCCCCGTTCTTCCTGGGACGCAACAGTTACGCGTTCTTTGCGGAGAACCGGTGGACGCCGGGGGATCGATGGTTCATCAATACGGGCGTGCGGGTCGACGACATTCGGACCAACATGGTGCCAGCCAACAACGATACTGGCCAACCCGGGATTCCGGCGAATACCGTAGCCAAAGTGACACCGCGAATTTCGGCAGCGTATCTAGCGCGAACGACTGATGGGCACGACTTTTTTGGCGGCACGCGTCTGCACGCGAGTTTTGGCACGGGCTTTCGTGCGCCGGATGGATTTGAGCTGGCGTTTACCAACAATACGGGTTTGAAGCCGGAGGAAAGCATCAGCTTCGACGCGGGTGTCGAACAGCGGATGGCTGGCGACAAGGCGATTCTGGATGTGACGTATTTTTACAACCGGTTCAAGGACCAAATTGTGAGCACGGGCGATTTGCCGACGAATTTCGATTCGGAAAACATCGGGAGGTCGCGGGCTTACGGATTAGAGACGACGGTTCGGTTGCATCCGATTCGTTCGCTAGAGTTTTCAGGATCGTATACCTGGCTGAACTCGGCGATTCTAGCGCTGGATGGATTTCCGGGGACGGTGGTGGACCCATTCACGGTGGGCGAGCCGCTTCTTCGGCGGCCGCACAACTCGGCCGGATTCAATGCAACTTGGACGAAGAAACGGTTGATGTTGAATATGAACGGCACGATTCGCGGGGCAGTGCTGGACATCGAACCGAATGATGGAACGTTTGCGTGCGACTTGATGCTGATGTGCATTTTTCGGAACCACGGCTATGAGCTGTTGAACGCGGGGTTTTCGTATCGGCTACCCAAAGGCGTGAAAATTTACGGTCGACTGAATAATTTCTTGAACCAGCGGTATGAGGAAGCTTTCGGCTTTCCTTCGCTGCGGCTGAATTTCATCGCTGGATTCAAGGTGGACTTGCCTTCGGGTGGGCATCGCGGCGACAACTAGCACCCCGACGAACGGAACGGCGATGTCGCCGGATGCGCGGCAATTCTTCGCAGCGCGTCCGGCCAGCCTTTTTGGCCTGCCGGAGCGAAATGGCTGCGGGTCAACAATCTTTGGCGCGGATGCTATAATTCGGAAATCGCATGAGCCGCACCAGCGCAGATAACATGACTGTGACTCCGGAGATGATGGCCAAGTACGAACCTGTCATCGGCCTCGAAGTTCACGTCCAACTAAAGACCAAGACAAAGGCTTTCTGCGCGTGTTCGACGCAATTTGGAAATCCTCCGAATTCAAATACTTGCCCGGTGTGTTTGGGTTTGCCGGGCGCTTTGCCGGTCTTGAACCGCGCGGCGCGGGATCTGGCGGTGCGAGCGGCGTTGGCCCTAGGCTGCAAAATTCAGGAGCGCTCGGTCTTTGCGCGCAAGAATTATTTCTATCCCGATCTGCCCAAAGGCTATCAGATTTCACAATACGAGCTGCCGCTAGCTTTGGCCGGAGCGCTGGAAATCGAAGTCGAAGGCGCGAAGAAGACGATCGGCATTACCCGCGTGCACATGGAGGAGGACGCGGCGAAGAATCTGCACGAAGGATTTGCGGATTCGGACCGTTGGAGCTACGTCGACTACAACCGCTGCGGGATGCCGCTGATCGAAATCGTATCGGAACCTGATATAAGAACGCCCGCTGAAGCGTATTCCTATTTGACGACGCTGAAACAGATTCTGGAGTACACGGACGTGAGCGACTGCAACATGGAAGAAGGTTCGCTGCGCTGCGACGCGAACGTGAGCGTGCGGCTGCGCGGCGCGCCGAAATTCGGGACTAAAGTGGAAGCGAAGAACCTGAATTCGTTCCGTTACCTGGCGCACGCCCTGGAATACGAAATCGAACGGCAGATTGGAATGTTGGAAGCGGGCGGCTCGATTACCCAGGAAACGCGGTTGTGGAATGTGGCCGGGGGGCGCACAGAATCGATGCGCTCGAAGGAATTCGCGCACGATTACCGGTATTTTCCCGATCCCGACCTGCTGCCGCTGATTGTTTCGGCGGAGCTGGTGAAATCCGCGCAGGCGGAAATGCCGGAACTGCCGGCGGCAAAGCGCGAGCGGTTCATTAGTGGGTACGGGATTAGCGCGTACGACGCGGGCGTTTTGACTTCGACGCAGGAGCTGGCGGCGTATTTCGAGGCGGTTGTGAAAGCGGGGGCGAATCCCAAGGCTGCGGCGGCGTGGATATCCGTTGAGCTGCTACGGCGATTGAAGGATTCGGAAAAATCGATCGAGCAATGCCCGGTTTCAGCGGCAACGCTGGCGGAGCTGCTGGGAATTGTGGAACGCGGGGAGATTACCGCAGCGAGCGGCAAGAAAGTATTCGCGGAAATGTTCGATACCGGCAAAAAGCCGGTGGAAATTATCGCGGCGGGCGGGATGGCACAGATTTCAGACACCAGCGCGATTGAAACGATTGCCCGGGGAGTCGTGGCGAAAAGTCCGGACAACCTGGCGAAATTCAAGAGCGGTAACGAAGGAGTTTTTAAATTCTTCGTGGGCCAAGTGATGCGGGAAACCAAGGGGCAGGCGAATCCACAGATCGTGAACGACATTTTGCGGCGCGTGCTGGCCGAATCGTAAACGGGCTTACGGATTAGATGGGAGAGGAGCTATGTTGAAAGAAGGCGACAAGGCACCGAATTTCAGCGTGATCGCACAGGACGGAAAAACCGTTTCACTGCGGGACTACAAGGGCAAAAACCTGATTCTGTATTTTTACCCTAAGGCGAATACGCCGGGCTGCACCCACGAAGCGAACGCTTTTCGCAACGACATCGAAAAGTTCAAGGCGACCAACACGGAAATCGCGGGCTGCAGCGGCGATACGGTGGAAGCGCAGAAGCGATTCCATGAAAAATTAAACCTAAACTTCCCGCTGCTGGCGGATACGGATTTTGAAGTGGTGGAAGCCTACGGCGCGCGGCGGATGAAGAGTTTTCTGGGGAAGACTTTTCTGGGAATCGTGCGCACCACCTTCTGGATCGGGCCGGACGGAATTATCAAGAAAATCTGGAATAACGTGACGCCCAAGGGGCATGGGGCGGAAGTGCTGGCGGCGCTGGAAGAAGGAATGCAGGTCGCGCATTAACGGTTTGGCTGGTGTTATAAGGCCACAGTGATTTCGCCGGTGTTGGTTTCAATATAGGCGTTGTCGATCAGGCGCGTGCCGCCAACCTTGGCGGCAATCAACGCGTAGCAATTCCCACGCAGGGCGCGGACCGGCTCGAAAGTTTCGGCGTCGACGATTTCCGCGTAATCGGCCGAGGCCAAGGGTTGCGATTCGAGTTTGCCGCGCAGCAGCGCGAGCAGGCGGACTACATCGCGTTCCCCACCGGCGATACTCTCCTTGCAGGCTGCTAGGGCTTTCGAAATGATGGTTGCCGCCTGGCGCTCGTCGGGCTTTAAGTAGACATTCCGCGAAGACAGTGCGAGGCCGTCGAATTCGCGCACGATGGGGCAAAGCTCGATTTCGGCATCGAGATTCAGGTCCGCGGCCATGCGGCGGATGATTTGAGCCTGCTGGGCGTCTTTGCGGCCGAAGAACGCAGTTTGCGGTTTTACGATCTCCAATAATTTAAGCACCACCGTCGCAACGCCGTCGAAATGCCCCGGGCGGGCGCGTCCTTCCCACTTTTCACTCAGACCTTTGACGCTCACCGTGGTGCTAAATCCCGCCGGATACATTTCTTCGGGCGTGGGCGCAAAAAGAATGTCGACGCCAAGATTTTCGAGGGCTGCGCGGTCGGCTTCGAAGGTGCGGGGGTATTTTTTCAGATCCTCATTCGGACCGAACTGGGTGGGATTCACGAAAATCGAGACGGCTACCGGAGAGCATTTGCGTTTGGCTTTGCGCACCAGTGAAAAATGGCCTTCATGCAGGGCGCCCATGGTGGGAACGAGGCCGAGCAAGCGGCCCCCGATCAGAGCATCCTTGGCAGTCTGCTTCATCCAGGGAATGGTGCGGACGATTTCCATTTTTTCAGGTCAGGCCTGGGCGCTGGCGGCTTTTTCGCGGTAATACATGATGAGATCGGTGCCGAGCGCTCTCGCTTTTAACTGGCGCAGCATGGTGGCGACCTGGCCGCGATGGTAGGTACCGTGATTGACGAGGTGCTGGAGCATTTGCCACAGCGGCTGGGCCTGCGGTGCTCCGGCCATGGTGATGTGATGAATTACGCGGCAAATGTCATCGGGCTTTAACGCCGCGATGTAGGCGAGCAAGTCGCGTTCGATTTCCGTCCAACGCTGGCGGACCGCGGCGAGATTCGGGAAATCCGTGCTGGGCGGATAGGTGTTCGGCGAATTGCCTTTCCAGCGTTCGAGCCAGACCCATTCGACGAGCATGGTGTGGACTAACGTGTCGCGCACGGAGGGAAAGCTGCTGCCGAGGTCCTGCAAGAATTGGGCGTCGGAGAGCGCGGCGCAGGAATCGAGCGTGCGGCGATCGGCCCAGGCGTTGAAGTCGTACAGCCTAGTGAAGTCTTCGACGTTCACGTGGTTCTCCTCCGGAAATTTTGGGGCTGCGCGTTTTATTTCAGTTGCGCTGTTTGACTAGCGCGGGAGCGCGCAGGTAATCGCGCAGCTCGGCGGTCGAGTGGAACGATTCCGCGTCGGAGGGAAAGCTGCCGCTGCGGACATCTGCGCAGTAGGTGCCGACGGCGCGGGAAATTTCGCCCGAAAGATCGAGATACTGTCGCGCGAATTTCGGCTTGTGGCCCTGGGTCAGGCCGAGCAGATCGTGCAGCACCAGAACCTGGCCGTCGCATTCGGGGCCGGCGCCGATGCCGATGGTGGGGATGTGCAGCTTTTCAGTGATGCGCGCGGAAAGATCGCGCGGGACGGATTCGAGAACGACGGCGAAGGCGCCGGCACTTTGCACGGCGCGGGCGTCGCGTTCGAGCTGGCGCGCGGCCTCGGCGGTTTTGCCCTGAACGTGAAAACCGCCAAGGGCGTGAATGGATTGCGGGGTAAGGCCGACGTGGCCCATCACCGGAATTTCGGCTTCGACGAGGCGAGCGATCAATTCGATGCGACGCTCGCCGCCTTCGATTTTCACGGCTTCGGCGCCGCCTTCTTTGACGAGGCGGACGGCGTTGCGCACGGATTCTTCGATGGTCACATGGAAGCTGCCGTAGGGCATGTCGGCGACGACGAGAGCGCGCCGAGTGCCGCGACAGACGGCGCGGGTGTGGTGCAACATTTCCTCGAAGGTGACGGGCAAAGTGCTTTCGTAGCCCAGGACGACCATGCCAACCGAATCGCCAACGAGCAGAATATCCACGCCCGCCTGATCGAGCAGACGCGCGGTGGGATAGTCGTAGGCCGTCAGGCAGGTGATTTTTTGTTTTTGCGACGATGACGACGAATTCTTGCGGGAGAGAATTCCGGGGACGGTGATTTTACCGTCGCTCGAACGAGGTGCCACGCTCATATTGCCTCCGGTGCCGCTCCCGGAAATCAGGATGCAGCCCATCACAATTTTGGATAGTAGCAGAAGAGGGCGGGATTCGCCAATGAAACTGAAGTTTGGTGGTGGGTGAGGGTGCTGCCCCCTCCCGGCACGCTGATCTGGCGTTTACCGAGGTATATAAGACCCCGCCGCACGGCTGGTGCTACCCACCGTTTTGCGGAGTCGTATGACAGGCTCGCGTTGCATGAGAGCAATGTTACCTGTGGCGAAGCTCTTTCGCGTAACTAAAAAAAAACAGCTGCGCTCTTGTTTCTGGCGCAGCCGTTTGATTCTCAAAGTTATAGGTTCACGACAGGCTAAGGCTAGTGATCGTGGTCGTGATCGTCCCAGTGGTCGTTGCGCCACTGGTGGGTGTCGGAATCCCACCAGCGCTTGTCTTTGTCCCAGCAGCGCTGGCGAACTTCGTTCAGTTCGGCGCGATATTTGTTGGCTTCTTTGCTGTCAGCGCCGTGGTGCGCGATGGCGTCGTGCAGGTTGTGGTCGGCCTTGTCGGTATCGTGCTGGCAATCAGCGGATGCGCGAGCTGGAGTGAAAGCTACCAGACCGGCGGTGAGCACAAACCCTGTGGCGATTTTTCCTAGCGTAAGGGCGGAAATCTTCATGGAATGAAAGCCTCCTGGATTTTAAGAATTATGCCGACGACGCCTACGCGCTTACAGCTACGACCGTCCGGCGGTGATTTTGTGCGCGTACAGTCATGAAGTTTTGTAACGAAGGGAGATTAGCGCGAGGAGCGCGAAGAGCCGATCAGGTGATTGTGGTAAAAAGCGAGGTTTGCGGCCTTAGGCGAAAAAAGGCTGTTTTTGGGGGTTTTTCGTGCGCGTGCGGCACGACCGTCAGTCGCCAGGCACGGTCGCGGGAGTTTGCGGTTCGACACCGCGCCAGCCTACCGGGCGGCCGCGAACGGCTTCTTTCAAGGCGCGGAAGAGCACGACGTACATCATCTGGCGATAGTAGAAGCGCTGGAGAATGAGCGGGGCGAGCAGAGTCCAGTCTTCGTGGCGTTCGAGCAGGAAGGCGACGACGCAGGTGAGCAGGTCGATAAGCATGAAGACCGCGAAGAAGATAAGCGAGCGTTCGACGTCCTGCGCGGTCCAAAGCTGCGGCAGGCGCGCGATGCGCAATTGGCCGAGGCCCCAGAGCGCGATGGAAAGCAGGAAGAGCAGGTCGATGACCGGCGAGACCAGCGGCAAAATAATCTGAAAGAGAAAAATATTCGGGATGGCTACCCAGCCGAGGGTGCCGTACTTCGGCTTGCCCACCGCGTCGCGATGCTTCCAGACGGCCTGCAGGGTGCCGAAGGTCCAGCGGAAGCGCTGGCGGATGAGGGCATCAACGGTTTCGGGAACTTCGGTGCGGCCGATGGCGTCTTCGTCGTAAAGAATTTTCCAGCCCTCGCGGCGGATGGTCAGGGTGAGATCGGTATCTTCCGCGACGGTGTCGCCAGAAAAACCGTTATGCGAACGGAGAACGCTGGTGCGCCAAGCGCCGACGGCGCCGGGAACGACCGGAATGCAATTCAGCAGGTCAAAGGCGCGCTTTTCGAGATTCTGGCTGGTGATGTATTCGAGCGCCTGCCAGCGGGTGAGCCAGCGGTTGCGATTGATGACTTTCACGTTTCCGGCGACGGCGGCAACGCGCGGATCGGCGAAATGTCGCACCAAACGCGGGATGGCCTCGGGATCGACGATGGTATCGCCATCGATGGAGACGATGACTTCTCCGGTAGCTTCGGCGAGGCCGTGATTTAGCGCGGCCGGTTTGCCGCGATTGGGCTGCGAAATCATGCGCACGCGCGGATCGTTTCCGAAATTAGCGCGAACGAGGTCGGGAGTCTGGTCGGTGGAACCGTCATCCATGACCAGGACTTCGAGTTTCGGATAATCGCAGGCGAGGGCGGCCTGAATGGTTTGCACGATGGCCGCTTGCTCGTTGTAGGCCGGGACCAGGACAGTGACCTGCGGCTTATATTCAGGATGATCGGCGGGCGCGGGACGCAATTTTTCGGCGAGCGCGAGCAGGCCGACGATCAAAGCGCGGCAACTGACCAGCAAAATTCCGGCGATGAAGATAAAAGAAATTCCGGCGCGGAACCAGTGGAAGACTTCAAAGATGAAGGCGTCGGCGCGAACCAGAATCCATTCGTTTTGGGTCAGTGGCAGCATCACTTGGGCGCGGGTCTGGCCGAGCAGGTCGGCGACGGAAACAAATTCGTAGCCTTTGGCGCGCAGGCCATCGATCACTTGAGGAAGCGCGGCGACGGTATTGGCGCGTTCGCCGCCGCCATCATGCATCAGGATGATGTTGCCTTTTCCGATCTGCGCGTCATGCACGACGCGTTCGACAATGGTCGCGGTGGGCGGCGGCGCTCCGCCATTGGGCTCGCCCCAATCGTGGGGGTCGACGCGCGCACCAACGATGATGTAACCCATGGCCTGCGGGATCGGAAGCATCTGAATTTCGCTGGCGGTTTCGGGCTGGTGATCGATGCCGTAAGGCGGGCGGAACAGCAGGGTCTTCACGCCCAAGTTGCTTTCGAGCAGCAACTCGGTAAGGTTCAATTCGATCTGCAACTGCGATTTCGAAATGGTTTCGAAGTCGGGGTGGGTGAAGGTGTGGTTGCCGACATCGTTCCCGGACTGATACTCGTTGCGGACGATTTCCGGATACTGGCTGGCCGATTCGCCGATAACGAAGAACGCGGCCGGGACGTTTTTCTCTTTCAGGATTTGCAGAATCTGCGGCGTCCATCGTTCGTCTGGACCATCGTCGAAAGTGAAGGCGAGCTTGGTGGGCGACGCGCCCATCTGCTCAATCCGCCAGGAAAGCGGGTAGGTCTGGTAGGACTCGTCGTCGATCACGTCGCTACTCGAATCGTAGTCGATGGTACGGCGGCCGCTTTGGGGCGTAGCGGTGATGCGCCAGATGTCGCCATCGCCTTCCAGAATTAAATCGTAACCGGGCGGAACTTCGTCGAGCTTGGCACGAATGGCATCGTCGGGATGAGTGGCGTCCCAGATCGACCACATCGAGGGGTCTTCCATGCCCAGGCGCCAAAGAGCGGTGCCGCGGACTCCCGCGCGTTCGGCGGCGCGCAGTTCGTTGTAAGCGGTAACGCCATCGAGCATCCAAACGTTGTGGACCAGATTTTTTTCGTCTTCGTAGGAATAGTGCGGATTCAGAGTATCGGGATCGAAGGTGACGTCCGATTCGGATTCGACCGCGGTGATAATTCCCTGCTGAAAAGTGACGGCTTGAGCGATGGGATGCGGCGTGGTTTTTGTTTTGGCCGGCCAGTCGTAACTGTAATTGGCGATGCCCATTACGATCTTATCGGCCGGAACGATTTTGACGATGTTCTCGATGTTGCGCTCGAACCAATCCTGGGAGGCGATGGGACCGGGTTCCGAGGACGGGTAATGAAAATCGTAATTCATGAGGATGACGGCGTCGGCTTCGTTGGCCACGGACTTGTAGTCGTAGCTCCAATCCGCAGCGGGTAGCGCGACCATCAACTTCAAATTCGCGGCGTGCAGGTCTGTGCCAAGATCGTGAATGAAGCGGACGAAGTCGGCCTGGCTGGAATCTGGGACCTGCTCAAAATCGACGACGATGCCAGGATCGTGCTGGGCGGTGGCAAAATCGGTGAGCGATTTAGAAAGTTTCTGGCGCGAGGCGGGATTCGCCAGCATTTCCGCCATTTCCTTAATCAACCAATCCTTGCCGTCGTAATTATTGACCATGGCCATGATCGGAAGTTCGACCTGGCTGGTCTGCATCCAGGAAAGGAGCTTGGGATCCTGCTCGATATCGAGGCGGCCGTCGGGCGAAACGGCGTGCAGCGCTTCGGGAATCAGCAAGTCGATGTCGTGGTAATGCTGCTGTAGCGAGGCCAGGCTGGTGGAATCGTAACTGACATAAAAGGCGGCGCGCAGCGGGTCGTAATTCTGCGGGAGTTTTCCGAGCGCGGCGACTTTGCGTTTGCGGCCGGGGCGCACGACTTTCGGTTTCGCTTTCGCCGGAATGGCGTGAACATTCCAATGTGTGGCGGCGGACAAAATATCGGGTAGGCCGGGCTTGTGAAACACATTCACGATGAAGACGATGAGGATCAGCGTGAACAAGCCGCCGGTAATTTCGAGCACGCGGCGCGTCCGGCGCCAGCGACGGCGTTCCTGATCGTAAAAAATGGGCTTGCGTTCAACCATTCGGACAATCCAAGCTAGCGGTCCCGTGGAAAGCTGTCAATGACTCCAACACAAGTTACGCGCGTGAACGTCGCGCTTGCTGCAATTAGTGGGCTGGCTCTGCGGTTGTATCTGGTGCTGAAATTTCCAGTCACAGATACGGGCGATGCTCCATTCTACATCGAGCTGGCCTGGAATTGGCTGAAGAACGGCGTGTACGGATTTCCGGTGTACGGGCAGTTGACGCCCGTGGACATGCGGGTTCCGGGGTATCCGGCGTTTTTGGCGTCGGTGTTTGCGGTGGCCGGTCAATCGACCCGCGCGGCGATGCTGGCGCAGATCGCGGTGGATCTGGCGACGTGTTTCGTGATCGCCATGATCGCGGCGCGGATCGCGCCGGAGGCTTCGGGGCGGCGCGTGACGATTGGAGCTTTGTGGTTGGCTATGTTGTGCCCGTTCACGGCGAATTACACGGCGGTGGTCCTAACCGAGACGCTGGTCATTTTTCTTACGGCGCTGGCCATTTTGCTTTTGATGCAGACCAGCCTGGGCGCTGGAATCGATTTGGCGGCCGCGGAAACCGGGTTCACGGGATTCCGAGCCAGAACATGGTTTTTGATTGGACTGATTGTAGGTTTTGGGACTCTGGTGCGACCGGAAACGCCGCTATTGCTTTTCGCGGCCGGGTTGATTCTCCTGGCGCGGTGGTGGCGGCCGCGGCAATGGGCGAAGCTGGCTCGCGTGGGAATCCTGATGGGTCTGGGGCTGCTGCTGCCTTTGGTGCCGTGGGCAGCGCGGAACTGGCACACGCTCCACGATGTTCAATTCCTAGCGCCGCGCTACAGCGAACTTCCGGGAGAATACACGCCGCTGGGATTTACGGCCTGGACGAATACGTGGATGTGGCGGTTTCGCGACGTGTACCTGACGCAGTGGAAGGTCAACGACGAAGAAATCGTGATTTCGCAGCTGCCTCCTTACGCATTCGATTCGGATGATGAGCGCGAACGCGTCTCGGATTTAGTCGACGAATACAACGAGGCCTTAACCATCGATCCGAGCTTGGATCAAGGATTTCGGGAAATTGCGCGGGAACGCACCGAGCGGCATCCGCTGCGGACGTATCTGAACATTCCTGCGCTGCGCTGTTTGACGCTGTGGTTCACGCCGCGCGTGGAGTTGCTGCCATCGTCGGGGCATCTGTGGCCGGTGCGCGAAGAATGGCAAGACGACCGGCGCGACTTTCTGGTGACTGTGGGACTGACGGCGGTGAATGGCATTTATTTGTTACTGGCCGTAGGGGGCGTGTGGATCGCGCGGCGACGACCAGGCGTGATGTTGCTGGCTCTGTTTTGTATTGTACGGACGCTATTTTTCGCGCGATTCGTGGAAACGCCCGAACCCCGATATGTTTTGGAATGCTATCCGGCCGTCATCGCACTAGCGGCACAGGTATTCAAGCCGCGCCGCCTGTGCTAATCCCCGGTTTTCTGCACGGCGTCTACGTTTAGAAATTAGCTTTCTTCGACGGGTTCGGGGTGAATCGTCAAGCGATAGATTTGCGGGAAGCGTTCTTTGACACGGTCTTCGAGCGCAGCGGTAATGTCGTGAACTTCGGTGATGGGTAGAGCGCCGTCCATGGCACAGTGGCAGGAGACGAGGATTTTGTGATCGACGCTGCGTACGTGGACTTCGTGGCAATCCGCCAATTCGTGATATTCGGCCTGCAGGCTGTGCAGATAATCCTGGACTGAGCGCGCGAGGCCCTTCATTTCTTCGGCGCCTGCTATGCGCGTGCCGAGCGGCTCGATGTGAATATTGATCAGCGCACCGGGTTCGGTGGCCAGGCGAATATCCTCTTCGAGTTCGGTGGCGCGCGCGTGGGCCTGGCGCAGGCTGGAATTTTCGTCGACTTCGAGATGGAGCTCGATGAACAGGCGGCCATCGAATTGATGCGCGGATAATTCATGGACGGCGAGGCCGCGGCGCTGGGCCACGGCACGAACGGTCTCGAAAAGATTTTCGTCGGATTTAGCGCGGGGCTCGACGTGCACCACGACGTCGGCCGGAACGATCTGCTCGATGGTGCGTTCGACGGATTCGCTGGCGGCGTGGGCTTGTTCGAGGCTGGCGGTGCGCGGGACGCTGATGGTCACGTCGACGAAATAACGCTGGCCGGCTTTGCGTACGCGGACACGTTCACTCTGCAGCACGCCTTCAGTTTTATCGACGGCCTGCTCGATGCGTTCCCTCAGGCCGTGCGGCGCGACATCCAGCAAAGCGTCCGCGGTGCGTTTGCCGAGGCGCGAGCTGATCCAGATGATGACGCCGGAGACGACGAGGGCGGCAACCGCGTCGAGCATGCCCAGCCACGGAATACCAAGACGCAAACCGAGCCACGCGCCGGAAATTCCCAGAATGACGACGAAAGTGCTCCAGACGTCGGTGGAAAAATGGAGGGCGTCGGCTTCGAGCGCTTCGCTGGGATGCTGCCGGGCGACGCGGTTCAGGGCGCGGGAACGCACGAAGTCAATGCCCATGCAGAGCGAAAGGATGACTATGGCGGCGACGCTGGGACGAATGTCGTTGGCGGCGTGAAAGAACAGACGACGGAAAGCTTCCCAAATGATGTAAATGGCGGTGACGAGGAGCAGTGCGGTTTCGACGAAGGCGGAGAAACTTTCGACTTTGCCGTGGCCGTAGAGATGATCGGCATCGGCGGGCTTGTCCGCAACGCGCACGGAAAGAAAGGTGATGACTGCGGCGAGGAAATCGAGGCCGGAATGCATGGCTTCCGACAAAATGCCCAAGCTGCCGGTGCGGACCACCAGAAAAACCTTGAGCGCGACCAGCACAACCGCCGAGCCGACGGAAGCGAGAGCGGCGAGGCGTTTTTCGCGAGAAGCCTGGTCGGACGAGAACTGGTGCATGCGGGCCGATTATACGCTGGGACGGCGCGCGGCGAGGTGAAGTTGGCCACGCGGTTGCGCCCGATTCGGCAGCGGTTTACTGGGTCAGCGGCGGAGCGTCAACCAGTGGTAAGCGCCGCGGTTCGCCGTGAAAGCCGCGAACTTCGACTTCATCGATCAGCAGCGAGGGCGCGACGATCGTACTGGGAATGCCGCCCTGGGCCGAGCCGAAGGCGCCGAGCGCGGTGCCGGCAAATCCTCCCGAAGGATTTTGCATATAGGGGTAGACGGTTACGTCGTCACCGTAAGCCGGGATATTGCGCAGCGAGCGCAACTGCAGGCCTTCGATGTGGCCACCACGAACCATTTCTTCGCGGCCGTCGGCGACGTAAACCTTGTACATGACCAGTGGGACGCGTTCGCCGCTGGCCACGCCGCCCGCGACCGCGCCGATGAATTCACTGAAATCTTCCTGGCGAATCGAGGAGATGGCCGGGTTATCCATGCTGCGAATTTCGAGACACCATTCGTGACCGTCGTCGCGGCAGGCGCCGATGAACTTCTTCTTCAGGTCGGCTGCGTTCAGGCCGCCATTCGCTTGCAAGAAAAGATTGCTGCTGAGCGGGCGGGTATCGGAAAGCAAAGCGGAGCGGGCGTGGCCGTTGGACGCCTGAAATTCGGGGCCGGGACGGCGAGACATTAACAGGTTTTTCAGGGTGCCATTTTCGACGATTGGCACGCGCTGGCCTTTTACGCCTTCGTCGTCGTAATCGTAATTTCCCAGCAAAAGCTGGCCGTTGTATTCCTTCAAGGTGGGATCGTCGATCAGCGACATGCCGACTGGCAGAACGCGCGTGCCGACGCGGCCGGACCATTCGCTGCGTCCACCCATGCGTTGCATCATTTCGTCAAACGCGGGCATGGTGGAAAGCGGCGGACGCGAGCCGGAGATGGAAGGCGCGAGAGCTTGAGCGAGGAGCGCGCCGGAAGCCGCGCCCTGAAACAAAACCGGACCAGTGAAATCGGAAACGATGGGGCTCTGGCGCAGAGTGCCGAGTTCGGTACCGGCTTGGGCCAGCGATTTTCCTACCGTGGCGGGATCGGGCATATCGCCGGGCTTGGAGACGTAGACGGCATAAAAATTGTGCAGCGACATGCCGTCGCCAGCGGTGGTATCGAGCGCGGCTTCGATGGCGGCAAGGCTGCGCGAGGTGCGAATGGTGGTGCCCTCGGTGTTCATCAAGTAATAGGTGAAGTAGACGAGGTAATAATTCACGCGCGTCGCGTTGAGGTTCGGAAATTTCAGCAGTGCCGCGGAAGCCTGGCGAGATTCTTCTTCCCAGTTGCGCGAAGTCCAATCCGGCTTCACGAGCGGATCGATTTTCACGATCGGCGTCGACTGCGAAAAGTCATCGATTTCCGGCGGTTTGGTCAGGCTGCGCAGGAACGATTGCTTCAACGACATTTGGGTGACGGCCTGTTTGTAGGCTTGGTCGGTGGAGAGCCACAAATCCTGGCGTAGCGAATTGTAGTCGCGGTCGATGCCGACTTCGCCGGTGGTGCCGAGGAAACCCTGAAAACCGTCTTCGCTGACGAAGTTTGAGCTATCGAGGTGGTAGTCACCGACGCGGACGTCGACGCTCATGAAACGGTTGCGGGTGTCGTTGCTGGCGATGAGCGCGCCGAACGACGAGGTGACCGAGCGCACGTCGATATCGAGCAGACGGTATTCGACGTAGAAGGGCTTGTCGACGCCGGGAAGCTGCAGGCGGGTGCGGGAGCGTTCCATTTCGTCGTGCATGGCGTGCAGGGTCTGGTCGGTTTCTGTGGGAGGGACGGGAGCCTGGGCAAAGGTGGCGGCCGGAAGCGCGACAATGAGCAGAAATGCGGCGAGCAGCGCGACGGCTGAAAAAGTTCTCACTGGCGTTGCCCCTTGTCTTCTGAATCGTGTGCAGGCGCGGGCAGAATCGGCGGCTTGTCGGTGGAGGTTTCTTTTTTCTGCACTTCCATTTCTGAAATCAGAATCGCGGGCGCGACGGCGGAAACCGGCACGGAGCCGGATTCTGCGCCGCAGTAGCCATTGAATATATCCGGGGTGTCGCCGGTGGCGACGATCTTGGTCAGTGAAACTAGTGGCGTGCCGACGATGTCGACGCCACGCACGAGCTGATCGGGACGGCCATCGGCGTACACCTTGTAAACGACCAGCGGCAAAACCTGGAAGGCTTGCGGCTGCTGGCGGCCGGTGAACGTGAATCCGCCGGCGATATCGTCGATGAGCAAGCCGAAGGGCTTGCCTTGAGCTTTGACCATTTCGATGAGCTGCTGACGGAGTTGGTCGTTGGTGACGCTTTTGGAACTGGAGACGATCAGATTTCCCTGCCGGGCTACCGGGACAAAACCGAGCTGGCGGCGGCCGTGACCGTTGGACTGCGGGATGCTGACCAGCGGCGAGCGCGACATCAGGAAAGTTTTCAGCACGCCGTGATCGACGAGTTGGACGTTTTCGGCCGGCACGCCTTCGTCATCGAACGCGTAATTCCCCAGCAGCATCTGCTTGTCGAGCGCCGGCTGGGTAGGATCGTCCTTGATGGAAATAAACTCTGGCAAAATCTGTTCGCCGATCTTGCTGGTGAAGGTTTGACCTTCGTTGATGTCTTTCTGGCGGAAGCCTTCGGCACGATGGCCGAAAACTTCGTGGAAGAAGACGGCGGCGGCGCGGCCGGTGAGCAGCGCGGGGCCGGCGTAAGGATCGACCAGCGGCGCTTTATCGAGCGCTTCGGTTTCGGCGGTCATCACCTGAATGCGGGCGAAGACGACTTTATCGTCAGGAGCGTCTTTAGGATTGAGCCAGTCGAAATTGGCGTAGCGATTGATGTCCATGCCGTCAGGCGCTTTGCTTTGAACGTAGAGCTCGAGGCGGTAATGAATCTGACTGAAAGCGAGCTGAGTGCCTTCGGTGTTGACCTGATACTGATTCATGCCCAGCGCGGTGAAGGTGGCGATGGAATTTAGAACTTCGGGCGACTTGCTGAAGGCCGCGGTGTAAGCACGGACTTTTTCTTCCCAAGGTTTGCGGTCGACTTTGATTTCGACGCGCGGGCCGATCGAGACGTGCGGTTTTTCGCGCGAAAAATCGGGCGCGTTGCCTTCGGCGGTCTGTACCTGCACCTGCTGGCTGGTTTTGACTTTGATCAGCGCTTCGCCGGCGGCGCGGAACTGACGGTTAGTCTCGCGCCAGATTTCGCGGCGGAGCACCGGGATGTCGTCATCGACGACGATGCTGGTGCCCGGGCTGGTCCAGCTGGGCTGGCGGTCAGCGAGCTTGTGGGTGTCGTCGAGCTGGTAGGTGCCGACGCGGGTCTGAACTTCGAGCCAACGCGCACGGGTCTCAGTGCTGGTAAGCAGTGCGCCATTCGAGCCGGAAACCTCGGAATACTGGCGGTCGGCGACGGTGCTGCTTATGAAGTAAGCGGCGGGATCGCCGTTGGACATGGCGGCCATGGAGCGATCCAGCTCCTCTTTCATGGCCACCAGAACGGGCGGCGTGGGCGCCTGCGCTGCTCCGGCGGCGGCCAGCGAACCGGCCGAGGCAACTACGATGGCAATGCTTCTGAAGAATAGTTTTGCTCGGTGTGTGGGTGTCATCGTTGCGCGAGGCCTAGTAGTTTAAGTTAGGAAGGCTGGGAAACCAAAGTTTTAAGGGCATTTTTCGAAAGTTTTCGCGTGATTTTTCGGACGGCAGGCGAAGAAGCGCCGAAAGCAGATCATTGGTATCATCTATATTTCGAGAGAGATTCAAATCTGCCGGCGCCCAGCCGAAGGAGTTTTGATGCGGGCCATGGCCGTAAAGAGGTACGGGAATCCCGAAGTTCTGGAGCTGCGGGAAATGCCCGATCCTCAGCCGAAAGCCGGCGAAATTCTGATTCGGGTGCGCGCGATCGGAGTGAATTTCGCCGACCTGATGCAGCGCATGGGGATTTATCCGGGAGTGCCCAAGCCTCCGTTTGTGCCGGGCTTCGAAGTCTCGGGCCTGGTGGAGAAGGTCGCCGACCCTGGACGCGACTGGGAAGGCGAGCCGCTGCGGGCGGGAGACGCGGTTTGCGCGATCACGCAATATAACGGGTACGCGGAATGGGTTGCGGTTCCGGCGAAGCAGGTCTATCGCTTGCCCGCCGGGATGCCGTTCGATGAAGCCGCCGCGCTGCCGGTGAACTATCTGACGGCGTATCACGCGATGTTCGCGATGGGCAATTTGCAATCGGGCGACCGCATCCTGATTCACGGGGCGGCGGGCGGAGTGGGCATTGCGGCGGTACAACTGGCGAAGGCGCGGGGGTTGGAAATTTTCGGTACGGCGGGGCCGGCCAAGCAGGATTACCTGCGCAAGATCGGCGTGGACCATCCGATCGACTACGAGAAAAGCGATTTTGTGGAAGTGGTGCGGAAATTTTCGCCGGACGGGATCGAAATGGTGATGGACGCGATCGGCGGAAAATCTTTCGCGAATAGCTACAAATGCCTGGGGCCCACAGGGCGCCTCGTGGTTTACGGACTTTCGGCCGCGGCTGGAGCCGACGGAAAAAAGAGCATGGTGCACGGGTTGGGTGCGCTGCTTCAAATGCCTCGCTTCAATCCCCTGAAGTTGATGAACGACAATACGGCGGTGATCGGCATCAGTCTGGGGAAAATGCCGTCACGCTCTGCGCTGATGCGTTCCGAACTAGAAGAGGTCTTCAATTTGTATCGGGCCGGCAAGATCAAACCCGTCATCGGAAAATCGTTTCCGCTGGGCGACGCGGTTTCCGCCCACAAGTACATTCATGCGCGGAAGAACATCGGAAAAGTAATCCTCAACGTGAAATAGAGCGTCTGAATTATTGCGCCACCGGCGCGGCCGGTGGTTTGGCAAAGATGGCCGAATCGATTTTGGGATTCACCTGGACGCCCTCGGCCATCGATTCGAATAGTTTCAGCCCGTCGCGGTAGGTTTCGGTAGCGAAGGCAAACTGGCGGCCGTCGACGTTGCGGTAATCGCTCCAGTGCTGCTCGTTTTCGACTTCGCCCTGCTCCCCTTTGGATTCGTAACGCGCGGCAGCGAGAAGATGGGTCGTGGGATCGAAATAGAGTTTCAACGCCGCGTAGGGCAATTGCACCGAGACGCCGAGCAAGGATTGGTCGCCGATCTTCTCTTCTCCGATGGCCTGGGCCGGGACATTGCCGGTCAGGGCTTGCTGGTAAATTCCCCACCCGCCGCCAAATAGCGCAATGCCGCGTTTGAATTCGCCGATGATGTCGGTGGTGTCGCGCACGCTGTTGGGAAATTTCAGCCAGGAAGAGGTGCCGTCGCAGACCTGCAGGATATCGACGGAACCGAGATTCACGTCACCGTAGGAATGATCCGGATACTGAACCTGCCAATTGACCTTGAGCGGTTGGTCGCCATTGGGGTTATGAATCTTGCCGCTCTCCGCGAACGACAGAGTGTTGACCGATTTGAGTGAGTCGCCACCAGCGGCCTGCGCAGCTGCCAGCAGAATCTGTTTCCCCTGGGACAGCGATTCGGGCGAGGCCGCGACGGCTTCCTGCTTCGCAGCGCGCATGTCCAGAGTGAGTACGTCGATCTGGTCGAAGGGAATTTCCACGTACTGCGCGTCGGGAAACTCTTTTTTGAGCGCGTCGCGAAAGGCGCCGACGTTGCCGGCCAGCACCATGTCGACATCCTTGGCCGTGAAATATTTGCGGGCCATGGCCTGAACGTCGGCCAGCGAGGTGGCGCGAATCTTAGCCGGGTAGGTCTGGTTATAGTCCGCGGGCAAACCGAAAGCGGCGACAGTCAAGACGCGATCGGCCACCTGCTCCGCAGTTTCCGAAGAGATGGGATACACGCCGGCGAGGAAGTCGCGCGCGAAATCGAGTTCCTTCTGATTAATTTCCCCGTTGGCCATTCCGGCCAGAAGATTCAGGACCAGCTTCGTAGCTTCCACGGTGGCTTCGGTGCGGGTGTAGGTGGTGACGTAGAGCGAGCCGGCGTAGAGGTGGGCGTTTAGGGCCGAAGAAGCGCCGTAGGTGAGGCCTTTTTTGATGCGAACTTCCGTATTGAGGCGGCTGTTATAGCTACCGCCAAAAATATGGTTGGTGACTTGCAGCGGTAAATAATCCGGATCGTTGCGGCGGATGGACATTTTGCCGATGCGAATCTGGGTCTGCACCGCGTCGGGCTTATCGATCAGCCAGATGTGCTGGGCGGAGTCTGGAGGGTTTACGGCCGGAGGGGCGGCGGCGACGTTTACTTTCTGCCA
>DASWVE010000185.1:0-23653 GCA_036401315.1 Candidatus Acidiferrales bacterium
GTTGCGGCGGTACGATTGATTCGTTGGTGGAAAGGCGGGGCTTCGGCCCCGCCTTTTTTTTGGTCCGAGCAAGAAGTGGGGATCGAAGAGAGGTCCCTCGTCGGCGCAAGAGGCGCGCCTCTGTCGGGATGACAACGCGAACCGAGACGAAGGGCAACGGCTGCCCGGCTGAAGCCGGCCGCTACAGGTGGCGCGGGTTACTCCTCGGCGGCGCTGCGCGGTGATCGGGGGTCGGTTACGGCTGAGGCTTCGCCGACTCGTTGTGCAGGTCGGATTGGAGCTGGTGGAGGCTGTCGAGGTCGACGCGAATGAAACCGCGGATGGGAGTGTCGAGGTCGGCGATCAGCGCCATGACGATGGCGATCATGAGCGGAGTGACGATCATGGAGAGCAGGAAACGGCGGCGCAGGCTGAAACCGAAGCTGAGGCAGGCGAGGATCGAAATCAGGAATAGCATGATCCAAATCGAGATGGGGACGCGATTGCGGCGGGCGGCGAGTCGTTTGGATTCGAGGTCGATGGTGTCGTTAAGCGCGGTCATGTAGAGGGAGATGACTGGCGCGGGAGTGCCGGTTGTGGCGTCTTTGGCCTGATCCCAAAGTTGCGCCTGAAGTTCGCGGGAGCGCACGGTGGCGGCCGCGGCTTCGGCAGAATCCGGGCCATGCTCGGAAAATTGCAGGCGGGCGTTGACGTAATCGCGTAGCAAGGCCAGAGATTTGCTGCGCGCGGGCTCGGGAAGCAACTCTGCGCGGAGGCTGGTGGTGCCGATCGAGTTGGCTTCGTCGACGATGAGCTGACGGCGGAGATCGTTGCGCGGAAGCGCGAGCGCGAGAGTGAAGCCGAGGAGCAGGCTGAGCAGGACGATTACACCGTCGCGAACGCCGACGGCTTGCTCGTGGAGAGTGGGGTCCTGGTTCGCATTGCGACGGGAGGCGAGGCGGAAACCGATTTCGAGAGCAACGGCGTAGGTGACGAAAAGAAAGATGAAGAGGATTGTCGGGTAGTCGATCAGGTGCGTCATGGGTTGGGAGCGTACCAAATTTTTGCGCGGGAGCATGGGTGGAAAGATGTGGCTCCCCTAGGGCGCTGGATTCTTGCTTGGGACGTGGGCGCGCACGCCTCTTGAAATATGTTTGAGCGAGTCTAAACCCGCACCCTTCGCAGCAGCGGCGAAGAGTGCGGCACCCGGAAAGGCGCGTGACGCCGGGCTGAGTAGAGTATGTACGACATCGAAGAGAGGTCCTTCGTCGCGAAAGGCGCTCCTCTGGATGACGGCCAAGGGCGGGTTTGCGCGGCGGCGGAAGCTTGTGGCAGAGCCGGATGACTTCGGTGATGCGTGATCGCGAAAAAAAGGGCGGGCCCCGCTAAGCGGGATCCGCCCCTCCACAAACCCACGCTGGCTTTGGGACTAGAACTGGTTCCAGAGGAACTGGTTGTAGACCTCGTGATGGTATTGAACTTCGGGAACTTTGACGAAGGTGCCGAGGAGACGCGAGCAGCGGTCGGCGGAAGCTTGTTTTAGATCCGCGTAACGGCCTTTGACGTCTTCGCCCAGAATTTTCGTGGTCCATTCGGCTTTGCGAAAATCTTCGATGGCGGTGTAGATGTTGTCGGGCAGATAGCGTTCGGCTTGGCGGAGATTTTTGATCTTGGAGGTTTCGCCGTCGAGGCCGGATTTGAAAATCGAGTACATGACCATGTAAGGATTGGCGTCGGGCGCGACGGAGCGAACTTCGACGCGCGAGCTTTTTTCGTTGCCGATGGGAATGCGGATCATCGAACCGCGATCGACTGGGGAAGCCTTGATCTGGTTGGGCGCTTCGAAATGCGGGTCGAGGCGACGGAAGGCATTGACGCTGGAATTGAGCATCAGGCAAATGTCGTTGGCGTGGGTCAGAATGCGATCGATAAACGACCAGCCGGACTTGCTGAGTTTTTCCTCGCCCTTGGGATCCCAGAAAGTGTTCTTCCCTTCCTTGCTGCTGATCGAAACATTGGTGTGCATGCCGTTGCCGTTCACGCCGACCACCGGCTTGGGCAAGAAGCTGGCGGTGAGGCCCATGCGCGTCGCGACCTGGCGGCAGATTAATTTGTAAAGTTGAATCTGGTCGGCGGCGGCGACAACTTCGCCGTAACCGTAGTTGATTTCAAATTGCGAGGGCGCGACTTCCGGGTGATCTTTTTCGTTCTGGAAACCCATGGCGCGCTGCACTTCGGCGGAAGTGTCGATGAACATGCGCAGCGGATCCCCGGGCAGCGAGTGGTAATAGCCGCCGGTATTCACGTATTCGAATTTATTGGTTTCGTTGTAGCGGGCTTCGGCGTCGGCGCCGTTGAAAAGGAAACCTTCGATTTCGTTGGCGGCGTTGAGGGTGAAGCCGTGTTTTTTGTGCTGCTCCTGCGCGAAAGTTTTTAGCACGCCGCGAATGTCGGCGCTGTAGGGCGAGCCGTCCTTGTCGATGACTTCGCCGAAGATGAGAACTTTCCCGGAGCCGAAAACGTCGGCGGGCGCGTGGTAGAAGGCGCTCCAATCCATACCGAGGCGGAGATCGCTTTCGCGCTGGGCGGTGAAGCCGCGGATCGAGGAACCGTCAAAGGTGAGGTTGTCCCAACTTTTTACCAGGAACTTTTTGTCGTAGTCGAGCATGTGCAGGCGGCCTTCGAGGTCGCTGAAGAGCACGGTGACGGCCTTGATGCGCTTTTCGTCGGTGAGGTACTTGACGCGCTCTTCCTGAATCTTGTGGGCGGCGACGCGATTCTTGCGCTGCTCCTTAATCTTCAGGTTCATCTCTTCGAGTTCTTCGTAAGGAATCGCCAGGAAATTGCGAAGGTCAGCAGTCATTAGGCTCCTCATCTGAGAGTCGATCTGGGCGAACCGGCGCGAGCGGCGGCTAGTGCGATGGCGGCTCAGCGCGCGATTGCGGTGCGTAGCGTATCGCGTGGCGCTTCCGAGCGTCAAATCCCAAAATGTCCGGTACCCAACAAGATTTTGGATGGAATGGATAACGAAAGATTAGGGATGGCTGGCCGCGGCGGCATGGCGCGCTGCTTCGGGAAACTTCGGAGAATCAGGTTATTCGCGCTGGAAGCGGCCGATCAGTTCGGCTTCGGCCAGGGTATGGCCTTTTACGGCGGAGCGGACGTCTTCGACTTTGGCTTTGGGTTTCAAGTCAGGCGTGTAATCGAGCGCGTAGAGCTTGAAAAAATAGTGATGAACTTTGCCGGGACCCGGACACGGGCCGCTGTAGCCGATTTTGCCGTCGGAATTTTTGCCTTGGCGCGCGCCGTTGGGCAGCGTGGGTTTGGTGGGCGTGGTTTCGGTGAGAGCGCGTTCCGTCGGAGGGATGGCGTAGATCAGCCAGTGTACGTAAGGCGTGGGAGAAGGTGCGTCGGGATCGTCAACGATGAGGGCGAGGCTTTGGGTGTTGGCGGGAGGATCGGTCCAGGCGAGCGCGGGGGAAATATTGGCGCCGTTGCAGGCGAATTTTTGAGGTATGGCGGAATCGGGATCGAAGGCCGTGCTCGTAAGTTGGAAGGGCTTTTCGGATTTAGCCGCAGGCGATTGCTGAGCGACGGAGAATTCGCGGCCCGCGCCGAGAAGGAAATTGGTGGCGGCGGAGCCGAGGAGCGCGGCAATCATTACGGCTGCAAGTTTCAGACTGCGGATTCGAATTTGTTTGCTCATCTTACGCTCTCCCCGCACTGCCCTGCCATAAACATGCTACGAGCCGCCAGAAGTGTCGTCAAGGAAGGGTCACACCCCATTTTCCAGCGCGTTCGCGGATTCCGTCGGTAGGAGACCTGTCGCGCGTTGCAGGCATTTATGTACCATGGTACATTGGTACGTCACCTGAGGATGGCCGAGATGAAACAGGCGGAATTTGTGGTTGAGCGGGTACAGACCGGCGTGCGGATAGAGAAGCGGCTGCTGAAAGTGCTCAAGGCCTTCGCGGAACTGCGGGATATGTCGCTGGGCGATCTGCTGGAAGGAATCGTGCTGCATGCCTTCGATGGGAAATCGCCTTTCGAGAAGGAATCGCTGCAGAAAATTAAAGAGCTGAAACGTTTTTACGGGTTACGGCTGGATGCGCGGGCTAGCCACCGGATGAAGGAACGCGCAACGGTCAAGAACCGTGCGCGGGGCCGGAAGGAGGGCCGGTCATGACCATGCTATCGAGCAATAACGCGATGGCTGTGCTGCGCTGGACGCTGGGGCTCGTGATTGCGTTTGAATCGGTACGGACGGCGTGGATGGCGTTTCCGGAAATTCATGAGGCGGGCCATCACGGCGCACATGCCTGGATTCGGTTAGTTCTCGGTAGCTTGGAAGCTGTCGGGGCGGTTTTGTTTCTGCTGCCGGCTACGGTGATGGCCGGAGGATGGATTTTGCTGGCGGTGTTTGCGGTGGCGTTTTTGTTTCATGCGCTGGGCGGCGAGTTTCGCGGCGATTTGCTGATTTACGCAGTCGCGGCGCTGGCTTGCATGGCCTATGCGGCGCGCGCGAAGGACGGAAACTCCGGTGACTGACGACGAGCTGCTCGAGCAATTTGAAGACACTTCCCTGCCGCTCGCGAGTTTTCATCACGAAGAGCACGTCAGGGTTGCGTTCCTTTATTTGCGTAAATACCCATTGCTCGATGTATTGGCGCGGTTCCCGGCGAATCTACAGAGGTTCGCGGCGGCGCATGGCAAAGCGGGACTGTATCACCAGACGATTTCGTGGGCGTATCTGTTCTTGATCAGCGAACGCATCGCGGCGAACGATGGGGCCAAGGCCTGGCACAGCTTCAAAGAGCAGAATCCCGACGTTCTGGATCGCACCAAGCCGATTCTGGCGAAATACTACCGGACCGAAACGCTCGCTTCGCCGGCGGCGCGCGAACGATTTGTGATGCCCGACCGGCTGGTCCGCGACGACACCCCCGTTTATCTCCCGTTGATCCGCAGCGAAGTATAAATCCAATCGAAACCGCTCCCCATTCGCGTGTTCGCGTTGGGCTAGAGGGCGCGCTACCCTTTGTGCTACTGTAATTTGTTTGCAAACGGGCAGTTGCGGGCGTTGTTCTTCGCCCGGACGCGACCACGGGAGACGTTACGGCCATGAAGAATTCTTACAACGGCGTTGCAGTGCCATCGACGGGCGCGACAATCGAATACAGCGGCGATGGCATGTTCCGCGTGCCGGACCGGCCGATTATTCCGTTCATCGAAGGCGACGGGACCGGCCGCGACATCTGGAAAGCTTCGCGCATGGTTTTCGACGCTGCGGTGGAAAAGGCCTATGGCGGGAAGCGCAAGGTCGAATGGCTGGAAGTTTTCGCCGGGGAAAAAGCCCACCGGCAATTCAACGAGTGGCTGCCGCAGGATACGGTGGACGCGATTCGCGATTTTCGGGTGGCGATCAAGGGGCCGCTGACGACCCCGGTGGGCGGCGGGATTCGTTCGCTGAACGTGACGCTGCGGCAGGTGCTGGATTTGTATTCGTGCGTGCGCCCGGTGCGTTATTTCGAAGGCGTGCCTTCGCCGGTGCGGGAACCGCAACGCATGAACGTGGTGATTTTCCGCGAGAACACGGAAGACGTGTATGCGGGAATCGAGTGGCGGTCGGGTTCGGCGGAAGTGAAGAAGCTGATCGCTTATTTGAACGACGAAATGTTGAAAGGCACGACGAAAAAGATTCGCGAAGATTCGGGGATCGGGATCAAGCCGATGTCTCCAACGGGAACGAAGCGGCTGGTGCGGCGCGCGATTGTCTATGCGCTGGATAATCAGCGGACGATTGTGACGCTGGTGCACAAGGGCAACATTCAGAAATTCACGGAAGGCGCGTTTCGCGATTGGGGCTACGAGCTGGCTACGCAGGAATTTCGTCCTTACGTGGTGACGGAGCGCGAAAGCTGGATTCTGGGGAACAAGGACGCGAATCCGGATATTACGATTGAGGCGAATGCAGAAGCGATTGAGCCGGGACTGGACCAGGCGACGGATGAGTTCAAGAAGCAAACGCATGCGGAAGTGAAGCGGGTGCTCGATACTTTGTACGAATCGCACGGCAAGGGTCAGTGGAAGAAGAAGATTCTGATCAACGACCGGATCGCGGATTCGGTGTTTCAGCAGGTTTTGACGCGGGCCGATGAGTATCAGGTATTCGCGACTCCCAACTTGAACGGCGATTATTTGTCGGATGCTTGCGCGGCGCAGGTGGGCGGGTTGGGGATGGCGCCGGGGGCGAATATTGGAGACGGGTTCGGCGTGTTCGAAGCGACGCACGGAACGGCGCCGAAATATGCGGACAAGGATGTGATTAATCCGAGTTCGGTGATGTTGTCGGGCGCGATGATGTTCGAGTTCATGGGCTGGAAAGAAGTTTCGCAGATGATCGAAGCAGGCATCGCGCGGACGATTCAGCAGAAGAAGGTGACGTACGATCTGGAGCGGTTGATGCCGGGGGCGAAGAAATTGAAGACCTCGGAATACGCCGCGGCGATTATTGCGAATATGCAGGCTTCGGCGGGCGCGGATTAGTTACGGCCAAGAAGAAGGCGCTCGTAACTTCACGGTTTTTTTGTGTTTGCTCGGGCGATATTGGATCGTAAAAAGCAGATCCCTCACCCCTAAAGGGGTTCGGGATGACAACAGTTTTTTAGTTGGGCGAATTTGGTCGGCGAGTGGATCGATAAATTCAAAAGCTGCACGTTAAGGGGACGGAATGCGGAAGAAAGTGACGGTGGTGGGCGGCGGGTTCGTGGGTTCGACGACGGCGCAGCGGATTCATGATGCGGACCTGGCGGACGTGGTGCTGACGGATATTCTGGAAGATGTGCCGGCAGGAAAAGCGCTGGATATGGCGGAATCGGCGCCAATCATGGGCTCCAATTCGCAGGCGATGGGTATTTCTACGGCGTCGGGCAATTATGCGGGCACGGAGAACAGCGACATCGTGGTGATTACCGCGGGATTTCCGCGCAAGCCGGGCATGAGCCGCGACGATTTGCTGAAGAAAAATTATGAAGTGATTAAGGCGGTGGTGGAAGGGATCGTAAAGCTGTCGCCGAACGCGATTTTGATTATCGTGACCAATCCCTTGGACGCGATGGCGCAAGCGGCGTTCCGCATCAGCAAATTCCCCAAGGCGCGCGTGATCGGCATGGCCGGCGTGCTGGATTCGGCACGCATGAGCACCTTTGTGGCCCGCGAATTGAACGTCTCGGTCGAAAACGTGCACTGCTTCGTGCTGGGCGGGCACGGCGACGACATGGTGCCCCTGACGCGCTACTCCACAGTGGCCGGAATTCCCCTCCCCGAATTGATCGAGAAAGACAAGCTGGATGCGATCGTGAAGCGCACGCGATCGGGCGGCGCCGAGATTGTGAATTTGTTGAAGACTGGCTCGGCCTATTACGCGCCTTCGGCGGCGGTGGTCGAGATGGTGGAAGCGATCCTGAAAGACAAGAAGAAGATCTTGCCCTGCGCGGCTTATCTGGAAGGCGAATACGGCCAGAACGGACTGTTCGTCGGCGTTCCGGTGAAGCTGGGCGCGGCGGGGATCGAGCAGATCGTCGAGATCAAATTGCAGCCGGACGAGAAGGCGGCGCTGGATAAGTCTTCAGCGTCGGTGCGGGAATTGGTGACGATTCTGGGCGTGTAAGTCTCAGGAACCGCTTTGACGTTCGAGATTGCTTGACGTCGTGAGGGCGAAGGACTTTAGTGGATGAGATCCTTCGCTGCGCTCAGGATGACGGCGCGGTGGAAATCGCGGCGGTGTGGGGACTGGGCGAGTTATGAATTCGAACAGCGATTTAGAAGGGTTGTCTTCCAAGGTTCTCGGCAGGATTCTGGGCGTGATCGGTCTCGCCGGGATTGTGACCGGCGCGTTTGATATTGGATACGTGCAGATGCACCTGATCGTCGCAGGAAATCCCGCGGCGACGCTGCAGAACATCGCCGCGCATGAATCCTTGTTTCGTGCGGGATTTTCCGCGCATCTCTTCGAACTGGTGCTGAACATTCCCGGCGAAATTATTACGTTTATTTTGCTACGCCGGGTGAACTGGATTCTGGCGGCGCTGGCGTTTTGCTGCGGCATGGTTGGAATTGCCGTCGAGGCTGTCGATTTGCTGGCGGCTTATGTGCCGTTGAAATTGGCGATCGAGAGCAGCGCGCTCGGCGCTTTCACTTCCGGGCAGGCCCAGGGCCTGGCAAGTCTCGCGGAGCATGTGCAGCAAGGTGGGTTGCTGCTTTCGTGGGTCTTCTATGGAGTCGACGAGCTGGCCAGCGGGTTTCTTTTCTTCCGGTCGGGATTCATTCCGCGGATTCTGGGCTTGATGCTGGCGCTTTCCGGGCTGTGCTACTTCACGCATGGCATGCTGAGTTTTTTGGCTCCGGCGCTCGACGCGCGCATTTATCCGTACATCATTTTTCCCTGTTTGCCTGGCGAGGTATTGAGCAGCTTGTGGCTGGCAATTATGGGAATCAGCTTGGCAAAGTGGAATGCGTGGCCGTCGAAGGCGGATTCGCTGACGTGGGCGTAATTTGCGATTTGGCGCGGCAGGGCGCTGCAGCATCTAAACCCGCACCCTTTGCTGAGAAGAAAATCGCAAAGAGTGCGGCACCCGGAAAAGCGGGTTTCGGCGCCGGTCTGATTACTTCGCACGTTCCCAGGTTAGGCAGGAATTGCTGGCAGCTAGATCTTCTACCGGAGTGAGCGCCAGCTGGTTGCCCGTGAATTTGTAGGCGCGGATGAAATCCTTGCCGACGTCGCCGGGGCGCAGGCTGCCTTCGAGGTGATGCGTGATAATTCCCTCTCGTTCGTTCACTTCCCACGTTCCGTAGTACGCGTAATAGCCTTTGTAGGCGACCTGAACTTCCTTGGCGGGAGGAAAGGCCGGGCCGCCGGCGAGGTCGGGGCGCGGATTGCGCATGATCTGCACGGCGACGTTGCCGTCAGCGTCATACATCAGCAGGCCGACCGGGCGATCGCCGAAGAGCCGAGATTCGGCGGATTCGATGGAGACCAGGCGCCAGGTGCCAATAAATTGCTGACGGATTCCGGAGCTGGAGGATGTGACGGTCGAGGGGGTATCGCTCTGCAACATGCGCGCGCCTTCCGAAGTATCAGGTAATTTTCTACTACCGAGTCATCAGACGTGTCAATGGCCCGCAGATAGTACGCGCCAGCCGGCTAAACGGACGTAGCAAGATACAACCTCGCGTGCCGCGGTTCAATACCCGTTGTCGAATCGGCGAAGTGTTCCGGACATTAACGAATGGGCGCGAAAGGCTCCTGCTAAAATCGAATAGGAGTCATCTCTCAGGCGATGGGAATTTTCGGGCGAAAAAAAGAGAAACATGGGCGCAGGAAAGGCGACGCGAAAGCGGCGCGTCCGGGGGGTCTTCCTGAGCGGCGAACGAACGGAGCGCGGAAGCTGGCTCCCGAGCGCACGGTCGAACACCGCCTGACCAAAGATCTTTCGCGGGCGGAGACGCTGGCGACCATGCTGGCGCAGAGCCGCGCGGCCCAAGTGGTGGAAGTGGCCGACCTGCTGGCGGGAATTTACATTTACGACTGGGAACGGCTCTCGAAATATTGGGAAGATGAAACCCGGATTGAAGAGTATCTCCAGCAGATTTGCCGGATCAGCCCGCAGCGCTGGCACCATTGGATTCAGTTTTACGACGCGCAGCGGAATGATGCGGCCGCGGCTCCGGGTCCGTGGAAATGGCTGCGGCCTTCGAAGAACGTGCGGGCGGTGAGCAAGGATTTGTCTCAGTCGGCGGAATTGCGGGCGATTTTTCAACGGGCGGAAGAGATTGCTCCGTCGCACGATTTAGTGGAAGACCGGCTGATTCCGATCCTGACGTGCGAGTGCGTTTTGCTGGCGATGGCGCAACGGACCGATTCGGAAATTGGGCATCGGCTGATTTCTTCGGGAATTAATGTAACCACTCTTGAACGCGTGGCGCGAAACCCGCGGCATGCGCCTCTGCATTAAAACCTACCCGTAACTCAACCCTTCAAATAATCATTTTGAATTTTGGCCAGAGGTCTGCAAGCGGCTGGATTGAACGGCGGCAGATGTAGACGTGGACGTTGCGTTCGGCGACGGCGGAATAGGCATTGGTGATGGTCCCGGCGAATTTTGATTCGGCGAAGAGGTCTTTGAATTCGTCGGCACGTTCGCCGAAGACGATGACGCATGCGCCGGTGTACTGGCGCGGCCCCCAGTCGTAGTAACTGTTGTGTCCGCTGATGGATTTGGGCAAGCCGAGGGCGGGGCCATAGACGTCGATGGCGCCGGCTTCGCCGTAATTTCCGGCGAGGATGGCGCAATCGTGGCGGTCAGCGGGCGGCAGGCTTTTGTAGACGTGGGCGATTTGGCTGGCCATGTTGTTCCAGCCGAACATGTCGGCATAGAGCTGCGGAAGTTCGGTGGGCTCATCCCGTTCGGTGTGCACGGAACGGGCGTAGGGCAGAAGATTTGAATATCTGATGAAGATGTTGACCGGAAGCACTGGAACGCCGAACGGCAGAGTGATTGCGCCAACTACAATGAGGAGCGCAGCGTAGGCTGCGGCTTGCCAGCGTCGGTTTGCGGCGGCGGTGAAGTATTTTTCGAGGGCCACGCCGCCTGAGGCCAGCAGGACCGGATATACCGGAAGCGCGTAGTAGGATTTGCCGTCGAAGGCGATGAAGACAGCCATGACGATCAGGTAGGCCCACCCCAGGAAGCGGAACGGCTTCCCCGCCACGCTGAAAAAATACCAGCCGAGGCCGGCGAGCCAGACCGGCAGCGCCAGCGGCTGCAGAAATAAAATCTGTTCGAAAATAAATTGCAGCGGGCTAATGTGCAGAATTTTGAAGGCTTGCCCATTGCGGACGACTTCGATTTGCGGCCAGCCGTGATGAGCCTCCCACAGCAGATTGGGCAGAAAGATGGCGAAGGCGAGAGCCCCCGCGAGCCAGATCCATTTTGAGGCGAGCAATTTGGCGTGGCCGGAAAGCAGCAAACCGGCTACGAGCGCGAAGCCGAAGACCAGCATGGTGTGTTTGTTCTGCAGGCCGACGCCGGAGATGACGCCGAATGCCAGCCACCAGCGGGGGTCGGCGCCTTTGACAACGCGAATGGCTATCCAGGCGCACAGCAGCCAAATGAGCGGCTCGAACGCGTTCATGGAGAGGAAGCTATTGAAGGCGAGATAGGCGGGCGCGAGCAAGATGGTGAGCGCGGCTAGAAATTCGGCGAGCGGGCCGCCGCCGAGTTCGCGGGCGAGGCGTCCGGTGCAGTAGACGATGGTGGCGCCGACCAGCGCCGGGAAAAGGCGCGTGGCGAAAAGCGAAGTGCCGAAGAGATGGCGCACGAGCCACGCGACGAGCGCTATGAGCGGCGGCTGGTCGATGTAGCCCCAGGCTAGATGTTCGCCGCAGGCGAGGTAATACAATTCGTCGCGGAAGTAGCCGTAGTGATTGATTCCGGCGAACTGGATTAGGAGCTTGCAGATCGCTAGGAAGGTGAGCAGCAGGTTTGAGTTGCGTAATGACGGATGAAAGCCGTGGGCTGGAATTGCAGGAACGGATGGCTCAGACACGCGCGTGCGGTCCAAGCCATCCGTTGATTGCAGAATTGTGACAAGTTTTCAATGCGTCGTTCTCGCCGTGGCGTGGCCGCGAGGCCGAGCTTAGCTGATGGTGGCCCCGGTGATGCGGTCGAGCTTCGGGAAATTCTTGTCGAGATATTCCTTGCCCAAGGCGGTGATCGAACCCTGGTCGGGAGCTTCGCCGTAGCCGCTGTGAATTTTCTTCACTACATCCATGCCACTCGAGACCTGACCGAAGGGCGCGAAACCCATGCGGTCGAGCTGGGCGTTATTTCCGAGGTTGATGAAAAGCTGAGTGGTGCGGGTGTGCGGGCCGGCGGTGGCGAAGGTGATGTAGCCGGGTTTGTTGCTCTGGGTGACGACGTCGTCTTTGATATTCGCGCTGCGCCAGTGCGTGCCGATTTTCGGGTCGGCGTGCAGGCCGAATTGAACGACGAAGCCGGGGACGACGCGGAAGAACGCGGCCTCATTGTAAAAACCGTGCTTGACGAGGTTGTAGAAACGGTCGGCGCCCAGTGGAGCCCAGGCGCGGGTAACGTGCACGGTGAAATCACCGGCGGTGGTCTTGAAGTTCGCGTCGAAAGTCTCAGGCGCCTGATCGGTGAGTGTGGCGGGCTGGTGCAAAGATGCTTCGGTGGCCATTGATGATGATCTCCTAAACGCGATTTTAAGATGGCTTCAGGGGCTAAAGCCCCTTTGGTGATTGGTGCTAAAGGCGGGGCTGAAGCCCCGCCCTTCCGAATCAATTCCTACTGCGGGGTGCTGGCTGCGGCCGCTTTGTGAGGTGGAGTCGGAGCCGTATTTGTATGGTGTACGGGCACGGCGGGCGCGGGCGAGGTGACCGTGGCCGAGATAATGTGATCAAGCTTGGGGAAACTTTTATCGAGGTACGGCTTCCCTTCCGCGGTGATTTGCCCCTGATCCGGTGATTCGCCATAGCCACTGAAAATTTTCTGGACCGCATCCATGCCCGTCGTAACCTGACCGAAAGCGGCGAAACCCATGGAATCGAGACGCGCATTTTCGCCGAGGCTGATGAACATCTGAGTGGTGCGGGTGTTGGGACCGGCGGTGGCGAAGGTCAGGAAGCCGGTGTGATTGCTTTGGGTAACGGGATCGTCCTGAATGTAGGCTTTTTCCCAGGCGGCATTCACCGCGGGATTGGCGCTCAGCCCGAATTGCACGACGAAGCCAGGGACGACGCGGAAGAACGCGGCGTCATTGTAAAAACCGTGCTTGACGAGATTGTAAAAGCGGTCGGCGCCGATGGGAGCCCAGGCGCGTTCGACCTTGACCACGAAATCGCCGGCGGTGGTCTTGAAGGTCACTTCATATTCATCCGGCGCTTTGGCTTTTAGCATCGCAGGATGCATCAACGCGGGATCGGTGTGGGCTGCGGCGGCATGATGCACCGGAGTCTTTGCGGCGGGTGTCGCCGTTCCGGTTTGCGCAGAAATGGCCGCGGGAAAAATGGCAGCGATAAAACAAAACGTCAGGCAAGCAGTAATGCGTTTCACGATTTTCCTCCCAATTGGCGTGCAACAGCCTCGACATCCTGCATCAAGCGCAGCGTGTTGCCACCGAGAATTTTCTTAATGTCGGCCGGTGAGTAACCCTTGGCCAGCAGCGCGTCGGTAATTTTCGGCAGGTCGCTGGCGTCTTCCATGCCGTAGGGCATATCGGCGCCGTCGAAATCCGAGCCGAGGCCGACATGGTCGGCACCGACGAGTTTCACGGCGTGGTCGATGTGCTCGATGATTTTGGTCCAATCGACGCGCGGGAGCTTGCCCTGCGCGACGTAGTCGCGCGTAATTTTGTCGGCTTCGATCAGCTCGCAAGCTTCGTTGCCGGCGCAGCGTTTTTTGGCTTCGGCCTCGATCTGCTTGCCGAGTTCGGGATTGGCCTTCGACGCGTCTTGAAATTCCTGGCTGAGGAAGCCGACGTGGTAATTAATCTGGATCACGCCGCCTTTGGCCGCGAGGGCTTTGATCATGTCGTCGGTCATATTGCGCGGGTGGGTGCATAGCGCGCGGCAGGACGAATGCGAGGCAATCGGCGGTGCTTGGCTCGCGGCGAGAACGTCGTAGAAAGTTTTGTCGGAGACGTGGGAGATGTCGACCATCATGCCCAGCTTGTTCATTTCGGCGATGACCTGTTTGCCGAACGGAGACAGACCATCGTGCGCGGGTTTGTCGCCGGAGGAATCGGCCCACTCGGTGTTTACGGTGTGGGTCAGCGTCATGTAGCGGACGCCGAGGGTGTAGAACTGGTCGAGGGTGGCCAGGCTGTTGTTGATCATGTGGCCGCCTTCGACCCCGATAAGGACCGCGATTTTGCCGGATTTTTTCGCGGCGCGGATTTCGTCGGCGGTGGTGCACAGGACGAGGTCGTTGGGATTGCGGGCGACGGCTTCGCGAACAGCGCCGATCTGATCGAGCGCGCGGCGCACGGCAGTGGGACCGGTGACCGTGCCGGGAATCCAGATGGAGAAGAAGATGGCGTCGAGGCCGCCCTGCTTCATGCGCGGGATGTCGATGCTGCCGTCAGCATGGCGCGCGCCGAGATTAAATTTCGGGTCGAGCAGGCGCTGGGTAGTGTCGTCGTGGGTATCGATGACGATTGAGCTGAAGTGCAGATCGTGCGCCGGCTGCGAGACGCTCGATTGCGGGTCGTTTTTTTGCGCGCCACTCGCGAGAATCGACAGAGTTCCCCCCAACAAAACGCCAACTGCAAGCAATCCGGTACGGAGCATTACACCCCCAAATTCCCTTTGGGATTCTACGACACGTGGTGCGTTTCAGGCTACGAGGATGGTGAGGAAAAAGAGAAGCCAAAGATTTGACACAGAGGACACCGAGAAAAGAAAAAGAGAGCTTACGGAGATTGCGTCACCGGGCGTCAGCGGTGGGCGAGCCGGGTTGTGTAAATTCCCTTTCGCGTAACGGCATGTAGGATACTCGGTGAAAGATCTAAAAGGAAGTTATGCGTGTCACTCCCAAGATCGCAGCCCGGATCGGAATTAGCGCACAGTTCGCAGCGTTGATCCGGTGCCTGGGGGAATTCTACCGATTGAAGTACACGCTCGGGGCCGCGATCACGATCGCGCGGGTCGATCCATTTATTCTAGGCGGTTTGGTGACGGCGATTTTCCTGCTGGGGGCGATCCTGTCCTACTTTTGGGATAAATACAGGCTGGCCGTGTTATTCGCGTTAGTGAATGTGCTTACGCTGTTTGTGCTGCGATTTTTGATGCTTTAGATTCACCGCAGATCGAGCCATCGGCGGAATTCCACTTCGGAGCGCGGGTCCCGCTGAGCGGGACCCGCCCGTACTGATCGAGTTTCGATACGACGCCGATTTTTCGATGCGTGATTACTTGCCGAAGATGAAAGATTTTACGGCGTGGCGGAGGACTTGGCCGTTCACGGCGGCTAGCGATTCGGTGAGCGGTATGCCTTTGGGGCAGACCTTCACGCAGTTCTGGGCGTTGTCGCAATCTTCGATGCCGCCGGGTCCCATCAGGGCTTCGAGGCGCGGGCCGGCGTGCATTTTGCCCGTGGGATGCATGTTGAAAAGGCGCACCTGGCTGATAATGGCGGCGCCGACGAAGTGCGAATTTTCATTTACCTTGGGGCAGATTTCGAGGCAGTTGCCGCAGCTGATGCATTGCGAAAGGGTGTAGCCGACCTCCTGCGTTTCGGCGGACATGCGCGGGCCGGGGCCGATGTCATAGGTGCCGTCGATGGGAATCCAGCACTTGGTGCGTTTGAGATTTTCGAACATGGAGCCGCGGTCGACCTGCAGATCGCGCACCAGCGGAAATTTGGTGAGCGGCTCGAGGCGGATGGGCTTTTCGAGATTGTCCACGAGCGCGGTGCAGGCTTGGCGGGGCTGGCCATTGATGATCATGGCGCAGGCTCCGCAGATTTCTTCCAGGCAGTTAGCGTCATAGGTGACCGGCGAGGATTCGTGGCCGTCGCGGGTGAACGGGTGCTCGGCGATATCGCGCAGGCAGATGATGACGTTCATGTGCGGGCGATAGCGCAGTTCGAATTCTTCCCAGCGCACGGATTCGTCGGGGCGCTGCTGGCGTTTGATGCGGACGATGAAAGTTTTATCGGGCATTGGACCTCATTACATCCTATGACGACGCCGTGTATTTACGTTCGCGCAGCGCCAGTAGCGAAGTGTCTACTGCTTCGTAGGCTAGGCGGATGTCGCCGCCGTTGTAGCTCGCTATTGTCGTCTTCAGGAAATTGGCGTCGTCGCGATTTGGAAATTCGGGTTTGTAGTGGGCGCCGCGAGTTTCGTTGCGGGCCAACGCGCCCATGGTGATGACTTTGGCCAGGACGATCATGTTGCCCAGCTCGCGGACGAAATTCAGAGTCTGATTGGCCCACTGAGTACGATCTTGCAGGTTGATGCGGGTGAAACGGTCGGCGAGTTCGTCGAGCTTCACTAAAGTTTTTTGCAGGTTGGCGTTGTAACGGATCACCGTGACGTTTTCGGTCATCACGTCGCCAAGTTCGCGCCAGATGGTCAGCGGATTTTCTGTGCCGGTGTGCTGGTTTAGCAGCGCATCGGAAATATCCTGCTGGCGGACGCGTTCGCGTTCGTACACCGCGGGCGACGTTTCGCTGCAACTGTGTTCGAGGCTGTGGGCGTAGCGCACGGCCGCCGGACCGGCGATGCCGCCGCCGAAGATGCAACTAACCAGCGAGTTGGCTCCGAGTCGATTCGCGCCGTGATACTGGTATTCGCATTCGCCCGCGGCGTAGACGCCGGGAATATTCGTGGCTTGATTCTCGTTGTCGACCCACAGGCCGCCCATCGTGTAATGCATCGCCGGAAAAACCTTCATGGGCTCGACGTGCGGATCGACGCCGACGAATTTCTCGTAAATCTCCAGAATGCCTTCGAGTTTCCGTTCGAGAATTTCGCGCGGAATGTGCGAGACGTCGAGATAAACGGCGGGTTCGCCGACGAGGCCCAACTTCATTTCGTAAACGATTTTATGGATGGCGCGGGTGGCGACGTCGCGCGGAACCAGGTTGCCGTATTTCGGATACCACTCCTCGAGGAAATAGAAACGCTCGTTCTCGGGAATGTCTTTTCCGCGGCGCGGATCCTGCGGAGTTTTGGGCACCCAGACTCGGCCGCCTTCGCCGCGAGCCGATTCGCTCATCAAGCGGCATTTGTCTTCGCCGGGAATCGCGGTGGGATGCACCTGAATGAATTCGCCGTTGGCGTAGTAAGCGCCTTGCTGGAACAGCGCGGACTGCGCGGAGCCGGTGCACACGACGGAATTGGTCGAGCGGCCGAAAATCGCGCCGACGCCGCCGGTGCAGAAAATCGCGGCGTCGCAGGGAAAGGTGCGAATTTCCATCGATTTCAAATCCATGGCGCAAATTCCGCGGCAGACTCCGGCGTCGTCGAGCACCGCTGAGAGAAACGTCCAGCCTTCGAACTTTTTCACTTTGTCTTCGGATTCGAAGCGGCGGACCTGTTCATCGAGCGCGTAGAGCAACTGCTGGCCGGTGGTGGCTCCGGCGAAAGCGGTGCGATGAAAAAGTGTCCCGCCGAAGCGGCGAAAATCGAGCAAGCCTTCCGGCGTGCGGTTGAACATCACGCCCATGCGATCGAGCAGGTCGATGATCGCGGGAGCGGCTTCGCACATGGATTTGACCAAGCCCTGGTTGGCAAGAAAATCGCCGCCGTAGATGGTGTCGTCGAAATGCTTCCAGGTGGAATCGCCTTCGCCCTTCAGATTTTTCGCCGCGTTGATGCCGCCCTGGGCGCAGACGGAGTGGGAACGCTTCACCGGGACAATGGAAAAAAGTTCGACCGGGATACCGGTCTCGGCCACGCGAATGGTGGCCATCAATCCGGCGAGTCCGCCGCCGACGATAATAATTTTGGGCTGGTGTTTCATTGTACGTAGCCCCCGAGCGGAAACTTGCCGTAGTGCAAACCGAGCACGATGGCGATGCCCATCAAGGTGAAGGAAAGGCCCACGGCGGCGCCGAACCAGCCGGCCGCGCGTTGCGCTTTCACGCTGACCGCAATGCCCCACTTGCAGGCGAAATTCCAGAGGCCGTTGCCGAGATGAAAGGAAGCGGCGGCGATGCCGACCAGATAGAAGGTGACGAACCACGGATTCATCATGGAAGCTTGCACGTCGGCATAGGCGGTCATGCCGCGGCCGACGTAGCGTTCGGTGTACACGTGCCAGCCGATGAAGACGAAGGCGACGATGCCGGTCCAGCGCTGGAGGGTATACATCCAGTTGGACATCCAGGGATGGCCGACGACGTTCGATTTGCCAAGCCACCAGATATAGAGGCCGTAGAAGCTGTGAAACAGCAACGGGATGAACAGCACGGCGGATTCGACGAAGATGCGCCAGGGGATCAACTGCAATTCAGTAGAAACGTTGTCGTAGCTTTTAGCGCTGACGAGCGCGTAGCTGTTGGACCAGAAATGTTCGGCGAGGAAGGCCCCAATTGGAATTACGCCGCTGAGGGATTGCAGTTTATCGAGGATGTAACTGGTTCGGCTATGCGAGGCTGCTACCGACATGCACGCTCCGAGGTTGAGTCACAGAAATTCCAGTATAGGCAGGAGTTGCGGCGTTTGCAATATGGGGGCGCGGCGTCTTTTGGTTCGAAAAATTTGGCGCGAACGAATGATTCGACGAAAAACGTGGTCTTTTCGAGCGCAGTTTCCGCAATTTCGGCGCAAGTCTCGCCCGGCCAGCGAATTGGGCCGGCCGTGGCCATCGGAATGGCTTAGCAGTTTGGATACAGGCTGGAATACGGACGCGTTTTTGGGTTTTCTTCGCGTGATAAACTTGGTTGAAATCGACGCCCAAACCAGCCCATGCCCAACGAGAATATTGCAGAGCTCAAGAAGTGGGTCGCCGAACTCGTCCGCCAGAGTAACAGCGGCGAATTCGTGGGGCTGAACCGCGTCGTGGATATGGTCAGCAAGAATTTCGCGGTGCAGGCGCACGAAGTGGCGATCCTGACGATCACGCCCGACGACCGTTTTCTGCGTTTTGTGGTGCCGGAGAAGCTGCAGAACGTGGGGCAGATTCCGCTGACCAGTACGAATTCCCTGGCGGCGCGCACGGTGCGCGAAAAGCGCCCAGAAGTGATCAACCACTTTGCAGTGGTGCCGCATTCCTCGGTTTTTGAAGCTGTGCCCATAGTGCAGGAAGAGCGCGGCGAGCCCATTCAGAAAATCATGAGCGTGGGGATTACGCACGACAAGAAAATCATCGGCGTGCTCCAAATTTCGCGCAAAGGCAAGACCGCGGCGGAGTCGGGTGCGGATTTCACGCATTCGCAGCTTCGCGAATTGAAGACGGTGGCGGACATCCTGGCGCCGTGTTTGCCATTGTTCACGCTGGCTCGCGTTTAGATTCGACTTCCCCGCGGTGAGCCACGGTAATCCTCCTGCCAGTAACCTGGGCGCAACTATTTACGTCTTTTCGTGTTGTATTCACTGGGCTGCAACTCTGTGCGCGCGCTCGTCATCGTATTAGGGTGGCCGTATTTGGGCTGAGCGCCGAATTACACGGCCTGATCGTCAAGGATTGGAGGGTCTGGACATGCAGAAAACTTCTAAGAAGCGGTCGACGCGCGATTTGCTGGCCAAGCTGGGCCTGGGTGCGCTGATTTTGGGCATGACGCTGGCCTCGCCTTCGGCATTCGCGCAGCAGACTGCGCCGAACCAGGACAATTCCGCGCCGCCGCAGGATCAGCAGGCGCCACCGCCGGATCAGAACGCGAATCCGCCGCAGGATCAGAATGCCGCGCCTCCGCCGCCAGCGGATCAGGCCGCACCTGCCGATCAGAATGCGCCGCAGAATCAGGGGCAGCAGGATCAGATGGCTCCGCCTCCGCCGCAAGATCAGGCCGCACCGCCGCCGGATCAGCAAAATCAGCCGGGCGCGCAGGATCAAGGCCCGATGAATCCTCCGCCGAACAATGGCAACGTGAATGGAAACAATTATCCCCCGGACATCGGCCCGCGACGCGCGGATCGGCGTCCTCCACCACTGGTGCCGCCGAGTTTGACTTTGCCGGCGGGGTCGGTGATTCAGATCCGCACGGGTGAATTCCTTTCGAGCGACAAAAGTCACAAAGGCGATGCGTTCATCGCTACTTTGGCACAGCCGATCGTGATCAACGGCTGGGTGGTGATGCGGCGCGGGCAGACGATTACCGGGCAAGTCACCGACGCGGTGCGCGCCGGCCGCGTGAAAGGCGTTTCGAAATTGCAGATTGATTTGAGCCAGCTGACGCTGGTAGATGGGCAGCTGCTCCCGATTCAAACGCAACTGCTGAACGCGACGGCGGGACCTTCCAAGGGACGCGACGCGGCGGCGATCGGATTGACCACCGGAACGGGAGCCGCGATTGGCGCAGCCGCCGGCGGCGGGCCGGGAGCCGCGATTGGAGCCGGCGCGGGATTCGTGGCTAGCGTGGCCGGAGTTTTGATCACGCGCGGCAAGCCGACGATTATCACGCCGGAAACTTTGCTGACTTTTAAATTGGAGCAGCCGGTTTCGTTTTCGACGGTGCGTGGGACGCTGGCGTTTCGTCCAGTGAACCAGGCGGATTATGCGCCGCAACCACGGAACGTGAACGCCCGGCCGATGCTGCGCCGGCCATATCCGTACGGATATTACGGGCCGGGATATCCTCCGCCGCCGTATCCGGGGTATTACTACGGGCCGGCAAACTAAGAGTCGCCCGATTATTCGGACGTATTATTTCTACGACTTCAAAAAGGGAACTCGAAAGCTGAGTTCCCCTTTTTTATTTTTGGGCCGCTCTTGTGTCGCGTTCGAAATGTTACGGAATTGTGAAAACGAAATCGAAAATCGCGGACGCGCAAATACAATTGTCGCGGGCATACCGTGAAAACGATTGACATCACCGCGTACGCTTGTTAATTTTCACTGCGTTCTAACTTTCCGCAGATTTTTTGGAGGCACCGCAGCTCGGTAACCACATGGCATTCGTCGCGAAAAAGATTTTCCTCACGAAGGGCGTTGGCAAACACCGAGAGCGGCTTTCCAGTTTTGAATTGGCGTTGCGCAGCGCCGGAATCGCGGCGTGCAATATCGTCCGCGTCTCGTCGATTTTCCCTCCGCACTGCAAACTGATTTCCCGCAGCGAAGGTTTGAAGCACATCAAGGCCGGGCAGGTGGCGTTTACGGTCATCAGCGAGAATCAGACGCGCGAACCGCATCGGTTGATCGCCGCGGGCGTGGGCTTGGCGCTGCCGGCAGACAAATCCATGTTCGGATATTTGTCGGAGCATCATTCGTTCGGCGAGAGCGAAGAAATCGCCGGCGAATATACCGAAGAGCTGGCGGCGGAAATGCTGGCGACCACCCTGAATGTGGAATTCGATCCGGATCTTTCGTGGGACGAAAAGAAAGAGGTCTACCGGATTTCGAACCGGATCGTGCGGACCATGAATATCACGCAATCCGCGGTGGGCGACAAGCGCGGGCTATGGACTACGGTGCTGGCTGCGGCGATTTTGATTGGCGAAGACGATTAGTTCCGGCGTCTTCGCACACACCTGAAGCAAAAATTAAAAACTTTCCCTAATTTCACTTCTTGGGCGGTTTTTTCGCGCCTGAAGACTTGTGTTCGTAGCCGATGCGCTCCAGCACTGCGCCGACGATCAGCGGCAGAGCCACCGTCGCGTCATCGAGAACTTCCGCGAAGCGTCCGCCCTCCTCCTGCGGGACAAATTTTCCCCAAGAAACCGCTTCGGTGTAGGTGCTGCCGGAGAGTCCACCCCAATTCACCGGCTCGGGACAGATACGCAGACCGTAGTTATAGCGCTTCAGGGGAATTTTTTCGTAGCCGCGGCGGGCGAGCAGTTCGGCATAGACGCCGAATTGCTGAGCCCAATTGCGCGGCACGCCGCCGCCGATGGTGAAAATGCCCATGCGTTTGGTGGCTAGCATGGTTGCCGCGTAGTGCTCGAAATCGAGGTAGGGATCGAAACGCAGTGGCGGCTTATTCTGTTTTTTGCGCAGGCGATTGAACAGCGCGAGATCGATGCCCAGTTCCGAATCGGTGAAGGCCGGAACGAAAACCGGGACGTTATGTTCGACGCAGGATTTTAGAATTCCCCGCCCTGGCGCGTGGCGTACGAGATATTCGCCCATCGCCTGATTCAGTTTGTAGCTGCACAGCGTTTCTTCGGGATTCCAGCGCGCGAGGACATGATCGACGACTTCTTCTACGGCGTCGAGATTGACTTCGGGCTCGAGCGAATCGTAAACGCGATTGTAGCCGGAAAGAAAAAGTTCGTTGTCGCCGACCGAAGGATCGTAACGGAAATGGGAGCGGCCGGTGGCTTCGACCAGGCCGTGGGCCATCAGCGCTCCGGTGGAGACAATCGCCTTCACGATGCCGGATTCGACCAGATCGCAAAAAACCAAACCCATTTTGCCGACGGTGAGCGCGCCGGAAAGCGTCATCACCACGAAGCAGTCTTTGTCGCGAGCCATGGCTTCGAGCACATCGGCGGCGTCACCGACCTGCCGCGCGGTGTACGCGGTCTGGCCCATGGCGCGGACGAGATCGTCGATGGTCTTGATGCGCGAAAGGTCCAGCGGATAGATGGGGGTGAGTTTATCGGCGATCGGATCGTGCAGCACACGACCGGTAACGCCCTTTTTCTTTGCCATTCCGCGGCCTCGCAGGTAATGTTAGCTCCCGTGGAAACCGGGAGCGGAATTTGTTCTCGCGTGCGCATCATTGATAGTACAAATGCGCGCGGCACGAAAGAAAAATCTGAATTGTAACGCAGGAGAAACTTAACGAATGTCGCGCTACACGCCCCTGCCTCCGCAAAATTTCGGCGGACTTCCCGAGGAATTTTCTTCTTACGATACGGCGCGCGCGGTAATTTTTCCGGTGCCGCTGGAACGCACGGCGACCTACGAGCGCGGCACGCGCAACGGCCCCGCCGCGATCCTCGAAGCCAGCCGGCACATGGAAACTTTCGACGATGAGCTGGAAACGGATTTCAGCCGGGAGATCGGAATCGCCACCTGGCCGCCGATCGATACGCAGGATGGGACATTCGAGGAAGTGTTGCGCGAGCTTTTCACCGCGCAGCTGGAACTTCTGGATGCTGGCAAATTTCCGGTGGCGCTGGGCGGCGAACATTCGTTGACGCCGCCGCTGGTTTCGGCGACGCTGAAGAAATTCAAGGATCTGTGCGTGCTGCACATCGGAGCGCACGCGGAATTGCGCAACGAGTATCAGGGGAATCCGGGCAGCCACGTCTGCACCATGCGGCGCGTAGTGGAAATGTGCCCGGCGGTGCAGGTGGGCGTCAGGTCGCTGTCAGAAGAAGAATCGCAAGCTATCCCCAAGCTGAAGACGAAAATTTATTGGGCCAAGGACATCACGAGGGCTCCGGTGAAGGCCTGGATCGCGAAAGTTCTCGAGGATTTGGGGCCGAAGGTTTATCTGACGGTGAACGTCGACGGATTTGATTCGTCGATTATTTCCGCTACGGGAGCTCCGGAGCCGGGCGGGCTCGACTGGAATCAGGTGACGGCCTTGATTCGCGCGGTGGCGGACCATAAGAAGATTGTGGCGATGGATGTGGCGGAGCTTTCGCCGCGGCCGCGTGATCATGCTTCGGATTTTCTGGTGGCCAAGCTGATTTACAAGACTTTGGGTTATATTTTCTGCCAGCAATAATTGGGGGAGGAGCGGGTTAGATGATTTCAGCGATGGCAATGTTGTTGCAGGACTATCCGACGACCGAGCACGGCTGGGTCGTCTATTTCGAGACGCACGGAATTTTGGGCTGGATCTTCATTGGACTGCTGGCCGGATGGCTGGCGGGGAAAATCGCGCGCGGCCGCGGGTTTGGCTGCATCACGGATATTATTCTGGGCCTGGTCGGCGCGGTGCTGGGCGGGTGGATCTTCACGCGGCTGGGAATTGTGACGTTTGGTTTCTGGGGCAGTTTGGCGGCGGCTACGGTGGGAGCGGTATTGCTTGTC
>DASWVE010000186.1:0-82741 GCA_036401315.1 Candidatus Acidiferrales bacterium
GCGCCGATGATTCCGCTCGACGATGCGCTGCGGCCGACCTGGCTCTTCGGGCAAACCGTGCACGAGGGGTGCGATCGCGGCGGGTATTACGAGCAGGCCGAATTCGCGGCGGAGTACGGATCGATTCAATGCATTGTGAAACTGGGTTGTTGGGGTCCCGTGGTGCAATGCAATGTGGGGAAGCGCGGCTGGATGGCCGGAATCGGCGGATGCCCGAACGTCGGCGGAATTTGTATCGGCTGCACCATGCCCGGCTTCCCGGATAAATTTATGCCGTTTATGAACCAGCCACCGGGTTCGTTGCTTTCTTCGAATGCGGTGGCGACCTACGGCCGCGCGATTCACGCGCTCCGTCGTTTCACCCAGGCGTCGTTGAATAAAGAACCCAGCTGGCGAGGCCACGATGCGTCGCGCAAATTAGCGTCGCGCGAAGTCTAAAAGATGAGCGGAAAACGCATCACCGAGAATAACTGGACGCGCGAGCTGGAAAATTCCATTCCTCCGCGCGCGCCGAATGTGAAAGAAATGGATGCAGAATCCACTCTGCAGGAACTCGCTGCGGTTTTCTTCGAAAGCCGTTTTCTGGCCAAGCAGTCCGCGGAGAGTTACGAAGATCGGGACCAGCTTGACGGCGATGACGCCGCCCATCAACCGCACAGCGTAGAAGCCCGCTACCGCGCGTTGGTCGAGCAGATTCCCGCCGTCGTGTTCATGGCCTATCTCGATAAAGGCATCGGCGAAGCTTATGTCAGCCCGCAGATCGAAGCGGCTCTGGGTTTTTCTCAGCACGAATGGCTCGAAGATCCGGTGCGCTGGTACGAGCAGATTTATCCCGACGACAAGCAGCGCTGGAGCACGGAAGCCGCCGAGATGTTTCTCTCCGGCAAGCCCCTGAAATCCGCTTACCGCGTGCTGGCGCGCGATGGACGCGTCCTCTGGTTCCACTGCGAAGCGGAAATGATTCGCAAACCCGACGGGCGCCCATGGTTTATTCATGGCGTCGGCGTCGACATCACCGAATTGAAGCAGGCCGAGGAGGCGTTGCAGGAAGAACGCAACGTTCTCTCCGCGATTCTCGATATCGTCGGAGCTTTGATCGTGGTGCTCGATCCCGACGGGCGCATCGTGCGTTTCAATCGCACCTGCGAGCAGACCACCGGTTACTCGTTTGCGGAGGTCAGCGGAAAACACGTCTGGGATTTATTCCTGATGCCGGAAGAAGTGGATAACTTCAAAGCGATTCTGCAGCGCTCAGAAGCGGACGAACCTTCGCGCGATTATCAAACCAATTGGCTGACCCGCGACGGCGGATCGCGGCTGATCAACTGGTCCAGCACCATTTTGGCGGATAAGAATGGCTCGACTTCGCACGTGATCGTCACCGGAATCGACGTCACTGAACGCCAGCGGCTGGAGAAAGCGATTCTGGAAGTTAGCGCGCGAGAACAACGACGTATTGGCGAGGACTTGCACGACGGCCTGGGCCAGCACCTGACTGGCATCGCCTTTATGAGCAAGGTGCTGGAAAGCAAGCTGCACGAAAAATCGCTGGCGGAATCGGCCGACGCCGAGAAAATCGTCAAACTGGTAAATGAAGCGATCAACAAAACGCGCGAGCTTTCCCGCGGATTGCTACCGGTCGTTTCCGACGCGCACGGCCTGATGTCCGCCCTGACCCGCTACTCCGAAGAAATGCAGGACCTCTTCCGCATTACGTGCCGGTTCGAATGCGGGGAGCCAGTGTTGATTTACGACGTGAACGCGGCCACGCACCTCTATCACATCGCCCGCGAAGCGGTGAACAATGCCATCAAGCACGGTCACCCCAGCCACGTGGTCATCGGATTATTCGCGGAGGGCAGCGAAGGCTCGCTTTCGGTGCAGGACGACGGCGACGGAATTCCCGAAACGCCGTCGAAACACTTGGGGATGGGCTTGAACATCATGAATTACCGCGCCAATATGATCGGCGGCTCACTCGATATTCGCAGAAATTTCACGGGTGGAACTTCGGTGGTCTGTCTGTTTCCGATTCGCGGTTCCGGACTCGCAGCCAAGGAGGCACGGGCATGAACAAGACGCGCCCCAGCACGCCGGGCTCGAAATGCCGGGTCTTTCTGATTGACGATCACCCAATCGTGCGCCAGGGGCTCGCGCTCTTTATCGATCGCGAACCGGATTTGATGGTCTGCGGCGAGGCTGACGGCGCCGCGTCGGCCCCGCAGGCCATTCGCGATTCCAATCCGGATTTCGTGGTGCTGGATATTTCGCTCGACGGTCCCGACGGCCTTGAACTGCTGAAGACTTTGCGCGCCGCCTATCCTAATCTTCCCGTGTTGGTGCTTTCCATGCACGACGAGTCCACCTACGCCGAACGCGCGCTACGCGCTGGAGCCAACGGCTACATCATGAAGCAGCAAGCTACGGAAAAGGTCCTGGTCGCGATTCGGCATATTTTGTCCGGCGAAGTCTACCTCAGCGACAACCTGACCAAACGCATGCTGCAGCAATTCGTGCATGGCTCCATTTCGCCGCAGGACCCGCTCGCGAAATTAAGCGACCGCGAATTGGAAGTGTATCGCCTGATTGGCGCCGGACACGCTACCCGGCAGATCGCGGACGAATTGCACGTCAGTACCAAAACCGTCGAGTCCTACCAGGCGCACATTAAGGAAAAGCTTTCGCTGCGCAACGCCCGCGAATTGGTCCAGCATGCGATCGAGTCATCGTTGAACCAATAAGACCATCCCTAGAAGAGTCTTTTATGGATTGTATTGCTTATTTTTTGGGTGTCATAACGTCCTGCAGCGTGCCGAAATATAAAATTCACTTAAGTGCAGTTGTTTCATCAGTTATCGCCATAGGGGAATCCCTGATGCCGTCCGCAGGGGACTCCCTGATGTTTAATTCAGCAACCTCCCGCTTGAGTAGTACTGTGCCAAAGTTGTATTCCTTTGCCCGAAGCTTGGCATCCGTCCGCCGAACTTCACCGTGGCATTTCTTCCGTGCCCAGGTTTTTTGCGAGGTTTCGACTTTGCATCCTGGGTTCCCACCTCAACCGGCGCTAGTGGTCTGAAAAGCAAAGGAGAATCGAGCCATGGCAGACGCGGTTCCTTACGGTCGCAAGACTCAGCGAGATTCGCCCGTTTCCGACGTGCACATTGTTTGGATGACTTCGGGCCTGGGCTGTGACGGAGATTCCGTTTCCATCACGGCCGCCACCCAGCCCAGCATCGAGGACGTGATCCTGGGTGCGATTCCGGGCCTGCCCAAAGTACACCTGCACAACCCAGTGCTCGCCTACGAGAATGGCGATGAATTCCTGAAATATTGGTACCTCGCCGCGGAAGGGAAATTGAACCCGTTCGTCCTGGTGGTCGAGGGATCGATCCCCAACGAAAAAATCAAGAAAGAAGGCTACTGGGCGGCGCTAGGCACGGACTCGAAAACCGGGCAGCCCATCCCGACCAATACCTGGATCGACCGTTTAGCGCCTAAGGCGCTGGCGGTGGTCGCCTGCGGAACCTGCGCGACCTATGGCGGCATTCACGCCATGTCCGGAAATCCGACGGGAGCTATGGGCCTGGCCGATTATCTCGGATGGGGCTGGAAATCCGTCGCAGGTTTGCCAGTGGTGAATGTGCCGGGCTGCCCGGTGCAGCCGGACAACTTCATGGAAACGCTTCTGTATCTTCTGTACCAAGTCGCCGGCCTCGCGCCGATGATCCCACTCGACGATCAGCTGCGTCCGACGTGGCTCTTCGGCAAGACCGTGCACGACGGCTGCGATCGCGCCGGCTATTACGAGCAGGGCGACTTCGCCGAAGAATACGGCTCGCCGAAATGCATCGTGAAGCTGGGCTGCTGGGGACCGGTGGTGAATTGCAACGTGCCCAAGCGCGGATGGATGGCCGGAATCGGCGGCTGCCCGAACGTCGGCGGCATCTGCATCGGCTGCACCATGCCGGGCTTCCCGGACAAGTTCATGCCGTTCATGGATGAACCTCCCGGCGCGCGCGTTTCCTCGGCGGCGATCGGCGTTTACGGACGCACCATTCGAGCACTGCGCTCCATGACCAATGCGACCGTCAACAAGGAACCGAAGTGGCGGCACCCCGGCACCGAACTCACCACGGGCTACAGCCCGCGGACTTACTAAGATCCTAAAGGAGCCCGAAAAATGAGCACAATTGCAGGGGTGAGCAAAGAAACGCCGCAGAAGTCACGCAATCTGGTGGACATGAATTGGGATCCGATTACCAGGATTGTGGGCAGCCTGGGAATCTACACCAAGATCGACTTCGAGAATCGGCGGGTGGCGGAATGCCACAGCACTTCCTCGATTTTCCGTGGCTACAGCATTTTCATGAAGGGCAAGGACCCGCGGGACGCGCACTTCATCACTAGCCGTATCTGCGGGATTTGCGGCGATAACCACGCCACCTGCGCGACCTACGCGCAGAACATGGCTTTCGGCATCCGTCCCCCAGCCATCGCCGAATGGATCGTGAACCTCGGCGAAGCCGCCGAGTACATGTTCGACCACAATATTTTCCAAGACAATCTGGTCGGCGTGGATTTCTGCGAGCAGATGGTCAAGGAAACCAACCCCAGCGTGCTAGCTAAGGCCGAGACCAAACTCGCGCCACATTCCAACCTGCACGGCTTCCGCACCATCGCGGACATCATGCGCGCGCTGAATCCGTTCGTCGGCTCGTTCTACCGCGAAGCGCTGCAGGTCAGCCGCATGACCCGCGAAATGTTCTGCCTGATGGAAGGCCGCCATGTGCATCCATCGACTCTGTATCCGGGCGGCGTGGGTACGGTGCCGACCATTCAGCTTTTCACCGACTACATCGTGCGCCTGATGAAGTATGTTGAATTCATGAAGAAGGTCGTGCCGCTGCACGACGACCTCTTCGATTTCTTCTACGAAGCGCTGCCAGGCTACGAAGAAGTGGGCCGTCGCCGCGTGCTGTTGGCCTGCTGGGGCTCGTTCAATAACCCGGCGGTCTGCGACTACACCTACAAGAACATGGACACCTGGGGCAAGGCCATGTACGTCACCCCCGGCGTGGTGGTCGACGGCAAGCTGGTCACCAACAACCTGGTCGACATCAATTTGAACATTCGCATTTTGCTGGGCAGCTCGTACTACGACGAATGGAAGAATTCCGAGACGTTCGTCAAGAACGATCCGCTGGGCAACCCGGTGGACCAGAACCATCCCTGGAACCAAACTACGATCCCGCGACCGCAAAAGCGCGATTTCGGCGGCAACTACACCTGGGTCATGTCACCGCGCTGGCTCGATAAGCGCACGGGCGATCATCTGGCGCTCGATACCGGCGGCGGCCCGATCGCGCGGTTCTGGGCCACGGCGCTGGCCGGAATCGTGGACATCGGCTACATCAAAGCCACCGGCCACAGCGTAAAGATTTACCTGCCGAAGACGGTGTCGCTGCCCGAAGTCGAATTCGAGTGGAAGATTCCGAAGTGGAGCAACGCCATCGAACGCGACCGCGCCCGTACTTACTTCCAGGCGTATGCCGCGGCTGCTGCGTTGTACTTCGCGGAGAAGGCGCTCGAAGAATTGCACGCCGGGCGCACCAAGACCTGGACCGACTTCAAAGTTCCGGAAAACGCGATCGGCTGCGGCTTCCACGAAGCGGTACGCGGCGTGCTGTCGCATCACGTGGTCATCAAGGACCACAAGATCGCCAACTACCATCCGTATCCGCCGACGCCGTGGAACGCGAATCCGCGGGATATTTACGGCACGCCCGGACCCTACGAAGACGCGGTGCAGAACACGCCGATCTTCGAAGAGAACGGGCCGGACAAATTCAAGGGCATCGACATCATGCGCGCAGTGCGCAGTTTCGATCCGTGCTTGCCCTGCGGCGTGCATATGTATACCGGCAATGGCAAAGTCCTGGAAGCGACCCATTCGCCGATGTTCGGTCTTCAGTCCAACGGAAAACCCTGAGAGGAGGGAAGCAAGGCGCCTCAAAACGTTCTGGTATTGCTTGGGGCGAACTGAACTTGTAACTTGTCTCCGTCCGGCGACACAGGGAAGGTGTCCATGCCCGCAGTAAAAGAATCGCAGACGCAGTTGCAGGCGATTGAGGCGTTACTCCAGCGAATTGAAAATATAAATAATCCGGCGCTGACCGCGACCTCCAAAGAGCTGGTCCAGCTCTTAATGGAATTTCACGGTGCTGGCATCGAGCGGATCCTGGAGATCGTTCATCAGACCACTCCTTCCGGCGCATCGGTCATTGGCGCGCTGGGCCGGGACGATCTGGTGCGCAGTTTGCTGCTTTTGTATGGCCTGCACCCGGAAACTCTCGAAGCCCGCGTCACCCAGGCGCTGGAAAAAACCCGTCCATATCTGAAATCGCATAGCGGCAACGTAGCCTTGGTCGGAATCGACGAGGCCGGCGCCGTCACGCTGCGTCTCGAAGGAAACTGCCACGGCTGTCCTTCGTCTTCGGCCACCATGAAGCTTGCCGTCGAAGAAGCAATTTACGATGCGGCTCCCGACGTCACCGCCATCGTTGTCGAGAACCAAACACCGGAAAAGGCTCCGGCGCTTGGATTCGTCCCGATTTCGAGCCTGAGTGGCCATGGTCATGACGCCGCAAAAGGCGATCGCGATCAAGTCGGCTGGGAAGACGTATTCGGCCTCGATGCGATTCCTTCCGGCACGCTGCGCGCCGAGGATGTCGGCGGACGCGACATACTCTTCTGCCGCCTCGAAGAAACCCTCTACGCCTATAACAACATTTGTCCGGGGTGCAGCCAGCCGCTCGGGGCCGCCCACATGGAAGGTTCGGTCCTGGCTTGCCCGATCTGCAGCCAGCACTACGATGTCGTTCGCGCCGGGCGCAGCCTGGATCTGGACACGCTCCACCTCGAGCCGATTCCGTTGCTGCGAGAAAACGGCCGCGCCCGCGTGGCTTTGCCGGTGGCCCGGGCACAGGGGAGCGCAGCGTGAGCTCGCCGGGTACACCGCCGTCGGCGCAAAACGATCGCGCGTTCGGCGTTCTTCGCCAGTTCGTCCGCAAAAAGAAAAGCAACGCTGAGACCTGCCAGATGTGTAGCGTCGAACTGGGCGGCGAGCATGCGCACCTGATCGATCCCGCCGCGCACAAAATCATCTGCGCCTGCGATGCCTGCGCCATTCTCTTCAGCAGCCAGAGCGCCACCAAGTTCCGGAGGATTCCGCGCCGCATCCGCGCTCTTCCCGATTTCCGCATGACGGAAATGCAGTGGGAAGGCCTGATGATTCCCATCGAGATGGCCTTTTTTTTCAAGGGCGGCGAACCCGCCCGCGTGAATGCGTTCTATCCCGGCCCGGCGGGTGCTACCGAATCGCTGCTCTCGCTCGAAGCCTGGGGCGAGATTGAAAGTGAAAATCCGGAATTGCAGCAGATGGAACCGGAAGTCGAGGCGCTCATCGCCAATCGCGTAGGCGTGGGCCGCGGCGCCGACGCCCAATATTTCATCGTGCCCATCGACGAATGTTACAAGCTGGTCGGCCTGATTCGCCTGCACTGGCACGGCCTGTCCGGCGGCACCGAAGTCTGGCGCGAAGTGACCAAGTTTTTTGCCAGCTTGAATGAGCGAGCGGAGAATTCCGCCGCCAAAGCCGATGCCTGATCTCAATTTCACCGTCGAAGGCGCGCAACCCGTCGAATTTGGCGCTTCGCCGCTGCTCGCCTTCAACCTGCGCATTGCAAATTCAGGTCCCGAGCTGGCTATCCACACCGTAGTCCTGCGCGCGCAAATTCAAATCGACGTCACCCGTCGCCACTACACTCCGGAAGAGCAGGAACGGCTCCGCGATCTCTTTGGCGAGCCAGATCGTTGGGCCAAAACGCTGCGCAGCCTGTTGTGGACCCATGCCACGGTCGTCGTGCCTGGTTTTGGAAAGGAAACCGTCGCCGAGCTGCAGGTGCCGTGTACTTTCGATTTCAACGTCGCCGCCACCAAATATTTTCACGGCCTTTCTTCAGGCGACCTGCCGCTGAATTTTCTGTTCAGCGGCACCGTTTTTTACGCGGACCAGGATGACCGTTTGCAGGCCGCGCCAATTTCGTGGGAGAAAGAAGCCAAATTTAAACTCCCGTTGGCGACCTGGAAGGCGCTGATCGATCAGTATTACCCGAACAGCGCGTGGCTTTATTTGCGGCGCGACGTTTTTGACCGGCTCTACCAGTACAAGGTGCGGAACGGAATTCTTTCCTGGGAACAGGTTATCGAGCGCATGCTGGCCAGCACCGAAGAAACGGTGCAACTGTGAACGCCAAACTGCTCGAAGACATCGCGAATGCGGTCCTCTACGAAGGATACATGCTGTATCCCTACCGGCCGTCGTCGGTGAAAAACCGCCAGCGTTGGAATTTTGGCGTGGTCTATCCGAGGCCATACAGCGAATTGCAAAGTGGCGCGGATAACTGGTTCATGAACACCGAATGTCTGGCCACCGGAAGTTCCCCGATTCGGTTCGGCGTCAAGGTTCGATTTCTGCAGGCCGTGTCCAAGACGGTTGGAGAATTGACGGCTCCGCTGGACGAGTGGCCCGGTAACACTGCAGGTCGTGAGCTCGAATTTCGCACCGTCGAAACTCTGCGTGTCGGCGACCAGATTCTGCAAACCTGGCAGGAAGCCGTCGAGTGCGAAATCGTAGTGCCAGCCTTCGGGCCGGGCTTTTCTGGCCGCTCGGTTCGCTCGGTCGCCCAGCTCTTCCCTCCGGGCAGGGAACTTGAGCCAGTCCGCGCAGCGGATGGAAAAATCACGGCATTGATCATTCGAACCAGAGAAGCTGTTTCGGCGCAAGTGGACGTCACCGTCGAGCGTATTGACGAGGGACTCAGCAAAATCACGGCGCGCATTTCTAACGTCACGGCCACGTCCGACGCTAAATCGGTCGGCCGCGACGAAGCGCTGATGCATTCGCTGTTGTCCGCGCACACAATCCTCAGCGTTGCCGGCGCCGAATTCGTGTCGCTGCTCGATCCTCCCGATGCGCTTAAAGATGCGGTGGCCAAATGCAGCAACGTCGGAACCTGGCCGGTGTTGGCCGGTGATGAGGGCGAACGCGATGGCATGCTCTCCTCGCCGATTATTCTCTACGATTACCCGCAGATCGCACCGGAAAGCCCGGGGAATCTTTTCGACGGTACCGAGATCGACGAAATCCTGGCGCTGCGCATCCTAACTTTGACCGACGACGAGAAGGACGAAATGCGCAACGCCGATGACCGCGGCCGGCAGATTCTGGAGCGCACCGAAGCCTTGCCGCCCGAACACTTCATGAAGCTGCACGGCGTGCTGCGCGCCTTACGTCCCTCCGCCGAAAAGGAGCAGCCATGAACGAATGGGAATTTCGGCTGCTCGAAGACAAAGCCCCAGTGGGCACCTTGACGATTGCTGGAATTGAGATGAAACCAGGGCAGCGCGTGCGCCTGCGTCCGCGAAAACGCGGAGACATGATGGACGTCGCCTTGGCCGGCAAAGCCGCGATGATCGAATCCATTGAGCAGGATTACGACGGCAAATTTCACGTCTGCGTGGTGGTTGATGATGATCCCGGCCGCGACATCGGGTTGATGCGCCAACCCGGCCACCGGTTTTTCTTCGATCCCGAGGAAGTCGAGCCGCTCGCGACTGATGCCGCCCAACTCGATACCAGCACGCCGTCAATCCTCATCGCGGGCATCGGCAACATTTTTCTCGGCGACGACGCTTTCGGCGTCGAAGTCATCCAGCGCATGGCTGGGCGGCCTTTACCCAATCGAGTGAAGGCTGTCGACTTCGGCATCCGTGGCTTCGATCTGGCCTACGCGCTGCTCGATGGCTCCGACGTCACGATTCTGGTCGACGCCTGCCCGCGCGGCGGAGCGCCTGGCACCCTCTACGTGATCGAGCCGGACCTGAAGTCGCTCGATTTGCCCGAAGCTCAACAAACCGCTCCGGACGCGCACAGTATGAATCCCATGAACGTCATTCGCATGGCGAAATCCATGGGCGGGGAATTGAAACGCATTTTGCTAGTCGGCTGCGAGCCGGAAACGCTCGGACCCGAAGAAGGGCAGATGGCACTCAGTGCGCCGGTGGCCGCCGCTATTGACGAAGCGGTAAAGGTCGTGGAAGCTCTAGTCGAAAAGATTCGAATGGGGGAAGTATCCGGGTAACGTCGCGAACTAAACTGAGAGGAGAAAATTACATGCCGATGGATATGGTTCGACGCGAAGAAGTAGGCCCCAATAAAGAAACTCTGTATGTGCTCGGAGGAGTGGCTCTGCTGGTGGTGGGAGCCGGACTGATCCTGACCAGTCCGCTGGCCAAAAAGTATATGGGACAGTTGGGAATTGGCAATCTGACCGGCGGTATTGTGCCGGATATCGAGCGCTATTTTAAGTTGCGTTCGATGTAGCAAACTCTGCCGCGCGTCCGATCGGTCGCGCGTTCAGCGGAAGAGGGTAGTTTATACTTGGTAACATGTTAGATTAGCCCCGAATCAGCGACTACAGGGGGCATTCATGAGTACTCGCGTTCGTTACCAGATGGACCCGAAGCTGAGCCAGCTGACCGTTCACGCGTTCGCCAGCGGGCTGGCCGCCGTGGTCGCGCATAATCCGAAATTCGCGATCCGCGATTTTTCGGGGGATGCCGAGTTCTCTCCCGGCACTCTGGACGACGCTTCGATCCGGCTGCGCAGCAAGTCTTCGTCGCTCGATTTGATGGACGAAGTGAGTGAGTACGACCGCAGGGAAATTGCGCGGGTTACCTTCGACGAGGTTCTGGAGATCTCGCGTTTTCCGGAAATCGCTTACGAAAGCGAGCGCATCTCGGCGACGCAGCTGGGCGAGAATTTGTTCGGTGCGAATATCAAAGGTAATCTGACGCTGCACGGCGTGAGAGGCCAGGTCGAGTTCACAGCGCAGGTGGTGGTCGGCGATGATACGCTGCGCGGCTACGGGAATTTTTCGGTGAAACAGACGGAGTACGGAATTGCGATCGCCTCAATCGCCGGCGGCACGCTGAAAATGAAAGACGAACTGAAAATTGCGTTCTTTATCATCGCCAAGAAGCAGGAATGACAATATGAGCGAAGCGACGGGAGCAAAGATGGCCGCTACGGAAGCCGCCGCACATCAGTATTCGATCAATCCGGGACTGAGTCGCTTTACGGTCAGGGTATCCGCCGCTGGGATGCTTTCCTCCTTCGGGCACAATCCCAATATCGCGATTCGCGGATACACCGGGGAACTGACCGTGAATCCCGATCAGATGCAACAGGCCTCCGTACGCATCACGATTCCGGCGAACTCCCTGGAAGTCACCGACGACATCAGCCAAAAAGACAAAACGGATATCGAAACCAAGATGCGCCAGGAAGTTCTGGAGGCCCAGCAGTATCCGCAGATCGTTTTCGAAAGCATCCAGATTGCTCCCTCGTCTGCGGGCGGCAATTCCTATGCCGTCACTGGCAACCTGACCTTGCGCGGAGCCACGCGGCCGGAAACGATTACGGCGCAAGTGGCGATATCGGGAGACACGATTCGCGCCTACGGCGAATTCACTCTGCGGCAGAGCGACTACGGAATAAAACTGGTTTCGGTGGCCGCCGGAGCGCTGAAGGTGAAAGACGAAGTGAAGCTCACCTTCGATATTTCGGCGCGTAAGCAGTAAAAGAAACTGCCGATGGAAGCCGAGCGCGAAAACGAGAGAGTTCGGAGGGTGCCATATGTGTTTGGCCATACCAGGGAAGATCGTCGAGATTGCCGCCGACAACGCGAATTCCGCGTTGGTCGACGTAGTCGGCATGCGCCGTCGCGTCGATCTGGGCCTCTTGGAAGACGATAAACCCGTGCCGGGCGATTGGGTTTTGATTCACGTCGGATTTGCGATGAGCAAGATCAGCGAAACCGATGCGCTCGATCAGTTGCGCACGCTCGAAATGCTGGGCGAAAGCCAGGCGGCTGTCGAGGAAGTCCGCGGATACGGCCTGGGCGAAATGGAAGGCCAGACCGAAACCAAGATCGCAGAAAAACAGGCGCCATAAACGCCGCGTTTTTCGAGGATCAAAAATGAAATACGTCGACGAATTTCGCGACCCTGAACTGATCACCAAAGCGGCGGAAGAGATTCGCCGCCTGGCCGATCCCAAACGTCATTACCGCCTGATGGAAGTATGCGGCGGCCATACCCACGCCATCTACCGCTTCGGGCTGAAAGACGTCCTCCCCGAAAATCTCGAACTGATTCACGGGCCCGGGTGTCCAGTGTGCGTGCTGCCCATGGGCCGGATCGACGATGGTCTGTCCGTCGCCGAAGACCGCAATGTGATTTTCGCTGCGTTCGGGGACATGATGCGGGTCCCCGGAACGCACGGCAGCCCGCTCGAACACAAAGCGCGCGGCATGGATGTCCGCATCGTTTATTCGCCTACCGACGCCATCAAGCTGGCCAAACAGAATCCGCAAAAGCACGTCATGTTCTTCGCCATCGGTTTTGAAACCACCGCGCCTTCCACGGCGCTGACTTTGCAGCGCGCCAAAGCTGAAAACCTGCACAATTTTTCAGTTTTCTGTAATCACGTCACCATCATTCCTGCGATTCGCGCGATTCTCGATTCGCCGGATATGCGTCTCGATGGTTTCATCGGCCCCGGCCATTGCTCCACGGTCATCGGCTGCCGCCCCTACGAATGGATCGCCAAAAACGAAAACAAGCCCATCGTGGTCTGCGGCTTCGAGCCGCTCGATTTGCTGCAATCGATCGTGATGATTCTCCGCCAGCTGCAGAATGGCGAAGCCAAAGTCGAAAACCAGTACAAGCGCGTCGTGCCCTGGGAAGGGAATCGCGCGGCTTTGAAAGCCATGGCCGAAACTTTTCAGCTGCGTCCCTATTTCGAATGGCGCGGCCTCGGTTTTATTTCCCAATCCGCGCTGCGCATTCGCGATCAGTATGCCGAATGGGATTCCGAGCAGCGCTTCCAGATTCCTGGCATTCGCGTCACCGATCCGAAAGCCGCACAGTGCGGGGAAGTTCTGAAAGGCGTGTTGAAACCCGCGCAATGTAAGCTCTTCGGCAGGGAATGCACGCCGGAAAATCCGGTAGGTGCTTTGATGGTTTCGTCGGAAGGATCATGCGCCGCTTACTACAACTACGAACACCGGAAAGCCAACCTGGTGACGAGCATCAGCGCCTCAGCGTGAGCGCCGGCCCCAAGACCGCGAACGCGGCGCCGAAAATCCGGTTCCGCGATCCTCAAATCGAGATGGCCCACGGCGCGGGCGGCAAGGCCAGCCGCCGTCTGGTCGAAGGACTTTTCGCTCCCTATTTTTTCGGCGCGTCTACTGGACCGCTTGCTGACGCTGCTCATGTGCTGGTCAACGGCGCGCAGATGGCCATCACTACCGATAGTTTCGTGGTCAAGCCGTTGGTCTTTCCCGGCGGCTCGATCGGCGAGCTGGCCGTTAACGGCACCGTAAATGATCTAGCAGTTTCCGGCGCGAAGCCTGAAGCGATCGTCGTCACCTTAATCCTCGAAGCCGGCCTGCGCACCGAAGTGCTCCAGGCCGAAATTCAGGCGATCGCGAATGCGGCGCAGGCCGCAGGTGTACACATCGCCGGTGGCGACACCAAAGTCGTCGAGAACGGCAAAGCCGACGGCATGTACATCAGCACCACCGGAGTCGGCTCGCCGCTGCCCGGAGTCGAAATCAACCCGCAGTCCGTTCGCCCCGGCGATAAAGTGATTCTTTCTGGCCCCATCGGCGACCACGGCATCACGATCCTTCTCGCGCGCGGCGATTTGGATATGGAAGGCGATCTCAGTTCGGATACACGCAGCGTGTTTCCTATGGTTCACGCCATGGTGCAAGCGGCCGGCGCAGGGATTCGCTGGATGCGCGATCCCACCCGCGGAGGTGTGGCCACTTCGCTGAACGAACTGGCGCGAGACTGCGGCCTGGGCGTGGTCTTACTCGAGGACACGCTGCCGGTGCACGATACCGTGCGTGGCGCGTGCGAGCTTCTGGGCCTCGACCCGCTGCACATCGCGAACGAAGGGCAATTTCTCGCCGTGGTCGCGCCGGAATTCGCCGACGCCGCCTTTGCGGCGCTGCAGAAAACGCCCGGCGGCGAAGAAGCGCGTATCATCGGTGAAATCAAAGAACAGCCGGCTGGAGCTGTGCTGGTTACGACCCGCTACGGCGGCAGCCGCATTGTCGACATGCTGGTGGGCGATCCGTTGCCGCGCATCTGCTGAATCTGCGTGATGGTGCATCGCTCAACGAACAACAATGGCCACGAAAGTTCATCTCGCCGAGCAGATCGAGCAGCGCCTCCGGGCGCGCAACCCGCTCTTCGAATCTTTTTTCGCCGCTGAAGCCGCGCGCCTCGCGGCTGCTTGCCACGAAATGTCCGACCGTTTTCTTCGTGGCGGGCGCTTGCTCGCTTTTGGCCAGGGGCCATATGCCACTGACGCGCAACACGTCTCCGTCGAATTTGTCCATCCGGTGATCGTCGGCAAACGCGCCCTGCCCGCGCTCGATCTTTCCATCTTGTTTCAGCCCTGGCTTGACGCGATCGTTCGCCCCGACGACATGGTCATGGGTTTTGGGCCGCCCGACGGCGACCCGCAGGTCTGGGCCGCGCTTGAAACCGCGCGTGCACGTCAGGCCATGACCTTCGCGCTGCCCGGCCTGCAAGGTTCCTACACGCTTCCGCCTTCCGCCGACGATCCCTTCATTCAGCAGGAATTAATCGAGCTGCTCTATCACACTCTGTGGGAGACGGTGCACGTGTTCTTCGAGCATCGCGAGCTCGGTCACGACGTCGGCGCATCCGAATTTCTTTACCCGTTTCTCGGCCGCGACAAGCAGGCCACCGGCGACGTCACCGCCGAGGTCGCACAATCGATCCAAATGAAAGCCGCGGACGATGCGCAGCTGCGCGCCCAAGTCGCGCTCGAGCAGTCCGAAGCAATAGGTAACGCTATCACCGCCATCTCCGAACGTCTGCGCCGCGGCGGCAAGCTGATTATTTTCGGCAACGGCGGCTCGGCGACCGATGCCAACGATTTCGCCATCGATTGCGTCGCGCCGCCTTCCGGTTGGAAGGCGATTCCGGCAGTTTCGCTTGCGCTGGAACCTGCGAATATCACCGCCATCAGCAACGACGTAGGGACCGAGGTTGTTTTTCTGCGCCAATTGATCGCTCAGGCGCAACCCGACGATGTCGCCGTCGCCATCTCCACCAGCGGTGGCTCGCGCAACATCATCATGGCACTCGAAGAAGCGCGGAAGCGCAAACTGCTTTCCGTCGCGCTGCTGGGATATGACGGTGGAGAAATTCTGCGCCGCGGACTGGTTGATTTTCCCGTCGTGGTCCGTTGCGATTACATTCCGCGCATTCAGGAAATTCAAGCTTCGGTGTATCACGTCATGCGCGAATCTCTGGAGATGCTGAATCGTGGCGCTGCGTGAACTGTTCGTAACCAAAGGTTGCCCGCATTGCCGGGAGATGCGGGAATGGCTCGAATTCAAGAACGCTGATTTCATCGAGTACGACGTCGAAGAAGATCGTGCCGCGCTCGCGCGTATGCGTGCGCTGGCCAATGGGCAGCGCACGGTTCCGATACTCGTCGAAGATGGAAAAGTCGTGCAGGTCGGATGGCAAGGACATGGCTGCATCGTCAGCGCGGAATAAAACCAGCGCAATCGGCGCGCGTTCGATAAAGGTTCGCGGCGTCGTGCAAGGCGTCGGATTCCGTCCGTTCGTATTCCGCCTCGCTCAAGCCTATGCACTGGCCGGTTGGGTGCTGAACGGGGAAGAAGGCGTCGAGATTTTTGTCGAAGGCGCCGAAACCAGCCTGCAGGCATTCGTCGTCGCGTTGCAGAACGAACCTCCGCCCGCCGCGCAGATCGCCGGAATCGAAATTCGCGCGACTGAATCGGTCGGCTGCGGCGGCTTTACGATTCGCGAAAGCGAAAAAGGCGAACACCTCACCGCCCGAATCTCGCCCGATCTTCCCGTGTGCGACGATTGCCTTCGCGAACTCTTCGATCCCGCTGATCGCCGCTATTTCTATCCTTATATCAACTGCATGAACTGCGGCCCGCGCTACACCGTCGTCCTCGGATTGCCTTACGACCGCGCCAACACCACCATGAAATCTTGGCCGCTGGACGAATTGTGCGCGCGCGAGTATGCCGATCCTGCGAACCGCCGTTTCCACGCTCAGCCCGTGGCCTGCGCGGAATGCGGTCCGGCGTATTACGTGCGGATCGAAAACGAAACGGTTCGTGGCAACGAAAGAAGCATCCGCCGCGCGGCGGAATTACTACGCGGGGGGAAAATCCTGGCGGTGAAAGGCCTGGGCGGGTATCACTTGGTCTGCGATGCTCGGAACCCCGAAGCCGTCGAAGCGCTGCGCGCCCGCAAATTCCGCAAGGAAAAACCCTTTGCGTTGATGGCCAAGAACGTGGAGATCGCGCGGACGCTGATCGAAGTTACGCAAGAAACAGCCGAGCTATTGAATTCCGCCGCGCGCCCGATCGTCATCGCTTCTGCGAAAATGGAATTGTCGGGCGTGGCTCCCGATAATCACGACCTCGCTGTGATGTTGCCCTACACTCCGCTACATCATTTGCTTTTCGCCGCCGGCGCTCCAGAAACTCTGGTGATGACCAGCGCCAATCGCTCCAGCGAGCCGATTGCGATTGACGATGACGAGGCGCTCGATCGCCTCTCCGGCATCGCCGATGCCTTCCTGATCGGCGAGCGACCCATCGCCCGCCGCGTCGACGACGGAATCGCCCGCGCCGGCACCTTTGGTCCGGCGGTGCTGCGCAGCGCTCGCGGCTACGCGCCCAACGCCGTTTCGGTCTTGCCTACCACTCGCCCGATCCTCGCTCTCGGCGCCGACCTGAAAAATACAATCACGCTGGTCGTCGAAGGCCAGGCTTTCGTCAGCCAACACATCGGCGACCTGGAACATTTTCAGTCGCTGCAAGCCTTTCAGCAAACCATCGACGATCTGATGGGGATGTACGACGTCACGCGCGAGGAATTGTTGGTGGTGCACGATCTACATCCGCAATACGCATCCTCGCTGCATGCGCAGTCTCTCGACTCGCCGGAGATTTGTGCAGTGCAGCATCATCGCGCCCACATCGCGTCGGTGCTGGCCGAGCGGCGCGCGTGGAACACTCGCGTCGTGGGCGTCGCGTGCGATGGCACCGGCTTCGGCGACGACGGCACTATCTGGGGCGGGGAATTCTTCGTGGGTAGTCTCGCCGATGGTTTCAAGCGCGCCGCGCACTTGCGCCGTGCACTGCTCGTCGGTGGTGACGCGGCCGCGCACCATCCGGTGCAGGCCGCCGCGGGTTTTGTGACTCAGCTCGACGATTTCCCCGACCTCATCGCCGCTCCGTTTTCTTTTCCGGAGCGCTATCGGGGCTCGATGGAACTGATTCGCAAAGGGGTCCGCACCTTCACCACCAGCTCGATGGGCCGCCTCTTCGACGCGGCCGCGGCGCTCCTCGGGTTCACGCGTGAGACCAGTTTCGAGGGGCAAGCCGCCATGTGGCTCGAGCAACTGGCACGTGGCGTCGAAGGGAGACCATCTGCGTATGATTTTCCGTTTGCCGCCAACGAACTGGATTTCCGGCCGCTGCTGAGGGCGCTGGCGGCAGACCGCCAGCGTGGCCGCGACGCGGGCGAATGTGCGCGCGCCTTTCAAAGCGGTGTCGCGCAGGGCATCGCTGATACGACGATTTCGCTTTGCCAAGCGCACCACCTCGAAACGATCGTACTTTCCGGCGGCGTATTCCAAAACGAATTACTGCTCGAAGATTTAAAATCGCTGCTGGCAGCGGCCTCGTATCAAATCTGGACCAATCACGCCGTTCCCGCGAACGACGGTGGCATCAGCCTCGGCCAAGCCGCGCTCGCCGCGTTTGGCCGATTCGATTTGGCCAGCGGAACCCGGCGAATCGAGATGGCGGCTCGGTGAGAAACGGCTAAATATCTATGCACGAACTCTCAATCGCGATGAGCATCGTCGAACTGGCGCAGGAAGAATCCGCGCGCCGCGGCGGCGTGCAGATCAAAGCCGTACACCTTCGCCTCGGCCTGCTGTCAGGAGTAGTCAAGGACGCGCTGCTCTCGTCATACGAAATGGCCTGCGGCAATACGCATCTCGAAGGCTCGCGCCTGATCGTCGAAGAAGTTCCGGTCATCGTATTCTGCCGCCAATGCGACGGGCAACGCCCGGTGCACTCCACCCAAATGTTCAGTTGTTCGGAATGTGGCACGCCGACGGGCGAAATCGTGCAGGGCAAGGAATTATTGGTGGTCGGGCTGGAGGTCGAAGAATGAGTCCGAAGACGCGCATGATCGAAGTCCGCGAGAATGTCCTGAAGCAGAACGACATCGTGGCGCGCAAACTGCGCCAGGAATTTCACGACGCCGGCGTCTTCGTGGTCAGCCTGGTCTCGAGTCCCGGCGCTGGTAAAACCGCGCTACTCGAGCGCACCCTCACCCTTCTACGCCAGGAATTTCGAGTCGCCGCCCTGGTCGGCGATCTCGCCACCGAAAATGATGCCGCGCGTCTCGCGCGCAGTCAGGCTCCCGTGCGCCAGATCATCACCGGAACCGTGTGCCATCTGGAAGCCGCCATGATTCAGAACGCGCTACCGGGCTGGAAGCTCGACGAGTTGGATTTTCTGTTTCTGGAAAATGTGGGCAACATGGTTTGCCCGTCTTCCTACGATCTCGGCGAAGATTTGCGCCTGGTAGCCATGTCCGTGACCGAAGGCGAAGACAAACCGCTGAAATATCCGACGATTTTCAATAGCGCCGACGTCGCCGTCATCACCAAAATCGACCTGGCCGCGGCCGTTGAATTTGACGCCGCCGCCGCGCGCCAAAACATCCAGGCCGTGCGTCCCGGCATGACGATCATGGATGTGTCTTCGAAATCCGGCGCCGGAATGGACGAATTCCTCGAATTCCTGAAATCGCGCCGGGAAGAAGCGGTCACCTCCCGCTGCACCCGCGCGGGTTCGGCGTCATCCTGATAGACAGGCAACCCAGCCGCCCGTAGACTTGCAGCGGAGACTCATACATGAATAAGACTCTGCAGTTGGTCGGACTGCTTTGCGCCGTCGTTTTCATGGTAGCCGGATTCGGCGCGCTGCACGCGAACGTCGCGCCGGCCGAAATTCTACACAGCACACTAGAAACCATCGACATCGAGACCAAAGCGCGCACGGTGGTCTACACGGCTGCGCAGCATTTCGAAGCCCCCAACTGGACCCGCGACGGCGCGAATTTTCTTTTCAACATGGAAGGTCGGATTTATCGCCTGCCCGTCGCCGGCGGAACGCCGGTCGCCATCGACACCGGATTCGCCACTAAATGCAACAATGATCACGGCATCGCGCCCGACTCGAAATTCATCGCCATCAGTGATGGGTCGCAGGGCGATGGCCAGTCGGTGGTCTACCTGGTTCCTTTCGAAGGTGGAGCGCCGCGCCGCATCACCCAGAATTCGCCTTCGTATTGGCACGGCTGGTCGCCCGATGGAAAAACTCTGGCGTTCGTGGGCCAACGCAACGGCGATTTCGATATTTATTCGATTCCCACCGCCGGCGGCGACGAAACCCGACTCACCACCGCGAAAGGCCTCGACGACGGCCCCGAATACACGCCCGACGGAAAGTATATTTATTTCAATTCGGTCCGCACCGGCCTGATGCAGATCTGGCGCATGCGTCCTGACGGCAGCGAGCAGGAACGCATCACCCACGACGATTTCAACAATTGGTTCCCGCATTTCTCTCCCGACGGCCAATGGATGGTCATGCTCTCGTACGACAAAAGCGTCGAAGGCCATCCGCCGAACAAAGACGTCTCGCTGCGCCTGATGTCCATGAAAGACGGCACCATCACCGTGCTCGCCAAACTGTTCGGCGGGCAGGGAACCATCAACGTTCCTTCCTGGGCGCCGGACGGCAAGCGCCTCGCCTTCGTCAGCTATCAGCTTCTCGAAAAATAACTCGACATCACCACGCGGCGGGCCGACAATGCTCTCGTCGTGACCGAACTAGGCCAAACTCTACAGGTTCCCGCAACTTTTTCTGCCGCTCGCGCGTCCCAATGCCCGTCTGATGCCTTCGCCTTCTTAACGAAATCTCAATAGCCGAGGAAAAAATCCGCCATGACTCGTCCTACGAATCGATTGTCACGTCGCACCTTCATGCAAATTGGAGCCGGAACGCTGGCCGCCGGGTCGAAGGCAAGATTCAATCTGCTCGAGCCGGCCGCCATGTGGGGCGCCGGACGCGCTGTCGCTCCCAGTGACCGCGTGCGCTTCGCTTCCATCGGCACCGGCACACGCGGTTGCGAATTGCTCACCGCCTCGCTCGAAGTTCCGGGCGTCGAATGCGTCGGCGTCTGCGATCTTTACGACAGCCGACACGAAGCCGCGCAGGAAGCGGTGAAAAAACAAGTCCCGGCCACGCGCAACTACCGCGAGATTCTCGACAACAAAGATATCGACGCGGTGATCGTCGCCGTTCCCGACCATCAGCACCGCCGGGTGGTGGTCGACGCCTGCGCCGCAGGCAAGGACGTTTACTGCGAGAAGCCCATGTCGCACACCCTGGAAGACGGCTTCGCTATGGTCGACGCGGTGCAGAAAAATAATCGCGTCATGCAGGTTGGCAGCCAGCGGGTCAGCTCCATCGTCTACGAGAAGGGTCGTGAGATATTTGCGTCCGGGGCGCTCGGCGAGGTGTGCTACATCCACGCTACGCTCGACCGCAATTCGCCCGGCGGCGCCTGGGTCTATCCCATTCCTTCTGACGCCAGTGAAAAAACCATCGACTGGCACGAGTTTCTAGTCGGCGCGCCGCAGCGCCCGTTTGACGCCGCGCGTTTCTTCCGCTGGCGTTGTTTCGCCGATTACGGCGAAGGCCTGGCCGGCGATCTTTTCGTGCACCTGCTTTCCGGCATCCACTTCGTCTCCGGCATCGACGAAGTTCCGCAGCGCGCGCAATCGACCGGCGGCCTGTTCCGCTGGAAAGATGGCCGCGATTTCCCGGACCTCATCGAAACCGCCTATCAATATCCGAACTTCCGCGTCTCGCTTTCCTGCAACCTGAACAATGAAAGCGGCGAACTCATCCGTTTCTTCGGCACCAAAGGCACTCTCGAAATCGCCAACCAGACTCTAACTTTTACTCCGCAGGATACTGCCCCGCGCCCGGAAACCTATTCCACCAAAGGCTGGCCCGCGCGCCTGCGCAACGAATATTGGGCCAAATGGGCTGCCGAGCATCCGGCCGCGCCGCCGCTCGACTACAACGTCGTTGAATCCGAAATATTTAACGTGCCCTACGGTTACAACGACGTCGCGGCGCATCAGGCCAATTTTTTCAATTCGGTGCGCACGCGGAAGACGCCCGTCGAAAATCAGAATTTCGGCAACCACGCCGCCATCGGCTGCCATTTGGCCAACTATTCGTATTTCAAAAAGACTCCGGCGGTCTGGAACGCCGATACCAAAACGATCACCGGCTAGTCGCCCCGGTTCGAGAGCAGGGCAGCGACGGCACTGAAAATTGGAGGCAACAATTATGTGGCACAGCTCGCGCAGAACTTTTCTCAAGACCGCTTCAGTCTCAGCGGCCGGGGCGTGGCTCACCGGCCTTGCGCCGCAGCTGATGGCCAATCCCCTCGGCCTCCCGCTCGGCCTGCAGCTCTATTCCGTGCGCGATCTGTTGCCCAAAAATTACGAGGGCACGCTGCGCGAACTTCACGAGATCGGCTACCAGGAAGTCGAAGCCGCTGGATACTTCGGCCGTAGCGCGCGTGAAGTCCGCGGCGCCATGGAGCAGGCGCATCTGAATTGCGTCAGCGCGCACTATTCGATGAAAGATCTGGCGCCGCACGTGGATGAAATCATTCAATTCGGAAAAGATTTGGGATTGAAGTACATCATCTGCTCTTCACCAGCGTTGCAGAATCCCGCGAGCACCACCGTAATTACGCGCGCCAATATGGAATCCATGACCCTGGACGACTGGCGCTGGAATGCCGAGCGGTTCAACCAGATCGGAGAAAAAGTGAACGCCGCGGGAATTCGCTTCGGCTACCACAATCACACTGCCGAATTTCACGCGCAGAATGGCGTGGTGCCTTACGACGAATTACTGCGCCTGACCGATCCCGCAAAAGTGACGATGGAAATGGATTGCGGTTGGGTCATCGTTGGCGGCGGAGATCCGGTGAGCTATCTGACGCGCTACCCGACGCGGATTTCGTTGCTGCATGTGAAGGATTTCAAGCTGGGTGGCGGGCAGACTTCCGAAACCGCGCCGCCGCCTTCGGCCGAACTGGGCCGCGGCAGCATCGACTACAAGAAAATATTCGAGGCGGCCAGAGGCGGGAAAATCGAGCATGCCTTCATCGAGCAGGAACAGTTCGATATGCCGCCGCTCGATGCGCTGCGGATTGATGCGGAATACTGGCGGAAGCTGACCGTCTAGTCTGGTCGCGCGCGATTCTCGAGAGCTAGTGGGCCACGCTTTGAATCGCCAAATTCAAAGCCACCATTAACGCCGCGCACGCCGGGATTACCAGTAGAGCCTTTTTCAGTCGCGCTGGATCGCCGCCCGCGATGAATCCGATGATCCGCGAGCTGACCGCCAGGCCAATCCACCCGCAGGTAATCACGAATCCGATGGCGGTGCCGGTCATCCGCGGAAACGTGTCGCCGACAATTGCCAGCGTAGTGGGGAACACCGGAGCCATCGAAAGCCCCGCCAGAAAAACCAGCGCCCACGCGGCATTCGGCTTGTTGGTCCGCAACATCAGGAACGTCGTCACCGTCATCGCCACCGCCGCCACGAGCGTAACTCTGATCGCCGCTACATGAATCAGAATCGGCGAAACCCCCACCCGGCCGACCAGCAAACCCAGAGCGAATCCCAAAGACAAAATATTCAGCGCGCGCTTTTCTGGAATGCCTTGCGCGACTAAATGGCGCGGCAGCCAGTTCCAGATGCCTACCTCGCAGCTGACGTAGAGAAATAGAAACAACCCGAGCAGGAACAGCAGTGGCTGGCCCAGCACCGGCGCGGCTTCCGCCATCGAAAACTTTTCGGCGCCGCTGGGCCGGGGCATTTTGGTTGCTGCCTGGATGGCGAGAGTCACCACGGTCAGAGAGGCGACGGTGTAGCACAGCCGCACCCAGTTGCGTCCAAACAGGTTGGCGGATATAAAAGGCGTCGCCAACCCACCCAGTCCGAAGAAGAGATTCACCAGATTGAGCGCGGTGCCCCTATGTGCCACAGTCACATCGCTGACCAGCGCATTCGCGCCGGTCACCACGATTCCTCCGCCGATGCCCAGTACAAACAGCAGAATCAGAATCGCGCGAAAGCCGCGCGAGCGCGGCAGCGCAAACAGTGCAATCGCGATGAATCCCAGCCCCAGAATCAATCCGAGCTTCTTACCTTCGTTATCGAGCAGCGGCCCGACGCCGAGCGACGCGATGATCAAGCCCAGTGCCTGCGCGAAAGCGATCGTGCCATTCTGCCGGGGAGTCAGCTGAAAGCGCTCGGAGAGGTCGGGCAGAATCGTGCCCAACATCGCTGAAATCATTCCGTAAACGAAAATCGCGACGATCGCAGCGAGGATCAGCACGAAGGCACGGGCCGCCGAAATGGCCGTAGTTTACGCTGGAACATCGACCCACCCTCGAGTTCGATTGCTTTCGAACGCCGCGTCCACGATGCGCAGTTGGCGCAGGCCGTCTCCGAATTGCGGATATTCCGGCGTAGCGCCTGGCTCGCGAATCGACGCATAGAACCGCCGGAAAATCTGCTTGAACGTGTCGTCGTAGCCTTCGCTGTGCCCACCTGGCAAATCCGCGTAGCTACGCGCGCCTTTTTTCAAAAGGGAGGGATCCTTCACGAAAGTCTGGTTGCCTTCACTGCGATGGCCCACCCACAGGCCGTCGGGGTGTTCTTGATCCCAAGCTACCGAAGATTTAGTGCCGCAGACTTCGATGCTTAGCCGGTTTTTCCGTCCCGCCGAAACTTGGCTGGCAGCGAAACTCCCTCGCGCCCGCGCGCCCATGCGGAAAATCAGTGCGCCAAAATCTTCGGTGTCCACCGCCGTCTCGACGTAATCGTCCGGCCCGAACACCTTATCCGAAAAAGTTTCGACCGCCTGCTTCGGTTTCTTGCGTTTGAGGTGAAATGTCTGCAAATCAGCGCACAGCGAAGTGACGCGCAACCCGGTCAAATGCTCAGCCATATCGAACCAGTGCGACCCCACGTCGGCCATCACCCGCGAACCGCCGCCGGCCTTCGAATCGACGCGCCAGTTCCAATCCGTTTCGTATAGCAGCCAATCCTGAAAATACGATCCTTGCACCACCAGAATTTCGCCCAGGTCGCCGGCCTGGCGCATCGCGCGCATCTGCTGCACCATCGGGTAGAAACGCAAATTGTGGCAAACGCAATTCCGCACGCCCTTCGTCTCCGCCAGAGCCACCAGCTCCTGCGCCTCTGCAACCGTCGTGGCCAAAGGCTTTTCGCAGATCACATGTTTGCCGGCCGCAACCGCCTCTTTCGCCATCGGGAAATGGAGCCCGTTCGGCGTGCAGATATGCACCGCGTCGATTGAGGGATCGCGCAGAATCGCGTGGTAGTCGTCGGTGATCAGCGGAATTGCAAATCCTTCGCCCAGGCGTTGCGCTGCAGCTTTGGTGCGTCCAGCCACTGCGACAGCTTCCACAAATTCCAGCCGCCGCAGCGCTTCCAGATGCACGCGGCCCATAAACCCAGTTCCCAAAATTGCTGTTCGGATCGTTTTCATCTTATCTGCCGACCACTCCGCACTAAACCCACCACGCAGCTCCCGGTTTTTCGCGAATGATTATGCCATTCAGGAAATTCGCCGCTTTGGTCAATCCCTCTTCGGGCGAAAGCAGGCTGTCCTCGTGTTCGATCGAAAGCACCGAATCATAGCCGAACATACGCAGCGTCGAAATAAATTCCGCCCACCATTCCCCGCCGTGGCCGTAGCCGCAGGTCCGGAAAATCCAGCTTCGCGTGCGCTCTTCGGTATACGACTTCGTATCGAGCACGCCCGTCAGTGGCAAATTCGCCGCGTAGATCTGGGTGTCCTTGGCATGGACGTGAAAAATCGCATCGCCCAGCAGCCGCACCGCAGCCACCGGGTCGATGTTCTGCCAGAAAAGATGGCTGGGATCGAAATTGCAGCCGACGCTCGGCCCGGCGATCGAGCGTAGCTTCAACATTGTCTCCGGGCTATACACCACAAATCCCGGATGCATCTCGATCGCGATTTTCACGCCGTGATCAGCGGCAAACTTCGCGTGCTCGATCCAGTAGGGAGCCACCACTTCATTCCATTGCCAATCCAGCACTTTCAAATATTCCGGCGGCCACGGACAAGTCACCCAGTTCGGCGCCGTGGCATTCGGCGAATCGCCCGGGCACCCGGAAAAATCCACCACCGCCGAAACGCCCAGTTTTTCCGCAAGCAAAATCGTTTTGCGACTGATGTCCCGATCATGTTGCGCGCGCGTTTTGTCCGGATGCAGCGGATTACCGTGGGAACTCAGCGCGCTGATGTTCGCGCCGGCATCGGCGAGAACTTTACGAAATTCCCCTAGCGCCGCGCTATCGTCCAGCATGGAGAGCTTGCAATGCGCGTCACCTGGATAATTCCCGGTGCCCAACTCGACCGTGGTGATCTGCAACGTCGCCAGCTTCTTCAAGACCGCGGGCAGCGGCAACTCAGAAAGCAACGGCGTAAACACCCCGACGCGCATGGCGATTCCGTCCTCAAATTCCGAGCGGCAAAGCGCCCGGATGCATTATGAAGCCACTCAGTTTTTGCGATAGTTCGAATTCTGCGTCGCGATCGACAATTGCTTCTGCACCCCATTGATCGTCGAACTGGAGACGTGGCTGGTGCCGTCGGGCAGGGAACTGAACTGGACCGTGAGGTTCATGGCGTCCGTCGGATCGTCCATGTAACTGGCGATGGTGATGCTGCTGATTTGTTTCTGGGTCTTATTGAACAAAATCGTCATCGAGTCGCCGGCCTTGATGTAATCCTTGATCACGATTTTTGTTTCGTCCGGTGAGCCGGCGCCGGGGGAAAACGAAACATTGCCTTTCGCATACGCGCCCTGAATGGCGTCCTTATCCGGCGGAACGTATTGCTGGGCCAGCGTCTTCATCGATTCCGCGTAATCTTCGTATTCTTCTTTTTTCTTTTCCACGATGCGCTGCTTGAGCCGTCCACCGCGCCCGCCCGATGGCTGGGCATCCGGCGGAGCCGCCGGGTCCAGCGAAGTTTTCTGCGGCTTGCCGTCCGCGCCCATCTGCACCTGATAATGCTGCGTCTTTTTCTCCTGCCCCTTCAGGCTGATCACCACCGTTTGCTGCCAGGTGTAGGTCGCCAGCGCCGCCTTGTTTTTCGCCATCGACGCTTTCAGCTCGCCCATCTTCTCCTGCATGCCGCCCTGCCCGTGTAGCGATACCGCGAACAGGCTCAACAGGCCTGCCGCGCCGGCGCACAGCGCCACCAACGTCTTTTTCCGGAAACGGATCGAAACATCCTGAGTCATAGGTCTCCCCTGAAGTGGTTCGAAATGCTGGCGGCCGCGCGCCAGCGCCAAGATTTACTTGGCCTTCGGCGGAAAATTCTTCAGCAGCTTCTTCATCGACTTATCGAGATTTTTCTGGTTTTTTTCCTGCGAACTCTGCGGATCCAGCGTTTTGGTCGCTTGCCCTTGCCAGACCAGTTGCTTCGCCGCCGGATCGTAAAAATCCAGCACGATCGTTCCTACGCTGATTGGCGTGCTGGTCGCCGTGGCCATCCCGCCCCAACGCAGCCCGCCACTCCCAAATCCATTCCATTGCCGCTCGTGATCCACGGCTACTTGATAGGTCACCGTCAGCCCGGCCGTTCCGTCGAGTTTCTCCAGACCCTTCAACGCCAGCTGCTTCTCCACGGCCATCTTGATTTCCGCGTCGACAATCTGATTCGGATGCGATCCACCCTCGATCACCGCCCAGCGGTAGCTCTTGTATTTGCTGAAATCCGTGCCCGGCATGTAATTCGTGCGCACTTCCTGCGCGAACGCCGGCGCCAGCATCACTGCGGAAAGCAAAACGCCCAGCAGTAGCAATGCAGAAATTGAACGCAAAAAATCCCGGCGCACCGGTGCCTCCCAAAGTTTCGCAATCCAACCGCGTCAACGGCCGGAAGCATACCCTCGCCACCCGCGCGCATCAATCGATTTCTCTTCGAATATCCGCCGCCTGGCGACTTCGATTGACACCGGCGCGCGCCACGGTATAAATTCCGCGCACCGCCGCAGCATGAAAGCCGGTGCTTCGTGTGCTGAGGCTCGCTCTGTCGTGAAGATCACTTCAATTTCGGGCCAAAAGGGAAGCGGAACTGCGCCAGCCGCATTGCGTCGCCTGTTTTTCGCATTCGCCCTGCTGGCGCTCGCCGCGCCGCGGGTCGCATCGCAAATGCAGCAAGCCGCGCCAGCCGCCGCTCCCGCGGTGCTCACGCTCGAATCCGCCGTCCTCGAAGCCCAGCAAAATAATCGCCTCATCAAAATTTCAAATCAAAGCGTACTACTGGCGAACGACGAAATTCTCGCGGCCAAAACGCAGCGCTACCCGCAATTCAACGTGCAGCTCACCGCCTCCGGCCTGCTGACGCCCATCAGTGTCGATTTTCCCCGCGGCGTCTTCGGCATCGTCGACAAGACTCCGGTGCCGACCGCAAACTCGGTCGTCACCACCGACCCGAAATTCTCGGCGCTCACTTATATCCAGGCCTACCAGCCGCTTTCGCAGCTCTACAATGTGCATCTGAACGTCGAGTTACTGAAAGTCGGCAAGCAGCTCAGCCATGAACAACTCCGCCAGCAGCGCCAGGAAATTACCAACTCGGTTAAAGAGGCCTACTACGGCCTGCTGCAGACCCAAAGCGCCCTCGAAGCCGCGAATGAAAACGTCAAGGCTCTGCGCGAAGTCGATCGCACCACCGAGCAGTACGCCAAAGAAAAAACCGTCCTGCAATATCAGTCCTCGGGAGTGAAAGTTCAGCTGGCCCAGGGCGAACTGCAAGTCGTCACCCTTGAAGACACGTTCGAAACTCAAAAGGAGAATCTGAACGATCTCCTCGGCCGCGACGTTCACACTGATTTCGCTCTGGCTGGCGTGCCGGACGCACTCCCCGAAGAGCAAAGCATCGAAATGGCGCGAGATAGCGCGCAGGCCAACCGCACCGAGATTCACCAGGCCCAATTCAAAATCGATCAAGCCGTTTACGCCAAGCGCCTGCAGAAAGCCGCCTACATCCCCGAGGTCGGCATCAAGTATTTGTTTTTTTCTCCATTCACCATTGAAGGGCTGCCCTCCAACGTGAATTCGCTTGGCATCTTTTTCAAATGGGATCTCTACGACTGGGGCTACAAGCGCCACCTCGACGATGAAAAGCGGCGTGGCATCGACCAGAGCCAGTTGAACCTCGCTGAAACCCGCAGCCAGGTCGCCATCGATATCGATAATCGCTATCGCAAGCTGCGCGAAGCGCGCGCCGGCCTGAAGGTCGCGCAACTCGGTGAGCAGGCCGAACAGGAAAAATTGCAAGTCGTGTTGGAGCAATACAAACAGAAGGCGGCTTTACTCAGCACGCTGCAGACGGAGCAGGCAAACATGGCACAATCCGCCGCACAGTATCAGCAGGCGCTTGCGAATTTCTGGAGCGCCCGCTCCGAATTCGAAAAAGCGTTGGGCGAAGACTAAATGAACAAACCACGCCAACACGTTCACGTCGCCGCGGCCATTCTGCTGGCTGCCGTTCTGCAATTCGGCTGCGCCGCCGAAAAGAAACCGGAAGCCCCGGCGCCCACACCCGTCACTGTCGCCGAGGTCCAGCAATATTCCGGCAGCGAAGGCGTGAACTATTCCGCCAGCATCGTACCGTACCAGCAGGTGCCCGTCGCTTTCAAATCCGCCGGTTACGTCACCAGCATCCTGCAGCGCAAAGGCGTCGATGGCCGCGTACGTAATTTACAAATGGGCGACTGGGTGAAAAAAGGCACGGTGATGGCTACCGTGCGCCAGGCCGATTACCAGCAGGCCGTCGATCAATACAAGGGCCAGCTGGCGCAAGCCCAGGCTAGCGCGCAAAAATCCAGTCAGGATTTCGCGCGTGCGCAGGCTCTGTACAACGCCAGCGCCATGACCCAAAGCGATTTCGACGCCGCCAAAGCGCAAAATGATTCGAGCCAGGGCTCCGTCGCCGCCGCGCAGGCAGCGGTAGCGCAAGCGCAGCAAGCGCTCTCCGATTGCGAAGTCCGCGCGCCATTCGATTCACAAGTGCTCAGCCGCAGCATCGAATTGGGAGCGCTGGTCAGCAGCGGCACCACCGCCTTCACCATCGGCGAAACGCAAACGGTCAAAGCCGTCTTCGGCATTCCCGATAGCGTTCTCAGCTCCGTTACGCTGGGCAAGAAGCAATCGGTGCAGACCGAAAGTTACCCGCAATCCTTTCCGGGCCAGATCACCGCCATCGCGCCGCAAGCCGACCAGAAAAGCCGCACCTTCCAAGTCGAAGTCACGCTGCCGAACCCGCAGGGCCTGCTGAAATCAGGAATGGTCGCCACGCTGATTCTCGAACAATCGACATTGCCGAAGTCGCTGCTAGTGGTTCCCATTGGAGCCATCGTTTCCGCGGGCGACACCACCAAGACCTTCAGCGTTTTTGTAGTCGATCACGAAGGCGGGAAAGACGTAGCGCGCCGCAAAACCGTCGAGCCAGGCGCGGCTTTCGGAAACATGGTCGCCATTTCGACCGGAGTTGCCGCAGGCGATCGCGTCCTGCTCAACGGAGCGACTCTTGTAAACGACGGCCAAGCCATTCGCATAATTCAGTAAATTTCAGAAGGAATAATTCGAGATGGCGCATCGCACCGACGAAGACCTGATCCAGAACGAGCACAATACCGCTCGCTTCTTCGTCGAAAACCGCCAAATTTCCTGGATTCTGCTGATCGCCACAGTCGTGCTGGGCGTGTATGGCTACAAGCAGATGCCCAAGCGCAAGGACCCCGATATTCCGGTGCGCGTGGCTTCGGTCATCACCCAATATCCTGGCGCCACGGCCGAGCAGGTCGAGCAGCTCGTCACCCGCCCCATCGAATCCAGCATCGCGCAGAATTCTAATATCCGCGCGCCGCTCGGCGGCGACTTCGGCATCAAGTCGCTTTCCATGCCCGGCCTTTCCATCGTCCAGGTGCAGCTTTCCGACAAAGTCACTGACTCCAAAAAAGAATTCAGCGATATGAATTTGAAGTTGAATTCGCTCAGCCTGCCTTCCGGCGCCGGACCCATCAGGTTCAATAGCGACTTCGGGGACACTGCCGCGCTAATGCTCACCGTCGCCAGCCCGCTCGAAGATCCTTCGACCATCGCCGTGCGCGGCAAAGCCGTCGAGCTGAAGCTAACCAATTTCCGCGGTCAGCGGAAATTGAAGGGCGCGGGACAACCGGTCTCCATCGTCGACTGCTTCCCGGATTCGACGCCGGCCGATTCCGTGGCGCGCGTGATGCGTGCGTTCGTGAATTCTGCGGAAGCTACCGGCTTGCTCAGCCACACTGAAATTCTGCAGGGCCCCGGTTTCGTCGTAACGGACGGCCTCACCACTGCGAGCGACGCCGCGATTTATGCCGCCGGACGGGCCTTCACCGAAACTCGCCTGCAAGAATCTGAAATCCATCCCGACGCCTGGCCGCCCGTCGTCGTTCATGATCCTACCCAGGTGGGACGCCTGCTCGCCGCCGCGCCCGGCAACAAATACACCTACCGCCAGCTCGATCAGTACACTGACCTGCTGCAGCGCACTCTCGTTGGCGCCGCTGAAGTCTCGCGCGTCGACCGCAATGGAGTCTTGTCGGAGCAGATTTATCTCGATTACTCGCAGGAGCGCCTGGCGTCGTACGGCCTGCAACCTTCCAATCTAAAAAATATTCTCAATGCGCGGAACATCACGCTGCCCGGCGGCGCGCTCGAAGCCGGCTCCAAAAATATCCTCATCGATCCTTCCGGAGAATTCACCAGTCCCGCCGACATCGGCAACGTCATCGTTGGCTCCTCCGGTTTCGGCAGCGCCATTTATCTGCGCGACCTGGTCGATATTCGCAGCGGCTACCAGAGTCCCGCGCGTTATTTGAATTACTACACCTGGCGCGACGCCCAGGGAAAATGGCAGCGCACTCGCGCGGTCACGCTCGCCGTCCAGATGCGCAAAGGTGATCAGATCGCCAGTTTCGCGCAGCACGTCCAGGAAAAGCTGGGAGACACCAAAGCGCTGCTGCCGCCCGACCTGATCATCGCCGCCACTTCCGATCAGCCCCGCCAGGTGAAAGAAAACGTCGACCTGTTCATGGACGCGCTCTACGAAGCGATCGTTCTCGTCGTCATCGTCTCGCTCGTCGGATTTTGGGAATGGCGCTCCGCCGTGCTGATGGCCATCTCGATTCCCATCACGCTGGCCATGACATTCGGCTTTGCCCACTTGCTCGGCATCGATATTCAGCAGGTCTCCGTCGCCACCTTGATCATCGCCCTCGGCCTGCTCGTCGATGATCCAGTCGTAGCCGGTGACGCCATCAAACGCTCGCTCGCCGATCATCATCCGCCGCTCATCGCCGCCTGGCTCGGCCCCACCAAACTGGCCCATGCCATTCTGTTCGCCACTATCACCAACATCGTCGCCTATATCGCTTTTCTGCTGCTCACCGGCACCACCGGCGAATTTCTTTACAGCCTGCCGATCGTGATGACCTGCGCGTTGGTCGCCTCGCGCCTCGTCTCCATGACTTTTATTCCGCTGCTCGGTTATTACCTGCTGCGGCCGTCAAAGAAAAAAGAAGTGTCGATGGAGGAACGCCGCAAGCGGGGTTTCAGCGGTTTCTACTATCGCTTCGGCACCTTCGTGGTAGACCATCGCTGGAAATCGTTTGCGCTGTCTTTAGTCTTTCTGGCCGTCGGCCTGTTCTTCGGTCATCGCCTGAAGACTCAATTTTTCCCCGACGACGTGCAGTATCTTTCGTTTCTCGACGTCTGGCTACCCAGTGACGCCCCGCTGTTCGTTACCAACCAATCCGCCTTGCAGGTCGAAGCCGCGGTGCGCGCCACCGCGGAAAAATACGGCCGGGAGCATCCCGGCAAAGACGGCCAGCCGCGGCCCGTGCTGAAATCGCTCACCACCTTCGAAGGCGGCGGTGGCCCGCGCTTCTGGTTTTCCGTCACGCCGCAACTGCAGCAACTGAATTACGCGCAGATCATCATCGAGCTCTACGACAAGGAAGACACGCCCAAGCTCATCGGCCCATTTCAGCAGGCCATTTCCGAAAACGTCGCTGGCGCGCGCGTCGACGTCCGCCAGTTGCAGACCAATCCAGTCGATTATCCGGTCGAGTTGCGCGTCACCGGCCTCGCCGACATCAATTCGCTCGACGAAGCGAAAGACATCCGCACTTTGCGATCTATTGCGGATCAAGTCGCCGCGATCTTGCGTTCCGTTCCTGGCGCCGCCCGCGTGCGCGATGATTGGGGCCCCGATGGTTTCCAGGTCGCCCTGACCGTCGATCCTGACCGCGCCAACATGGCTGGAGTTACCAATCAGGACGTCGCCAATTCCTCCGCCACCGCGTTAAACGGAACTGGCGTCACCACCCTGCGCCGCGGCGACCAGCAAATTCCGGTGGTCTCCCGCCTGCGCATGGAAGAGCGCGCCACGCTTTCCGACATCCAGAATCTGTACGTCTATTCCTCATCGTCGAATAACAAAGTGCCGTTGCTGCAGGTCTCGCAGATCGAAAACTCTCTGCAGACCCTGCGCATCCGTCATCTCGAACATTTCCGAACCATCTCGGTTCAGAGCTTCACCGCGCCCGGCGTACTCCCCTCCGAAGTCTTTTCGCCCGCCGCCGCGCGTTTGAACGATCTGCAGAAATCTCTGCCGCCCGGATACAACATCGTCATCAGCGGAGAACAGGCCAAGCAGGTGCAAGGTTTCAAAAACCTCAGCGTCGTCATGGGCATTTCCATCGCGCTGATTTTTCTCGCGTTGGCCTTTCAGTTCCGCCATTCGATCAAACCGATTCTGGTCCTCGCCACCGCGCCTTACGGCGTCGCCGGAGCGTTAATCGCACTCTACGTAATGGGCTCGGCCTTTGGTTTTATGGCGTTTCTTGGCATCGCCAGCCTGATCGGTGTCATCGTCAGCCACGTCATCGTGCTCTTCGATTTCATCGAGGAAATGCACGAAAAGGGTGAGCCGCTCGAACAGGCCCTGCTCGATGCCGGCATCGTGCGCCTGCGTCCGGTGCTGATCACCGTCGGCGCCACGGTTCTCGCGCTCTTCCCGTTGGCTCTGCACGGCGGCCCGCTCTGGCAGCCGCTCTGCTACGCGCAGATCGGCGGCCTCTGCGTCGCTACCTTCATCACACTGCTGCTCGTTCCAGTCCTATACTCCATTTTTGTGATCGATTTGAAAATCGTGGCTTGGGGCGCGGTGGAGGAACACCAGCCGCTCACGCTGACGCCCCAGCCCAAAGGCGAGACCTCGTGAGCATCTGCAGCGCAAAAACAATCGCAGGACTGATTTTATTGGTGAGCTTTCTGGCCCGTGCCGCGGGCGCTCAATCCACCGCACCGGCGCCCGAAACCAAACCCGACGCCATCCATTCGATGAGCGCCACCTTCGAAGATCTCGCGAAAAAAGTCTCGCCCGCCGTCGTCGAAGTCATGGTTACCGGCTACGGCGCGCCCGACGAAGATGACGCCACCGCTTCCGCTGCCGTGGGCCGCGAACGCAGCCTCGGCGCCGGCATCATCGTCGAAGCCGATGGCTACATCATCACCAACTATCACGTGGTCAAAGGAGCCGACCGCGTCCGCGTCCTGCTGACGCCGCCAGCCAAAGAAGAATCGCAGCCCTTCGCACTGCTTAACGCCCGCGGCCGCGTTTTCCCCGCGAAGGTTGTCGGCTTCAGCAAACAAATCGATCTCGCCGTGCTAAAAATCGACGCTACCGGACTGCCCACCATCCCCATCGGTCTCTACGCCAAACTGCGCAAGGGACAAATCGTCCTCGCGTTCGGCAGCCCCGAAGGCCTGGAAAATTCCGTTTCGTTTGGTTTGGTCAGTTCGGTCTTGCGGCAACCCGACCCGAATAATCCGATGGTCTACATTCAAACCGACGCAGCCATCAATCCCGGCAATAGCGGCGGCCCGCTGATGGATCTCGATGGCAACATGGTCGGCATCGACACTTTTATTTACACCAAGTCCGGAGGCAACGAAGGCATCGGCTTCGCCATCCCGAGCGGCATCGCGCGTTACGCCTACCAGCAGATTCGCAGGTATGGCCGTGTCCGCCGCCGCACCATTGGCGCCGATGCGCAAACTCTCACGCCGGATATGGCCGAAGGCCTGGGCCTCAGCGGCGACGTAACCGGATTGATCGTTTCCGACGTGTTTCCCGACAGCACAGCCGCGCGCGCCGGTTTGAAGATCGGAGACGTGATCGACAGTGTCGACGGCTCGCCCGTGAACAACGTCCCGTTGTTTACCCTGAATCTCTACATGAGGGAAGCGGAGACCTCCGTGCGGCTGCACGTGTTGCGTGGCGCACAGAAACTCGACCTGAACGTGCCGGTCTACGAAATGAGAAACGAGCCGGATCAAATCTCCGAGATGGCCGATCCCACCAAAGACGTAATCCCTCGTCTCGGAGTAGTGGGCTTGACGGTTTCGCCCGATGTCGTGGCTCTGCTGGGAGATTTAAGAATTTCGTCCGGTGTAGTGGTCGCTTCGATCGTCGCCGATCAGCTCGCCGTCGATTCCGGCCTGAGCGCCGGAGACATCATCCATTCGCTGAAGGGCGCGCCGATTACCAGCGTCGATAACCTGCGCGCGCAATTCAACAAACTGAAACCCGGCGAAGCCGCCACCATGCAGGTCGAACGCGGCGGAAAACTTACTTACGTCACCTTCCAGATGGAATAACTCGCTAGCGCTCGTACCGTGCACTATTCGTCGAACGGCAGCCGCGGGTTCGGCTGCACGGGCAAGGGAAGTCTCAGCGCGACGCGCAGCTGATCAATCGTCGTCGGCGCATGCCCCGCAAAATGATTATTCACGTAGCCATAAATCTTGATCTTTCGCTCCTGCACGCTCTGGATCACGCTCGTCCATTCCGCGATTTCCGCTTTGCGATCCACCACCGTTTTATTCCAGGTCTTCGTCACTTCCTCGATTCCTTTGCGGTCGCCCAGCCAGCGAATGTAAGTAAAATCAGCCGTGATCGGATCGAGCTTCGCGAAAATCTCGCCCGGTCGCGCCATCCACGATTGATCCTGCAAGACCAGCGCCACGCGCTGTTCGCGCAAAGCGTCCACAAACCGCGGCGTCAGCCACGCTTTATTTCGAATTTCGACCGCAAATTCCCGGCCGGCGGGCAGTTTCTTCAGGAAGGGAACCAGACGCTGCAAAAACTCCTCGTCGTCACGAATAACGCTTTGGTTGAAATATTCGAACTGCAACAGCAGCGGCCCCAGCTTCTCGCCTAAGACTTCCATGGTCGAGACGAATTCGCGACACGCCGCGTCGCAATCGAGCAGCACCCGATCGTGGGTGATTTCCCTCGGCACCTTCGCGGCGAAGATAAAATCGGGCGGAGTCCGGTCGTACCAACCCTGCACCGTACTGCGGCTGGGACAAGCATAAAACGTGCTGTCGATCTCGAGCGTATCGAATCGGGTGGCGTAATAACTGAGGTAGTCTCGCGGTTTCAGGCCAGCAGGATAAAAACTTCCGGCCCAGCCCGGAGCCGTGAAGCTCGAAGCCCCCAGCAGCACCAACGACTTTCGATCTGCAGGATCGGACGCCATCGTCTCGCCGTCGCGTGCGGCTCCTCAAAATCTATTTCTTTTCGGTGTTCAATTCGAAAAGTAGCAGCGAACGCGCGGTCACGCCATACACCGCGCCCATCTTGAACGCGGCGCCTTCCGGCTGCTCCGGCGCATTTGTATCGACCACCAGTGTCCACTGGTTTCCGCCCACGCATTTCGGCAAAACAAACTGCACCAGATCCTGATGCACGTTCAGCACCAGCAGCAAAGTCGCGTCGTGCCCCAATTGTTTCACGCCGCTGGTCTGCGCCCGCCCATCCAGGAGCATTCCGAAGCAGCGCATGTTCGCATCGGCCCATTGCGAGCCTTGCATCTCGCTGCCGTTCGCGTTGATCCAGGTCACGTCCTTGACCCCCAGCTCTTCGTTGTACTCGCCGGTCAAAAACCGGTTCTTCCGCAGCACCGGATATTTGTGCCGCAGCGCGATAATCTTCTGGGTAAATTTCACCTGCGCCTGATTCGTCTTGGCCAAATTCCAATCGAGCCAGCTGATTTCGTTGTCCTGGCAATACGCGTTGTTGTTCCCGCGCTGCGTCCGCGCAAATTCGTCGCCCGCCACTAGCATCGGCGTGCCTTGCGAGAGCAGCAGCGTCCCCAGAAAATTCCGCATCTGCCGCTGGCGCAGTTTGTTCACCTCGGCGTTGTCCGTTGGCCCCTCGGCCCCGCAGTTCCAGGAACGGTTGTCCGAGCTGCCGTCGCGATTATTTTCTCCGTTGGCCTCGTTGTGCTTTTCGTTGTAACTCACCAGGTCATTCAGCGTGAAGCCGTCGTGCGCCGTGATGAAATTCACCGAAGCCCACGGTTTGCGTCCCTGCCGGTTGAAAAAATCTCCCGAGCCCGAAAGCCGCGGCGTAATCACCGAAGCCGCCACCGCGCCGCGCCAGTAATCGCGCACGTGATCGCGAAATTTATCGTTCCACTCCGCCCATCCCGGGGGAAACGCGCCCACCTGATAGCCGCCCGGCCCGCAATCCCACGGCTCGGCGATCAATTTCACGGTCGCTAGCACCGGATCCTGGCTGCACGCTTTCAAAAACCCGCTTTGATTGTCGAAGCCATTCGGTTCGCGCGCCAGAATGGTGCCCAGATCAAAACGGAATCCATCCACGTGCGTCTGCTCCACCCAATACCGCAAACTGTCCGTGACCATCTGAATCACGCGGCTGTGGCTCAAGTTCAGCGTGTTGCCCGTGCCGGTGTCGTTGATGTAGTAGCGTTTTTTATCTGGCAACAAACGGTAATAGCTGGCGTTGTCGATGCCTTTGAACGACAGCGTCGGCCCGAATTCATTTCCTTCCGCGGTGTGGTTGTAAACCACGTCCAGAATCACTTCGAGGCCAGCTTCGTGGAAACGGCTGACCATCGCTTTGAATTCCAACAGGCTCTGCTTCCGGCTGTAGGCGTAGCGCGGGTCCGGCGCAAAAAAGCCGATGCTGTTGTAACCCCAGTAGTTCGAAAGCTTCTTTTCCAGCAGAGCGTGGTCGTTCACAAAAGTATGAATGGGCAGCAATTCGACCGTCGTCACGCCCAGGGACTTGATGTAGTCGACCGCTTTCTTCGAGCCCAGCCCCGCATACGTCCCGCGCAATTTTTCTGGCACTCCGGGAAGCCGTTCGGTGAAGCCCTTCACGTGCGCTTCGTAAATAATCGTGTCGTCCCAGGGAATTTGGTGATGCCCCGGTTGGCCTTTCCAGTCGAAGCCCGGATCGACCACGATGCATTTGGGCATGAAAGGCGCGCTGTCGCGCTCGTCAAAAGTCGTGTCGTCGGCGGATTCCATCTTGTAGCCGTAAACGGCCGGATTCCATTTCAGTTCGCCGATGTGCGCGCACGCATACGGATCGAGCAGCAGCTTGTTGGGATTGAAGCGGTGCCCGGCATTCGGGTCATACGGCCCATGCACCCGATACCCGTACACGGCATTCGGCCGCACGTCGGCCAGATACCCGTGCCACACCTGATCCGTATATTCAGGCAGCTCGATCCGCTCCAGCTCGCGTTCGCCCATCTCATCGAAAAGGCAAATCTCGACCTTCGTCGCGTTCGCCGAAAATACCGCGAAATTGGTGCCCTTGCCGTTCCACGTTCCGCCCCGCGGATACGGTAAACCTTCCTGGATTCTGCTTTTTGCCGCCGCCGTCATCTAGTATGGCCCTCGAATTTGTGCCCAGCTGGGCGCGCTCCGCACCTTCACCTCGCTTGGTCCGGAATGACCTGAATGGAAGGGAAGCGGAGAGACGAATTAATTATGCGAATAACTTAGCAAGGAATCCGGCCGAAGTAACCCCGGAAGTGTCGAAATTTTGGCGAAGCAGTCCCACTGCGTGCCGCGCACGAACCAGCGGAATTTAGAATCAGCGTGTGGAACGACTTCGCGGCCAAAAAAAAGCGCCGCGGGAGGGTGGCATCCCGCGGCGCTCAGTTACGCCAGCTCTCAGCCCAGGAAGCTGAGAGTCGGCGTCGTGAAGTTCGCGATATTCGGGAAAAGGCTCGGCAGGTCGGTCGGGCTCACGCCAAACCAAGTCGCCATGGTCGCGCCGTACTGGTCGACCGACGTCGACGGAATCCAGCGTCCGTTGTTGCCCACGTCATCCGGCCCGCCCAGCGCCAGCGTCGGGAAAGTTCCGTAAACGTCGCCGCCTTGCACCGCGCCGCCCACCACGATGTGGTGGCTGCCCCAAGCGTGGTCCGTTCCGCCGTTGGTGCCCGGCTGGAAGGTGCGGCTGAAGTCCGAAAGCGTGAACGAAGTGACCTGCTGCGGCACGCCCAATTCCACCGTGGAATTGTAGAAAGCCGTCAACGCCGGATCGAGCTGCTGAAACAACATCTGCTGCGTCGGCAACTGGCCGCTGTGCGTATCGAACCCGCCCAGCGAGCAGAAGAAAATCTGCCGTTGCAAGCCCAGCACCGATCGAGCCTGAATAATCTGCGCCACCTGCTGCAACTGCTTGCCGAGCCCCGTCGTCGGAAATACCGTTTGCAGCGCAGCTTGCCCTTTCAATGCCGCGCCGAGGATCTGGCTTTCGGCCAGCGTCTGCGTCATCACCGCACTGGTATCCTGCACCAGCGAAATTCCGGTGTCGAACGTAAGCAGCGATTGGAACGCGACCAGCCGCGCGTTGTCCGCCGTGCCACCATAAAATCCGGACAAGCCCGGCGTCGAGCCGGGAATCAACGCGTAGGGTTGGGTCTGTGCGCCGTTGCACAAAATTGCGCCGCCCGCCACCGAAGTGATCGGTGGGTATTGTGCGCCCGCGTTCAGCGACTGCAGCACGTCCGCGGTACGTCCCGCCCAGCCCGTGTTGGAGTAACCGTCAAATTGCGCCGTCTGCCACTGGCCTTGCTGATCCGAATGCGAAAACAGGTTGATAGGAATCGTCCCCGAATTCGATTGGAATTGCGCCTGCGTCAGCGGCGCCGCCAGCGTGCCCACGTTTGCTACCAACGCGGCTTGGCCGCTGTTGAACAGGCCTTGAATTCCCGGCAGATTTGGATGCAAGCCATACGGAACTTTTCCGGTCTTGGCTACGATCGGCAGCAGCGAATTCTGCGCCAGCGCCAAATTCGAACGAATCGTCGCGTAATTCGCGTAGCCCGGGCCGTCGTTAGGGATCAACAAATTGTTGCTGTCATTGCCGCCAAAAAGAAAAATGCACACCAGCGCCTGATAGCCGCTGGCTGGAGGCGCGGCCAGCGCGTGGATCATGTTCAAGCGTCCCAGCGCCGCGGTCATTCCAAATGACGCAGCTGTGCAGCAGCCCGCGCGCACAAAATCTCTTCGCGACATTCCATTTTTTCGAGCCATCTCTATGCTCCCCGCGGCCGCTGCCGAAACTCTCGAAAATCCCAAAATTAGTGCTGTACCTGATATTGCGATGACGACGCGATCAAATAGATCGCCGTCTGCGCCTGCTGCATTGACTGGTTCGATCCGGATGGCACCGCCTGCATCGCCGTCAAAATCGCCGTACGCATGTCCGAAGACATCGAGCCGTGCATCAAAAGCGAATTCAACGTGTCGAGCAAAGCTCCCGGATTCGAGGCCTGCTGCGCGTAACTCGAAAAGTCCACGCTTTCTCCGCCGAAGCTGCCGAACACAAACGTATTCGCCCAATTCACGCGCAGCAACGAAGTCGCCGTAGTTAGAATCTGAAATTCCGGGCCCAACTGGGTGGTTCCCGGAACCACATAGCTCGGCGAGTAGAAGTTGAAAACGCTCGGCGAATACAGCGGGTTCTGACCCATCGTGCTGGTGTAATAGGAAAGAGTCGAACCGTCGGTCGTCGCGTTGAACGCGCGCATTAAGCCGGCCAGATAAAGGATCGGTTCCTGTAAGTGCCCGTCGGTGCCCACAGCGTTGGCCGGGTCGTCGCCACGACGCGCTTCGGCGTCCATCAGGATTGCGTTGATCACGGCCTTCATGTCGCCGCGCACGCCTGAACCGTTATTCCCGAATACCGTCGCCACTCGCTGCACGTAAGCGGGGCTGGGGTTGCTGGTCACCAGGTGCTGGATCAATTCCTTGCAGACAAACGGCCCGATATTCGGATGGTTGAAAATATTGTCGAGTGCGCCGTTCAGGTCGTTCACCGAAGATTGCCCGGCCGGCAGCAAGCCGCCGCCCGAGGCCCCCGCATACTGGAGCAGTTGCTTCGTGGCCATGTCGTGATTCGAATCCACCGCGACCATCGGCCCCACCCAATATTGAGGATTGTATTTCCCTTGCGTCGTCCCCGGCGTCAGCGGGTAGGTCCATCCGGTGTAGGCCCGCGCAAAGGCTTCAACGTTGTCCTGGGTGTAGGTCGGGATCGGCAAATTGTTCGAATCGAGCTGCGGCGATCCGTCCGGATTGAGCAGGCCGGTGCCCAGCGTGAAGAGCTGCATCAGTTCGCGCGCGTAGTTTTCGTTCGCGTGATCGCCCGCCGCGGTGTTCGGCTTGCCGTTGTTCACCATGTCCAGCCAATCGCCCATCGCCGGAGACAAGGTCACGTCGTACATGATCTGCCGGTAATTGGTGAACGCATCCTTATCCAACAGGCGCAAATAATTCGTATAGCCCGTCGGGTCGCCTACCTTGTCGCCACCGACCACGAAAATCTGGCTCAACGCAAATGCCACCCGCTGCCGCAACTGATCCTGCGCGGTCAAATTGATGATCCAGTTGCGGTTCTGCACGGCACTCAATCCGGTTTCCATCGAGGCCGGGTCGGGATACGGCGTCACCGGCAAAGCAAGCTGCGCATTCAGGAAATTCTGCTGGCCCTGCACTTGAACCTGATTCACCAGCGCCGGCGTCGGCCCGAATGTGGTCTGCTCCAGGAAACGGTCCGCAGCCGCCGCCGGAATCGTGATCGTTCCGATCACCTGCGCGCTCAGATTGTTCGAAGCGCTCGACCCCGGGTTCGGATTGGTCACGTCCACGGTCACGGAGCCCACCTGCTGAACCGTGGCGGTGCCGGTCGCGGTCAATTGCGTGCTGGAAACAAAAGTCGTGGTGAGGCTCGCGCCGCCAAATGAAATCGTCGCGCCGCTCACGAATCCGCTGCCGTTCACGGTCAACGAAAACGAACCAACATTAATCTGCGAGGGATTGACGCTGGCGATCTGCGGAATCGGGTTCCACAGGGTCACCGCGCTCGAACTGTTCACCGAGGATTTCGAAGCTTCCGCTGCCGCAATCGTAATCGTGTTCGGGGAAGGCAGTGTCGAAGGCGCCGTGTAATTTCCGGTGGTGTCGATCAGTCCGGTCGCGGCATTGCCTCCCGCTACGCCGTTGACGCTCCAGGTCAAAGTCTTGTCCGTAATCGAAGCGGTAAATTGTTGCGAGGAGCCGGCGCGGACATTCGCGGTTGAGGGTGAGATGGTCAGCGTTTCTCCGCCGCCCGGAGGCGTCGGTGAGGTGTAACCCGCCGGCGTCAGGGCGCAACTCGAGGTCATTAGCGCCAAAATGACAGTCAATCCTGCACAAATGTATGAGCGCCGCACGGTCCCCTCTCAAAATCGGCTTGGATTCCGTCCTGCTTCCACCTGATGAATCGGCCAGAACGCGCGGACGACGAGTGAGAAAACGCGATTTCGGGTGAATCAGATGGGTGAGAGAGACTAACAATCGTTGTAGTGCAATTTATACTGGTCCGAGGTCCGGATTAAGTGACCTGTACTTGGGTACTACGCGCGGGAATTTCTATTCGACGCTAATAAAGAGGATGGATGAGGTTGTAACGAGGAAAGCAAACGATTCGAAGCGACGGCCGCGTTTCAGATCCGAACAGCGCTTAAGAATATCTAAGGCTGGTCGTGCTCGTGTTTCTTCTTCGAGAATTTCTTCCGCAGGTCCGGCCAGAATTCCTTCAACTCAAACGAAAGCGCGTCGTAGGCCACTTGGGTTCCCCACACGCTCGCCGTATTCGAAAGCGTCTTGTCTTCATGCGGGTGATAGCTGTAGGTCACGATTCCCGCCGCCACCGCCGAACCGACCACTTCCGAAGCATTGAACTGCGCGTTCCCCGAATCGCCGCGCGTGATGACCAGCCGGCTCAAAGCGTAACCGGTGCGATGCAGGAAGCTGCCATGGCCCAGCTGGTAATAACGCGGATCCTGCTTCAGCACCGAGGGAAAAATGGCGCCGACCATAAAGGATTCAGTCAGACTGTCGCCCAGCGCCGACGCGTAACGAATTCCGTAAGCTCCCCAGCCTTGCCCGTATCCCGGCTCGCTGTTTTCGGCCTGGCTGATCCCCGAGACCACTCCGATAAAAGCGAACTGGTAGGGATCGAAAGATCCGCGCGCGACCAGTTTGAATTTTTGTCCCACGGTCAAAGGCGGCAGATGCTCGGAATTTTCCACCGTTGAAAAATTCGGCAGCGCGTAGAACAGCCGGTCGTTCGAACCCTTACTGTGGTCCGTGTTCTGTGTGGCTGGCGTCGGCTTGTCGGGCAGATTCTGTGCTGGGGCCGCGGGAGGCTGCGTCGCGGGAGCTGGTGCCGGTGGGTTTCGCTGCGGAGCCGCAGCGGGAGGCTGCTGGTTTTGGTCCTGGGCCACAGCGCAAGGGGCCGCCGCCAAGCCGCTCAACACCGCCAAGACAATTCCTGCACACCCCAACCCGCGAAATCGAATAGTCATCTACTGTTAATTATCTCCTGCCGGGCAGTACCTGCGCAAAGGATTGGATACCCGAAGTGCTTACGCGGGTTGTACCTCGTTGGATTGAACGGATTTGGCTGTTACCGCCGACGCGATTCTGGAGGCTTCTCTAGTATCGGCATCTGCGAGAATTTCATCTTCGCGCGACGCTTGCCGGCGGTGAATTTCGCCTTATTTCGAAGACCGCCCTGAACCGTAAAAGTCGTCGGAATTGATTGGCTTGCTGCCCAGGCCGAGCTGCAAGACCTGCATCGTCGCGCTGCGGTCGAAAACCTTGTCGGGGAAATAGCGCTTCACGATCAGCCGGAAACCGCCGAAGGCCAGCCCGGCCACGATGGCAAACATGCAGAGCACGCCCGCGCCGACGATCGAGCCTACAATCATCGCCCCGATGCTGGGTTCCTTGAATTGAAACGTCGGCTCGTTCCAGGTTACTTCCGAACCGGACTGTATTTGGCTCAACAGCTCATCCGCTTCCGCCTGCGATTTTGCACCGGAAACAATCGCCAGCAAGGTGATCGAACGCTTCGCAAAGAGCGGCGAAGAGTTCGCATCCGGATTCTTAGGATTCAAATGGTAGAGCTGCTGCAGATCGACTAAGCGCTTCTGCGCGACCTGCGGAGTAGGAAAGTCCGCAATCAGCAAGTTTATGTCGCGCCCATTTACTTTGTACTTCGCAACCTCCGCCTCCGCCCCGTGCGAAAAACCCAACCAGTCGTCAGCAGACACGGGGAAAACTTCGTTCAGCGTTACCGGACCCAGCACATACTTGTCCGACCTGTCGATAAATCCATTTTTCGGCAAGTGTTCGGTCAGCGTCGGCAGTAGGCCCTGCTCCGATTTCGGAGCGACGGCAGCTACCAGCGCATTCAAATCGGCGCCGTGCTTGGGCAGGTCCGCACCAGTTACGTCCAGTACCAGATTTCCGTCGAGCAGCAGCGCCCGTTCGCGGGAAATTACCGAATGGTCGCCAGGATTTTCGTGCGCCATCTCCGGCGAGCGGAAATAGGAATACAGTCCGTAGGCCCCGCTGGGATCTTTCATCCGGTAAAGAGCAACGCCGAGCGTGTCTTTGCCGCGTGTATAGGTCACCCGTTCGGCAGACGTGCCGCCATACTCCTGGACTACCGAATTCATTGCGGGAGCCGTCGGGGTGGAGGCTGGGATAAGGGAGTTTGCGGCGGTCCAGCCCGCGAACGACCGCGGCAGAATGCTCTGCGCAGACGCGGGGATAGCCGCAAGAAAGAGAAGGGCTGCGGACGCAAATATAAATTGTCGAAGGATCTTCACAGTCATTAGATGCCGGTAACCTACTTGGGGTTCCCGTCGGCCGCTACCGTAGCGGTCCCGCCGCCCAGGTTGCCCCGGTTGTCGGAAACCAGCTTCGATTTATCGTACGACAGGCTGTTCAGGCTTTCCAGATAGGACGCGATCCCGCGATAGAGCCCGTCGGCGACGCGCTGGCGCTGGTCGGTCTTGCGCAACAGCTTCTCGTCATTGGGGTTGCTGATGAACGAAATTTCCGACAGCACCGACGGCATATTCGCGCCGATCAGCACCACGAACGGAGCCTTCTTCACTCCGCGGTTTCGCTCGTTCTGGTTCACCAGCTGCAGGCGGTGGGTCAGCGAATCCTGGATGTCGTTGGCCAGCTCTTTCGATTCTTCCACTTTCTCATTACGCGCGATTTTCTTGATGATGTCCTGCAGGTCGTGCAGCGATTCCTGGGCCAGGGCGTTTTCGCGCGACGCCACTTCCATCGATTCCGCCGAGGTCGCGAAATTCAAATAATAGGTTTCGATCCCGCGCGCGGCTTGGTCGTGGCTGGAATTGGCGTGTACCGAAATAAACAGATCGGCTTTCGCATCGTTGGCGATCTGGGTCCGCTGCTCCAGCGGAATGAATGTGTCGTCTTTACGCGTATAGATCACTTCCGCGCCGGGCAGCTTTTCTTCGATTTCCTTGCCCAGCTTCAGCGCCACATCCAGGCACAGGTCCTTTTCCATTAGGCCGTGCGGCCCGATGGTTCCGGTGTCGTGCCCGCCGTGTCCGGCATCGATCACGATGCGGTTGATTTTCAAGCCCAGTGCGCGCGTCAGCGAACGGTTGCCGTCGCGCGTCGGCCTCGATTCCGTGGGCGTAACCAGTTCCGCCGTCTTGGTTGTCTCGCTCTTGCTCCCGGCCTTTGAATTCGTCGCCGAGGTCTTTGCCGGAGCCTTGGCCGTTCCTTTGGCCGCGTTCGCGCCGATCGCTGCCGTTTTGCTGTCTGCGGCCGCATTCACCGCCGAATTCTCCGCGACCGCTGCCAGCTTCGCGTCGGGTTTCGAGTCGGAACTAGAAGATGCCATTTCCGTCGCGGCGGGAGTTGCAGGCTGCGCACTCGGTGCTGGAGGCGGTGCCGTCTTGGCGGCCGTCTGCGCCGCGTTAGACTTCACTTCGATCACGAGCCGGTACGGATTCGAGAGCAAATACGCGTTCGCGTCGCGCGCGCCGTCCACATCCAGCACCAACCGCACTACTCCATCGCGGTTCTGGCCGATGCGAACGGATTTCAGCAGCCCGGCTTTCACGTCCAAAGTTTTCTTGGCCAGCGGCGGCGTCAGCTTCGCTTTGTGAATGTCGAAATAAATGCGATCTGGCGAAGCGATGTGCGCGGAATTAAACGAAACCGTGTCTTCCAGGGTCACCACGATGCGCGTGGCGTCCGTCGCGTTCCAGGTCTTCACGTCCATCACCCGGGGCGTGCCTTTCTCGCTCTCGCGCTGGTCGACGATCTTGCCTTTCAGCTCCGGGAGCCCCGGACTCGACGGCGCGGCGGCAGCTACGACCGCAGCGGCTGCGATCTTCTGTTTGGTCTTTTCGCGATTGTCGGCAATTTCCTTCAGCGCCGTACGCGCTTCGTCCGACTTGTCGGACTTCGGGAAGCGCCGCAGATAATCCTTCAGCGTGACTTCCGCCGCTTCCGGCTCGCTCAATTCGTCTTTTTGCAGCTGACCGATGGAGAAAAGCGCTTCGCCGCGATAGCGGCTGCCGGGATACTGCTTCAGCAGGAAATTGTAGGTCTCAATGGCGTTCTGAAAATACTTGGCGTCGAACGCGCGGCCCATCTCTTCGTAGAGTTCAGCCTCGGCGATCAGCGCGGGAGTGACTTCTTCCGCCGAAGGCGTTATGAGGTACACGCGGTGAAACGAAATGATGACCTGCTTGTAGTCGGCGACCTTGCGATCTTTCTGCGGGGAGCCTTCCAGAATCGTGCGCAGGCGCACGGCGCGTTCGAACTGGTCCCGGGCTTCATTCTTGCGGTCGGCGCGCGCGGGCGAAACTCCGCACACCAGCACGGCAAAAGCTAGCGCTATCGCGAGCCATCCTACCGCCGATTTAGTTTTCGTGGAAAACACCGCGTTCATTGGTTCGTGAAAGTTGCCCGGCCATTCGCGTCCACATCTTTTCGCACCTGTTTTTTTGGCGGAAACCAGGGCGAAGAGCTGCGGCCCGAATCGGACCGAAAGTATGCGTCCTGCACCTTTTGCACGTACCGTTGCGTTTCGCGATAACGCGGAACACCGCCACTGCGATCCACGGCGCCCTCTCCGGCGTTGTAGGCCGCGAGCGTTTTCGAAATATCGCCGTCGTATCGATCCAGCAACGATTTCAGGTACGTGGTCCCGCCCTCCACATTCTGGGCGGGGTCAAAAGGATTGCCGACGCCAAAGCGTTGTGCCGTCCCGGGAACCAACTGCATCAACCCCACGGCGCCCTTGTTGGACACCGCTTGCGGATTCCATCCCGACTCCGTGCTGATCACGGCCTTGACCAGCGCAGGGTCCATGTTATGGCGGGCGGCCGCGTCGCGAACGATGCGGTCCAGCGAGCCATCCTTGGCGCCCAGGGTTTCTCCCGTGGAACTATCCGTCCGCATCTCGGTGAAGCTGGGCGCCGGGAAATCCGGAGCCGCGGGCGAAAGGGTCCTCGGGAAACTTATGGTACTCCCATGACGCGGTTTAGGGGAATCTGCATTTACGAAGACGCGCTTCCCATGCTCGTCGACGGTTGAAGTGATCTGGGCGCGAAGCGGAGAGCCGAGGAGAAGGCAACTGCCCGCGACCAGCACTGCAACTGGGATGCAGTTTTTCGTCATCTGTTTTTCTGCTGCAACGACCTTGCCCGGGGAAGGCAGAAACGCACCACTATCGCGAAATTCATTTTCACGTGAACGAAAGAAAGCCTACAGCCGTGGAGGGTGCCTCCTCCGGCGTAAGCTGCTGGCGCTGTTGCGATTATAGCGTCCGGTCGAGGATGGGGACTACCTGGTCGAGGGCGTTTTGTAGGGCGGATGTGTCCTTACCGCCAGCCTCGGCTAAGTCGGGGCGGCCGCCGCCGGAACCGCCGACCAGCTTGGCCAGTTCCTGGACGACTTTGCCGGCGTGGAGCTTGGGATTCAAATCCTTGGTAACTGCAGCAATTAGAGCCACTTTGTCGGCTTCGACGGAGCCCAGAACGACGGCTCCCGAGCCCAGTTTCTGGCGCAGGACGTCGACCAACTGGCGCAGGGCTTCGCGGTCGAAACCATCGACCTTGGCGACAATGAGGCGAACGCCCTTGACGGTCTTCGCCTGTTCGATCAGATCGGAGGCGATCCCGCTGGCGGCCTTGCGCTTTCCGGCTTCGAGCTGCTTTTCGAGCTGCTTGATGGTGTCGGCCTGGCGCTCGATGGCGGCGAGGACTTCGTCTTCGGTGACGTTGAGATGTGAAGCGGCGCTGCGCAGCGTGGTGATGGCTTTCTGATATTCGCTGAGGGCGCGGTCGCCGGTGATGGCTTCGATGCGGCGCACTCCGGCGGCGACGGAACCTTCGCTGAGAATCTTGAAGACGCCGATTTCGCCGGTGCGGGTGACGTGGGTGCCGCCGCAAAGTTCCTTGCTGTAGAAACCGCGCGGCGTGGCGGCGTCCGGGACGGTAACGACGCGGACGTTGTGCTCCGGATACTTGTCGCCGAAGAAGGCGATGGCGCCGGAGGCGAGCGCGTCGTCGATATTCATGATGTCGGTCTGCATCTGCAGGTCGCGGACGATTTCTTCATTGACCTGCTGTTCGATTTCGGCAAGTTCGCTGGGATCGACCTGGGCAAAATGCGAAAAATCGAAACGCAGATAATCGGGAGCGACCAGCGAGCCGGCCTGCTTCACGTGGGTCCCGAGAATATTGCGCAGTGCAGCGTGCATCAGGTGCGTGGCGGTGTGGTTGCGCATGTCGCGCATACGGCGCAGCGGATCGGCCACGGTCGCGACGCGATCGCCAACGTGGAGGTCTTCCTTGGCCACGATGCGATGGGCGATCAGGCCGCTGACCGGGTAATAGGCTCCGCGCACTTCGGCGAGCAGCATGGCGCCGGAATTATCGTAGAAGGCTCCGGTGTCGGCTTCCTGACCGCCGGATTGGGAATAGATCGAAGTGCGGTCAAGGACGACTTCGGCTTCTTCGCCGGCTTTGATTTCGTTCACCGAGCCGGATTTGGTGACGATGGATTCAATGCGCGCGTCGCGCACTTTGGTGCCGAAGTAGAAGTCGGGTTCGGTTTTGAAGGTTTGGGCGAGTTTGGCGTAAACCGGATTGGCGGATTCTTTGTGCGCGCCTTTCCAGGAAGCGCGGGCGCGGGTGCGCTGCTCGTCCATGGCGCGGGCGAAATCCGCGCCGTTCATTTCCAGACCTTTGTCGCGTAGAACATCTTCGATAAAGTCTCGCGGCAAGCCGAAGGTGTCGTACAAGCGGAAGGCATTCGCGCCCGGGTACGAAGCCGTTCCGTCTTTTTCCTTGGCGGCGATAAAAGGCAGTAAATCCTCGTCAAACTTCTTGAGGCCGATATCCAAGGTGCGGGTGAACTGGGTTTCTTCGGCTTTGACCATCCCGGCGATGCGGCCAGCGTTTTCGGAGAGTTCCGGATAGGCCGATTTCATTTCGTCGCGCACGGCGAAAACCATTTGATCGAGGAACGGCGTTTCCTGGCCGAGCAGGCGGCCGTGATGAATGGCGCGGCGGATGATTTTGCGCAACACGTAGCCGCGGCCTTCGTTCGAAGGCACGACTCCATCGTTGATGAGAAACGTGGTGGCGCGGGAGTGATCGGCGATTACGCGCAGCGATGCGGCGCCGCCGCGGCCCTTCTCAAGTTCTTCTTCTTGGTGCAGGTCGACGTGGCAGAGTTTGGCCGCGCTCTCAATCAGCGGCACGAACAAATCCGTTTCGTAATTCGAGATTACGTTTTCGAGGACGGCGGTGACGCGTTCGAGTCCCATGCCGGTGTCGACGGAGGGCTTGGGAAGCGGATTCAGCGTGCCGGTAGAATCGCGATTGAACTGCATGAAAACGAGGTTCCAGATTTCGACGTAGCGGCCGCATTCGCAGGGGAACTTGCAATCGGTGTGACCTTCGTCCGAGGCGGCAACGCCCATGTCGTAAAAAATTTCGCTACACGGGCCGCAGGGTCCGGTATCGCCCATGGCCCAGAAATTGTCTTTCAGGCCGGGAATTTCGAAGATGCGGTCTTTGGGCGCGCCGGCTTTGATCCAGAACGCTGCGGCTTCGTCATCCGGGCCGAGCGTCTTGCCGGGAGAAACTTCGGCGCCGCCGAAAACGGTGAAGTAGAGCTTCTCGAGCGGAAGCGCGTACCAATCAGGAGAAGTGAGCAACTCCATCGCGTAGGCGATGGCTTGCTCCTTGAAATAATCGCCGAAAGAAAAATTGCCGAGCATTTCGAAGAAGGTGTGGTGGCGGTTGGTGAAGCCGACATTTTCGAGGTCGTTGTGCTTGCCGCCGGCGCGGACGCATTTCTGGCAGGTGGTGGCGCGTTGATAGTCGCGGGTTTCGAGGCCGAGGAAAACGTCCTTAAACTGGTTCATCCCGGCGTTGGTGAAGAGCAGGGTAGGGTCGTTGGCCGGGACGAGCGACGAGCTGCGCACGATTTTGTGATCGCGCTGCTCGAAAAATCTGAGAAAGGTGCTGCGGACGTCGTTACCGGTCCACTTTTTGGGGGTCAATGCACGCCTCGGACGATTGATGAAACATTATCGCAAAGGGGGGAGGAGGCCGCAACGCGGGAGGGGGGTGCCTCGGGCGGATTATCAACTGGAAATCGGCATCGCCATAAAAATTGTCGATTAGAAAACATGGTCGGTGTTTGTTTTGTTGGGGATGGAGGGTGTTTCTAATCGCGCGAGATTGTCCAAAAAGTGTCGATTAGAAACGGGGGTAGTATCAACTGGGAGGTTGGAGGGCTGGTTTTGTGCTCTAGGCATTGGGCTCCTCTCTCTTGCGCGGACAGCGGCGCATTTTTAGACGAAAGCGATGCATGATAACACAGTGGTAGGGGTACTTTACAAGTACACACCATTAGAACGCGGTCTAAGGTGGACACCGGCACAGCCAACCGTTATAACGTGTCGGTGACCAGCCCTTCCGCCGTGCCACCGGAAATTCCACCTGTCTTAGAAAGTTCCAGTAGGCCGCAGGAGAGTCGACGCCTGCGATATTTCGAACTTGGCCTCGTGCTACTGGTGGCTTTCTCAAGGTCCTTCATCGGCAGCTTATCCCGATTCATTCAAGGACAGAATACGGAGCCGGTATTCACCGCGGCAGGTTGGGTGAGCGGCGTTGTGAGCGAGCTCACGGCGCTGCTGCTATTGGGATATGTTTTGTACCGCCAAGGAAGACGATTTCGCGATTTAGGATTGAACTTTTCGGCGAAGCAGTGGGCCACTGGATTCTGGCTGGGGGTGGTTGCGTACAGCGTCGCCAGCGGTGGTGCGATGCTTATGCAATTCATGCACCGGGCGATGTACGGCACGGCCGTGCCGCGAATGGGCATCGGTTATTGGGCCCACGCCGGTTTCGCATCGATTCCGGCTTCGATGCTCGCGCCTATTTTCGAGGAGTTAATCGTGCGGGCGTACTTGATGACGGAAATCATGGAGTTGACCGGATCCGCAGCTTTGGCGGTGGCGGTCAGCGTGTTGATTCAAACTTCCTACCATCTTTACTACGGATGGTACGGCGCTCTGCATCTAGGCTTTTTCTTTTTGGTGCTTGCTTTGTATTTTGCGAAGAGCCGCCTGGCACTTCCAGGGATACTTGCGCATGGATTGTTGAACGTGCTCGCGTTGTCGATGCGACTGCGGTAATTTTTTCAAATCTTCAATTTGAGTCTTCTGCCAATTTTCCGGCGCGTTGCGACGGGTGTGTCGCACCTACGGCGCTCGGCGCTTTTTTGGTCGGAGTGTACCCGGCCCTTACAGGCTGGGGTAACTTATGCCGCGCCTACGGCGCTGGTTTGATGCGCGGGGGTGGGGTGAGCTTCGACGTGATGTGTGTGGCGGTGTGCACTGGATGAGATCCTTCGTCGCGAAAGGCGCTCCTCAGGATGACGGCTGTGGACGGTTTGGTGGCGACTCGAATGGCTGGCGGCGGAGCAGGATGGTTGGGTGGAACGCGGCGATCGCAAAGCGGCGGCAGAGCCGCCGCACTCCAAAAGTTCTCGACGGATCGGGGCTTGGAGGGTGGCGCGAGGTTTGCGGATTTGGAGTCTAAACCCGCACCCTTTGCTGCAAGGCAAACCGCAAAGAGTGCGGCACCCGGAAAGGCTGGGCCGCACTCTGCGCGAACTTTATCGTTAGTCTTTCATCTGGCCTTTCTTGGCGGCGGCTGCGGCGGTCCAGGGGGGGATGATGCCGTTGACGCGGGCGTAGGCGATGGATTGGCCGAGATGTTCGTGGGCGTGGGTGACGAGGAGGTAGACGACGTCGCCGTAGTTGGCGTCGGGGCCGAGCTTGGGCAGCGGCTTATTGAAATCGGCGTTGGTCATGCCTTCGATGGCGGTTTTGGCGCTGGCGAAGGATTTGTTGAGCTGATCGATGATCTGGAATTTATCGGTGGTGGATTTTTCGAAAGTTTTGGCGTCGAAGCCGGCGGGCAGCGGCGCGCCCATCAGGCTGGGAATGTTGTAATTCGCGAGGGCGACGTGGAGGAAGACTTCGCCGGTGGAGCGGACGCCTTCGGCGGGACGGTAACTGTATTTTTCCTGCGGGGTGGCGGTGGCGAGGTCGACGTATTTTTTGTGCATGTCTTCGAGATCGAGGAGGGCTTGCGGCTTTAGGTCGTAGCTGGGGGCCGTTTTGTCGGCGGATTGCGCGGTGGCGGATTGCTGGCGGTCTTTGGAAGCGACTGGGCCGGCGGCGAATGCGGGAGCGGTGAACAGGGTGAAAGCGACGGCGGCTAGAAGCAGATTTTTCATGGTGGTTCTCCTTTTTCGGATATCGCGTGTACGCAATTAGGGAACTTGGGATTCGGGCTGTTCGTTCTCGGACGGTTGCGACGAAAGGCCCATTTTTGTTGACGTTTCTGCACATCCCCGGGAAATGCTGCTGTGAGGCTTAGACGCGGGAGTGGGGGAAAGTTGTTGCGGAGTTGGGGGATTTTTTCGTGGTGAGGTGATGGCGGCGCGATCGAAAATGCGGTGTCGCACTTACGGCGCTCGGCGTTTTTGTTTGGGCGTTTACCCGGCCCTTACGGGCCGGGCTAACTTATGCCGCGCCTACGGCGCTGGAGCGGGGTGGCGGGCTGTGTGGTCGGTCGTCGTTTTGGGCTGGGGGTGGCGGTGCGAGATACGCGTTGCGCCGCGCGAGATGCGAATTCAACGAACGCGTTGTGGCGTTGGAGCAATCGAAGAGAGGTCCTTCGTCGCAAACGGCGCTCCTCTGGATGACGGCCAAAGGCGGGTGAGCGTTATGGAGGAGTTTGCGGCAGAGCCGGATGATTGGTTGCTGCGGTTGCGGCGTCAAAAGCGGTGGCAAGCCACCGCACTCCAAAATGTTTTGCGGCGGTGGTCGAGTGATGGCGGCGCTTCGCGCTGAGCGTTGGTGATTGGGGGCGACGAAGGGCTTACTGTTCGCGGGAGTCGGGATCGAATTCGGGATCGGCGTCTGCGTCGAGGTCTTCGTTCGGCGCTGCTGACGCCGTGGGTTGATTTGCTGTGGCGCGTTTGAGTTCGGTGCGGATTTGGTCGGCGGGGAAGCCGGCGGCGATTAGATGGCGGTAAAGGCTGGCGGTTTTCTTTTGATCCAGGGGGCCGCGGAGGCGGGCGAGGCGGCGTTCGACGCGGGTACGGAGCAGCGCGGATTCGTCGGTGTCGGCGAAAACTTTGGCGAGGGCGTCGTCGATGTAGCGATCGGGGACGCCGCGCTGGCGGAGTTCGCGGGTAATGCGGAAGCGTCCCTGGCGGCGAAGTTTGGCGTGTTGGGCGGCGTAGTCGAAGGCGAATTTTTCGTCGTTGAGGTAATTCAGTTCGCGGAGGCGAGCGATGACCGGCGGGACGAGGTCTTTTTCTTCGGCGCGGCGTTCGAGGTGCGCCTTCATTTCGTGAATGGAGAAGGCGCGGCGCATGAGGGCGCGTTGGGCGGACATGTAGAGTTGGGTGTTGGTGGAAAGTTTGCGGGCGGGAGCGCGGGAACGCATGTCGCGAGGATAGTTGAGTGGGGCGGGGAGGTAAAGGCGCGGGACGCGGTTTGAGATTAAAAATGGGCGCCGAGGGATGAAAAAAATAGCCACGCGCCGACGAGGAAAGCGGCGGACGCGGTGATGATCCTAATTTTGGATTCGACGCCGGGGGTGACAGCGACCGCAACGGCAAACACCAGCAGGATGGTGCTGATAATTTTGCTCAATGCAAAAAGGAGCATCCAGAGCATCGCGAAGGGTAGGGAAAAGAGTCGGAGCAATTCGGTGTTGCCCAGCGCTGAATTCAACGACCCTAGGAGTGGGAGCCCGACCATGCCGACGAGAACCGTCGCGGTGAGAATCCACGTGGTGCGGAGCAAGCCGGGTGCTAGCGCTGGCTTCCGCGAGTCGGCAGGCGCCAGCACTGGAACCATTTTCGCCGCGACTAGGAGCGGGCGCCGCCGGTGCGGTCGAATTCGGACATGGCGCGTTCCATGTCTTCGCGGGCGGAGTCGGCTGAGGAGCGGACGCCCTGGACGCGGAGACGGAAATCGTCGGGATTGGAAGCGCGGAGGATCGCTTCTTCGAAAGTGATGAGGTTGCGGGAATACAAATCGAAGAGCGATTGATCGAAAGTCTGCATGCCGTACTGGCTGGTACCGGCGGCGATGGCGTCGCGAATCATGCGGGTTTTATCCGGGTTGATGATGCAATCGCGGATGTAGCCGGTGGTGATCATGACTTCGACGGCGGGCACACGGCCGGAGCCATCGGCTTTGCGCACGAGGCGCTGGCTGACGACGGCTTTCAGAGTGCCGGCGAGCTGCAAACGAATCTGTTTTTGTTCGGGCGGCGGAAAGACCGCGATGATGCGCTGAATCGTTTCGGTGGCGTCCAGGGTGTGCAAGGTGGACAAAACCAAGTGGCCGGTTTCGGCGGCGAGAATCGCGGTGGAAATGGTTTCCAGGTCGCGCATTTCGCCGACCAGAACGACGTCGGGATCCTGACGCAAGGCGGCGCGCAACGCGGTGGAGAACGAGGCGGTGTCGACTTCAACTTCGCGCTGGTTGATGAAACCTTTTTTGTCGCGGTGCAGATATTCGATCGGGTCTTCGATGGTGATGATGTGCTCGGAGCGCAGCGAATTGATGCGGTCGATCATCGCGGCGAGCGTGGTGGATTTACCGGAACCGGTGGTGCCAGTGGTGAGAATCAAGCCGCGCTGCTCTTCGCAGACTTGGGAGAGGATGCGCGGGAGTTCGAGTTCTTCGATGGTGCGAATTTTGGTGGGGATGACGCGCAAAACCATGCCGACGTTGCCGCGCTGCTGGAAAACGTTGACGCGGAAGCGTCCGAGGCCGGCGACGCCGTAGGCCATATCGAGTTCGGCGGTTTCCTTGAACTTTTGCTTCTGGCGATTGGTCATCATGCTGAAGGCCATGGAGAGCATTTCTTCAGGCGTGATGCGCGGCACATCGTTGAGCGGGTTCAGGATGCCGTCGACGCGAAGGTACGGGTGGTTGCCGACTTTCAGGTGCAAGTCGGAGGCGCGGCTTTCGACGGCGCGGCGCAGGAGATCGTCAATATTGATGGCCATGGAGCGTCCTTGAGTGCTGAGAGCTTCTACTGAAACTAGCATGGATGGGAAAGCGCGCAAGGAATGCGGGCGAATGTGGTGCGAATTGGACACCCTGAACTTAGGGACAGGTGCAGAGTGAAACAGGCGTATTTTCGTGCGACGGCGGAGATTTTTTATAGGGGAGGCTGGTCGACTAGGAAGATGCGGTCGTAGATCACGCTGGCCAGGACGCCGCCGAGGAGCGGGCCGACCCAGTAGACGCCGTGATTGCTCCAGTGGCGGGTGGCGAGGGCGGGGCCGAAGGCGCGGGCGGGATTGAGCGCGGCGTGAGTGAGCGGATAGCCGAAGAGGGTGTCCATGGTGACGGCGAGGCCGACGCCGAAGCCGGCGATTTTGTTGAAGGCGCCTTTGACGTCGACCATGGTGGCGAAAAAAACGAAGACGAGGACGAAGGTCAGGATGCCTTCGAGGACCATGCCGTGGAGGCGGGTGAAATCCGGCGCGAGGGAGGGGTTGATGGCGTTCATGGCTTCGAGGCGCCAGGCGTCGTCGGGAATGATGGCGGAGATGAGGTAGGCGGCGGCGACGGCGCCGGCGAGCTGGACGATCCAGTAGAGGATTGTGTGGGTGGTGCTGAGGCGTTTGGTGACCCAGAAACCGATGGTGACGGCGGGATTCAGGTGGCCGCCGGAAATGTGGGCGACGGCGGTGACCATGACGCCGACGGCGAGGCCGTAAGCGAGCGCGAGGCCGAGGGTAGTGATGGCTCCCTGTCCCGTGGAGCGGAGATATTCATCGGCGCAGATGGCGCCGGTGGCGAAAAAAATCACGGCGAAGGTGCCGATGAATTCGGCGCAGAGTTTTTGGGTCAGGGTGTACAAGCAGTCTCCAGGATGGCTGAGCCGCGGTTGCGCGGCGTAGGGCTTAGGCCGGGCGCGATTCTACTGAATTCGCGGGGAATGGTCAAAAGCGGGGGAGGATTTTGGTTGGCGAGGACACGTCGCGGTGCGGAGAAAGCGCAGAGAGGTCCTTCGTCGCGGCAAGGCGCTCCTCTGGATGACGGCCAAAGGCGGTTTGGTGGTGATGATGAGATTTGCGGCAGAGCCGGAGGATTGGTTGCGAGTGGCGCAGATTCGAAACTCTACGTCGATTTGGGCTGGGCGCTGTGGAGTGGATGAGATCCTTCGCTGCGCTCAGGATGACGGTGTGTTTTAGTTCATGCTGTCGGTGAGGCCGGGAGTTAGGCGCGAGTCTAAACCCGCACCTTTTGCTGAGAAGCGCAAAGAGTGCGGCACCCGGAAGTGCAACGGCGGCGGCCGCTCGTGTCAGCGGGCGGCGGTGGCTGGGACGTTTACTGGGGAGAGCCAGTTGTGGCGGTCGGGCTTTTTGCCTTCGACCAGGGCGAAGAATTCGTCCTGAATGCGTTTGGTGATGGGGCCGCGGGCGCCGGCGCCGATTTTGATGCGGTCGACGCTGCGGATGGGGGTGACTTCGACGGCGGTGCCGCAGAAGAAAATTTCGTCGACGATGTAGAGCATTTCGCGCGGAATAATTTGTTCGACGACCGGGATACCGAGGTCGCGACAAATGGTCATGACGCTGTGGCGGGTGATGCCGGGCAACGCGGAATTGGAAACGGGCGGAGTGATGACGGCGCCGCCGCTGACCACGAAAATATTTTCACCGGAACCTTCGCTGACGTAACCGTTGGTATCGAGGGCGATGCCTTCGACGTAGCCATTGGCGCGGGCTTCCATGCGGATGAGCTGCGAATTCATGTAATTCGCTGCCGCCTTGGCCATTTGCGGAAGAGTGTTCGGCGCGGGGCGATTCCAGGAGCTGACGCAAACATCGACGCCCTGGCTCAAACCTTCTTCGCCGAGATATTTTCCCCAGGGATAGCAGGCAAGGTAAACCTCGATGGGACAGCCGACGGGATCGACTCCGGCTTCACCGTAACCGCGCAGGATGATGGGGCGAATGTAGCAGGCGCCGACGTTATTGGTGCGGACCAGATCGAGTGTGGCGGCGCAGAGGTCGTCATTCTTGTAGGGAACTTCCATTCTGTAGATGTAAGCCGAATTGAGCAGGCGCTGCATGTGTTCACGCAGGCGGAAAACGGAAATGCCCTGGGGTGTTTCGTAGGCGCGGACGCCTTCGAAGACTGCGGAGCCGTAGCTGACCACGTGGGAAAGGACGTGAATTTTGGAGTCGTCCCAATTGATGAATTTTCCGTTGTGCCAGATCTTTTCGGTTTTTGGATGAGCCATCCGCCGCTCCGATTCGAAAGTGAAGAAAACGCTTACAGAGCAAGAGTAGGGCAGGCCTCAATCAGTGTCAATCAAACGCGCGTCCGGTGCGACGGCAACACAAATACCAAATTGGTAGCCGAATTTAATCTTCAAGTCGCGCGTTGCGCGGAGCGTCGAAAATTATTCTTCGCGCAGAGCAACGAGCGGATCGACGCGGGTGGCGCGGCGCGCGGGAATGTAGCAGGCGAGGAGCGCGACGGCGGCGAGCAGAGCGGCGATCGAGATAAAGACGAGCGGATCGGTGGCAGTGACGTTGAAGAGCAGGCTGCGCAGAAAACGCGTGAGGATCATCGCGCCAATGACTCCGGCGACGAGACCGAAGAGAACCAGCTGCATGCCTTCGCTGAGCGCCATGCGGAGAATGTCGACGCGTTGGGCGCCGAGGGCGATGCGGATGCCGAGTTCGTGAATGCGGCGGCTGAAGGCGTAGGACATGACGCCGTAGATGCCGATGGCGGCGAGTAGCAGCGCGACCGCGGCAAAGACGGCGAGAATTTCGAGCGCGAAGCGGCGCTCGGCCATGGAGCGGGCGACGACTTCGTCGAGGGTGCGGACACTGAACAACGGGAGATTCGAATCGACGGATTGAACTTCGGTGCGGATCTGATCGCCGAGCGCGCCGGGATTGGCGTGGGTACGCAGAAATAAAACGGACGCGTACGGCGGGCCCTGAAACACGGGGAGATAAATGTGCGGGGCGAGCGGAGCTTCGAAGCCGTCGGATTTTACGTCGCCGACTACGCCGACGATGGTCACCCAGGGAATTTGGCGATTGGCCGGACCGTTGAACTGAATGTGTTGACCGAGCGGATCCTGGCCGGGCCAGTAACGGTTGGCGAGGGTCTGATCGATGATGGCCACCTGCTCGGATTTCGGTTCGTCAGAATCGGTGAACACGCGGCCCTGAATCACGGGCGTGCCGAGGAGTTCAAAATAATTCGGGCTGACCGCGGCGAATTCGGCGACGGGCGTGGTCTTGGAATCGTTGGGGCGACCTTCAATGGTGAAGGGAAAACCGTTGCGTCCGCCGCCCATGGGCAGGCTGTTGGTGCCGCCGATGGCGGCGGCTTCGACGCCGGGAATGGTGGCGACGCGGCGAACGACTTCGCGCAGGAATGCGGCGCGCCTTTCGGGCGGACGATAGGGATCGGCCGCTGGATTATTCGGCACGGGCATCCAGATCTGGGCGGTGACGATTCCGTGCGGCTGGAAGCCGGGCTGAACTTCGAGCAAGCGCCAGAAGCTGCGCAGCAAAAGTCCGGCGCCTACCAGCAAAATCAACGACAGCGCAATTTCCGAAACGACGAGCCAGCGCGAGAGGCGGGCTTGGGTGCGGCTGGAGCCCGAGCCCCGACTGCCTTCGCGAAGGCTGGCGACCTGGCTGATGTTGCTGGCTTGCAGCGCGGGGACGATGCCGAAAAGAATTGCGGTGGCAATGGAGAGAGCAAAGGCGAAAAACAAAACGCCACCGCCAAAACTTACTTCACTCAGGCGCGGCAAGCTGGCCGGCGCAAAGCGCAGCAGCGAAGCTTTCATCCAGACGACGGTGAGCAGCGCGACAGCTCCGGCGATAGTGGAAAGCAGCAGGCTTTCGGTCAGCATTTGAATCATGAGACGGCGTTGGCCGGCGCCGAGGGCGAGGCGCACGGCGATTTCGCGTTGACGGCCGGCGGAGCGGGAGAGCAGAAGGTTGGCGAGATTGACGCAGGCGATGAGCAGCACGAAGGCGACCGCGCCGAAGAGCACCAGCAATTCGGTGCGCACGTTGCCGACCAGATCTTCCTGAATTCCAACGAGGCGTGGAGTCCAGCGGGCGTCGGCGGGATAGTCTACGGGATATTCGGCGCTCAACTGCGCGGAAAAAGTTTCGAGTTTGGCTTGGGCGGCGGCGACGGTGAGCCCGGGTTTCAGGCGGGCGATGGCTCCGGGAAACATGCGGGCGGCGCGGAGCGGCGGATGCGGAAAAGGATCGGCTTCGTAGCCGGCGGCGATCCAGGCGTCGACGTCGGTTTGCAGGGTGCGGCCGGGATGGCGGAAGTCCGGAGGCATGACGGCGACGACGAGGTAGGGATCGTTATCGAGACGAACGCTTTTGCCGAGGATGTTGGGATCGGCGCCGAACTCGCTGCGCCAGAAAGCATCACTGAGGACGACGGCGTTGAGGAAACCTGGAACCGTATCTTCTTTGGTATACACGCGGCCGAGGCGCGGTTGCGCTCCGAGCAGCGTGAAATAGTTAGGGCTGGTGGCGAGGGCTTCGATGCGTTCGGGGCGATTGCCGCCGCTGAGGTCGGCGCTGATCGGCCAGACTGCGGAAATTTCCTGAAAAACGCCGGAGCGACTTTGGAGGTCGACGAGTTCAGGTTCGGACATGCCGACGTTCGGAACATTGGGGCCGCGGAGATCGTCGAAGACGCGGACGAGTTGCTGCTGCTGCGGGAAGGGAAGCGGGCGGAGAAGGATGGCGTAGACGATGCTGAAGATGGCGACGTTGGCGCCGATGCCGAGGGCGAGCGTGAGAATCGCGACGACCATGAAGCCGGGATTTTTGGCGAGAGTGCGCCAGGCGTAGCGGATGTCGCGCAGGAAGGAGTTCATTTTTTAGCCTCCGATGTGCTGGGACGCGCGGGGCTGGTGCTTATGGAGACTTGAGACGAGCGAAGGCGGTGAGTGTTAGCAGGGGCTTGAGCGAATTCGGTGATTTTGGGACTTGCGGTAGGTGGAGCGTCTGATGATGGGATGGCGTCCCAAAAGCAGACAGGGCTTCGGCGGCGCGAGAGTTAAAAGCCCTACCCTTCCAGAGGCGGGAAGGATGGGCCACCCTCAAATTCAAAACCGTGGCTCGGCATCTCAGCGGCCGGAGGCTTGTTGGCCGCGGAGGACTAGGCAGGTGCTGGAGACGCGAGCTACTAGGGCGCCGGATTCGGTTTTGACGTCACATTCGACCATGCCTACGGTTTTACCGCGCTTGACCATTCTGCCGGTGGCCAGGATTTTTTCTTTGAAGACGGGGCGGAAGAAATTCATTTTCAGTTCGAGGGTGGTGAAGGATTCGCCGTCTTCGAGGCTGGCAGCGAAGACCATGCCCATGGCGAGGTCGGCGATGTCGCAGAGCACGCCGCCGTGCAAGGTGCCCATGGGATTGTGATGTTTTTCGGAGACTTCCATTTCGAGAGTCACTTCGCCTTTTTCGAGGTCGAGGGAGATGGGACGGAAGCCGATCAGCTGCGCGATCGGAGGCAAGGGAAGTTCTCCACTCATCCATTTTTTGGCGCGTTCGATGTGCTGGGTGCCCATTTTTTCAATTCTCCATAGCGCGGAACGCCGTAGGTTGGCGTGCCGGATTTTTAATGGTCGTCGGCGTAGATGGTGGAGTGACCGGCGATGCCGGAAATTTTTCCCCAGGCGCTGGTCTTCCAGTTGTCGGTGACTTTCTTTTCCAGAATCCAGGGCGGTAGAGCGACGAACAGATAGCGCGCGAGGGCGTGGAGATACGGTTCGTACATGCGGCGCAGCTCGTGCAGTTTTTCGGTGGAGGCATCGTCTTCGCGAAGCTGATAGCCGCATTTATCGAGCGAAGCGCGCAGGCGGGCGAGGTCGCCGGGAGGCAGGCGATCCGGATCGTTATTATTGGGGACGGCGTGGAAGACCTGCGACAAATCGACGATGGTGTGGCGGCACATAGCGAAAGTGAGGCGGGCTTGGCGCGACGCGGCGCTATCGGAAGTGGCGACCAGGAGCGCGGTGGTATCGAGAATGGCGGTGAGCGCGGCGAGCCAAGACTCGTTGCTATGCTGCGAGCGGAAATAAGAAACGACCGGATAGGAGATGTGGCTTTCGAGCAGCTCGGCGGACCAGCGTTCCCAATCCTGCAATAAAACCTGAATGGCCTGCACGCCGTGCTGGCCGCCGTGGCGGGAGAGAAGTTCGGCGGCGGTGGGCGGGGAGCCGGCGCGCGCGTCGAGGAGGACGATGCTGACTTCGCGGCGGGAGAAGGCCTGATAAATGACCGGCAGGTAGCTGATGATCAGCGCCAAAAATCCGAGGCCGAGGCCGCTTTCGAAAACGGCCATGACGCGTTCGGCGGAGGTGTGGGGCGTAACGTCGCCGAGGCCGAGAGTGAAGAAGGTGGTGCCGCTCAAGTAGAAACAGGTTTCGAGCGGAGGATGAGTGGGGTCGTGGGTGGCGGCGGCGAAAAAAAGAAACCCAAAGCCGATGATGAGGGCGGTGGCCCAGGCGCCGAACAAAAAAAGCAGCGAGGCGGGACCGTAGAAGCTGATGAAATTTTCGCGGGTCTTGCCTTGCAGCAAGTGGGCGAAGGCGCGCCAGGGTTTCCAGGTGGAAACGTAAAAAAGGCGGGTGAGGCGGAAGCGGCGAGTGACGCGGCGCGGAAGAATGATGGTCTCGAAAGCTTCGAGCAGGATGATGGCGACGATCAGGCCGCCGATGATGGAGTAGATCACGCGGCCTCGTCGAGTACGGAGGTGAGGGAGATTTCGGCTTTGAGGAGACGCGAGACCGGGCAATTGGCTTTGGCGCTGGCCGCGGCGGATTCAAAGGCGGCCTGGCTGAGGCCGGGGACGCGGGCGCGAAGGTCGAGATGAATTTTGGAGATGGTCCAGCCGGCGTCGAGTTTTTCGAGGGAGACGTTGGCGGAAACCTGAATATTTTCGGGCGTGAAATTCATGGTGCTGAGTTGGGCGGAGAGCGCCATGGCGAAACAGGCGGCGTGGGCGGCGCCGATTAATTCTTCGGGATTGGTGCCCTTGCCGTTTTCGAAGCGGGTGAGGAAGGAATAGGGCGCGTCTTTGAGGACGCCGCTCGCGGGCGTGGAAATTTTGCCGGTGCCTTCTTTGAGAGTGCCGGTCCAGACGGCGGTGGCGGTGCGTTGCATGAGTCTCCTTCTGCGTGATGCAAGCGTTTCAGGTATGGCGGCGAAGCAACATCATATTGTGTTGGCGGCCAAAATTGAAATGGGATGTGGTGCGTGGAATTTGATGAGGCGGAGGGCTGGGCGGATTTAGGAATTTGTGAAGGGCGACGAGGGATTAGCGGTCAGCATCGGGCTTGGCAGCGGCGGCGCTGGGGCGCTCGATGTAAGACATCATCGTGTTTACGCGGGTGAGCATTTTGCCGGTGTAATTTTCGTAGGCGCCGAAGGCGAGGAAAGGGATCAAAGCGGCGAGAACCCAGGTTTTGGCACTGGCTGAAACTTTGGCTTCGGGCTCCCAGCGGAAGATGCGGCGCGCGATTTCGAAAGCGACCAGCAGGCCGAGGATGAGCGCGACGGATTCGGTGAGGATTTCCGAAGCGACGACCTGATTGGTGGAGGCGCTCTGCAGGCCGACGGCGAGATAAGTGGCCGGCGAGAACAGAGTGACGCGCTTGATCCATTCCGGAAACACGGCGAGGGGAATGGTGGCGCCGGAAAGGAACAGAAAAACCATCCAGATGAGCTGATTGATGATCTGGGTTTCCTGCATGGTGTTGGTGACGCTGGCGACGACCAGGCCGAAAGCGGAAAAAGTGGCGGAGCCGATCAGGACCAGCAGCAAGATGGCGGGGATGTTGCCCCAGCTCTGCATGTGCAGGATGTATTTGGCGATGAGAATTTCGAAGAAGACGAAAGGAACTACGAGGATGAAATTCGCGGCGATGCTGGAGGCGAGCATGGGCCCGGCGCCGAGCGGCGCGAGACGGAAACGGCGGAGGATGCCTTGCTCGCGGAAGGTGACCAGCTGGACGCTGAGTCCCCAGAAGCCGCCCATCACGGTGAGGGTGAGAATGCCGCCGAGAATGAAATTAATTTTTTCCGGTGAGCCTTTGCCCCAGAGCATGACGAAGAGAAAAAGAAAAATCAGGGGCATGAGCAGGCTGAAGAACAGGAACATTTTATTGCGCATGGCGAGGCGAATGCGGATTTTGGTGAGCGACCAGGTATTCGATATGGGGTTCGATGGCACGTTATTCCCTCAGCCTGCGGCCGGTGAGCTCGATGAAAACGTCTTCGAGCGACGGCGAATACATTTCCATGGTTTGGAGTTCGTTGTTAGCGGCTTCGAGATGCTTGACCAGCGAGACGATGGCCTGCGGAGCGCGGGAGGCGTAGAGCACGTAGACGTCGTCCATCATGCGGAAATCGGAAACGCCTTCGAGGGCGCGGAGGTCGGCTTCGCGGGCGGGATTGGCCAGGCGCACTTCGATGCGCGTGGTACCGGCGGAAGATTGCTTGAGTTCGCGGGGCGTGCCGGTCTTGATGATTTTTCCGTGATCGACGATGGCCACGCGGTCGCAGAGGCGTTCGGCTTCTTCGATGTAATGGGTGGTGAGCAGCACGGTTTTTTTCTCGCGGCGGAGTTCGGCGATGATGTCGTAAATTTCGCGACGGACTTGAGGGTCGAGGCCGGCGGTGGGCTCGTCAAGAAAAACGACCGTGGGATTATTGACCAGGGCCATAGCCAGGGCGAGGCGCTGTTTTTGGCCGCCGGAAAGTTCTTTATAGAAGGCGTCGCGTTTTTCTTCGAGCTGAAAACGTTTCAGTAGGCCTTCGGTGCTGGCGCGGTCGCGGTAAAAACTGGCGAAGAGGTCGAGGGCTTCCTTGACGCGGAGCTTGTCAGGTAGCGCGGTAGATTGCAGGACGGCGCCGATTTTTTGTTTGAACTCCGAGCCGCTGCGTTCGGGATCGAGACCGCAGACGCGGGCGGTGCCGCGATCGGGAGTGCGCATGCCTTCCAGGATTTCGACGGTGGAAGTTTTTCCGGCGCCGTTGGGGCCGAGCAGGCCGAAAACTTCGCCTTCTTCGACGACAAAACTTAGGCCGCGGACGGCTTCGACTGCGCCATAACTTTTGTAAAGGCTTTCTACCTGAATAATGGGTTCGGGCAAGAAATCAGTCCTCTGTGCGTTTATCGTTTATGAAGACATCTTTTGTATCACATCGCGCTGCATGGGAGCAGGGCGGAGACGCTGGGCTCGAAAGTCCCCACCCTTCCAAAGGCGGGAAGGATGGGCCCCCCATAAAAGCTGGTTGGTCGCTGCCGCGCTACTTGGCTGCTTTGCGTTTTTTCTTTTTCCTGTTTGATCGCGATTTTTTCGGTTTTGGCACCCAGCCATAGATTTTCATGTCGATCGAGTGGACGCCGACCTCGATTCCCTCCGAAGCGAGAAGGCGGCGCTGTTTCGCGGCATGCGGCTCCGGCATGCGAATCTTGCCGCCGGCACTCAATACTCGATGCCACGGAATGCCACGCCCCGGAGGCGTGGCGGACATCGCATAACCGACTACCCGGGCGCCGCCGGGCTCGCGAATGGCCTTGGCGATGGCTCCATAGGTGGTTACGCGGGCGCGGGGGATTTGTTTCACCAGGCGATAGACGCGATCCCAGGACATGCTCCCATCTTAACTGATTTTACATATTCGTTTTTTGAATGAGGCCGGCGGGGCGGCTGCCCCAGAATGAGGCAAAAGGGGGGCGGTCCCGGGGGCGTTTTGCGATTCCACGTGAGTAATGGCGGATTCGATACAAATTCAAGAAACGTGAACTCGCGTACCATTGACCCGGTAGTGGACCCTCCATACACTACGCAACAATTGAAGTGGGAAAGTGTTCGATGTAGTGGCGATTCCCAGGCGCGAGAGGGAGGCAATCGTTGTGGCTTTCGTTCGGCGCAAAGGGAACACCTACTTCCTGGTGCACAACGTGCGCCGGGCAGGAAAAGTGCAGCAGTTGCATTTAGCGCGTCTGGGGGAACGGCCGCGTATCACGGACGATGTGGTTCGCAAAGTATCGCGAAATCATCCGCTGCTCGATCTGGATTGGTCGGACCTGCGCGAGCAGGTCAACGGCCGGATCGAGCTGTTCGATATACGGTCGCCGTACGTGCAAAACCTGATGCACTCGTTACGCAACCTTAACCTGGACCTGGCCGACCTGTCGCCGCCGATGTTGCTGTTGGCAGATCGAGCCAATTCGAGCCGGGAACTGGTCACGCAATTGAGGCTGTTGCGATCAACGCTGGATAACAAGCTGGATCAATTCGAGCGTTCGGGATCGCGAAGTCAAGAAAGCGGCAGAAAGTTCCGGTAGGGGGAATACCGTGGGCGCGCAAGCACTACAACTGGACCCAAGCCAGCGCAGCGTGGAGTCGCGGGATTTTGAAGCGGGGCTGCGACGCAAGATTGTGGGGCAGGATGAAGCGGTGCAGGCGGTGGTCGACCTGTATCAGGTGTTCCGTGCGGGCTTGAATTCGCCGGGGCGTCCGGTAGGGAACCTTTTGTTTTTGGGGCCCACGGGCGCGGGTAAGACGCGCGTGGTGGAAGCGACGGCCGAAGTGCTGTTTGGCGATCCGCGGGCAGTAATCAAGGTGGACTGCGCCGAATTCCAGCACTCGCACGAAATCGCGAAATTGATTGGCTCGCCTCCGGGATATTTGGGGCACCGCGAGACACATCCGCTAATCACGCAGGAAGCGCTCGCGCAATATCACACCGAGAAACTCAAAATTTCATTTCTGCTGTTCGACGAGATCGAAAAGGCCAGCGATGCGTTGTGGCAATTGCTGCTGGGGATTTTGGATAAGGCCACGCTGACTTTGGGCGACAACCGCCGCGTCGATCTGTCGCAGACCATGATTTTCATGACGTCGAACCTGGGCGGCGTGGAAATCACCGAACTGATGAACGGCGGGCTGGGTTTTGCGCCGCAGGTTCGGGCCGAAAGCAAACCCGACCTCGACGAGAAAGTGAAGAACACGGCATCGGAAGCGGCCAAGCGGAAATTCGCGCCGGAGTTCATGAACCGGATCGACAAGACGGTGGTGTTTCATCCGTTGCGGTCGGCGCAGCTCGAACAGATTCTGGAAATCGAGCTGGGCATGGTGCAACAGCGCGTGCTGGAAACGGCGAAGGGACGATTTCTATTTCGCGTGACGACTCCTGCGCGGGAATTCTTGCTGAAGGAAGGCACGGATCTGAAGTACGGGGCACGGCACTTGAAGCGGGCGATTGAGCGGCACGTGGTATACCCGCTGGCGAGTTTGCTTTCGACCGAGCAGGTTTCGCTGGGCGATGTGATTTCGATCGACTGGCACGGCTCGGATACCGGCCTGAAGTTTCTGAAGGAAGCTGAAGGGGCTTTGATTCCCATGGCGGCTCCGGCGACCGAGCGTATGGCGGAAGCGGCAGCGGCGAGCACCGACGGACGGTCGGTTTTGTTTCCGGCGGCTGCGGCTAATACCGTTGACGTTACGGCGGTGCAGCGGTTGACTCCGGTGGCGGCGAGGGGATTGCCGATCGAAAAGGCTAAAAACGACAAGAAGTAGTTTCGAGGTTTTGATTTCGTCGCGGCGGTCGCCGGTGGTTTGGCGGACGCCGCGATTTTTTTTGTGCGCGATCGCGGATGAGAAAGGCGGCGTCGCACCTACGGCGCTCGGACGTTTTTTCGTTTGGTTACCCGGCCCTTACGGGCCGGGCTAACTTATGCCGCGCCTACGGCGCTGGGTCGGGATGGCTGGCGCGGGCGTTTGTAATTGGGCTGAGAGGCCCGGCTACGCCGGCCGCTACAGGTGATTGTCGTTTGGGTCGGGGCGGTTTGGAAATCGAAGAGAGGTCCTTCGTCGCGAGAGGCGCTCCTCTGGATGACGGCCAAGGGCGGGTGTGGGCGGAACTGAATTGCGGCGGCAGAGCCGGATGGTTTGGGAGATGCGGGCGGCGGGTCAAAAGCGGCGGCAAGCCTTTTGCCGCTGGGCGCCGCTCAGGATCGCGGCCTTAGCTACATTTTGGTTTAAACCCGTAGGCGGAATTTGCACTGACTGGTGTTCGTAAAGGCGGCGGCGAGCCGCCGCACTCCAAGGTAGGCTGGCGCGGGTGCGGTTGGAGGTGCGCGGGCGATTGGGAGATGTGGGCGGCGATTCGCGTGCGGCGTGCGAGATTGCGGTTATTCGTGGGGTGGGGCGTCGGGCATGGGTTCGTCGTAGCTGCCGCCGTAGATGTTGGGGACTTTGCCGCCCATTTCGCGGATGTAGACGACCAGCTGGCCGCGGTGATGGATGGCGTGGTTGAGCATGAACTGGAGGTAGAGGACGGCGGGATAATTGTACATGCCGAAAAAGGTGATGGGCGTGGCCCAAAATTCGGGGGAGAGCTTGGCGACCAGCGGAAATTTCTCCTCGAACTGTTCTTCGTAGAGGGCCACGATGTCGGCGACTTCGCTGAGGTCGCCGGGCATGGAATCGTCTTCCATTTCGAATTTGGCGGTGAGGAAACCGTCGAGAAACCAGACGTCGGAAGAGGAAAGGTGCCAGGCGAGTTCCATGGCGGTGCGGGCGACGGCGTGGGGTTTGAAGGTTTTTTCGTTTTCCACCGGGATGGCGCGCAGGACGCGACGGGTGGTGAGGTATTCCCGCTGAACGCTAGGCAGAAAAACGGCGGCAAGGAAAGCGGCTTGCTCCGGCGTCATGGAAGTCTCTTTCGAAGCAATCATTCCGGGAACTCCTTCCAGTAACTTCGAATCAGAACCTGAATTCGACATCGACTAGGCCGGCTTCCAACGCAGGATGGGTTTGCGCGCGGCGGTGGTTTCGTCGAGGCGGCCGACGCGCGTGGAATGCGGGGCGGTCTTGACGATTTCAGGATTGGCGTCGGCTTCGGCGGCGATAGAACGCATGGCGTCGATGAACAGGTCGCATTCTTCGCGGGATTCGGATTCGGTGGGCTCGATCATCATGGCGCCCGGAACTATGAGCGGGAAGGCGGTGGTGTAGGGATGAAAGCCGTAGTCGATGAGGCGCTTGGCGATGTCCATGGTGTTTACGCCTTTGGCTTTTTGGCGCGCATCGCTGAAGACGACTTCGTGCATGGACGGCAAATCGTAGGGCAGGTCGAAATATTTTTCGAGATTTTTGCGGATGTAATTGGCGTTAAGCACGGCGTCTTCGGTGGCCTGACGAATTCCGGGGCCGTACGCCAAGGTGTAGGCCAGGGCGCGAAGGAGCACGCCAAAATTTCCGGCGAAGGCGCGGACGCGGCCGATCGATTGCGGGCGATTGTGGTCGAGGGCATAGCTGCCGTCCGGTTTTTGAACCACGACCGGAGTGGGCAGGAACGGTTCGAGAATCTTCTTGATCATCACCGGACCGGCGCCGGGGCCGCCGCCGCCGTGCGGTGTTGAAAAAGTCTTGTGCAGGTTGAGGTGCATGACGTCCACGCCGAAATCCCCGGGACGGGTGACGCCAGCGAGCGCGTTCATGTTGGCGCCGTCCATGTAGAGCAGGGCGCCGCGTTCGTGGAGGATGGCGGCGATTTCGGCGATGCGCTGCTCGAAAATCCCAATGGTGCTGGGATTGGTGATCATGAGGGCGGCGACATCATCGGTGACGAATTCGCGGAGATGATCGGTATCGATCTGGCCGCTGGCGTTCGATTTGATGTTCTGAACTTCGTAGCCAGCGATGACCACGGACGCGGGGTTGGTGCCGTGCGCGGAATCGGGAATCAATACTTTTTTGCGGGCGTTGCCTTGGCTTTCGAGGTAAGCGCGAATCATGAGCAGGCCGGTGAGTTCGCCCTGGGCTCCGGCGGCGGGCTGGAGCGTGACCGCGTCCATGCCGGTGATGGAGAGCAGGCATTTTTGCAGATCGTAAAGGATGCGCAGGCAGCCTTGGGAAAGTTCGGCCGGTTGCGAAGGATGCTCGGTGGCGAGGCCTTCGAGGCGCGCGACGAATTCGTTGACGCGCGGATTGTATTTCATAGTGCAGGAACCTAGCGGGTACATGCCGAGGTCGATGGCGTAATTCCAGGTGGAAAGGCGGGTGAAATGGCGGATGACCTCGATCTCGCTGACTTCGGGGAAGCCTTCGACGGAGTCACGAGTGAATTCAGCGCCGAGCGCGGCGACCGGATCGACGGCCGGAACATCGAGCGGCGGCAATTCCATGCCGCGTTTGCCGGGAATGGAATGCTCGAAGATGAGGCCTTCGTTCTGGCTGGGATGCGAGCGGACTTTGCCGACGTGATGCGCGGCTGCTTCGGGTTCGGCGGGCGCGACGGCGGGCGGCTTCGGATTTATGATCGTGCTCATAGAGGTTTTTCCAGAATTTTGCGGACGGCCGCGGCGAAGCGTTCGATTTCCGCGCGGCTGGTGGTTTCAGTTACGCAAATCACGGCGTTCTTGGTGAGTTCGGGGTAATGCAGGCCGAGGGAATAAGGGCCGACGATTTTTTCTTTGAGCAGTTCGTGATTGATCAATTTTACCGAACGCGGAAATTCGAGAGTGAATTCGTTGAAGGTGCGGCCGGAAAATTTGGCGCGCACGCCGGGAATTTTCTCGAGTTCGGTTCTGGCGAAACGCGCTTTGGCCAGGTTTTGGAGAGCCTGCTCGCGAATGCCTTCTTTGCCGATGAGGCAGAGATGAATGGTAGCGGCGAGGGCGTAAAGGGCTTCGTTGGTGCAAATGTTGGAAGTGGCCTTCTCGCGGCGGATGTGTTGTTCGCGAGTGGCGAGAGTCAAAACGAAACCGCGATTGCCTTCGGCGTCGTTGGTTTGTCCGGCGAGGCGGCCGGGCATCTGGCGCACGAATTTGTCGCGGGTGGCGATGACGCCGACGTACGGGCCGCCATAGCTGGGCGGAATCCCGAAGGCTTGACCTTCCATGGCGACGATGTCGGCGTCGCTGGGCGGACGCACGATGCCGAGCGAAACGGCTTCGGTAATGGTGTCGACGAGCAGAGCGCCATGAGCGTGCGCTGCCTCCGCGAGCGGCGCGAGATCTTCGAGGACCCCGAAGAAGTTTGGAGACTGCACGACGATGGCGGCGGCTTTTGCGAGTTTTTCAGGAGTGAGCGCGGCGCGATCGATTTGGCCGGACGACGTGAATCCGACTTCTTCCACGTGCAGGCCGAGATTTTTCGCGTAAGTGTGCAGCACCTGGCGATATTCAGGATGGACGGAGCGCGCGACCAGAACGTAGTCGCGATCAGTGAGGCGTTCAGCCATGAGCACGGCTTCGGTGAGAGCCGTGGAACCGTCGTACATGGAAGCGTTGGCGACTTCCTGACCGGTGATCTGGCACATCAGAGTTTGAAATTCAAAAATCGCGGTAAGGGTGCCTTGCGCGAATTCGGCCTGGTAGGGAGTGTAGGAGGTTAGAAATTCGCCGCGCTGGAGGAGGGCGTCGGCGACGACCGAGCGGAGGTGCGAATAAACTCCCGCGCCGAGGAAGGAAGTGTAGCCCTTGGCATTTTCTTCAGCGCGCGCTTTGAAGTACTGAATGATTTCGTTTTCGGAGAGCGGGCCGGGAAGAGTGAGCGGCGCAGTGAGGCGAAATTTTTCGGGAATGGATTTGAAAAGCTCGTCGATGGAGGGCGCGCCGATGGCGGCGAGCATTTCCTGGCGTTCGGACGGGCTTTTGGGAAGATAGCGCATTCCGGTTAGTGATCCTTGGCCGCTTCGGCGACGTAGGCGGTGTAGGCGACGGCGTCCATGAGCGCGGCGGCTTCTTTGGGGTCGTCGAGCTTCACTTTTACCAGCCAGGCGGCGACGTGCGGGTCGGCGTTGATTTTTTCCGGAGCGTCGGCGAGCAGAGGATTGTTTTCGGTGATTTCGCCGGAAACGGGGCTGAAAATTTCGCTGACGGCTTTCACCGATTCGACGGAGCCGAAGGAAGCGCCGGCTTTAATTTTGGTGCCGCTCTTGGGCATGTCGACGAAAACCACGTCACCCAATTCCTGCTGCGCGTAATGCGTGATGCCGATGATGCCGACGGCGCCATCGATTTTGACCCACTCGTGCTGTTTCGTGTAGCGATAATCGGCTGGATACATGGCTCTCCTGATTGGATGCGATTCTGTTATTGGGGTCGCTTGTAAAACGGCAACGGAATAATACGCGCGGCGGCTTTTTGCCCGCGAATATCGATCGATAAGTCGGTGCCTGCGGCAGAGATCCCGGGCGGAACGTAGGCCATGCCGATATTTTTTTTCAAACTGGGCGAAGGGCCGCCGCTGGTGACGCGGCCGACTTCTTTTCCGGCGGCGTCGACGGGGTAGCCGTCGCGCCCGATGCGCTTATCGAGCATTTCGAAACCGACGAGTTTACGCGGCAGGCCGTGGGCATTCGCTTTTTGCGCGGCGAGCACATCGCTGCCAAGAAACGGCGCTTTCTCCATTTTGCAAATCCAGGCGAGGCCGGCTTCCCACGGCGTAGTGGTGTCGTCGATTTCATGGCCGTAGAGGCACATGCCGGCTTCGAGGCGCAGGGTGTTGCGGGCGCCGAGTCCGGCGGGAATCATGCCGAGCGGCGAGCCAGCTGCCATCAAGTCGTTCCATAATTTTTCGGAATGTTCGGGCGCGAAATAAATTTCGAAGCCGTCTTCGCCGGTGTAGCCGGTGCGGGCGATCAGGCAATCGATGCCGCTGACCTGGCCGAAGGTGAAATAGTAGTAGCGGATGGGCGCGAGCGCGACGGGCGTGAGTTTTTGCAGAATTTCCGCGGCGCGGGGGCCTTGGACGGCGAGTTGTGAATAGCGCGGGCTGGTGTTTTCGACTTTGGCGTCGAATTTGCCGTTTATATTTTGGGCGACGATGTGCGCGTAATCGGCGTCCTGATTACTGGCGTTGACGCAGAGCATGTAATGCGTATCGGAAATTTTGTGGACCAGAAGATCGTCGACAAAAGTGCCGCGGGAGGTCATCAGGCCGGAATATTGAATCTGGCCGTCGATGAGTTTCGCGGCGTTGTTGCAACTGATCCACTGGACCAGAGATTGCGCGCCGGGGCCGGTGATTTCGATTTCGCCCATGTGACTGACGTCGAAAAGGCCGGCGCGATGGCGGACGGCGTCGTGTTCGGCGAGGATGCCGGAATATTCGAGCGGCATATCCCAGCCGCCGAAGTTGACCATGCGGGCATTCAGCCGTCGATGGACGGCGTTGAGAGCGGTTTTGCGGATTTCAGCGATGGCCGGCGTATTCACAGGGAAATTCGAAACATAATGGCTAACAATCGAAATTAGCATGGTGATTTTGGGGTGTCAAGAAAGCTGGCCGCGAGCGATTTTCGCGCGGTGAGAACAAGTTGAGTAAGAATGACGGTGGTTACGGTGTCGCGGCCCAGGGAATCCGCGCGACTTCGGCGCTTGTGGCGGGCAAAGGCTTGACCTAGTATGGATGGAAGGCGAACCCAGCAGGTCCTAGAGAAGTTCAGAGACGTTCAGAGGCGAGGCGACGATGGCCGTAACCCTGTGCTCGCAGTGCGACAAGCCGGAAATGCAGTGCACCTGCGAGAAATTCTGCTGTTTCTGCCAATCGCAGCACGATATTCGCCTGGCCGTCGATAAGATGTATTATTGCCCGGAATGCAGAGAAGCCTGCGACGTAGCTGTGGCCGACCGCGATGAGCACTGATCCGGCACGCACTGAAATTATCGTGCATGAAGACGAGCGGCTGCTGTCCGCGATCGAGCCGATCGTATTTCAGGCGTCGTTGCGCTGCGGGCTTTCGACCCAAGCGCAGCAGGGTCTGGCCGCGGCTTCCATTGCGGCGTGCAAAGAGACTTTTCCGCTGCTGAAAGATTCGGCGGACGCGGACAACGATCCGGCGGTGAAAGTGATCATCACGGATTATACGGACCGCGTGGAAGTCGCCATCGAGCATAACGGCGAAGCGCTGCCGACGGCGGGACTCGATACGTTTGTGGGCGATGCGGTGGCGGGCTCGGACGCGGGGTTAAGCGGCGCGCTGCAAAAGACCAGCGTCGACCGCGTGCAGTATGAAACGAAATCGGGCGTATCGCGAATGACGCTGGTGAAGTATTGCGACGGCGGGAAGAAAACCGTCGCATAGGGTTTCTCTTCTTTTTTCTATTATTCTCCAGAAGTAAAAACCAATCTTAAAAACCAATCCTAAAAACTAGTTCGTTGGCGGAAGGAACGATTTGCTCTGGATCAGCGTGGTCATTTGCTCCTGGGTGATCGGGGCGTTGATTTTCAGGCGGTCGCCGGTGGGAATTACGCCGACACCGTCGAGGGCTTTGGCTAATGCGGGATTGGTCGAGGCTTCCTGGTAGCGTCGAGCCATCAAGCCGGCCTGGAAAGCGGCGCTGAGCAAATTGGCGTCGTCGACGGTAGCGCACACGGCTTGCAGGTGGGCGTCGATGCGTTTGTCGTCGGCGTCGATGTTAATGATCATGGCTTTGATACGGCCGGTGATGGCGGTGACCTGCGGAAACTGGCTGGCCTGTGGGACGAGTTGCTGCAGCGCGATTTCGGTGTGGGCTTTATCGAGCACGGCCCAGACGATGCCGTTGCCATTGGCTTCGGCGATCATGGGGAAGAGCGAATCGTTGGTGAGCAGGCTGGGCGTGCCGCCCATGCGGACGTCGATCAGTTTTTCGAGCGAAGCGCGATTGCCGAACGCGGCGGTATTGGTATCGAGGAACAGGAAAAGAATGTCGCCGGCGGCGACGCCGCTGCCGAAAGCGTACATGCGGTAGCCCTGCGATTCGACGACCGGAACTTTTTGGGTTTTGAGTTTGGCTTCGGAAGCGGAGGGATCGAAATTGCCAAGGGCGATGCCGACGATGTTGTCGCCTTTGCCGTTGGCTTCGCTGGCCCAAGCCAGTTCCTCAACTTGCGAATTAGGGTCGACGCCGGAAGAGGCGAGGAATTGTTCGAACTGGTGAAAGCGCGGCGGCAGCAATTGTTCATTGAGCTGCGCGAACCACGGATATTTGCGCGCGGATTTTAGGTCGGCGTAAGCGAATTCGCCGGAGTCTTTGGGAAACATGCCGATGATGGCGGTGCTGAGCGAGCCGGCCGAGGAACGCGACGGCACGGCCGTAATTCCGGCGAAGACGATGGCCAGAGCCAAGATGATGGAAAGCAGGGAACGAGTGGAGCGCATTTTTGTGTCCTCAGTTAGAAATTTCTAAACATTATTAGGTTCAGGACCGTTTGCGGATACGTACTACCTGATCCTACCCATTCTTTGATGCACATCGGCGACCGTTCGTCGGGCCGCGTGTCCTGTTGCGAAACTTCGGTTAGGCGTTCGCTACGCGCGCGGCGATGGTGGCCGATTCGGAACGCAGCCGGGTGGCGAAGGTGGCGTCGGTAATCGATTCCAAATTTATGGCGACATTGTCGAGCGCGCCGTTGGCTCCGGCGGCGGCCATCAGGCGGCCGACTTTAATATCGGAAAACATCGACGGGCTGGACATGGGTTGGAGACGACCGAGCAGTTCGAAAACATCGGCGCTGCGGCGGGCGACCTCTAAAGGAACGTTGGCGGCGCCTTGCAGGGCGGCCTGAATGGCGGCATCGCGTTGCACTTGTTCGTTAGACGTTTCTTTGGGCAACTTGTAAGCGGCCATGACGTGGTCGAAGGAAGCAGAATCGCGGTCGATGGCTTCGGCCAGCATTTTAGAGGCGGCCTGAAGTTGTGCGATCGCGTCGCTGAGCTGGTCGACGAAGGCGGCCTGCGATTTTTTCTTACGCGAGAGGCTGGCGACCATCTGGCCCAGGCTGGCGCCGAGGGCTCCGGCGAGCGCGGCGACTGACCCGCCGCCGGGAGTGGCGGTGGGTTCGGCGACGGCGTCTAAAAATGGCATCGCGAGCGAAGCAAGTTTTCCGGGGCCTTCCACCGGCGCTGACCCGCTGAGCGACGCTTCGATACGATTTTCAAACACTTGCGCGGGCGAAAAGTTTTCGAGCTGGAGATAGAAGTCGGCGGTGAGTTCGATGGCGCGTTTGGGAATCAGGCCGACGATTTCGCTGCCGACGATGGAGACGCCATAGCGTTCGGCTTCGCGCTTGACCATTTCGAAGACGCGATGCAGCGGCGTTTGCTCGAAATCGGTCATGTTGATGGAAACCTGGGCGAGGTTGCGGGCGCGAAGATCAACGCCCATAGCTTTCACGTAGCGCAGGCCGCCATTCGAGAACCGGATGTTCTTGCCGATTTTTTTGGCGATTTCGAGGTCGGACGTATTCAGATTGATGTTGTAGGCGACCAGAAATTTGCGCGCGCCGACGACGGTGGCTCCGGCGGTGGGATGCAGCGCCTGATTGCCGATATCTGGGGCGCGATTGGGATTTTTCGGGACTTCGACCAGCAGGCCTTCGAACTGGCCTTTGCGGATGGCTTCGAGATTGGCGCGCTCGGGTTTCTGCGCGGCGGCTTCGTAGAAATAGACGGGAATTTTGTAGCGATCCCAGATTTCGCTGCCGGTTTTTTTGGCCAGGGCCACACAGTCTTCGATGGAAACGCCTTCAACGGGAATGAATGGCACGACGTCAGTCGCGCCCATGCGCGGATGCGCGCCGGAATGTTTGGTGAGGTCGATCAGCTCGGCGGCTTTGCCCACGCCGCGGAGGGCGGCTTCGGCGACGGGTTCAGGTTCACCAGCGAGCGTGACGACGCTGCGGTTGTGGTCGGAGTCGCTTTCGCGATCGAGAATGTAGACGCCGGGAACTTCGCGCATGGCGGCGATGATCGCGTCGATTTTGGCGATGTCGCGGCCTTCGGAAAAGTTTGGAACACACTCGACGATGCGCTTCATAGGCGGTTTGAACTTTCCTGGAACTTTAGGATTTTTTGGAGTGGATGATGGCGCCGCGTTTCATGGTCAGGGAGCAAAAGTTCACTCCAAAATAATACGGGATTTCGCGGTAGTCGGCCACGTCAAAGGCGGCGAGGTCGGCAAATTTGCCAACTTCGAGGGAGCCGACGCGGTCGTGGACACGCAGGGAGTAGGCGGGATTGATGGTGGCGGCGGAGATGGCTTCGGCGGGAGTCATGCGCATTTGAGTGCAGGCCAGAGAAAGAATCATGGGCATGCTGAGCGTCGGGCTGGTGCCGGGGTTGAAATCGGTGGCGAGGGCGAGGATGGCTCCCGCTTCGATGAGTTTGCGAGCTGGGGCGTAATGCTCGAGGCCCAGGTGGAAGCAGCAGCCGGGAAGCAGTGTGCAGCAAACGTTGGAGAGGCCGAGGGAGCGAATGTCGTTCGCGTTGAGTTGTTCGAGGTGGTCGGCACTGGCGGCGGAAACTTCGATGGCGAGTTTGGATGCGCCGATGTTCGCGAGTTGGTCGGCGTGGATGCGGGGGACCAGACCGCCGGCACGGCCGGCCATCAGGATTTTGCGCGATTGGGCGACGGTGAAAGCGCTGCGATCGCAGAAAACGTCGCAGAATTCGGCGAGCCCGGTGATGGCTACCGTCGGAATCCAGCGATCGACGAGCAGGTCGATATATTTTTCGGGATGTTTTTTGTATTCGGCGGGGATGACGTGCGCGCCGAGGAAGGTGCGGTGAATGTCGATCGGATGTTCCTGATGCAGCGCGGCGAGGAGGAGCAGAATTTTGAGTTCGGATTTCCAGTCGAGGCCGTAGCCGGATTTGGATTCGATGGTGGTGGTGCCGTGGGCGGCGAAAATATCCAGATTTTTTAGGGCGAGGGATTTCAAGGAATCGACGGAGGCGCTGCGGCAGTGCTTTACGGTGGAGCGGATGCCGCCGCCTTTTTTGGCGATTTGTTCGTAGGTGGCGCCAGCGATGCGGTCTTCGTATTCGTGGGCGCGGCTTTTTGGAAAGATTAAATGGGTGTGTGAATCGACGAAGCCGGGGAGGACGACTCGGCCTTTGAGGTCGAGTTTTTCCGCTTTGCGGGCTTGCGGAAGATTTTCGATGCGGCGGCGCGGGCCGACGGCGGCGATGCGGTCTTCGTGAACGAGGATGGCGCCGTCTTCGATGATGGCGAGGTCGCTGAGATTTTTTCCGCGGCGGGGGACGGAGCCGCGCAGGGTGAGGAGTTGCGAGCAGCCGGTGATGAGCCAGTCAGGCACGACCGAGCGATACTAACGCCGAGGCGGGGGAAAGACTACAACCGTTGCGCAATCGTTGCTGACGCTTTGCTTGAACCCCTAGGCAATACACGCCGTAACTTTCATCGGTAAGGCGGCGGCAAGCCGCCGCACTCCAAGGTAGGCTGGCTGGGAGCGTTCGAGTCGGGGGAGGGAAGGCGTTGGCAGGCTGGCGTGCTAGGAAGCCATCGTCGGGGTGATGCTAGTGCGGGAGCATGGATGAGATCCTTCGTCGCAAAGACGCTCCTCAGGATGACGAGCTGCGTGGGGTTATCGTTTTTAGGCGGCGGCTTTTTGGTAGGCGGGGACGAAGACTTCGGTGACGAAGGATTCGAGGGTGGTGGGTGTGGTGTTTTCGGCGGTGCGCGGTTCGAGTGGGTTGATGAGGCCGGCGTTGGCGCCTTTCCACATTTCGATCAGGAGCGCGGCGGTTTTTTTGGGCAGGCCGATCTGGACCAGGGCGGGTTCGAGCATCATGAAGGGGACCTGCATGTAGTTTAGTTTTGGTTTGCCGATGGCATTGCCGACTACCGTGGCGGCTTGCTTCATGCTGATGTCGCGCTCGCCGTGGAGTTCCTGAATGGTGCTGCCGGTGAAATCGCGCGCGGCTAAACGCTTGGCGGCGTATGCGCCGATGTCTTTGGTGGCGATCCAGGGCATCGGGGAATCGCCATTCAAGCCGCCGGGCAACATGCCCATGGAGCGCAGCGTGGGAATGCTGATGAGCAGATTTTCCATGAAGTAGGCGGCGCGAAGGTAGAGAACGTTCAGGCCGGGGATGTGGTTTAGTTTTTGTTCGAAATTGTGCAGGCTAACGATGGGTCCGGTTTTTTCGGCCTGTTGGGCGCCGATGCTGCTGAGCGCGACGACGTAAGGAACGTGCGCAGCGGCGACGGCGGCAGCGAAGGCAGTGGAAGCGAGTTCCTGGTGAACGAGCAAGTCTTCCTGCGCGGGGTCTTCGGGGACGACGAGGTAGACGGCGTCGGCGCCTTCGAAGGCTTTGGTCATGGAGGCGGCGTCTTCGACGTTGCCGACGAAGGGCTCGGCGCCTTGGTCGACGAGTGGCTTCAGCTTATAAGCGTCGCGGCCGACGACACGGATTTTTTCGCCTTTCGCCAGCAGCGCGCGGGCGGCGGCCCCGCCGGTTCTTCCGGATGCTCCGGTGACGACGATCATGATTCCTCCGTGAAGTGGGCTGCCGAGCTTGGCGCGGCTCGAAAACTACGCCATGGGAATTTTGACGCCGGATTTTTTGGCGAAGGTTTGGGCTTCGGGATAGCCGGCGTCGACGTGGCGGGCGACTCCAATGCCAGGATCGTTGGTGAGGACGCGCTGAATACGTTCGCCCATTTCTTTGGTGCCGTCGGCGACGGTGACCTGGCCGGAGTGGAGCGAATAGCCGATGCCGACTCCGCCACCGTTGTGAATCGAAACCCAACTGGCGCCGCTGGCGGTATTGAGCAGGGCATTGAGCAGCGGCCAATCGGCGACGGCGTCTGAGCCGTCGAGCATTTTTTCGGTTTCGCGATAGGGCGAAGCGACCGAGCCGCAATCGAGATGGTCGCGGCCGATGACGATCGGTCCTTTCAGTTCGCCTTTGGCGACGAGGTCGTTGAGGGCGACGCCGAAGCGGTCGCGTTCGCCATAGCCGAGCCAGCAGATGCGCGCGGGCAGGCCCTGAAAGCGCACGCGTTTTTGAGCCAGCTTGATCCAGCGCGAAAGAATTTCGTCGTGCGGAAACATGTCGAGCACCAGCTGATCGGTTTTGTGAATGTCGGAAGGCTCGCCGGAAAGCGCGGCCCAGCGGAAGGGCCCGCGGCCTTCGCAGAATAAAGGACGAATGTAGGCCGGGACGAAACCGGGGAAGTCGTAGGCGTTTTTCACGCCTTGCTGAAAAGCGAAGGTGCGGATGTTGTTGCCGTAGTCGAAGGTGATGGCGCCGAGTTTTTGCAGGGCGAGCATGCCTTCGACATGCTTGGCGATGGATTCGAGGGAACGCTTTTCATACGAGGCCGGATCTTTTTTGCGCAATTCGTCGGCCTGGGCGGGATTGAGGCCCTGGGGGATGTAGCCGCCGATGGGATCGTGCGCGCTGGTCTGGTCGGTGAGTAGGTCGGGAACGATGCCGCGGCGAGCGAGCTCGGGAATTACGTCCGCGCAATTTCCGACGAGGCCGACGGAGGTGGCTTCTTTGGTGCGGACGGCGTTCTTCAGGATGCGCAGGGCTTCGTCGAGGTCGTTGACCATGACGTCGCAGTAGCCCATTTTGACCCTGCGTTTAATGCGTTCGGGATCGACGTCAATACCGAGGAAGGCCGCGCCGTTTAGCGTGGCCGCGAGAGGCTGGGCTCCGCCCATGCCGCCCATGCCGCCGGTGACGACGAGTTTGCCGGAGAGATCGCCGCCGAAATGCTGGCGCGCGGCGGCAGCGAAAGTTTCGTAAGTGCCCTGCAAAATTCCCTGGGAGCCGATGTAAATCCAGCTGCCGGCGGTCATTTGGCCGTACATCATCAGGCCGGCGCGATCGAGCTCGTCGAAATTTTTCCAGTCGCTCCAGTGGCCGACCAGATTGGAATTCGCGATCAAGACGCGTGGGGCGTAGGTGTGGGTGCGGAAAATTCCGACAGGCTTACCGGACTGGACGAGAAGAGTTTCGTCATTTTCGAGCGAGCGGAGGGAATTGACGATGGCCTGGTAGCAATTCCAGTTACGGGCGGCTTTGCCGCGGCCGCCGTAGACGATCAGGTCTTCGGGCTTCTCGGCGACTTCGGGATCGAGATTGTTCATCAACATGCGCAAGGCGGCTTCCTGTTGCCAGCCCTTGCAGGAAATCGTGGAGCCGCGCGGGGCGCGTTGCGGTTGGTAGGCGGTGGGATCGGCGGTGGCGAGTTTCGACATCGGAATTCCTCCGAGGCCATCTTAACGCAATTGGTGCGCGGCGAACACGCCCCGGCGAGGCGGGCTGAAACGGCTGGCCTCGTTGTTCGCAACATTGCGTGCTGCGCGCGCGATGGGATAGAGTTGCGGAAGGCCAATGGAATACCCCTCGCTGAACACGTTGTTGCTCACCGCAGTTGACCAGCACAGCAATCCGAAAGCGCAGATGTACCGGGCGGCCGACGGGTGGAAATCCATTTCGTCGCAGGAAATGCTGCGGCGAATTGCCGGACTGTCGAAAGCGCTGGCGGAATTGGGGCTCAAGGCCGGGGATCGCGTGGGGCTTTTTGCGCCGAATTGCCCGGAGTGGCACATCGCGGATTTTGCGATTACCGGGCTGGGCGCGGCGAGCGTGCCGATTTATTTCAACGAAGCGCCGGACCGTTTCGTTTACATCATGAACGATTCGGGCGCGCGAATCATGATTACCGCGGGCGAAGCGCAGGCGCGGAAAACCGCAGAAGCGCGGGAGCGGATGCCGAGCGTGGAGCATTTGATCTGCGTGGCTCCGCCGGCTGACCTGCGCGGGGAAATTCTGAATTACGACAGCTTGATTACGGCGGCGGGCGAAGCGGACGTGGCGGAATACCGGCGGCGTGCGGCGCAGGTGAAGAACGACCAGCTGGCGACGATTATTTACACTTCGGGGACAACGGGCGAGCCGAAGGGCGTGATGCTATCGCATGCTAACCTGACGTCGAATTCGATGGAGTCGCTGAAGTATCACGTCTTTGAGCCGGACGACGTGGCGCTGGAATTATTGCCGCTCTCGCATGTGTACGAGCGCACGGTGGCTTACGGGTATTTGAGCCGCGGGGTTTCGATTGCGTATGTCGAGAACCTGGAATCGGTGAGCCAGGCGTTTTTGGAAGTGCATCCGACGATGGCGGCGGCGGTGCCGCGGCTGTTCGAAAAAATCTATGCGGGGATTTTGGAGAAGGGGCATCGCGAGCAGGGATTGAAGCGCACGATTTTCGATTGGGCGTTGGGCGTGGCGCGGGATGCGGTACCGTGGCGGGCTTACAACAAAACGCCTTCGGCGGGGTTGAAATTGAAGTGGGCGGTCGCGGACCGGCTGGTTTTTTCGAAGATCCGCGCCGGGCTGGGCGGGCGGCTGCGGACTTTTGTTTCGGGTGGCGCGCCGCTGTCGCCGGCGCTGGCGGAATTTTACTGGTCGATCGGCGTCGACGTGTATCAGGGCTACGGGCTGACGGAAACTTCGCCGGTGGTGACTTCGAACCGGCCGGGCGACCACAGAGTGGGAACGGTGGGACGGCCGATTCCGACCGTGGAAGTGCGCATCGCGGAGGACGGCGAGATTCTGGTGCATGGCACCTGCGTGATGCAGGGATATTTTGGCAAGCCGGAAGCGACGCGGGCGATTTTGAGTCCGGAGGGCTGGCTGGCGACGGGCGACATCGGACGAATCGACGAAGACGGATATTTGATCATCACCGACCGGAAGAAGGAATTGCTGAAGACGGCCGGCGGGAAATATGTGGCTCCGGCGCCGATTGAAAATGCGCTGAAGGGTTCGCCGTATATTTTGAATGCGATCGTGGTCGGCGACGGCCGGAAATTCTGTTCGCTGCTGGTGGTGCCGAATGCGCCGGTGGTGATGTCACTGGGCAAAGAACGCGGGCACGAGTTTGGGTCGCCGTCGCAAATGCTGAATGATCCGTGGGTGCGGGATTTGCTGCAGGCGGAAATCGAGAGGTTAACGGCGAATCTGGCGCAGTACGAGAAGCCGAAGCGGTTCGCGATATTGGAGAATGATTTTACGTATGCGAGTGGCGAGCTGACTTACACGTTGAAGATGAAGCGGCGGGTAATCGAGGAACGGTATAAGGATGTGATCGCGCGGTTGTATGCGGATGTGGAAGATCCAAAACCGCAGGCGCGCGCGTAACGAATGTGCGGGTGAGACATCGGACTTGACTACGGCGCGGCTGGTCTAGCGCGGACGGGAGAGCTGGATTTGGAGAAGCACATGGCCGATCAACTGGTGATTGCGGGGCGGACGTTTAATTCGCGCCTGATCGTGGGCACGGGGAAATACCGCAGCTTTCAGGAAATGCGGCGGGCGCACGAAGCTTCGGGCGCGGACATGGTGACGGTGGCGGTGCGGCGCGTGAACTTGACCGACAAGAGCAAGGAATCGCTGCTCGATTACATCGACCGCAAGAATTTTTTCATCCTGCCGAATACGGCGGGCTGCTACACGGCCGACGAAGCGGTGCGCGCCGCGCGGCTCGGCCGCGAAGTGGGGCTTTCGGAGTGGGTGAAGCTCGAAGTGATCGGCGACCAGCAGACTTTGTTTCCCGACACCGGCGAACTGATCGAAGCAACCAA
>DASWVE010000187.1:0-7022 GCA_036401315.1 Candidatus Acidiferrales bacterium
TGGTGTAGAACTGGGTGTTGGTGGTCACGATCGTACGAACCGATCCAACCGCCGAAGCTTCGTTCGCCGCAATGCGCGCGCGGAGCAAGTTCGGAATTGCGATGGCCGCGATGATCAAAATGATCGCCACAACGATCAGCAACTCGATGAGTGAGAAACCCTTCTGGTTCTTCTTCATTTCTATATTCTCCTTAGAGCTCGTGTTCCTAATTTCTCTCGTACGCCCTGGCGGGGTACGCCTTCCTACATTGCACGCCTACTGCCATGACGCCAACCGTCCAGTTACCAGATCAAACAATCCTGCTATACCATTATAATTCAATAAGTTACAAGTCTCGATGCGCTTTTTGCCCCCTGTGTTCCTGTCTCACAACCGTCTCAGGATTCAGAAGGTTGACGATTAGTGTCACTCTAAATTGACTGAACATGGCGTCCTTCGTGAGCCTCATATGCCGTATTTCTTGGCGTAATGCCGGAACGAGCGATAGGTCATCTTTAACGTATCGGCCGCGCGGGTCCGGACTCCTCCAGAGCGTTCCATGGCCGCCAGTAGGAATGAACGCTCCAGATCCTGAATGTATTTTTCGAGGTCGAGGCCGTGCTCGGGTAGGACCGGGCCATGGGCATGGGCGTGGCCGTTGCCATTGGAGTGGCCGTTTCCGTTTCCGGACTGCTTAGCTACCGTCTCCTGAAAGTGATCGCGGATGCGGACGGGCAGGCCGTCCGCGGTGACGCGGCCGGAGCCTTCCAAAGCTACGGCGCGTTCGATCGTATTCTCAAGTTCGCGGACGTTACCGGGCCAATCGTAGACTTCGAGGCGGCGCATGGCTTCGGGGTCGATCCCGTCGATTTTTTTGCCCATGGACTTGGTGTAGCGGTCCAGGAACGAGCGGACGAGCAATGGAATGTCTTCACGGCGCTCCCGCAAGGGCGGCAGGTGAATGGGAATGACGCTCAGGCGGTAATACAGGTCCTCACGAAAGCGGCCTTCGGCGATTTCCTTGGCAAAGTCCTTGTTGGTGGCGGCGATGACACGAACATCGACATTACTTTCCTCGGTGCTGCCGAGCGGCCGGATTTTTCCTTCCTGGAGCACGCGATAGAGTTTCACCTGCATGGTCAGGCTCATGTTGCCGATTTCGTCCATGAAGAGCGTACCGCCGTCAGCGGCTTGAAATAGTCCGCGGCGGTTTTCATTCGCTCCCGTGAAAGAGCCGCGCAGGTAGCCGAAAAGTTCGGATTCGAGCAGCGTTTCGGGAAACGCGCCGCAGTTGATGGTGACGAAGGGAGCTTTGGCCCGCGCGCTGTTTTCGTGAATGGCCCGGGCGACCAACTCCTTTCCGGTGCCGCTCTCGCCGGTGATCAGCACGCGGCTGGATTGCGGCGCGATGGTTTCGATCAACTCGAAGAGGTCGCGCATTTTGGAGCTGGCGCCGATGATGTGATCAAAGCCGGTAAATTTGCGCAGTTGCCGGCGGAGTTCTCCGGCTTCTTTCTTGACCGCTTGATTTTCCGCGATTCGACGAACCGCAGGACGGAGTTCGTCGAGAAGACGGTCGCCTTTGATGACGTAGCGGTCGGCGCCAAAGTTGACGGCATCGATGGCGGTGTCGACGGTGGGCACGCCGGTTATCAGGATGAAGGTGGTAGAGGGCGAGACTTCTTTCGAATACTGCAGCAGTTCCACGCCGTCCATATCCGGCATGCAGATGTCGGAAATGACAATGTCGAAGACCTGGGCGGCGAGGCGGCGCTTGGCGGCTTGGCCGTTCGAGGCGACTTCGACCTTATGGCCTTCCTTGCGGAAGCTGATTTCCAGCAGCTCGCTGATGGAGGGTTCGTCGTCTACGACCAGGAGATGGGCCATGGCTAGACCTTCCCCGCAGCGCGCAGATTTTCGACAGAATGCATCGATTCAGGGACCAAGAGCGTGCGCGAAGTTGGCGTACGAACCTGCGCGGCGCGCGGAATTTCGACAATGAATTCGGCGCCCTGCCCCTTTTCAGTCTCGACGCGAACGCGGCCGCGATGGGCCTGCAAGATCTGATACACGATGGCGAGGCCGAGACCGGTGCCGCCCGTAAAGCCGGACTGAAACGGTTCGAATATTCGCGAGGCCTGGGCGGAATCGATGCCCACGCCCGTATCGCGAATGGAAATTCGCACCCAGGAATCGTCCGCATCGAGCGAGACCGCGAGAGTGCCGCCTTCAGGCATAGCGCGCAGGGCGTTGTTGCACAAATTCCAAAATACCTGTTTCAGCGCATCGCGGTCAGCGCGGGCGCGCAGGGTGCGTAACTTAAAGTTACGGACGATTTTGAATTTCCCGCGCGCGACGGCGTCGCGTTCGAGAACCAGCAACGTTTCTTCGATCACCGGAACCACGTCCATTTCGGCAAAGGCGTAAGTTTTCTCGCGCGAATAATTCAGGAAATCAGTAATGATCTGGTTCAACCGTTGCGATTCGCGGCTGACGATGTGCACAAGTTTCTTGTCGTCGTCATCGAGCGGAGCGAGACGCGCGAGTTCCTTGAGCGCTCCGGTCATGGCGGTGAGCGGTTGGCGAATCTCGTGCGCGATTGCGGCGGAGAGCCGGCCGAGCGCCGCCATGCGTTCTTTGGTAACCACTTCCCTTTCGAGACGTTTCAATTCGGTCAGATCCTGAAAGTTATAAACGAAACCAGTGTTCTGATTCTGGGAGGTGCGTAAGGGCGAAACGGAAAGCCCTAGATAGCGCGTTGCGCCGCCGGGAATTCTGAATTCGATCTCTTTGCGGCTGGCCAGCGGATTCCCCTGGTCATCCACTTCGACGGGCCAAAATCCAGGCAGGCGGTCCTGCACTCTATCTCCGCGCATGAGGCCAAGGCCGGATCCAGTGATTTCGGCTCCGGCGCGATTCATAACCAGGATTGTTCCCTCAAGGTCGGCGGTGAGCAAACCACCGCGCATGGATTCAATAATGTCCTGATTGAAGGCCTGCAGATCTTTCAGTTCTTCGTTTTTCTCGGCCAGTTCGAGACCCTTGCGGCGCAAAGTTTGCGCCAGCAGGCTGCCCAAATAGGCGACGGCCAAAAACGCAAAACAGTTAATCGCCAGCCACGAATCCAGCGTGCTCAGATCGGGCGCGGCCGCGGAGGTTCGCGGAATCACGCCGTAATAACTCAGTTCGATGACGCCGCCGAGCAGCGCCATGCTGGAAGCCATGACCACGAAGATGCCGCGGCGTGGGAGCAACACGCTGGCCATCAAAATCGCGAGCAGGTAGAGCGAAACGAAATAGCTATCCTGGCCGCCGGTGGTGTAGACGACGCCGGTAATCATCAGCAGGTCGCAGCTGATTTGCAGCGGCGCGTGCCAGCGTGCGTTGGGAATCCAGCGTTGCAGTATGACGTAAAAAATCGCCAGGGTGTACCACAGCACCAGCAACTGCACGAAAGAACGCAACGAAACCGCCGCCGGCGTCAGATGCCGCGCGGCGATGATGATGCCGACCAGAAAGGTGATGGCCAGAAAACGAACGCGCCCCAGCCAGGGCAACCAGTCGCCAATGGCGACATGGGAAGTGAGGGCGGGCGCGAGGCCCGATTCCTGATCGCGTTCACGCGATCTGCGATTGGTATGCGGCATGGAGAGCTTCTATCTCGCCCGGCTCGGCTCGCGGAGAATTCGCATGCGAAGTCCGCGAGCCGGGCCGACGGCGAGAAGTTCTAGTGGCCTGCGAGTTTGCCGATCAGCGAGAACAGCGGCAGGTACATAGAGATGACGATGCCGCCGACGACCACGCCGAGGACCACGATCATGATCGGCTCCATCGCCGTCAAAAGGTCTTTGACCGCCGCGTCGACTTCGTCTTCGTAAAAGTCGGCGATCTTCTGAAGCATGGCGTCCATGGCGCCGGTCTGTTCGCCGACGCCGATCATCTGGGTGACCATGCCGGGAAATACGCCGGTTTCCTTGAGCGGATCGACCAAGGAGCGTCCGGCTTCGACGGCCTTGCGCGTGGCATTGATGGCTTTCTCGATGACGGCGTTACCCGAAGTGCGCGCGGTGATGTCCAAACCTTCCAAGATGGGCACGCCGCTGGAGATCAAAGTTCCGAGTGTACGGGTGAACCGCGCCACCGCGATCTTGCGGAGCAACGGACCCACGAGAGGAACCTTGAGGACGATCGTGTCGAGAGCCATGCGCCCAGTCGGAGTGCCGTACCAAAACTTGATGGCGAACACCGCGCCGACGGCGAAGGCGGCGATGACCAAGCCGTAGATGCTGCCGACGAAATTGCTCAGCATGATTACGATACGGGTCGGCAAAGGCAGATCGACGCCCAAGCCCGCAAACAGCGTGGTGAAAATCGGCACCACCTTCCACAACAGAAGGATGATGACGCCGACCGCGATGGAGATGACCGCGACCGGATAGATAGCGGCCGACTGCACGGCGCGCTTCAGTTTGACGTTCTTTTCGATGTAACTCGAAAGGCGCTGCAAAATGGTGTCGAGAATACCGCCCGTCTCGCCCGCTTCGACCATGTTGTAGTAGAGCGGGTCGAAGACCTTGTCGTACTGCTTCATGGCGACCGAGAGCGTGGAGCCGCCTTCAACCGAGGCGCGGGTCCCGTTCAAGACTTTCTGGAACGTCTTGTTATCCTGCTGCCCCGCCAGAATTTCCAGGCACTGCACAAGAGGCAAGCCAGCGTCGATCATGACCGAGAACTGGCGAGTGAAGATAGCCAACTCCTTGGACTTGACGCCGCTGCCGCCGAACGAGGGAATATTGAACTCCTTCCCTTTCTCGGACAGCTTGCTGACGCTGATCTGTTCGCGGCGCAGCGCAGCCGAGAGTTCGGCCTTGCTGGCTGCGGTGCGTTCTCCCGCGACGGTGTCACCCGTCTTATTGGTTCCGCGATATGTAAAAACCGGCATGATGTGTTACCTCCTCTGCTTATCTCTGGTCCTCGCGCTTAGCGCCGGACTGGAATCTTGCCACCCGCTGGAGCCGAAGTGACTCCGCGATTGATCAGATCTTGCAACTCGTCAGGATGTGATGAGCGGGCCATGGCTACTTCCAGGGTGATCTGTTTCTGGAAATAGGCGTTGGCGAGGCTCTGGTTAAAAGTTTGCATGCCGGAGGTGCCCGTTCCGGTTTGCATGGCCGAATACACCTGGTGAATTTTGTCTTCGCGAATCAGGTTGCGGATCGCGGCGGTCGGAATAAGAATTTCCATTACCATCGCGCGGCCTTTGCCGTCGGGCCTGGGCAGCAGCGATTGGCAAAGAATTCCTTCCAGCACCATCGAAAGCTGGGCGCGCACTTGGGGCTGTTGGTGCGCCGGAAAAACGTCGACGATGCGGTTGATGGTGGAGATCGCCGAATTGGTGTGCAGGGTGGCGAAGGTCAAGTGGCCGGTTTCGGCGATGCGCAAAGCCGATTCGATGGTTTCGAGGTCGCGCATTTCGCCGATCAGGACCACGTCGGGATCTTCGCGCAGTGCGGCACGCAGCGAATTCGAGAACGAGTGCGTGTCGGAGTGGACTTCGCGCTGGTTGACCAGGCACTTTTTGTGGTTGTGCAAGAATTCGATCGGATCTTCGATCGTAATCATGTGCTCTTCATGCTCGTTGTTGATCTTGTCGAGCATGGCCGCAAGAGTGGTGGATTTACCCGAGCCGGTCGGTCCGGTAACGAGGACCAAGCCGCGCGGCTTGTCGCAGAGCCCGCGGACGACTGGCGGCAGGCCGAGGGCGTCGAACGATTTGATTTCCCAAGGAATGGTGCGGAAGACAGCCGCGACCGCGCCGCGCTGATGAAAGATGTTGCCGCGGAAGCGAGCCAAGCTTTTCAAGCCGAACGAAAAGTCGAGCTCGAGGTTTTCTTCGAGACGATGCTTCTGCACGTCAGTCAAGACGCTGTACGCCAGTGCCTTCGTGTCTGCCGCGGTAAGCGGAGGCATGTCCAAGGGCCTGAGTTTGCCGTGCACGCGCACCCGCGGCGCGCTATTGGTCGAAAGGTGCAAGTCGCTCCCGGACATCTCGATCATTTTCTTCAGGAGCTCGCTTAATGTGATGCCAGCCATCATTTCCTCCGCTTACAGAACCGTCTCGCGTACCACTTCTTCTAAGGTCGTTTGCCCCAACGCCGACTTGGTCAGTCCGCTGCGGCGCAGGGTAATCATGCCGAGCTCCATCGCTTTCTTCTTCAATTCCAGCGCCGACGCGCCAACGAGAATCAACTCGCGGAGGTCGTCGGTAATTTCCATGACCTCGTAAAGACCGACGCGGCCTTTGTAGCCAGTGTTGTTGCAGGTGCTACAGCCGCGGCCGTGTTGCACGACGGTGGTCTGCGCTTCTTCGGGCGTGTAACCCGCCTCAACCAAGGCTTCCGGAGTAATTTGCAAAGGTTCTTTGCAGCCCACGCAAATGCGGCGAACCAAGCGCTGGGCGCAGATCAAGTTCACCGACGTGGCCACGAGGAAAGGTTCAATACCCATGTTCATCAAACGACTGATGGTCGAAGGCGCGTCGTTGGTGTGCAGGGTGGAAAGCACCAAGTGGCCGGTGAGCGCGGCTTTCACCGCGATTTCGGCCGTTTCAAAGTCGCGGATTTCGCCGACCAGAATAATGTTGGGGTCTTGGCGCAAGAAGGCGCGCAAGGCGGAGGCGAAGTTCAGGCCGATTTGTTCCTTCATCTGTACCTGGTTGATTCCGGGCAGCTGGAATTCGACGGGATCTTCGGCCGTCATAATGTTGGTTTCGTGAGTGTTCAAGCGCGCGACGGAAGAATACAAAGTATTGGTTTTACCGGAACCGGTCGGGCCGGTGACCAGCACCATGCCGTAGGGTTTCAAAATCTGGCGTTCGAACTTGGTCAGCGATTCCTGCTCGAAACCCAGCTTGGTCATGTCCAGGCGCAGGTTTTCCTTATCCAGCAAACGCATGACGACTTTTTCGCCGAAGAGCGTGGGGACCGTAGAAACACGGAAGTCGAGTTCCTTTTTCTTTCCGTCTTTCAAATACTTGATCATG
>DASWVE010000188.1:0-5390 GCA_036401315.1 Candidatus Acidiferrales bacterium
CAAAAAGTGCGGGGAGCGGAAGATGGATGGAATTCGCGATCACCGGAAAAGTGCTGCCTGTCGTACACGATTGATTCGCGGTGGAGGAACCGGTCGGAATTTATCAACGGGCGAGAGGAGATCATCGTTTTTCTGACGCGCAAGTGGTCGAAGGAATTGGAATACCGGTTGATCAAGGAATTGTGGGCATTCGATGGAAACCATATCGCGGTGCGGTTTGCTTACGAATCGCAGGATGCGGCAGGACAGTGGTGGCGTTCATTTGGCAATGAAAATTGGGAATATGCGGAGAATGGATTGATGCGGGTGCGCTACGCGTGCATCAACGATCTAGCGATTGCGGAAACGGAGCGGAAATATCGCTGGCCATTGGGACGCCGGCCGGATGGGCATCCGGGGTTGAGCGATTTGGGATTTTAGGGGCGGCGGCCGGAGGCGAGGGTGGTCTGCGCGGCGGGCTCGGCCGGATGGCTGGCTTGGTCGGTTTGCGTTTGCAGCGCGGGCGCGGTGGTGACCGATTCGCGGATCGTTTCACGGACGAGGGACTCGATGCGATTCCAGAGGGCGGGATCGCATTCGATGGCGATGTGGGTTTTGATGAATTTGCGTTCGTACCACGGGTACGGATTGCATTCCTGCGGAATTTCTTTGTAGCTGATTTTAAAATTTCCGAGAATTTGGGTTTGGGTGGGATCGGCGGCGCGGATTTCGGGGCGGCCGTGGAGCAGGCCGTCGGGTTGATAGAAATTTATGGCGCGGGCGACGTTGGCGGGAATCAGGGCGTCGTGCTGACCTTTTTTCTGGATGCTATCGACCTGAATGGTGAGGGCTACGGGGATGCCGTCGCGCTGAAGTTCATCGGCTAGAGTGACTACCGCAGAAGCCCCCCAGCTGTGACCGTAGAGAATGATCTTCGTTTCTTGATTTCTTTTTTTGGTTGGCCTGGCGCTGGGCTGGGCTTCCAACATCTGCAGAATCTTCTGGTGGGCTTCTTCGACGCGACGATTTTCGTAAATTTCAAAATAAGTGTTGGCGGGGAAAGCAGCGCGTAGGCGATCGGAGATGATGAGCTCGTTGCGAGTGGGATCGTCGGGGGCGACTTGGCCGCCCATGAAACCGATGACGATGGCTTGGGGCGGGTGATGCGACGCGGCGGAGAGTTCTGCATTTTGCGCTTGGGCTGGTGCGGCCGAAAACACCACCACGGCGAAGGCGGCGAACGGAAACAGCCGGCGCGTCAGGGGAGAAAGAAAATCAAACATTGAAGTCCGTGGCCTAGGGAGCGTTTCTGGCGACTCCCGGCGGGCATTATACTCGCGGCGGATTAAATTTCCAGAGGTTCGAGCGAGGCTGGCAGGCTGGTTTTCAATCGGCGGCGGGGGTGCTATCTTTTGCGCATGCGAAAACTGATCGTAATTTTCTTTGTTTGCGTTTCGGCGGTGGCGGGGCAGGAAAAACCGGCGCAGTCGGCCCCGGCGACGATACCCGATCTGGAGCAGTTGAAGGCGATGACGGCGCGATTCGCGCCGACGCCTTTGCGGGTGGACCTTTCGGGACTATCGGCGGGCGATCGCACCGCGGTTGTGAAGCTGGTGGAAGCGGCGAAAATCGTGAATACGATTTTCATGCGGCAGTTTTGGAGCGGGGACCTGGTGACGTATCACAAATTGCAGGAAGACAAGACGCCGCTGGGGCAGGCGCGGCTGGATTATTTTCGGATCAACAAGGGGCCGTGGTCGGAGATCGATCAGTACGCGGCGTTTCTGCCCGGCGTGCCGGCGCGGAAATTGCCGGGGGCTAATTTTTATCCAGAGGATATGACGAAGGAGGAATTCGAAACCTGGGTGAAGACTTTGTCGCCGGAAGCGAAGGAGCAGGCTGAGGGATTTTTTACGGTGATCCGGCGCGGGGTGGACGGGAAGCTGCGGACAGTTCCCTACAGCGAGGAATATAAGAGCGATCTGGAGCGGGCGGGAAAATTGCTGCGTGAGGCGGCGGCTGCGACGGATAACGCCAGCCTGAAGAAATTCCTGACGACGCGGGCGGATGCGTTTGCTTCCAATAATTATTACGAGAGCGATCTGGCGTGGATGGATTTGGATGCGCCGGTGGATGTGACGTACGGGCCGTACGAGACGTATCAGGATGAATTGTTCGGGTATAAGGCGGCGTTCGAGGCGTACATCAACGTGCGCGACGACAAGGAAACGGCTCGGCTGGGATTTTTAGGGAGCCATTTGCAGGACATCGAAAATAATCTGCCGGAGGATCCGCAGTATCGGGTGGCGAAATTGGGGGCGTTGGCTCCGATTCGAGTGGTGAATGAAGTTTTCAGCGCGGGCGACGGAGCGCACGGGGTGCAGACGGCGGCTTACAATTTGCCGAACGACGACAAAGTGGTGGAGCTCAAGGGCAGCAAACGGGTAATGCTGAAAAATGTGCAGGAAGCGAAATTCAAGGCGACGCTCGAGCCGATTTCGAAAGTCGTGCTGACTCCGGCGGAGCAGAAGGATTTGAGTTTCGAGCTTTTTTTCACGCACATCGTGGCACATGAGCTGTGCCACGGATTGGGGCCGCACCAGATCAAGATCGATGGGCGAGCGACAAATCCGCGGATGGAATTGAAGGAGCAGTATTCGGCGTTGGAGGAGGCGAAGGCGGACGTGACCGGGTTGTTCGCCCTGCAATTTTTGATGACGCAGGCGGACGCGGGGAAACTGGATGCTCCGATGGCGCATGGGGCGGAGGCGGAGCGGCAGCTGTATACGACTTATATGGCTTCGGCGTTTCGGACGATGCGATTCGGGTTGCAGGATTCGCACGCGCGGGGGCAGGCGATGCAGTTTAATTATTTTCTATCGCAGGGTGCGTTTACGGCGAACGCGGATGGGACGTTTACGGTGGACGTGGCGAAGATGAAGGTTGCGGTGGGGTCTTTGGATAATAAACTGCTGACTTTGGAAGCTACTGGGGATTATGCAGAGGCGAAGGAGTGGATGGGGAAGATGGGGGTTTTGGGGCCGGAGGTGAAGGCGGCTTTGGGGCGGTTGAAGGGCGTGCCTACGGATATTGCGCCGAAGTTTGAGACGGTGGGGATTAATTAGCGGGCTGGGTAGCGTGAAGGGAAGTACTCGTGGCCACGATTTTTCTTCGCGATTGGCTTGCGGCTTCGGATCGTAAAAAGCAGATCCCTCACCCCTGTAGGGGATTCGGGATGACGTGTTTTTATTTTTGGTGAACGAGTAGCAATCCCTCGATTTAAGGGCTGCGGCTTCCACGCCTGAGAAATGTCCGAAGCAAAAGCCCCACCCTTCCAGAGGCGGGAAGGATGGGCCACCCTCAAAGACAACTGCAAGACCAAAGACAACTGCGAGATCAAAGGCAACTGCTAGATCAAAGGCAACTGCAAGACAGAAGCAACGGCAAGAGCAAAGGCAACGGCGAGATCAAAGGCTTCTGCGTTCGCCGTCAGGCGGAGGCGGTGCGGTGGTGGTTTTCTTTTTCTTCTGGGTCTTCGCCGGCGTGGTGGGGTTTGTGGGCGGCGATTACTTTTTCGGCGATTTCGGGGGGGACGTAATCGTAGTGGGACGATTCCATGGAGTAGCTGCCTCGCCCTTGGGTTAGGGAGGTTAGTTCATTGGCGTAGCTGAGCATTTCGGAGAATGGGACTAGGGCCTTAATGACGACGTTGCCGGCGCGGGATTCGCTGCCGTTGATTTTTCCGCGGCGGCCGCTGAGATGGCCCATGAGGTCGCCGGAATATTTATCGGGGGCGTAGACTTCGACCTGCATGATGGGCTCGAGAAGCGCGGGCTTGGCCTGTTTCATGGCTTCCTTGAAGGCGAGGGAGCCGGCGATTTTGAAGGCCATGTCGCTGGAATCGACGTCGTGGTATTTGCCGTCGTAGAGGGTGGCGCGGAAATCGACGACGGGAAACCCGGCGAGGAAGCCGCGTTCGGCGGAATCGCGCAGGCCTTTCTCGACCGAGGGAATCCAGTTTCTGGGAATGGCGCCGCCGAAGACGTCGTCCACGAATTCAATTCCCTTCCCGCGCGGCAAGGGTTCGAGCTTAATACGGCAGAGGCCGAATTGTCCGTGACCTCCGGTTTGCTTTTTGTGTTTGCCTTCGGCGTCGGCTTTGGCGCGAATGGTTTCGCGGTAGGCGACTTTGGGCGGGTGCATGACGAGTTCGACGTGATAGCGTTTGCGGAGTTTGGCGACGACGACTTCGATGTGCTGCTGGCCGGCTCCGCTGAGGAGAAATTCCTTGGTCTGGGGGTCGCGGCCGAAACGGAGGGCGAGATCTTCTTCCAGAATTTTATGGATGGCGACGCCGATGCGGTCTTCGTCGGCGCGGGTTTTGGGTTCGACGGCGAAGGTGATGGAGGGTTCGGGAATACGCGCGGGCGGATGGAAGACCGAAGCGGCGCGATCGCCGAGAGTTTCGCCGGTGGTGGAGTCTTTTAGTTTGGCGATGCAGCCGATGTCGCCGGCGTGCAGCTCGGGGACTTCGTAGGTTGCTTTGCCCTGCATGGCCTGGATGTGCTGGAAACGCTCGGGCGTGCGGCGATGGAAGTTGGTGACGGTAGCGTCATTCTTGAGGACGCCGGAAATTACTTTGAAATAGTTGATGCGTCCGGCGAAGGGATCGGCGACGGTTTTGAAAATGAAAAGGGCGAGGGGTTCGGACGAAGAGATATTGCGTTCGACGATTTCGCCCTGGTGGTCGGGCGAATTGTGGCAGGCGGTTTTTCCGCGGACGGCGGGCGAGGGGAAAATCGCGACCATGAGATTGAGGACGGCGTCGCTACCGATATTGTGGAGAGCGGAGCTGAGCATCACCGGGAAAAGGCGTTTGGCGAGGACGGCTTCGCGCAGGCCGATGACCAGATCGTGAACGGGCAGCGTGCCCTGATCGAAAAATTCCTGCATGAGCTGGTCGTTACCTTCGGCGACCATTTCGACCAGCGTCTCGTGGGCTTGCTTGGCTTCATCGGCGAGGGCCTGGGGAATTTCTTCAATTTTGGCGATGCCGTTGCCATCGGGCGTGTAGATCAGGGCCTTCATGGTGATGAGGTCGACGACGCCGCGGAAGCCGCTTTGCCAGCCGATGGGCAATTGAATGGGCACGACGCCACGGCCGAAGACCTGCTGGACGGAATCGAGGGCGCGTTCGAAGCTGGCGAGATCGCGATCCATCCAATTCAAGAGAAACGCGCGAGGAAGATCGTATTCGGCGGCGTAATCCCAAACTTTTTCGGTGACGACCTGGACGCCGGCGGCAGCGTCAACGAGGATCAGCGCGGCATCGGCGGCGATGAGGGAGGATTTTGTTTCGTTGATGAAGGTGGAGTAGCCGGGAGTATCGAGCAGATTGATTTTGGTTTTCT
>DASWVE010000189.1:0-5872 GCA_036401315.1 Candidatus Acidiferrales bacterium
CAAGGCGGGCGGGTCTGAGACCCGCCCCTACAGATCGATTCGAGGACGGGCTGTTAGTTCACGGTTAGGGTGAAGGTGGTCGACGAGGTAGTGGTGCCGCTGGTCGCGGTCACGGTGACGGTTGACGTTCCCGTCGGCGTGCCGGTGGTGCCGGTGGTGGTGCCGCCACCTCCACCGCCGCAGCTGGCGATGAACACCAAGCCGAGGATCAGCACGGCGAACGCTACGCCGGAAGGCAGCGTACTGGCGCTGATGCGCTGGCGCGAGCGCGGCAGATAGAAGAACGCTGCGGCGCCGAGGAGCAGAAGCATCGCGAGGCTGATCGGCAGCGCGCGCTTCATTTCCGCGCTGAACATTTTCGCGTCGAGCAGCGGCGCGCTGCGTTGCGCGGGTCCGTTGTTGCCCGGCGCGACGTTAGGTACCAGCTGCGCGGTCGCGGCGGTGGTCGTGATCGTTAGGGTGGAGCTGGCCGTGGTGGTGCTGGCGGAAAGCGTCGCAGCGGGCGCGCTACAGAACGCCTTCTCAGGCAAGCCGGTGCAGGAGAAGTTTACGGTGCCGGCGAAACCGTTGGTGCCGGTGACGGTGAGGTCGTAGGTGGCGCTCGAGCCCGGCGCCGAGACGGTGGCGGTGCCGCTCGAAGGACCGACGGTAAAGCTGCCTACAGGAGCGATGTTTCCGCCAATGGCGGTGGCAAGATTCGTGACGTTCACGGAGCCCAGGCCGGTGGCGGGATCGTAGCCGGCGGCGGCGCTGTATGGGACGACCACGCCGAAGGAATCCGTGTTGGTGTTGACCGTGCAGTTCGAGCTGCCGGACGCGTTCATGCAGGGCTGGCTGATGGTGCCGGCGCTAACGTCGTAAAAATCGCAGTTCGATGCGGGACTGCCGCTGGCGCATTTTCCGGCCTGGTTATTGGCCAGCGTGTAGAACATGGGATTGATGTTGCCCTGCCTGCCGCCGGCTTTCTGATCGATCAGCGCCATGATTCCAGCGAAAACCTGGGTGGAAACGGAAGTGCCGCCGGCGCCGCCGAAAGCGAAAGCGTTCGCGGAAAGATTACAGGGCGTGCCGTCCTGGCCCATGGTGTTGTCCAACTGGCAGACGACATAAAAGCTGCCGGTGAGGAAGCCGGTGGAAGCGAACAGCGAAACATCGGGAACATAGCGATGGTTATCGCTCGGAACTCCGGCGCCGGTCTGCCACGAAGGTTTGGCGTTGCCGCCCGCGCACTGACTGGTCGCGGTGCCGCTGCCCGTCGGAGTAGTGCAGTTGCTGACGCCGCCGCTGCCGCCATTCAAGACATCGTTGGCCAGCGTATTGCTGACGGCGGAATTATTGCAGTTGGTTTCGGCGTTGGTGCTGTAGCCGAAATCGGCGAGCGCGGCGTTGGTGCAGGAATCGTTCCAGGTGGTTTCGGGAATGTAGCCTTTGGCGGAGCCGTTGGTGCCGGAGGTGTTGGTGGAATTCCAGTAGGCGCTCTGATTATTGATGTCGTTGAAATCGGTGCCGCCGACGGCGACGTTGTATTGGGTGGAGGCGAGGCCGCTGACGCCGAGGCCGTAGGTGTTCGCGGCGGAGCTATTCATACCTGACAGGCAGCCGACCGAGCCGGAGTCCCCGGTGGAGATGATGACGGTCTGGCCCTGGCCGACCGCCTCCTTATACATGGTGGTGTAAAAAGCGTTCCCGGCAGCGCCGAGGAAGAGTTCACATTCGCCGAAGCTTTCGCTCATGATCGGCGCGATATTGTTGTCGATGATGTAGGTAGCGGAGAGATCTACATTTTCGGAGACGACCAGGTCGATGGTGGCTTTGCGGGCGATGCCGCCGGACCATTCCGTGTCGAGGACGGCTTCGACTTCATCGCCGTTCTTTCCGGGGTCGGTGCCGTTGTGGATGATGTTCGGAGTGTTGGCGGGCAAGCCGAAGACGCTGCGGAACTGGCTGACGTCGGTGGTATTGATATCGCTATCGGCGACGACGGCGATGGTTTCGCCGGTGCCGTCGATTCCGGCGTTATAGAGCGGCGTGATGTTGTAGATGGTGGCAATGTCCTGCGGGCCGAGGGCGTAGCAATCGTTGTTGCTCTCGCAGCCGCCTTGAAAAGTGTAGCTGGGGGAAGGAACGCGTTCGACTTTGCCGGTGGTCAAGGATTTGCGGAAGGCGCCGAGCGAGTGGCTGGCGGGCTGTTTGGGGAAATTATTCAGCGAAACGAAACCGTAAACTGCCGGGGCGAGCGCGGCGGGAATTTGCGGATCGCTTTGATTGGCCCAGCGCTGCTGGCCGTTGACCAGGTAGGAATGGATTGCGGTGTGCAGGGCGGCCTGGATCTGCCCGGCGTTGCCGGAAAATTCGATGATGTTGCGGCCGTGGGAAACTCCAGCGACCTGAAAACCGCGGGATTGCAGCCAAGTGGTGAGGGTGGTGGCGTCATCCTCGGAGGCGCCGAAGCGTTCGCCGAATTGATCGGGGGTGAGCCAGTTGTGATAGTTGGCCGATTTCGGGTCGAGTTGCTGCGCGAGAAAAGTATCGAGCGCGGCTTCCTGTGCCGGGCTGCGCTTCAAGACCAGCATCAGGCGGTTCATCGGCATGCTGGCGGAGACCGGACCCTGGTCGAATTCAGCGCGCGCGAACGGGTGGGTGTTGCCGGTCAGCGTGACCATTTTCGATTCGTCGATCGACTGGGTGATCAGGCGGGCGGCGCTGGACTGGCTGGAGCCGCGCGGGACCAGGACGAGAGCGGACAACAAAACTATGGCGAAAGCGCCGATGACGATTGATTTCCTGCGCATGAGTCTCCCCGCGAAAGGCGATTTGAGGTACGAGATAAGGGCCGAAAAAATGGCCGAAAATATATAGCGTTTGAGTTTTTTGCCGCGCCGGAAGCGGTAAGGAGCAAATCGTTCAGGCGCGGCTAAGGGCTCCGCGCCACAAATTTGAGCACATTGTAGGATGCAGCGTCACGGGATTACGTCAACTCGTTGTCCTAGGATTTACTGACATATCGGCCAGCGAACAGCACGCATTAGGCGCGCAAAAAGCGAAGCACTCGGAACTGCCTCGAGTGGTGTGTAAGGCTGCGGGAGCGGGGCCGCAGCCTTTATCCACCGCGCTGAGTGCCGGAAAATTTAGAAGCCGGGACCGGGACCGCCGCCGCGCGGGCCGCCGGGGCCACCAGGTCCGCCGTGATGGTGTTCGCTATCGAGGGCCGCCATCTTGGTCTGCTGCTCGGGAGTGAGGAGCTGGTAGATGGCCGCTTCAGTCTTGGCGTGGGCCAGCATTTCCTGCGCCTGCAAATTGGCGAGGGTGGTAGTGGCTTGTTCCATCGCGGCGGCGTCGTTGGAGTGAATCGCGGTTTCGAGTGCGGTGTGCGCCGTCTTCATGCTGCTGAAGGCGGGTTTGTTGCCGGCGGCGTTGGTCATGACGGCGGTGATTTGGGTCTGCTGCGCCGAGGTGAGCGTGAGCACGGTGGTGAGGTAGGCCACGCGATGCTGAATCATTTCCTGGCGATGCGCGGCGAAATCGGGCGGCGGCGCGGCGGTGGTGTCTGCCGCTTGCGCAAAAACCGCGGGGGCGGCCAAGATGCCGGCCAGCGCGAGTAACATGGATAGCTTTTTCATGGTCAACTTCTCCTGTGAATGCGGTGGAAATTTTGTCAGGCCGCGAGCCGGTTCTGATCGCGCCGCGTGAGTTGCAGGGTGCTTATGTTGTGCCGTACGTCACGCGCCGCCCCGGTCTTAGCCCGGCCTGCAGTTATAGTTCCGGCGAGGAGGAGAAAAAGTTCCCGGAAATTGGGATGGCTTGCGCGGGGTTCAGGAACCCGGCGCTTTGGATCTCCATGCGTCGGGTCGTTTCAATTGGCCTCCGGCGCCGTCGGGAATCTCGTCGGGAAACTGGGATTTGTAAAGAAGCTGTCGAGGAATTGTTCGGTTTATGTGTGCTGAAGTTCGCAATTCTACTGCCGCTCCGCGAACCGGATCGGCGGAAGGAACGTAAACGATGACCTTCTTCTCGGGGAACCGTAACCGTACTAAGTTCACGGCCGGAACCAGATCCTTCGAGGAGGATCGGAAGGCATAAAAAAAGGGCAATCATATAGATTGCCCAAACCGGCGTTTAGACCGGGGAGTCGTCGAACCAATAATAACACAGTTGGTTAGCTTGGTCGAGATCAACGCTTTCCCGTCTCCACCAGGTTCAGCGGTCACCTACCGCAGCGAGAGTTTCATTTCGTTGCTTGGTAGGAAACCCAGGCCTTGGTAGACGAGGCGGCCGGCGTCGCTGGCGTGGAGGGAGACGCTGGCGAAGCCTTCGTTGCGGCACCATTCGGTGATGATGTTGACGAATTTTTTGGCCAGGCCGCGGCGGCGGGCGCGGGGTTCGGTGTACATGTTGACGATCCAGACGCGGGCGGCGTGTTTTTCGCCGGGATAGCCGGCCCAGGGGACGATTACGAGGCCGCCGCCGGCGACTACTTCCCTTCTTGCTACTTCCCCGTTGGCAGATTCACCATTTGCACTTTCATTTTTTGGCATCGCTTCTGAAACTTCTTCGGCTAGCCATCCTTTATATGAGCCGTCGCCCAGGGCGGCTACGAAATATTCGTGTGCTTTTTCGTCGGCGGCGTTGAGTTCGGCTGGGGTGCCTTGCTTCATGTCTTCGAACATGGCGCGGCGGTGGTGGACCAGGTGCGGGACGTCGTCGAGGGTGGCTGGGCGGATTTTGAATTCCATGGTGAGGCTATCGTGGCGAAACTTTTTTGTGCGGGGTAGAGCCAAAATGGTTGACGTGGTTGCTTGCGCGCCGGGGAGGATGCGTCTTCGTCGTTTCGATTTCGATGCGGGAGCATGGATGAGATTCTTCGTCGCGGAAGGCGCTCCTCAGAATGACGACGATTTTATAGTTAGTTGAGGATTGCGGTTGCGCTTCGCGCTGGCTGGTTTGGGCGGGGCGGGCGGCGGCGGAAAGGCGGCGGCAAGCCGCCGCACTCCAAGGTAGGCTGGGGCGGCTCGCGTTGGGGTGGCTCCGCGAGGATGATTGGTTTGGGGGCGAGTCGAAAGCGGCGGTCCCGCTAAGCGGGACCGCACTCCAAAAGTTCTTGGTCGATCGGGGTTGAGTCGAAGGCGCAATTTTGGGGGAATTGGAATCTAGACCCGCACCCTTTGCTGAGGAGCGCAAAGAGTGCGGCACCCGGAAAAGCTAATCCGAAGCAAGGCGGGCGGGTCTGAGACCCGCCCCTACAGATTAATCTGCGCGGGGCTTTGCGTGGCTCCCACGTTGTGTTCGCAGATTGCGCGAGCGCGGGAAGAAGTTAGTTCGCTACTGCGCGGCGAGTTTTTTCTGGAGGTCGGGGATGGCGGTGATCTGGAATTCGGGTTGGATGGTTTGGGCTGCGTGGAGGGCCCTTTCGTAGTAGGGGCGGGCTTCGGCGGGGCGGTTTTGGGCTGCCAGGGCGTCGCCCATCGCTTGGTTGGTGGGGACGGAGTCGGGGGCTAGTTGGACGGCTTGCTGGGCTTCGTCTAGCGCGGCGGTGAGATTTTTATCTGCCAGGAAATTTTGGGCTTTTTGCGCGTGGCTTAGGGCGGCGGCTAGCGGGATTTCGAAGCGGCCTTGGTAGACGTAAATTCCGTGCTGGATTACGTCGATGGGCTTGGTGGTTTTGAAAACTTCGTAGGGATTCAGCGGTGGCGGGCCGAATTCGAAACCGGCGAGGTCGCCGGCGCTGACGAGAACCGTGCCGTCGATGACTGGCGGAACGTCGAGCGGATAATTCAGCCAGTAAAGCGTTTCGGTGATGGGGAGGAGTTTGCAGGGGACGCCGTAGGATTCGGTGTCGGTGACGCCGGCGGCAACATAAACGAACCAGCAATCG
>DASWVE010000190.1:0-4975 GCA_036401315.1 Candidatus Acidiferrales bacterium
GGAGCGTGGAGGCAGCGCGGAACGGGCAGCCTTATTTTGTGGGGTATTTTGGGATGCAATTTTTGCTGCCGCCCAAGCCGTTCGCGAAAGATTGAGCCGTAATACACGCCGAAACGAGGAACCTTTCGCGCCCCTGGCCCGTACTAGGTAAAGTCAGCGGCACTAATTTCTGATACGGGAGCAAACGGTGAGGAATCTGGCGGGGGATGTGCGGCTGGGCGCGCGAATGTTTCGCAAGAATCTGGGATTCACCTGCGCCGCGGTGCTGGTGCTCGCGCTCGGCATCGGCGCCACCACCGCAATTTTCAGTTTGGTCAATGCTTTCCTGTTCAAACCGCTGGTGATGCAAAATTCTTCGGCCGTAGTCGGGGTCTACAGCCGCGACACGCATAAGTCGGACTACCGTGCGTTTTCGTATCCCGATTACGCCCAGCTGCGCGCTGACCGTAGCGTCTTCAGCAGTTTGCTCGCGCACAATCTGGCGATGGTTGGGCTTGCCGAGGGCAACGGCGATACGACCAAGCGCGTTTTCGCCGACATGGTCTCGTCGAATTATTTCACCACGTTTGGAGTCCCGCTTTCGCAAGGGCGCGCGTTTACCGCGGAAGAAGAACGGCCGGGTTCGGGCCTGCCGGTGGCGATCGTCAGTTATTCCTACTGGAAGAAAAATGGAGCCGATCCGGGCGTGCTGGGCCAGCCGCTGCAGATTAACGGGCGCGTCTACACGGTAATCGGCGTGACCGCCAAGGGATTTAGCGGGACCTCGGCGATGATCTGCCCCGAACTCTACTTGCCGCTCGGCGTGTACGAATCGGTGGTGAATGATTTCGACGGGCGCGGGAAGTCGCTCGCCGAGCGCGACAATCATGCGCTGTTGCTGGTTGGTCGGCTGCGCCCTGGAATGAATCAAAAAACCGCGGACGCAGCGCTGGGAACCTTGGCGGCGCAACTCGCGGCGGCCTACCCGGTTGAGGATAAGGACCAGACTTTCATCGTGCGCACGCTGTCGCGACTCGAGATTTCCACCAATCCATCGGACAATTCGCAGTTGATCGTGCCGTCGGCGCTACTGCTGGCGGTGGCGGCGGTGGTATTGCTGATCGCCTCGCTGAACGTGGCCAATATGATGCTGGCGCGCGGCACCACGCGCCGTCGAGAAGTAGCTATTCGACTGGCGTTGGGTGGAAGCCGCGTAGACATTCTGTGGCAGTTGATGGTGGAGGGCTTTTTGCTGGCTCTGGCCGGCGGCGCGGGCGGGCTACTGATCGCGTTTTGGTCCACGGGCGCGCTGGTGCGGTCGCTAGCGCACATGATGCCGCTCGATATCGTGTACTCGGCGGGACCGGACGTGCGGGTGCTGGCGGCCACGATCGGATTTTGCGTGCTGAGCACCATGCTGTTTGGGTTGGGGCCGGCCTGGAATCTGTCCAGCCGCAATCTGGTTGGCGATATGAAGATCGGCGACCGGTCCGACTTTCAAACTGGCCGGCTGCGCGGGATATTTTCGCGGCGGAACTTGCTGGTCATGGGACAAATTTCCCTTTCGTTGATGCTACTGAGCGCGGCGGGCCTTTTCATCCGCAGCGCAATGCAAGCGGCGCGGCTGGAACCGGGTTTCCGCGTGAATGGCGAAATTCTGGCCGAAGTCGATACCGGCCTGGCGGGTTACAACGAAGCACGCGGCCGCGAAGTGTATCGCGCACTGGTGGAACGCCTCCAAGCGACTCCGGGCGTCGAGTCGGTGGGTTTGGCCGCGACGGTTCCATTCGGGATGGTGTCGCTGGGCAAAACGGTACAACGCTCCAGCGACGCCGCGAATTCAGCAGGAAATTCAGGGTCAAAATCAGCGAACGAAATGGAGTGCCGTTACAACGTGGTCACCAGCGATTACTTTCAGACGCTGCAGATTCCGTTGCAGCGTGGACGCGCGTTTGCCGCGCAGGACGCCAACGTCACCGCGCCGCGCGTGGCGATTCTGGATCAAGCAGCGGCGGAACAGCTGTGGCCCGGCGGCGACGCGGTGGGCCAGAGTGTGCGGCTGGGATCGGGAGGCGGCAACGAGTCGCCGGTGGATGCCGAAGTAGTCGGCGTCGTGGCTAACGTCCAGGAAGGTGTGACTGGAAAACGTTGGCCGGCGCATGTGTATGTACCGTTCGGGCCAGCCTACCAGTCGAACATGCAAATTCACCTGCGCACGGCGGCGCTGGGCCCAGCGGCCGATGCGCAGATGCTCGAAACGGTGCGTGGCCAGATTCGCGCGGTCGATCCGAATCTGCCGGTGCTGGGGCTTAAAACCATGCGGGGGCATTTGGATAGCAGCTTCGATTTGTGGGTGGTGCGCACCGGCGCGCGTATTTTTATAATTTTCGGGGGCGTCGCGTTATTGCTGGCGGCCATCGGGCTGTACGGCGTCCGGGCCTACAACGTGGCGATGCGCACGCGCGAGATTGGAATCCGCATGGCGCTGGGCGCCAACGCCGCGGATGCGGTGCGGATGTTGTTGCGCGAAGGAATGGCGCTAATGGCGATTGGCGCGGGCGTCGGTCTGCTGCTTTCGATGGCGGTGGGCAAGGCGCTGTCGACTTTGCTCTATCGCGTGGACAGTTTTGACCCGGTGGTGCTGCTGGCCGCGCCCGCGCTGCTGGCGGCGATTTCTCTGGTGGCCTGTTACATTCCGGCGCGACGTGCGGCGCACCTCGACCCCATGGCTGCGCTGCGCGACGAATAAAAAGGTCCCACGATTACAGCCGGACTCGAGTTTTACGTTCCGGCCCTGAGCCGCGTCCAAAGCTCCCGCGAAGACGCGTCGGTACTGCATTCCCCGTCTTGACCAATTCCCTGCCTTTCACTACCGTAGGTCCGGCAAATCGCTGGCTACCACGGGGGGGAATCATGCTCGAATTTGATCCGCACGTACTGGACGAAAAACCGGTTCCTCCGCCGGAGGAGTTCAGCAAGAAGGCCCACGTCAAGTCGCTGGAAGAATACCGGGAGATGTACGCGGCGGCCGCGGCGGATCCGGAAGCGTTCTGGGCCGAGCAGGCCAAGCTGCTGGAGTGGGACGAGCAGCCGACTAAAACTCTGGAGTGGAATCCGCCGCACGCGAAATGGTTCGTTGGCGGCAAGCTGAACGTTTCCTACAACTGCCTCGACCGGCATCTCGAAAAAAATGGCAACAAGCCGGCGCTGATGTGGGAAGCCGAAGACGGCGCGACGCTGCAACTGACTTACGCTGAATTGCACGAGCGGGTCTGCCGGTTTTCGAACGTGCTGCAAGGGCTGGGAGTGAAGGCGGGCGAGTGCGTGGCGATTTACATGCCGATGGTTCCCGAAATCGCCGTGGCGCTGCTGGCCTGCGCGCGCATCGGCGCCGTTCATTCGGTGGTCTTCGGTGGATTCAGCGCGACGGCGCTGGCGGATCGCATTGCGGACTGCAAAGCGAAGGTGTTGCTGACGGCCGACGGGAGTTTCCGCCGCGGGAAAATGTTGCCGCTGAAAGATACGGCGGATGCGGCGCTGAAAAATTGTCCTACAGTAGAAAAACAGATCGTGGTGCAGCGCACCAAGCAGGACGTCGCCTGGCAGGAAGGTCGTGATCTGTGGTGGCACGAACTGGAAGAGGCGGCGCTGAAGGAATCGATTGCGCGGCCGTTTGATTCGGAACACCCGCTGTACATTTTGTACACCAGCGGGACGACCGGAAAGCCCAAGGGCGTGCTGCACACCTCCGCGGGATATTTGCTGGGTGCGACGTGGACCTCGCGCCTCGTCTTCGATCTGCGCGATGAAGATGTGTACTGGTGCACGGCGGATATCGGCTGGGTGACCGGGCACAGCTACGTGATTTACGGGCCGCTTTCGAATGGCGCCAGCATCGTGATGTACGAAGGCGCGCCCGATTTTCCGCGCAAGGATCGCTTCTGGGAAATCATCGAGCGCTACAAGGTCACGATTTTTTACAGTTCCGCTACCGCGGTGCGCGCGTTTATGTCCTGGGGCATGGATTGGATCACGCCGCACGATTTGAGCAGCCTGCGTTTGCTGGGCACGGTGGGCGAGCCGATCAATCCAGCGGCGTGGAAATGGTATTTCGAGGCCATTGGAAAAAATCGCTGCCCGATTGTGGATACGTGGTGGCAAACCGAAACCGGCGCGATCATGATTTCGGTTTTGCCGGGCGCGACTCCGGCGAAACCGGGTTCGGCGACGTTGCCGCTGCCGGGCGTCGCGGCGCGCGTGGTGAATATGAAAGGCGAAACGGTGGCTCCGGGCGAAACGGGATACTTGGTGATCGAAAAACCGTGGCCTTCGATGCTGCGCACGATTTACGGCGACGATGAACGTTACGCGAAAGAATACTGGAGCAAGATTCCCGGAGTTTATTTTGCGGGCGACGCGGCGCAGTGCGACCAAGACGGATACATCTGGGTGCTGGGACGCGTCGACGACGTGATCAAAGTAGCCGGGCACCGGCTGAGTTCGATGGAAATTGAAAGCGTGCTGGTGAGCCATCCGGCGGTGGCCGAAGCGGCGGTGGTCGCACGGCCGGATGAGATCAAAGGCGAAGCGATTGTTTGTTTCGTGGCGCTGCGCGTGGGGCACGAGCCGTCGAAGGATTTGCGCACCAAACTGTGCGACCACGTGGCGACTACGATTGGCAGCATCGCGCGGCCGGCCGATGTGCGTTTCACCCCGCTGCTGCCGAAAACGCGCAGCGGGAAAATTATGCGCCGCCTGCTACGCGAGCTGGCGTCGAAGGGCGCGGTAAGCGGAGATACGACGACGCTGGAAGATATGGCGGTGATCGAGCGCCTGGTGCAGGCGCAAACGGACGATGAAGAATAATTTGCTGCCGGCGCATTTCGAAAATCAAAAGGGCTTAACTTGAAAACATTTCGAGTAACAGCTGGCATATTGGCCGTAACGGTACTAATTGCTTTTGCCCTCCTGGCCGCTGCAGAAGAAAAACCCGCCG
>DASWVE010000191.1:0-3936 GCA_036401315.1 Candidatus Acidiferrales bacterium
GCCACCACTCCCTCTTTTAAAGAGCGCCCGGTTGAATCCAGCGCCGTCATGTAGCAAGATTTCTGGTGAAGGTCCACTCCTACGTGGATCATCGCGTGCCTCCTATGGGTCTGTGCTTCGAGCACGATCGTACCCCCGGGGGGCACGCCTGTTTTCATACCATCTGAGGAGCGCCTTCCGCGACGAAGAATCTCATCCATGCTCCAGCATCGGGATCAAAACGACGAAGCCGCACTCAGCGCTTGTCCCCCGCGAACAAGCCCCCTGAGCAATTCAAAAATTTCCACAGCCCTGTGTGATTTGCTTCCTGCCCCACTCCGTGCATAATCACCTTACGTTTTCTCTTCGGGCGCGGGGGCATTCAGCATTGGCAGAACGATACACGCGGACGGAAGCCGGCCGCATCCTTGGGGTTGAGCCGAACCGTCTCCGCTACTGGGAACGCCTCCGGCTCATTCGCCCCGAAGCCCGCTGGGGTCAGCGTTTTTACAGCTTCCTCGATCTCATCGCCATGCGTTCGCTCCAACGCCTCACTCTGAACCACGTCCCCGCCCGCAAAGTAAAACGCGCCATGAATCTAATCGAAAAACAATTCGGCGCCGCCTCCGTCCCGCTGCACCAACTTCGCCTCGTCGATCTCGGCCGCGAAATTCACGTCGTCCCGCCGGGAGCCGAACTCCCCTTCAACCCATTTCTAAAACAGTGGGCCTTCCCCTTCGACATGCCCGCCAAGCCAGCCAAACTCCACGCCCTGGCCGGCCCCACTCCCGAAGATTTTTTCCGCTCCGCGCTCGACTGCGAAAATAGTTCCGACACTCTCCCCCAAGCCATCCAGAATTATCAGCGCGTAGTCGAACTAGCCCCCACCTGGATCGAAGCCCACATCAATCTCGGCGTTGCCTACTACCAGCTAGGCCAGCTCACCGACGCGCGCAATTGTTTCCTAAACGCCGTCCAGATCGATCCCCTAAACGGCATCTCCCGCTACAACCTGGGCTGCACCCTCGAAGAATTAGGCGAGCTAGATGAAGCCATCGAACATCTCCGCCGCGCCGCCAAAGCCATGCCCGCCCACGCCGACGTCCATTTCAATCTCGCCCTGGCCTACGAAAAACGCGGCGAACGCCCCGCCGCCCGCGAGCAATGGACTCTATATTTGAAGTACGCCCCCCAAGGCCCCTGGGCCGACCAAGCCCGCGCCCGCCTCAAACCGCGCCAAGGCCGCCGCAAACGCAACATCCCCATCCCCTTCCGCCGCCCCAGCTAACTCCAAAATATTTCTCCGCACAAAAGCATCCGGCTCTGCCGCCGAATTTATAGGTTAACGCTAATCCGGTTTTGGCCGTCATCCAGAGGAGCGCCTTTCGCGACGAAGAATCTCATCCATGCTCCAGCGCCAAAATCACCACGACGAAGGCGCGCTCCCAGCACGGCAGCCAAACGATCTTCGCTCAAAAAATCCCGCGGAACGCAACTCCAGCCCCGGAGGGGCGGCATAAGTTAGCCCGGCCCGTAAGGGCCGGGAAAGAAAAATGCCTTTCGTAGAATTTCCTTTCGCGCGGCCTTTTCGCGCGAGCCTTCGTAAAGTCCAAGCACCCCCGCCCACGACGACGCCTCTCGTCGGCCACGATCACCTCAAACAGTTCCCCGAACACAAATTCTCCGCTACACTTCCACCCCGTCACCGACGCACTCAGCGTAAAACCGAAAGGACCCATGCCCACATTCTCCGCCCAACTAATCTGCGCTACCCTAACTCTCCTCATGACCCTCGCCCCGCAAGCCCAATCCCCCTCCGACGACGCCTCCCAAAAATTCGCCACCCTCAGCGACCAATTCATGAAAGATTCTCTGGCCCTCTCACCCGTAAGCGCCTCCGCCGCCGGATACCACACTCACGTCGACCCCAAGACAAATCAAACCGTCCAACTCGACGCCCTCCTCGACGATATGAGCCTCGAAGGCATCCAAACCCAACGCACCTTCTACGCCACCTGGCGCGAAAAATTCCACACCGAAACTCCCGTCTCGACCCTCAACCCCGAAGACGCCGCCGACTGGCAACTCATCGACGATCAAATCGGCCAAAATCTCCTCGAATTCGACAAAATTCAAAATTACAAACACAACCCAACGGTAGTCGTCGAACTCATCGGCAACGCCCTCTTCCTCCCGCTCACCCAAACCTATGCGCCGCACGACGTCCGCATCGCGCAAGTTCTCGATCGCATCGCCCAAATTCCGCGCGTGCTCAATCAGGTCAAGCCTTACCTCGCCGATAGCGATCCCGTCTGGATCAAAACCGCCATGCAGGAAAATGACGGCAACGTCGACTTGATCCTCGGCGACGTAGCCAGAGAAATCGCCGCCGGCTCGCAACTCCAAACCAGATACGATCAAGTCGCGCCTCCCGCCGTCGCCGCCCTGAGAGATTTTTCCACCTGGCTGCTCCTCGATTTCAGCAAACGCCCCACCAAAGGCTCCTGGCGCCTCGGCGCTCCGCTCTACGACGAAAAATTCCGCCTGGTCATGGAAACGCCGGTCACTCCCGCTCAAGTCCTCTCCGACGCCGAAGCCGAAATGAAATCCGTCCGCGCCGAAATGCTCGACCTCGCCCTCCCCATGCACGCCCAGATGTATCCCACTCACACCGCCCACGATGACCTCGTCGCGCACGACCGTCAGAACCTAGTCGTCTCGGAAGTCCTCACCAAAATTTCCGATGATCACACCACCCGCGAAAAGCTTCAGCAAACCATCGAATCCCAGCTCGCCGGCATCACCCAATTTATTCGCGATAAAAAAATCGTCAGCCTCAGCACCCGCGACAACCTGAAAGTAATCCCCACTCCGCCATTCCTCCGCGGAATTTATTCCGTCGCCGGGTTCCACAGTGCGCCGCCTCTCGAGCCGCAAGCCGATGCCGAATACTGGGTCACTCCCATCGACGCCACCACGCCCGCCGCCAGCGTCGAATCCAAACTTCGCGAGTACAACAACTACACGCTGCAGTGGCTCAGCATTCACGAAGCGCTCCCCGGTCACTACATTCAGTTCGAGCACCTCAACAACATTCAACCCGAACGTCGCCGTCTCCTGCGTTCGCTCTACGCCAACGGCGCCTACGTCGAGGGCTGGGCCGAATACATCGCCCAGGTCATGATGGACGAAGGTTTCCTCAACAATGACCCGCGCTTCCGTATGGTCATGCGCAAAATCCGCCTGCGCGTCATCTCCAACGCCATCCTCGACATAAAAATGCACACCATGAACATGACTGACCGGGAAGCGATGTACTTGATGACCCAGGAAGCCTTCCAAACCCAGGCCGAAGCGGAAGGAAAACTGCAGCGCGTAAAACTAAGCTCCACCCAACTACCGACGTACTACGTAGGCCTCAGAGAATGGCTGGAATTCCGCAAGAAGTATCAAACCGCCGCCAAACAAAATTTCAATCTACAACATTTCCACGACCGCGTCCTGGACGAAGGCCCTCTACCGGTCCCCATAGTAGAAAAACTAATAATGCCCACCGCCACCCAATAGCAAGAATCCAGCGCCCGAAGCGCGAAGCGAATCCCCGGCTGCCGAGTACCGGGCCAGCGCGGCAAAAAGCGCGCTACGCGACAAAACATTTTGGAGTGCGGCGGCTTGCCGCCGCTTTTGACACGCTGCGCGCCCCACCAAACGCTCGAGCGCGAAGCGAATCGCCGGCTGCCGAGTAGCGGGCCAGCGCCGCAAAAAACGCCCCAGTCCCGCTAAGCGGGACCACCGCAACTCCTCACCCCACCACCCAACCGTCGTCATTCTTCTATGAAAACAGGCGCACTTGTCCAGGGCCTTTGCTTTTGCGATGCGACAAGCTTCTATTCGTGCTCGAGGCACATAAGGATTGTCCGGATATTCCGCCGCCCCATCTGAGGATGGTCCTCGAGG
>DASWVE010000192.1:0-20791 GCA_036401315.1 Candidatus Acidiferrales bacterium
CCAAAAATGCAAATTGATCTACTAAAAGACGCGACGGGCAAACAGATATCAATGAATGGCTCGGACTATTGGTTGTCGCAACTCCCCACCATCCCGCGAAATTCCGTAAAAGATGGCGCGCTATTTGCGTTGGTTAAAGGAACTACACAAAAAGAGATGGTCGAGAGAAACGCTACAGTTGTGTTTTCGTGCAGTGATGCTAGAGGGAAAAGATCGTCCGGGGAACTTAAATGGACTGGTCACGGACACTTCGGCGTGGACCCCGACGCAATCGGATTGCACGATCTCCAACAACCACTTCCTCGCACGCGGCAACGGTAAGTTGAAGTTTGGACAAATGGGCAAAGCGCTGTTTCGGGGGCGCCTCCCAAGATTTTAACGACCTCTGTGTTTTACATGGCTCATTTGGTAGAAGGGCGATAAATTTTAATGAAGGCTCTCACGAACGATGCTATTCTTCGTCGCGAATGAAAAAGCAAAAATCCAGCGAACCTCGAAGTCTCCGCAAGAGTGCGATATACCTCGATGAGAGACAAATTGCCGGCCTTAAAGCGCTTTCGGATGAATCCTTAGCTCCAGTCAGCGCACTGATTCGCAAAGCGGTTGATGAATTCCTCGAACGAAGCCAAAAATAAAGACCGCGAACTAAGATTTAGGTTGACAAGGTAACCAGTATAACCTAGTATCTACCAAGTTCATTATATTTAGGCCAATAAGCAATTGCGGTGCTCAGTGTTCAGACTGAGAAGCAGGGCGCATCCGGTGTTCAGACCGAATACGCCCCTAACCGCAACGCATGAGGGTGAGTCATGCACAACGGCTGTCACGAGAATACCGCACGCATTAAACCCCTCGGCAGTGAATTTCCCTTCGTCGTTCCATTCCTTTTTCGGCGTGGCTTTTTCTTCCTTTTGATTTCCATCCTGATTCTCGCCTCGGGGGTTTGCCAATGATCTCGACGTGTGCGTGGTGCGAGGAAAAACAAGTCCTCGAAATCAAATGCGCGATGTGTTCAAGCCGCATGAGGATGTCCGGTGTAGCAGGACTGTGGATTTGCGAGAACGAAAAGTGCCGGCGTCTGGCACCAAGCGACGAAGGCGGCGTCAGCCACGGTATATGCAAGGCGTGTGCCGCTCGCCTTTTGGAAGCCGAGGCTGAACAGAGTCAAGCCGCATGAGCGCCCAGAACAAAGCCGCGCTACGAATGTTTCTCCGCGATCTGATCTTCGATTCGCTCGAAGACGCTTCGATTAACAGTTTGGTTTTGATGGCACAAACCGCAGCCGTAGTAGCTCGTCGGCCCAAGGCTCTGAATCTACTTTTGCCGAGGCGATAGATGGCGCACGTCATTCACGTAATTGAAGTGCTTTACGGCGTTCTGTACGCAGGGATCGTGATTCCATTTTTATTTTTCATGTACTTCAGAAGCGGGAACGGAAATCGCCATGAATAAGCACGCAAACCCCGAACGAGAGTTGTTTGATCCAGCGACCAACGTTCGTTGGAGAAAGTTCCAGGGAGACAAATTAATCAGCAGTGATGGCGCGTTAGTTCGATTCGTTTCTCCGATCAAACGCGACGAGCATTTCGAGCGAATCAGGAATACACGGAGGACGGTATGAAATCCTATACGAAGAACGCGCTCCAGACTTTGCACATGAATGTGAAACGTCTTGCCATCACGGCTTTAACCAAAGACGCGGCGCCTATAGACATCCTCAATGCCTGCTCTTCCGCACTCGACGCCGCAGGCAGGGAAGCCATTGATGTCCGCCAGTTCTTGCCTCACCGGAAATTACAGATCGTCCGTCGTATTCCGGCCGTGGCCAGGCGAACCGAATCGAATTTGCCGCTCGCAAGTTAACAGAGTTTCTCGTCTGCCTTCCCCACGACGAGGAAAACAAGCCGGGGTCAGCCTGCCTCACACAGGCGCCCCGGCGAAGTACTAAGGGAGACGTGATGACGCTACGAGGCAACGCAGTTCGGAAAATGGCGAGGGTCGGAGCCGCATATTCCGCAGTTGTACTGGCTTTCGTATCGAATTCGACGCAAGAGCCGCTGTTATTCATACCTGCAATCATCTGCGGCGTCCTGGCTGTCGTCGTGTCCCCCAGTGAACGCAAACGGCGAATCGTCTGATGCACCGTTCATGGCCTACGTTCGGCGTCGTAGCAGTGCTCTCGACTATCGCCCTGTTCATCATCGGCCCGGCGCCTCCAATGGGTCCATCGCTACGCGTTCCGATTATCAAAGCGGAACCGCCAAGACTTGATAGTGAAGTTGCTTTCACGGAATCCCATCCGCTGACGCCCAAGCCGATTACATCCGTTAACGAATTTCGCAGGCGCGTCGGAAACGATAAAGCCCTGGCCAAGTTCTACCGTGAAGCTGGCTTTGATATTTCCTGCGCGTGGCTTGAAGAACTCCCGAGTTCGAGATTTGCAAAAGTCACCTGGAGACGCGGAGGCAAATTCGGTTGGAGCCAGCATCCTCAGCTACTCCTCGAACACGAAAACGTCATCGTTGACTGCCGCGGAAATACGTTAAGGGCAAAATGCGGGAACCTCATAGCTATTGAACGGCAGCCCGCTGCCGAGACTATGGAGATTCCGCCGTCCGAACTCTCAGTGACGCGGGAAGAAGTCGCGCCTCTGGTGATCGCCGCGGAAGTTCCACCAGTACTGCCCTTGAGCCCTGAGGCTCCGGCGCCTCTAAGCGCAGCCTACCCGTTAATTCCGCCGTCGGGCTTCTACGGGGGCGGCGGAAACCTCAAGACGCCGGCTACGCCACCCGAAACTGTGCCGGAACCATCTTCAATCGCTCTCGTTGTCGCAGGAATAGTCGGGTTGATCGTAGCGAGAAGGAGGGCGCATGGAAGCTCTTAGGTCTGCGTCCTTCGTCACGATCTTGTTCTCAGCTTTGTTCCTTTCGGTTCTTTTTGTCGGTCTCTGCGCCACAGCTTTCGTAGTCGTGCAATACGTACTAACGCCGATTATTCGCATCTTCAATCCAGATTTCTGCATTCGGAAAATTGAAGAGACGGTATTCGAGCGTGAACACAACGCTCAAGTCGTGCGAAAAGTTGCTCTCGATTTCGCCATCGAGATTCGATTACTGCGTGAAAAAGCAAACAAAGACGCGATTAAAGAAATTCAGCAAAAGATGTACGAGCGCTATCAAGCGGCGCCCCCGATCAAAGCCGACAAGGCCGGCGAGCCTTCGACGGTTGAGGCGATTCGCAATAAATTAGGCGTATTCAACAAAAAGCTCCAAGTCTTCGAAAAAGAAGCTCTCTACCGCGTCAGCCGAGGCGATTCCAAGCACCCGCAATATCTCTGCCGCGTTGATTCTTCACGAAGACCCGCGAGGCTTTTCTTCTCCGCGGTCGAGAGCCTGGCGCTGGAATTTACCCATGCGAGCGCTCTGCGCTGGGTGAAATTGCTCGACTCCCCGGAGTTTTTCATTGTTTCGACTTCCGGGCACGTAATCGAAACACCTTCAGCCGTCGATCTGCTGGTCGCAGAATTCACCCCCGCCACGACTACCGAAGTTTTTCAAGATATCGAAATTTCTATGGAAGAAATCGCAGGAGGGAGAGATGGAATCGCGTTCGCATAAACACGAGCAGGGCTTTGGTTCGATCCTGGCCATGATGATTACGTGCGCTGTGATTTTAATCCTGCTTGCGTCGCTCGCTCCCTCAACCCTCAAATTGACGCAGACTCTTCGGGAAGCCTCCGCCGCGAGTCAGTTAGCGACGATAAATATCGCCGAACAAACGTACGCGCAGACCTACGGGGCGACCGTCGCACCATCCTTCCTCGCCGGAAACCTAGCAACGCCGGCATCTTGCTCGAACTCGAATCTCCTGTCGGGCTTCCTCGTAAACCAGCCTCCGTCTGGTTACTCGTTGACGTTCACCGGTGTTGGGACGCCCACGAAATCATTTACGTGCTCGACGGGGAGCGTTGCGGGATTTGCGGGATACACCATCAATCTTGATCCCTCGAACGCACTCGACGCCCAGCGTCATTTCTTTACCTGCGTAGGCTCGACGTGTGGTGTGACCAACGGACTTGTGACCTTTGCGATTGGAAGGCCCGCAACTCTGACAGACCCGACATACGCGCCACCTGTCAACAACAACGGCAGCGGTAATTCGTCAGGAACAGCGACGGCCGGGAATTTTACTGCGCAGATTTATTCTCCTGGAACGGCATATCCGCTCGGCGCTGAGGTCTTCCGACCCTCAAACCTCAACGGTGTTAGCTGCGTCGCGAACAATCCTTCGAATAATACGTGCGGTCCATTCTTTAACGTTTCAGGAGCGAACACCCTTGATCCGATTTTCACTCCGAATCCTGACTGGTCTTCTTTCAATACGATCAACCCGACCACGACAGGCGCAGGAGTCTACAACGTCACTTCCGCTACGTTCTTCGTCTATGGCTCGAATCATTTTCTTCAGCAGAACGCCTCGCCCGGCTACTCCTTAGTCGGGCCAACCGAAACGCTGACCGCAAATTCCTCCGCGACTTTCATCGTTCAGAACGCGACGTTTTCAGGATCACTCGCTTCGATTAACGGCTCCGGTGACGTTCAGAGCGGTCCCGCCACGATTCAAATCTTCACTGGAAATCTAAACCAAGGCGGTTCCATCGGGACCGTAGAAGTCAATTTCAACGGACAGCAACAAAGTATGTCCTCGACGGGCTGCACGATCACGAACAGCGGATTTACGAGCCCGCCGTATCAAGGAACGGTTACGGCAAATTGCGGGTTGAGTTACCAGATTCCGGGCAATTCGCAAACCTTCAACGCGGGAATTCAATTTTCAATGGTCCATCAATAATTCGGAATTTTTCTTCGGAGGCAAGCTCGACTGAATGCCGACGAAGGTCTGGAGGAAACAAAATGAAGACGCAAAGAAGAAAGAATGCGGGTTTCAGCTTGATCGAACTTCTCATCAGCATGGCTGTGGTTCTAATTCTTGTCGGCGGAATCGCCGTAGCTGGTGCGCGAAGCCTTGCGGCCGGCCGGGAAACGTCGGCGGTTCAATCGGCGCAGTCGTTTGTGACTCACGCCACGGTGTACCAAAAGAATTGGGGTGGCTATCCCGCGCTCGCAGCAAACCTCGGCGGTGCGGGACTGGCAGCACCGGCAGCTTGCACCAACGACAACGACATAACCACGGCACAGGCAGCGAGCTATGACGCCGGTACGGCCGTGAACAGTGGTTACACCTTGTCTTACAAAGGTCTCGGACCGTTCACAGGAACTTCGGCGTGCGGTGTTGTCACGACCTTTGACTTCACCGCCAATCCCGTTGACGCCAAGACCAAGAGTTTTTGCTCTGACGAGAACGGGACCTATTACCTCCCCGCGGGCACCGCGATGGCCAACACCGGCGCCGGATGCTTGATCGACAACGCAGCGGCATTGCCGGTCGGACAGTAATCGAATTCACGTAGCGAGGCGGACCGACCACCAGCACGACGGGATGGCAGTCCGAGCGGTAAAGGAAATGAAAATGAATAAGAGGCACTTTGCAAAGTTTGCGGCCGTGCTGCTTTTGTCCGCGGTGATGATCTTGGCGCCAGCCACGACACTGCAAGCAGATCAAATTCTCTCGAACGCGCAGACGGTGAACCTGTCGTTTTCGGTGAATGAATCACTGACGCTTTCTTGTACGCCTGCGGCGGTGACTTTTAGCTACAACGCGGTCGCCGGCACGGGCACAGCGTCAGGCCCGATATCGTGCACGTCAACGTGGGCGCTCGCTTCAACGCGTACCCAGCTTTTCGGATATGCCTACTTCGCAACTCCTGGCGCAGCGCTCGCGGACGCGACGACGAACGTACCTACTTCGGAAGTCTTCGCATCAATGGACGGCGGCGCCGTACAGCCATGCACCGGAACGGATACGACGATCAGCACGATTCCGGTTGGCGGTTTGTGTTCTGGCTTCAATCCTCTAAGTGGCCCGCTGTCGAATCCAGTCAATCTCACCGGTACACACACCAACACGATCCTTTTGTCTCTCGCGAATCTCGGGCAATTGTCGGTTGGTTCGTACGCCGGCGTTCTCCAAATCCAGTTGGAAGCGCAGTAGACAACGAAGGGCCGGGACGAAGAGTCCCGGCCTTTTCTCAGGAGAATGGAATGAAATTCAGGATCGTCATTTTGTCAGTCGCGCTGTTCGTAGCAACCGCTCTACATGGCCAAGCAATCGCCCCTCTGACTGCGGAGTTTGGACACCACAAAGCGAACGCCGCAATGCTCACCGTAAACCAGGGCTTGTACCCCCAGATCGTGACTGTCGAAGCGGTTTCATTCACTCCTTCGAATCACGGTCCACAATTCCGGAAGCTCGATCCTGGCGTTAATGTCATCTTGTCGGATACATCGTTCAAGCTGGGCGCGAAACAACAGCGGCAAGTCGGCGCGAAGATCACCTGCCCGAGCGACTGCGCCGTAGCATTGAGAGCGACGTTCCTATCACCAAAGAAAGATTCATCGATTCAAGTTGCCGTGCATTTGGATTCCGCGCAGTACGTTTGTGATCGTGCGAAAGACTGCCGAGCGAACTTCTTAAAAACGGCTGGCGTCACTTTGGCCGGAAAGTAAGTGCGAAGGCTCCTAGTCGTTCTTTTCTTGCTGCTAGGAGCCGCAGGGAACGCGTCATCCCAGGTCTTAGCCGTCACTGGGGGTGATTCGACACTCTACGGCGCAGCGGGCGCTGAAGCCACGCTGTACATGCCTGAAAGCACGTCTTCGGTATCATTCGGCGAAATCAACGGTCATCCCGTATTCGGGGCAAACTACACCCGAGCCTTTCGGGGCTGGCTTGTGACGGCTGGCGATTCGCAGCCTTACTTCAGCACGGGCCAACTCGGGCTCGTATTCCCGCTCCGCGGCATCTACGTGACTCGCGGTAATAAGGATAAGACTCGAAGACTGTCGATCCTGGCCGGCTTGACCGGCGAAGCGCAGACCACGCCATTTCTCTATGGTACCCGCGCTGCAAATCGGCCGAGCCTCGGCGTTCTCTTTACGGATCGGCTTTCCGATTCCTTCGATTTTTCAACGATAGCGGCGTTCGAAGGCGGGAAGAGAACCGCGCTCGGGGAAGGACGGTATCGATGGAAAGGACTGAAGCTCGCTGGCGCGGCTGGATGGCTATCGAGTGAATTTTATTTCGATGCGACCGCGACTTATACTTACGGAAATCATTTCTCTATCGTCGCCGATCATCAAAATTATAGATTTGAAGGACTCAACGCATCTGCGAATACAGCAAGCGGCGCCGCAAGTTGGAAATTCTTCAACGGCAACGCAGGCATTTTTGAATCTCAAGCCGGCACAGCCGAGACCGCGGGGCTCGGGGTGACAGCGCATGGAATATCTGCAACTGTGAATCGGTTCTGGTCGAAGCAAGGCGCTGAGATGACCTACTCCGCGACTGAACACATCAATCGAAAATTTTACATCTCAGAGTTCTACGGAACGCAGAGAGGCAAGAGTATTCAATTTGGAGGCGGGTATTCGGGGAACTTCGTTAACCTTTCCCTTGGCTACGCGACGTTCTACCTTCCGCTGACCGGGAGATTTACAAACTCAACGGTCGCCTCCGTGACACTGCAACTGCCGCATTCAGCTACCGCGACGTTGGGGACCAATATCCTGCCCACGGGGCACGTATTGTGGAATGCCTACGGCGGGGCCTATCAACCGCTCGGGATCGGTACGGGAAATTCGTCGATTGGAGGCGTTGCTACACCAGCGAAGTTCAAAGGAGAAGTACCGTTCGGCGGGATCGTGACGGATGATAAGGGGCGTCCCGTCGAGGGAGCATCGGTAACGTTGGGATCAGGGAAGAAACGGAGTACAGTCTACAGCAACGCTGCCGGCGCGTTCTCGGCGATGCTTCCGAAGAATACCGAATCCGTGGAGGTCACGGTAGACGTACTCAACTTCGCAGTAGCGGGCGACTGGGTCGTCGTAAATCAACCCAAGTTAGCGACGCCGGGCGAAGTAATTGAAGTCACTCTGCATCGTGTTAAGTAATCCGGACAAGGAGAATTGAATGGTTATCGGGGATAGACTCAAGGCGTTACGAGAAGCGAAGGATTTTAGTCAGGGAGAAATAGAGAAACGGACCGGATTGCTGCGCTGCTACATCAGCCGCGTTGAAAACGGACACACCGTACCGGCCATCGAAACTCTGGAAAAACTCGCCCGTGCGATGGAAGTGCCTATGTATCAACTCTTCTACGACGGCGAGCAACCGCCGAAGATCACAATTAAGATGAAGGAATCGGCTAGCTTCGGACGTTCGCCTAAGGAAGCGCGGGTACTCGACAAGTTCCGTAGATTGCTTTCGCGTACGAGCACGGCGGATAAGAAGTTGTTGATCGCTATGGCAACGAAAATGGCGGGACGTTAATTCGAATTATTCTTTTGTATGAGCAAGGTCGAACATGCGTCTGCACTCCCGCTCAAATGCCGCCGAGGGCGGATGTTTAGCAAATCCCGTATCCCCTAAGACTCGGCGCACGATTTCTTTGAAAGACTCGACGGGGTAATCGCAACCTGCGTCATAAAAATTGACGGCCAGGTCCGATTCGGTTGGCGTCAGCTCGTCGGGTTCTTTGTCCATCATCTCGGGCACGGGCTGATTGTAGCATCGAGACGCTGGCGTAGTGATACTCCCGGTTGCTGATATCAGCTGAATTCATACCCCATATGAATCGCTGTCAGCAGCGCGTTTACTTTAAAACTCCCCGATGGCAATGTTGCGTCACCATAGGGGCGTGCGATGCCGAAGCATCGGATACGCCCCTACCCTGCGTTCCGCAATCTTCAGTCCGCATCAAGAGATAAGTCTAGGTATAACGTGCGTAACGAAAAACGGACCTTCGAGGTGCCGATGATATTGGATTTGGTCGGCGCCGCTGCCTTGCTGGTCCGGACTCTTGACCAAGGTTAAAGTTACTTCTCCGGATGCGGCCTGAATGGTATTCAGCACGATCACGGACTTTTCAACGAAGGACGGCACCTTGAACTTATTAACGTCGATCAACTCGCCGTTCACGTTAAGCGGTGGCACATTCAACTGAAAAGCGCGGTGACCTACGGCACCGCCGACCAAACCTTTGTCGCTGATGCTGACGTTTAGCACGTCTGGGCTATGAACGAAGATTTCGATTGTTATTTCGCCGCTAACCCACCGACCGCTCCACGCTCCATCAGTTGCGAGTGGGTCCGGTACGAAAATAGTTCCCATATTTTCCTCCTAAAAACCGACTTGCTGTCCCACTCTTGCTCGGAGTGAGCAAGATGGCAACTTAACTGTCCCTTAACCCTCAAGTCTCGAAGACTCGCACATTTACAGGGCGGAATTAACCGGCCAGCCTGGGCGCACAACCCGCCAATGGATGCTAGGATTTTAGAAGGTGAACACCATATGTCAGGAGCCGGGCCAGGCGGCGGGGTGGACTCAAACTTCGACGTAGAAGTTTATCGGGAGAAAATTCGGAAGCTGACCGACGAGAAATTGATTGAGGAAGGCAAATATTACCGCCAAGTGGTTGGTTACGATCTTCGGCCGCACGACCCAAGATTCCAGGCGATGCTAGATGAGTGTATTGCAGAGTGGCGACGGCGTTACCCACGACCGGAGTTTCGAACCCGACCAGAGAGGTTCTGATGAAATCCATCGGGAAGCTCTCTCGCGAATTACTTGCGACCTCAACAAGACGCACGGGTCCACAGGCTAAGCCCCATTTCTTTGATCAGTGCCGGCAAGCCTCGATTCGCAAGGCCATATGCCGTTGAGTTGTCGCACATAGCCCCTCGCGTCCGCGATTCGTCATGGACCTCTCGAAACGCCAAGATGTTTACGATAGTAGTCCGAAGGGCCGGCACGAACCGGCGATGGACTCTAATTTGCGAGATCGCGCGCGATTACCCAACCGGCGCCCTGGCATCTTTCGCACTTCGTCAGCGCACCGGTTCCTTCGCAGGCCGCGCATTCGATCCAGTCAACCTCCGCCACCAACCGGTTCGAGCCTAAACATCCCTCTTTGCCACAGGGTGTTCGCGCCAACTTTACGTTATAGCCAGGAGCTTCACAGACAGTACAGCAGGTAAGGGGCCGAGTACGCTTGATTGGAATTCTCCGAGGACTGGTTTGAAGGATAATACAGACACGCTTTGGTGGTGATATTACTGAAATAAGTCTACGGCGTATTAATTCAAAGACATCGAATGTCAGAATCAATCATCCAAATGCACGCCACGCATAGACTGGAATGAACCATCCTCGTTCTTGCCGACGCCTTTGAAAAACTCCCGAGCTTCCTCGTCCGTCATGATTCGGGCAATGACTTTTTTCGCTGGTTTTCGCTTCTTAGGCTTGCCCGAACCATCCCTTAGGACCTCATGGCTTTTGATATACCGTTCGAGTTCAGAAGGCTTGAACGCAATTGTGCGCGCGTGAATTTGCACGAATGTCAACGCGATCCGGTTCTCGCGAAGTAATCGGTAGAGCGTTTTGATGTGAATGCCAAGGTGATCGGCGACATGTTTCGCTGATAAGAGTTTCTCCACTATTTATTCACCGACTCGAATGCGGTTCGGGTTCCTTTCCGGGCCTTTTCTTCATCGGGGGCGAGATACCGCGCAGTCGTTTCAATATCCGAATGTCCCAGAAGCTTTGAAACAGTCTGAAGGTCCGAATGACCAATCATCATCGATGCGTAAGTTCGTCGAAAACGGTGTTGATCAGGAACACCCTCGATTTCAAGCCCTGCTTTTTTCATCTTGGCGACGACCTTGTGCAGTTGCCTGATCAGGTGCATATCCGGTGTTCCCAACGTATTTGGAAACACCAGTTGGTTCGCCGGCTTCTGCCGTTTCTTCCTGGCTTCGAGTCTCTTCAACAAGACGCCATCTTCGACGGGAATGCTGCGTCGCTCTTTATCTTTCGGGCGCCACTCGAATTTAGGTTTGTCGTCTATGACAATCTGTTGACGCTTGAAATCAACGTCCGTCCAATGAAGGTACGCGGCTTCCTCGTCCCTGCATCCAGTGCGCAAGAAAAAGTGAATCAAGTCCGCCTGATCTTCGGTGGCGACGGACAGCATGTCGTTGATTTCCTCAGCACTATATTTATCGATGTTCTGCTTCTTCTCTTCACGAGGCACGTCTGATCTGGCAATTAACCCCGCATCGCCGGGGCGCCAATTCCGGTCTCGCATCATCTGTATGCCTTGTTTCGCGAAAAAGGCATTCAAGAACCGGAAACGCTTAGCGACTGTATTTGATTGTTTTCCGCGAATGCGTTTCGGCATATTTGCGTACAAATAAGCTTTGTGAGTTTTGAGAACGTCGCCCGTGACTTCGTCTAGAAACGTCACGCCGGAATAATCACGAAAATCTTCTACCGCGTTCTTGTATCCACGCAGGGTACCGCGGGCCGCCTCACCGGTCTGGACCCGTTCGGTTAGGTTTTGGACGTAGCTCGCTACGGCATCGGAAATTCGCACTCGATCATTTAGGCTTCCATTCCCGACCGGCACATCGTGGACCGGAGCCAGGCCCATCTTTAATCGTGTTAGGTTCAATTCACGGTTTTGGAAGGCGACGAATGCAGCCGTTATCTCTTTTCCCACGGGCTGTAAAATGCGTTTCCCATTCTCTCGATAGCGCAGATAATAGCCGTAGCATTCATCGTCCGGAGCGACGGGTCTACCCTTGGCGATTGCGACTTGAACGTACTTATCGCCCTTTTTTAGTCGCGCTAACAACGAGATTTTCGACTGCATGTAATTAAATATAGCACATGGGCAACAAATGGGCAACGAAAGCGGAAAAGCGTCATAAATGCTAATATAAGAGGGCGGTTGGTGGGTCTCCACTCGACCGCACCAAATTTTTCCTCACCAAGTTTTTCGTCTCAGTCTCAACTTTCCTTTCCCCTCTTCATGTTTAGCGAACGCACCAACTGGAAGCTCGAAACCAACCGCCTCGCGGACGCGCTAGCCAAGCGCCGCCAATCCGGCCAGCCTATTCTTGATCTCACTGCCTCCAACCCGACCACCTGCGGCTTCCGCTACCATTCCGGCAGCCTGCTCCGCGCCCTCTCGAATCCCAGCGCCGCCGTCTACGATCCCGATCCTCGCGGCCTCATCGTCGCTCGCCGCGCCGTCGTGGATTACTACGCGTCTCACAAAATTCAGGTCGCCATCGACGACCTCATCCTCACCACCAGCACCAGCGAAGCCTACTCTTTCGTCTTCCGCCTGCTCTGCAATCCCGGCGACGAAATCCTCATCCCCGAGCCCAGCTACCCGCTCTTCGCCTATCTCGCCCAAATTCAAGACGTCAAACTCGTCCCCTACGCCCTCGTCTACGACCACGGCTGGCAAATTGATTTTCATGGTCTACAAAATTCAATCACCGCCCGCACCCGCGCCGTAATTGTCGTCCATCCCAACAATCCCACCGGCCATTTCACGAAGCCCGCCGAAATTGCCGAACTCAACCGCATCTGCGCCGCCGGCAATCTCGCCATCATCGCCGACGAAGTCTTTCTCGATTTCGCCGGCCACCACGAAACGAAACCGCCCAGCTTCGCCGCGAATCAAGCAGCCCTGACCTTCACCATGAGCGGCGTCTCCAAAATTTGCGGTCTGCCCCAAATGAAACTCGCCTGGCTCCTCGCCACCGGCCCCGAAAACCTGAAAGCCCCGGCTTTCGAGCGCCTCGAAATCATCGCCGACACCTACCTCGCCATGAACGCTCCGGTGCAATACGCGCTGCCCACCTTCCTCGACCAGCGCCGCGAATTCCAAACCCAAATCCTCGCCCGCGTCCAAAAAAACCTGGCCGATCTCGACCGTCAGCTCGCCCTCCAGAAATCCTGCGCGCGCCTCGAAGTCGAAGCCGGCTGGTACGCCGTCCTGCGCATCCCCGCCACCCGCTCCGACGAAGACCTCGCCCTCGACCTGCTCGAATCCAAAGGCGTCTACGCACACCCCGGCCATTTCTACGATTTCGCCTCCGATGGATTCCTGGTGGTAAGCCTGATTACGCCTGAAGAAGATTTTGCGGAAGGAATAAAACAACTTCTGTCGATGTTCGCCTAACTAAGCGCGTTCAAGCTGCGTCAACTGAAACGGATCGCCCACCTTGTCGTGCAAATCGATCCACAACTGATCCGGATGCGACAAAAACACCTCGACCACCTTCGGATCGAATTGTTTCCCCGAAAATCTTTGGATCTCTTCGCGCGCCGTCGCGATCGGCAACGCCTTCCGGTACGGCCGGTCCGAAATCATCGCGTCCAAAGTATCGGCCACCGCGAAAATCCTCGCCCCCAGCGGTATCTGCTCACCCTTCAACCCGCGCGGATACCCCGAGCCGTCGTAGCACTCCTGGTGCGACAAAACAATTTCCGCAGCTTCCTTCAGGAAGGGAATTCGTTCCAACACCGAAAATCCAATGTCGCAATGCCGGCGCATCACCGTCCGTTCCTGCGCCGTCAAAGGCCCCGGCTTGGTCAGAATGCTGTCCGGCACGCCCATTTTCCCGATGTCGTGCAAAAACGCGCCGCGCGCGATGTGCCGCAGTTGCGCCTTATCCACGCCCATCGAACGCGCAATCGTAATCGTAAACGCCGTCACTCGCTGGCAGTGTCCTTCGGTCTCCGCGTCTTTCGCATCCAGCGCGCCGCCCAAAGCTTCCAGCGTGTAATCGTAAGACTGCTCCAAATCCTGCAGCGCAATCGAAAGCTGCTGCGTTCGTTCCGCCACCAGCAATTCCAGATCGCTCTGGTAGGTCCGGTTCTCCATCACCAGCCGCCGGTGTTCCAGCGCGCGTCGCACGCTCAGATGCAGCTGGTCCTTCTCGAAAGGTTTCAGAATATAGTCGTAAGCCCCGGCGCGAATCGCTTCCAACGCGATCGAGATATCGTGCATCGCCGTGACCATAATCACCGGCACATCGGGATCTTCGTTGCGCAGCTCGGCCAGCAGCTTCAGTCCGTCCATTTCCGGCATCACGATGTCGCTCAGCGCCAGATCGAACGTATCCTTGCGGAAAGCTTCCAGCGCCAGCCGCCCGTTGGCACACACCGTGCAGCTGTATCCTTGGGCTTCGAGCAGGGTCGATACGACCTCGCGGATCGCCTCTTCGTCATCGACTACTAGGATTTTCTCGGCGTTCAATGTCGGCTCCAGCAGTGCCTCAATTATAAGGCGGCCCGCCGGTTCCGAAATCCCTTGTTGCCGAATGTTGCACTCCCGGTGCCGCGAGAAGCAATAGTGAGAAATGCGACACTTGGCACCAATCGTGACTTGCGATCAGCGTAAGTGGCTTACGAAATGGCGCGCGCGGCGACCGCCGGGCAGCAGCACTACCAGTGAGCAGTACAGGTGAGTCGTCGAAGGCTACGTGCTACGTGGCGCTGTCGGTCTAGGCGGTCAATTTCGCCGCCAGCATGCTTTCTTCCACTTGGGTCGAGATCCGAGCCATGATTTTGGTCAATTGATCCAGCCGGTTAAATGGGTCGACCCATCCCGTCCCAATCAGGAATTCCGCCAAACGGTAATTGAACCGAAATCGCGCCTGCAGCAGTTTGATTCCAGCCCGCCCCCCCAGGCCTGGCTCCGCACCTGACGGAGACATTTCCCCGGCAATCCGCACGATTTGTCCCATCCGCGCAAAATCCCGCTCCAATCCCGTCAGAAATTCCCGCAGCACGCTGCGCCGCAGCTCCTCTCTTTTTTTTCTATCCTCGGCTGAATCGTCCGGCCGCGTTTCGTTCCGCTCGAACGCCGCCAGCGACCGGCGCAATTGCGGAAAATGTTGCGCATGCAGCGGCCACAAATCCTCAATCTCCTGCGACCGGTCGATTTCCAATTCCGCCGGCAGCGGTTTGACCCCCGCCCAAAACACTCGCGCCAGAAAAGCGAAACTTGCCAGCACCGCGCACACCGCCGTCAGCACCATCGACGTCCGCCTCGCGTGTTCGCGAAATCACTCAACGCCGCCGTCGCCGCGCTCCGCTCCATTCCCGAAATGGAACTGCTCTGCACTCGCCTTATCCTTTCGCTTCCTTACGAATTAATCTCGATTTGCATCGCTCCGCGCGCCACTTCGCTATTGACGTCGTATATTACCGCGGGTAGTATCCGTTCGATTACGGTTCGATTTCGGTGACCAGCGCCATCGGGCCCTCCCAGCGATTCCCCGGGCCATTCCCAGCGCTGTCTAATTCACCTGCACGCTGTTTCGTTTTTTGCTTCGCCGGATTTTGGCGACGTTGCCCGCAATTGTCGGGGGGTGCGGCCGTGGAATCAGTGGAACGCTTCGCTCAGAACCGCGCGGTCATCGAAGACTTCGCCGCGCACTGGCTCTCCTCCAATCCCACGGATCTCGCGCGCCTGATTTACGTCGCGAAACTTCGCGACATCTACGCCGGAACCTACCGCCACCCGATGCTCGAAGAAAAATTTCCCAGGGCCGCCGTAGATCAAGCTCTGGCTTTCTGTCACGAAGAAATCTTCTCTAAATTTCTTGAAAATAGTTTTGAACGCCAGGAAATGGATCTGCGCCTCACCCTGATCGGCATGGAACTCCCTCCCGCCGAAATCGCCGCCCGCTGGCTCGACCTCGAACTCTACTGCTCCTTCGTGCCCACCGGAGCCCCCTCCTATCTGCGCGACCTTTTCGTCTCCAAGATTCGCTCCATGCTCACGGCCGTGGTCGGAGACCGCACCCACATCGCCGTCTGACCCGAGTTCCTCGGCCTGCACTCTCAGGAAATCCCCACAGCGTTTGATGGCATCATAAGTCACTGGCCATGCCTTTCAAAAAGCTGCTCCGCGACCCCTTTAAGCGCATCCTCTTCGAACTCGGCGCCGGTTACTACGCCCGCAAACTCGCCACCGGCCCCGAAGCCGACATTCGTCACGAATTCGTCCGCTCGCTCGAACTTCCACCCGCCGCGCACGCCGAACCCGCTCTCCGTTTTCTCGATGTCGGCTGCGGCCCCGGCCACGTCGCCCGCGGTCTCGCCCAGTCCGGCTACACCGTCACCGGAGTCGACCGCAGCCACAGCCTGCTCCGCATCGCCAAAAAATTAGGAGCCAATCATCGCTCCCTCGACTTCCATCTCTCCGCCACCGACCGCCTGCCTTTCGCCGACGCCTCCTTCGATTACACCTATGCCACCGGAGTCATCTACTGGGTCGAACATCTCGTCGCTACTCTTCGTGAAATGGTCCGCGTCACCCGGCCTGCTGGCACCGTCGCCTTTCTCGATCCCCACGCTTCCATGTCCGTTTCCAACGCGCGCGCCTACGGCCTCCGCCATCGCATGTCGCGCCGCGACATCCACAAGCTCATCACCTGGGCCACCTCCGCGCAATGCAATCGCCGCTTCGAAGAATCCGACCTCCGCCGCCTGCTCACCGAAGCCGGTCTGGTCAGTCTTACTTTAGAGCAGCGCTTAGGCGGCATGGTGTGGTTCGGGAAGGGAATCGTCCCCGCGCGCGATTGAATCCGCTCGAAAATGCTATTCTGGTTTTGACCTGAAATGTTCGGAGGATTGATGTCTTTGTTGTCCCGGGTGTCGGGCTCTGATTTAAAAAATATTTCGCGTTCAGCAAAATTCGGCGCAGCCCTGCTCGCCCTTCTTCTCACTGCCGGCCTCGGCGCCTGGCAAGCAGCCTCGTCCCCGAAATCCGTCGCGTCGCCCGACCCTAAAACAAATTCGAAATCGCCTTCGACCCAGGCCAACCACGCCGCCAGCCCCGAATTTATCAACGCCGCCGATCAAGTCTTGGCCCAGATGAGCACGCTTCTCTCCTTGCCGATCAAGGAGCCACTGAAGAAAAGCCTCCGCTCCAAACAGGAAGTCCGTGACTACCTCGTCCGCGAAGATAAAGAAGACAAAAACGACGCTGAACGCCACGCTGACGAAAAAACGCTCGAAGCCTTCGGCCTGATCCCGAAAGATTTCCCACTCGATTCCTTCATGCTCGACGTTCTCACCGACCAGGTCGCCGGCCTCTACGATCCCAAAGCGAAAGAGTTTTATATCGCCGACTGGATTCCCGCCGACGAGCAGCGCACCGTAATGTCCCACGAACTCACCCACGCGCTCGAAGATCAGTCCTTCAGCATCGATAAATGGATCAAAGCCGCGCGTCCCAATGACGACGCCGAACTCGCCCGCGATTCCGTCAGCGAAGGTTCGGCCATGGCCGCTATGGTCGATTACCAGATGCTCGACCAGCACGTCGGTGTCCGCGAACTTCCCGACGTCACCCTGCTCATCCGCGCCGGCGCCATCAGCGAAATGGACAAAGATCCCAACCTCGCCAAAGCCCCCATCTACATTCGCGACGAACTGCTCTTTCCCTATCTCGGCGGCACCGGTTTCACCCAAGAATTCCTCAAAGCCCACACGGGCTGGAAAGATCTGCACCTCATCTTCGAAAATCCGCCGGTCTCCACCCAGCAGATTCTCCATCCGGATCTCTACCTGAATTTCACCAAACCGGAAGTGGTCACCTTGCCGAAATGGAAAGGACTGGTGCCCGACGATTGGAAGCTGCTTGAAGAAAACACCATGGGAGAATTCGGCCTGGGGGAAATTCTGAAGCAGTTCAAAGGTGAAGGCAGCGAAGAATCGCTTCCCGCCGCTTGGAAAGGCGATCGCTACGCGGTCTTCGAAGACTCCAAAACGAAATCGACACCCCTGGTTTTTCGCCTGGCTCTCGATAACGCCGACGATGCCGCTCGTTTCTTCGGCCAGTACAGCGAAGCCCTGGAACTCAAGCATTCGCCGCGCGCTCATCTATTCCGCCGTCCGAATTATTTTCAATTCGAAACCGATTCCGGCGGAGTCTTCATTCGTTGCGTCGGCACCACTTGCTTGACCGTCGAAGGCGCCACCCGTGAAACCTTCGACAAAATCGACAAAGGCATCGGCTGGGATCCAGCCCCGTCAGCTCCCGTAGCACCCCCAACGCAAACGCTCACGCAAAATGAGCAAAGCGCGCCCGGAACTTTCGCGCGTCTCCCGCCTCAGGGCTTCTAGCGATTTAGTTGTGCAGGGAAATTCCCGCCGGTGCCGCGCGGTGAATCACCATCAAGGTTTGATCGTCAAACTGCTTCGCGCCCCGAGCATGATTCTGCACGTCGCGGATGCATGCCGCCGCGATGTCCCGCGGAACCCATCCGTGGCACCCGCTCGCGATATTCGAAATTCGCTGGACCCCATATTCCACGCCTGACGTATCCACCGCCTCCGAAATTCCGTCGGTGTAGAGCAGCAAACTATCGCCCGGATTCATCTTCACCGTCCGAATCGCATACCGGCTGGTGCCGAACATTCCCAGCGGCACGCCGGTCGAATTCACCTGCTGCACGCCGTCCTTCGCCACCACCAGCGCCGCCAGATGTCCCGCGCTCCCGATTTCAATTTCGCCCGTTCGCGTCGCCCGTCCGCAAATTAAAGTAGCGTACTGTCCCGCGATCGTGCTTCGGCAAAAAACACTGTTCGCCGTTTCCAGCAGTTTATCGAGAGGCAATCCCAGCCCCGCCAAACTCCGGAACATCGCATGTAAGTGCGTCATCAACAGGGAAGCGGCCACTCCTTTTCCCGCCACATCGCCCAGCAGAAAAACCAGCTCGCCGCCTTCGCTCGCCGGTGAAATCAAATCGCAATAATCTCCGCTTACCATTCCCGCCGGCTTGTATTGATAATGCACGCGCCAGTCGCCGTGCTGCATGTCGCTCGCCGGCAGCAGACCGCGCTGCACCCGCGCCGCCAACTCCAGATCCCGTTCGAGCGCCCGCTGCTCGTCGCTGGTCAGATGATCCAAACACAACGTCACCAGCGGATCTGCCAGCAGCCGGTCGCTCTCCACTGTGTCGTGGCATTCCGTACAAATTCCGTAGGTTCCTTCATCCATCCGCTGCAACGCCGAATCCACCTCGCTCAGCAGCGCCACCAGCGGCGCAGTCGGCGTCGCCGGAGCCGGTTCCGCCAGCGCCGCGTTCAATTTCGTCCGCCGTCTCTCCAGCTGATCTCGCAGGTAAATATTGTCCAGCCCGTTCACGTCCGGTTCCTCCGGCTCCAAGCTTCTCGCCATGCGTGCGGCCGCGCTATCCGGATTCGGCATATGAACTCCTTCGCCTCTTCCCATTCGATTCCATTTCCGCGCCGCGCGACTCAGCTTCCATGGTCTCCAAAAGCGCCTGCCTCGAGCCATCTGCAGGCCCCGCCGCGCGCCCCAGCCGGGCCAGCCGCCGCTCGAACCGCTCCCGGTACTGCCGATGCACCGCCGCGGAAATCAGTCCCGCCCGGTTCGTTTTCCGAAGTTCCGCCAACGCTTCTCGCACAAGTACCGTAGCCCGGTCCGTGTCGCCGCCTCGCCGCTCGTAATGCATGGCTAGCTGTTCGTACGCTTCCAATCCTTCCCGCGAATTTCCCCGGATGCTTTCCCACAATTCCAGCGCCAAGGGAAAATCACCATCGCGTTTCGCCAGCCGTGCCAGCGACCTGCGCGCCACTCGATCCGTTTCCGGCGGCAACTCCGCCGCGATCGATTCCGCATAATGCTTCCGCGCCCGCGCCATTTCTCCGCGCCGCTCGCAAATCCGCGAGACCCCGAATAATTCCAGGCCATCCTGCTCCGCCGCTTCCGGCGCCGCCAAAATCGAAAGAATCCGGCTCGCCAATCCCGCCAGCCCCCGCAGGTCCATCTGGTTGTGCAGAAAAATCTGCACCAGCGGCTCTGGCGATCCGCCTCGCAAATAGTCGAAATAAAATTGCGGGATCATCGCCGAAATCAAATCCGCACCCCGATCCCACCCCAGCACATGCTTTTCCAGCTCCGCCAGCCGCACCGAACCCAGGCGTATCCGCCACAAATTCCGCGCCGGATGCAGAAAATCCAGATGCCCGCGCAGGGTGGGCGCTGGAATCTTTCGCGTCATCTTGTATCGGGTTTCCAGCAGCGGCCAGTCGAACGATTTCCCGTTGAACGTCACCAGCACCCGCCGCTCCGCCAGCCGTTCGGCCAACGTCACCAGCAGCGCGTGCTCTTCGTGATAGTCGCGCATAAAAAATTGTTCCACTTCCAAACCGCCCGCGTCCCACCACGCAATTCCCACCATAAACGGATACGTTCCCGTCCCACCCATCAATCCCGTCGTTTCCGTATCGAGAAAAAGCCACTGGCTCGGATCCGCCATCTCGCTAGCCCCATCGGGCGCCAGCAAACGCAGCGCGTCCGCATTCACTTCGCCTTCCGGGGCCGCAAATCCAATCGCCTCCGAAAACCATTTCCGCACGCTCAAATGCTCGCCAAAAGAATTCACCAGCGCCTTACCTTCCAGCCGCGCCGCCAACGCTTCGGCCCCATGAGGCAAACTCGGCGAAAATCCCCGCCGCACCGCCGCCGCGTCAGACGAAGCCGCTTCCGCGGACGTCACCTTCGCCGCCGCCCCTCGTCCCTTCGCTGGTCTTAAAGCCGCCAGCCCCGATATTTTTTCACGCAATGACATGGGTTTTATCTTTCGCGAGTTACTAAGCCGCTGCGGTCGAAGCCGAAGTCGCCGTCTCACATAACCTCGCCAAAATCGCCAACGCCACTTCCTTCGTCTTCTCGCATTTCTCGCCCGCCGGTCCCACGCAAGAAGGGCACCCCTGTTCGCAAGGGCATCCCGAAATCATCTCCTGCGTCTTACGCAACAAAATTTCGTGCGCCCGA